>CAYPVH010000004.1:0-93413 GCA_964414145.1 uncultured Gammaproteobacteria bacterium
TGCAGATGATCAGAAGAAAAACCAATATAAAATGTATATTAACTCTAAATTTTACCTGCCCGTAAGCTGGGCGGATTGGGTAAATCTAGGGGGCTAGAATTTAAATTAAAATAATAGGGTATGTGTTTTGATATTTATTATTTAGTAATATGAATTTGTTTACCCTCCAAGTCGGAGGGTTTCGAAATTCGTGCTTAGTGCTTCGGATTTATATTATATTAAGTACTTGTGAGATCCTTCGGTCGCCCGCCTTAGGCGGACTTCGAGGGGCAAGCCCTCCGAAACGGAGGGCAAGCAAACATCAAAAAAATAAAACTAATATAACCAATTTTAGAAAAATGTGTTGGCGATTATATACTACATAATGAAGTGATAAGACAGACATAATGCAATAATTAACGTATCTATGGCTATATAACCTCGGGGGTTAGAACCCCCGAGGTTATAAGAACAATTGACATATAACACCTGACAACTGACAACGGAGAACTAACTTACATGTACCCTAGTTTTCGTAGGTTTTCCATAATCCCCTCTTTGTCTTGTCGGCGGCCGGATCGCTCAGAAACTTTTTCAAAATCTTGTTCCCAAGCAGGTTTATTGCCCGACTTATGGGTTGTGCCTTTGGCACCAAGGGAACGGTAGCCTTCTTTATAAAGTTTACAAAATGGAACCTTGTAGGTTAAGATTGCGTCCCAGATTTCTTTTTCTGTAAAGTGAAGTATGGGGTGAACTCTGGTGTGAAGTGGGGTAAATTGGTCGCCACGACTTGAAAAATAAGATTCTTCGGCACGGGCTTTTTGCTCGTCCCAGCGAATGCCGGTTACAACACCTTTATAGCCGCTTTCAAGTAAGTAACGATTCATGGCTACGGTTTTCATTAAGTGATTACCTACATACGATTCCGGTTCAAAGAGGAATGTTTTTTCTTTGTAACCCAAGCGATCGATTTCTTTTTGGTTGTAGCTGTCGAGCTTTGAAACGGTAACTACGTCACCTACCTTTTTGGTTTGTTTAATAACATCTATATTTTGTACATGAGTAACATTAAGCTTCCATTTTTTAGTTATTTCTTTAACAAATTCTTCGACTTCTTCAAAAATATGACCTTCATTAATAAACATAACCGGTGGCATTTTAAGCTTGGATTGCTTACAAACTTGAAGGGCAAACCATAATATTAAAGTACTATCTTTGCCACCAGTCCAGGCAATAACGGTTTTGTTGCCAAATTTTTCAATACCCTTTTTAATAATAAATTTAGATAGTTCAACTTTATTCTCGAGGGTTACTTTAAAGGTGGGATTGGCTTTAATTTTGTTGGCTAGCTGTAGGTACAGGTTGGATATATATTCTTCAACACCTGTGTTTTTTTGATTGGCCCGAGCGAAAAAAGTAGGAAGTAGCTTGTCTGGAAAATTTAGTTTCATATATACTATTAATTAAATTGTAACAGAGGAAATTGTATGAAAGAAAACGGGCAAAATCAAGGCAGAAGAATATTGAAATACTTTCAGCTACTATTCATGTTGGCTTCTTTCTTGTTTATATATTTTTTGATAAGTAAAAATTATGGCGCAATACAAAATAGCGGCATAAAAATAAAATACGGATATATGTTAGTAGCCCTTGTATTCTCGGTAATTTCGGCATTAATTAATGTTTTTTCTGTAAATTTAGTTTTAATGCTGGAAAACATAAACATAAAATTCTGGTTGCTTTTAGAAACCTTATCTAAAACAAATCTATACAGGTATATTCCAGGTGGTATCTGGAATCATTTGGGTTTGATGATGATGATAAAAAGCAAAACCGATTTGTCTGTAAAAACTATAAGTAAAGTTCAGGTATTAAATTTAGGGATTAATGTTTGGACTGCTTTTTGGTTTGTAGGTTTTTTACTGACACTTCCCTACTCTATTTTATATTTGACAGCATATTTGCTAACAATATTAGTACTAAACCCAGGGTTACAAACAGTACAAAAATTTTGGGCTTTGGTATTCAAAAAACAGAAACTACACTTTAATTACATTAGCAATAAATCAGCGCTAATTATATTCATAACTAACATTCTATTTTGGGCTTTCGCTGGCTTTGCCTTCGCTACCTTTTTGAAAGGTATTAGCTTGGTAACTTATGGTTCCCTATTTAAGTTCTTGTATGTAAAAAGTACTTTTATTGTGGCCTCGGTATTGGGCTTTTTATTTATACCAGCCCCGGGTGGGTTAGGAATTAGGGAATTTGTTTTGGCATATTTGATGGAACGGGTGGGAATATTATTGGCACTGGGCGTATCTGTATCTGTTTTATTCCGAATATTTATTATTTTTAGGGACCTTGTATTCTATATTCTGGTTTTTTGTTACCGAAGAATATTTTTTAATTATGATATAGAATGATAATATGACAAATAAAAATATACTGCTTGTTGAAAATGTTTCCAAGTATTTTGATCACTTTGAGGCCGTTTCCCCTACCAGCTTTAGTGTAGAAAGAGGAACAATATATGCTTTAATTGGTGAAAATGGAGCCGGAAAAACTACTCTGGTAAAAACAATTACTGGGTTATTTAGCCCAGATAGTGGCAAGGTAGAAATTGGTGGCTATAACAATACTAAAGAACCGGTAATTGCAAAACGATTGTTTGGTTATGTACCCGATAATCCGCTTGGATACCAGTATTTAACCGGCTATGAGTATTTACGATTAAGTGGCAAGATGCACAATATGAAGGCCGCTAAACTTGAGAAAAGAATAAAAGAAGTTAGTAATATATTTAATATCAGAGATATTTTACCCCTATCTTTGACCGATTATTCAAGAGGTAATCGGCAAAAGTTAACTTTTATTGCTGCGCTTTTGCATGAACCGGTATTACTGGTAATTGATGAGCCCATTGTTGGCCTGGACCCGGAAAGCATTGAAATATTTGGGAACCAATTAAAAGAATTTGCCAAAAATGATGGTGCTGTGTTTTTTACGACTCATATTATAAGTTTTGCTGCTCAATATGCCCACCGAGTGGGAATTATGAAACGGGGGGCGCTGGTAAAAGAAGTAATAGTAGACAAAAAAACAGACTTAAACAAGGCTTATAAATTAGTTAGTGGAGAAAAATAACGTGTATTTTTTTAAAACCTTGTTCAGGTTTGAAGTTATTGCCCTAAGGGATTGGTTTAGAAAAAACAAGAAATCTAAGTTATTTGTTGCGGCTGTTTTTTTTGTTTTATCTTTATTGTTGCTGTTTTCTATATATCGCTTTGCACTCATATATTTTAGAAGTCTGGTACCCTTTGAGTTATACGGATTATTAACCGCCAATTATTTATTCCAAGCGTCTATTTTTGTTATTGGCTATTTTGTTGTTTTTACAACAATGCTTTCGGTGAACGGTTTTTTAAACAGTAAAAACAGTAATTTTGAATATTTATCGGTAATGCCCCAGCCCTTAATTAGGATTTGGGAATGGTACTTTGTAAAAACATTCATTATTAATTTAGTTGTTTCTTTGTTGCTTTTAACACCTGTTGCTATTGCTTTCTATGCTGTTTTTATGAAAGCCCCTTTTTTAATATTTGTAATGAGATACTTATTTGTACTAATTTCTTTGTTAATCATTTGCCAAAGTTTGGGTGAGCTGATTGCCTACATACTTTCTGTATTGCTAGACAGATTTTATGAATGGTTTGTTGTTATGGGCTTGGTATTGTTTGTTTATTTCTTTGCCAAATTAATGACAATTGTTTTTCCCACAAAATTAATGACCCTTTATAACGCGCCGGCTGAAGAATATGTGGCTATCTATAATAGTTTGCCCTTATTAAACAAGAATCTTCCCAGCTATTGGTTACATGATGTTTTGGTATACAACAATTACTTGGCTTTTGTAAAAATAGTTAGTTTAACCTTATTTTTATTTTCTGCTTTATTTTTAGTGATTAAGCATTTTTTCAAGAAAATTACAGAAAGAGTATGTTGCCGGCTAAGTGCAACCAAGAAGTTTATAAGCATTACTGCAAAGTGCTGTAACCCATTAATAATTCGTGAAGTAGTTGGTTTTACTCGGTCTGTAAAAGAATTTGGCTACTATGTATTTATGCTGCTTTTAATGATTTTTTTCTATATTTTTCTGAAACAAGCGCAGGAAATTAGACCGATTCAGCAAAATTGGCAGGAAGCTTATATTACATTTGTTTTTGTATGGTTAATGTTTTTGCAAACTGCCTATTTACTGCGGGTAACTTACCCACTACTTTCAAAGGAAAAGCTGCAAGCTTGGCATTTGTTTACTGCACCACTTAGTATTAAAAAGATTTTGTATAGCAAACTGGCTTTTTCTTTACTTATTTCAATACCGCAAATGCTGGCTTTATTTTCTATTATCTATTCCCTTTTCCCCATGCCAGAGGGCAGGTTATTTATTTCTGTATTTGGGCTTTTGGTTTCTGTAATATTACATTTAGTTGTGTTTATTATTGGAGTTATGTTGCCAAACTTTAGTGATGGCAGCGATGTGGACCGGGCAAGTACCAGTGTGGGAGGAATAATAACTTTAATAGTTGCTGCTCTTTTGACTGTGCTAACGGCCTTCATGCTATTCAGATACGTTTCTGGGGAAATTGCTTTACTTAACATGGTGGCGTTAATTATATTTTTAGCAATAATAACCGATATAGTTTATGCTGTGCTTTACGAAAACGAGATTAAGGTATCGCTTATAGAAGCTTAAGAATTATATGGTTCTATTTTCAGAATAGGTAATAAATATTATGTATTGTTCTATAACAATTAGCTTCTTTGCTATACTGAAATATATATGAGAAATGCAGGGATATTCGCGACAATTGTGGCTACTTTTATGGCCGGAACAATTGTTTATTGGCAATACGCGGGTAAATCAAAACCGACCCCGGCCCCAGCAACACCGGGCAATGCGCAACTGGGAACAAACAAGAAAGATTCTAACGAAAGCGGTTTGGGATTGGGCTATTTTAACCCGCCAACAACTAGCCTACCCCAAGGGGGCGGAACCGATGACGACACTGATGATGATACGGATAATGATACTGGTGACGGCAACACAAACGACGAAGATTTGGGTGGCGTAACAGCGGGTGTGCTTTCAAAAAGTAAGCTGGGAATTTTTATGTTAATTCATTACAATCAGGGGCCGCAAAACATAATGCAACGCGGGCCCCGAGTGGTTAAGGTAATCGACCCGCATTTAAACACATCAATGCTAGAGGCAGTTAGGCAATATAAAACCGATTTTAGCGGTGGCACGGCTATATTAAGATTTTATGATGGCACAACCAATTTAAAATATGCAGTTACCGATGACCCTGTTTCATCGGCAACAGACTTTTTTAATAAGGTATTAAAGCCCGGGTATACGGCGCTGGGGGGCGACATATCGCTTTTTGACTACATGGCAACCCCGAATGAATACGAAAACACACCGGACTGGAAGGGTGAAGCAAACCTTAAGTGGAATGGTAAGTTTTGGAAAAAACTAACCGAGTTAAATGAAGGGGCTGGAATAAAAACTTGTGTTGGTAGCGTGCCGGTTGGAAATTTGGAGCCGGGCGAATTGCAATTTATAGTTGAAGACTTGAAGGCAATGAACGGAATGGGCGCATCATTTTGCTATAACGGTTATGGCTTTGATTACAACAAAGATATAAGTCGAGAGCAGGATTTAACTTTGAGGTACAGAAAGTTTTACGATTATTATGCCGCTAACGCCCCAGAGCTGTCTGGTATGCCTTTGATTTTGGGCGAAATTGCGGTAGCCGAGGGAGGCGACCCGTTAACCGGGTACTTAAAAAATGGAAATGAGGAAAGTTTTAAGGATTGGTTAATCTGGGTTGATTCAGAGATTCAGAAAGACAGTTATGTTGTTGGTGGCACAATATTTCAGATTGGTGATATATATACCTGGGAACACTTTAACTTAGACCCGATTTCGAATTGGTTTAGCAATTATTTGGAACAGAATAAATAAAGAATAAGAATTTAAGAATATAGAAATTTAGGAATATAAGAAGAAGAGAAAATTCCAATATCCAAATACCAAGCATTCCAAACAAATCACAAACTACAAATAACAAACTCAAACAGGAATATACGAATATAGGAACAAGTTAAATTTTCAATTATCAATAACCAATTTACCAAATAATTATCAATCTTCGATAATCAAATTATTAAATCTAATTCTAAATCCGTAATTTTATAACCTCGTACCGTGCTTTGCTCTGGTACAGGGGCGTAGTCCGCAATAGATAAATAGAGTAATTGTTTCACGACTTCATTGCTACATTGCTAAATTGTTAAATTGTTGAAATCAATATCTAATAGACAGTATTCAATATTCATTAAAGAAAGAGGAAAAACAGAGGTATAAGAATAGAAGCTTCGGGTTTAAAATATCAAGATCCAAGAAATCCGACTTCGTCCGCCGACTGGCGGACTACGAGGGGCAAGCCCTCCGAATCGGAGGGCAAGCAAACATCAAATAACAAAACAGATATAGTTAATTAATTCTAGGAAAATATGATGGCGACTATATTCTACATTGATAATGAGTAACATAGTCATAATGCGATATTAAATGTAGCTATAGATATACAACCTCGGGGGTTAGAACCCCCGAGGTTGTATTAACTGACAACTTAGACCTGATAACTGAGAACTGAAATCTGACAACTAATTGGGGCAATGAAGGGCTTTTGTAAAGCCGGCATTAATGGCTTCAGCTTCTGTGCAGAACCACTTTTCGCCGACAAATAAATCAACTATGGTGCTATTGTATTCACGGCATTCCGGCAGATGATAGACTTTGGTGGATGTTTCTTTGTCTATATTACCTTTGATGTTACATTTTGGATTTAGGGGATTTGTTAATTGCGAGCACAAAGTTGAGAATATACCTAAGTTGTTTTGGCGGCCAAATTGCCGGGCTTGTTGCATTGCTTGCTTTTCGGGGGCAGGGATAGAATCGGCTGTACCCCAGCCGGCTTTGAGCATCTGGGCATTTATGAGAGTATTGTTTAAATAAATTAAGGCAAATGTACGGCCATGTTTTTGAAACGACTCTCCTATTTTTACTTGCTCGTTTAGAATAAGAGAAGACAGGTAGTTTTTGGCCTCGCTAGCCCCACAAAAACCAATCTCTGGGGCGTTTATTCCCCAAAGGCGAATATTGGTAGTGTTTTCAAGAAGAAACGAATCGCCGTCGAACACTTTTGTTACCAGATGTGTTTCACTGTTAATTTGATTATCCGACTTATTTGTTAACAGAAAAACATTAAGTGCTAAAGAGAAAAAAGAAAGTACGGAGAGAAAGTAAATTAAAACCTTCTGCTTCATAAAATAATATTAAAATAATAAATATAATTATGGAAGTATGAATTTAGTCCGCTGGCTGGTGGACTACGAGGGGCAAGTAAAATCAAATTCACAAATCAAATGTAAACATCAAATAATAAGACAGATATAGTTAATTAATTCTAGGAAAATATGTTGGTGACTATATTCTACAAAAATAAATTGTAAGACTGTCATAATGCGATAGATAATGTTTCGATAGCTATACAACCTCGGGGGTTAGAACCCCCGAGGTTGTAAGTATATATTGGCTAATGTCTACTGACCTGTATTTTACGAAGAATTAAGCGCTTGTCACTCTCAATTATTTTTTTTGCCTTACTTAAGTATTCATTACTTCTGGCTTTATTACTACTGGCTAAAAGCTTGGCTTGCCTTAAATAAGCACCGCTTAGCCAAACGTTGTAGAGAAAAGTACTAACCCCTTCCCTACCCGCTTTAAGCTCTTCCAGACTTTGTTTAAATTGGGCTTCTGCCATATCTATATGCCCGGCCAAGTAGAGCGCTTGTGCCAAGTGGTTACGGTAGTTGCCCTTCTCAGCTAGCGGCCCATTAAACTTATTAAGGGCAATATTATAGTGGTCTACTGCCTTATTATATTCCTTTAAAAGTACTAGTATTTCACCAAGTGTGAAATGACCTAAAGAAAAAGAGTTGGTAAGGTTATGTTTGCTTGCAGTACTAATTATTGCTTGAGCAGACTTTTTAGCACTGTTAAGGTAACTAATTCTATTGCTTTGCAAATAGAGGTGCTTGTAAATTAGCGCCTGGTCTTTGTAGGCCTCGGCAAGAGCGCTGTAATCTTTATTTATGATATAACCTTCAATAACTTTATTAATTAAACTAAGCGCCTCGAGTAAACGGTTAGCTTCTCTAAGCTCAGCAGCTTTTTGATGACTAATTTTAAGGTCTAATATATTCATGAGCATAAAACAACATTTAATATGAATATTATGACATTAATTAAATAGATAAGAAGAAAATTTTACTGGATACGTATATAATAAGAAACATATTAGTTATTTATTTTAAATGAAAACAGTAAGTATTGTTGGAATTGGTAGAGTTGGCTTACCTTTAGCTTTGGTTCTGGCTGAGGAAAAATTTAATGTATATGGTATTGGTAGAAATATAGAGAAAATAGAGGAACTTAAGAAGGGTAACATGCCTTTTATGGAAAGTGGTGCAAAACCACTTTTAAAAAAACACATTAATAAAGGCTTTATTCCTACAACTGACTATAGTATTATAGAGGAATCGGACATAATTGTTTTAACTCTTGGAACGCCGATTGATGAAAATATGAATCCGGTATTAAATCAGATTAATGATGCTTTTGACAAGATAATACCACACTTAAAGAAAGGGCAGCTGATTATTTTAAGAAGCACAGTTTCTCCAAGAACAACAATTTATGTTAAAGATAAGATAGAAATAAAAACAAAATATCGTATTGGTAAAAGCTTATATTTAACTTTTTGCCCGGAAAGAATTGCCCAAGGGTTTGCCATTGAAGAAACAAAGAGCATACCGCAGATTATTGGTGGTATAGACGTTGCTTCTGCAAAAAAAGCTAAACAATTCTACCAAAGCTTTGGTGTGAAGTGTTTACTTACCGATTCAACAAGTGCCGAATTGGCAAAACTCTACACCAATATGTACAGATATATTTCCTTTGCTATTTCAAATGAATTTATGGTTATTGCCGAAAACTTTAATCGCAATGTGCATGAAATTATTAATTTGGTTAATACTGGCTATAAACGCGGTGGTTTAGCACTGCCAGGCTTAACTGCCGGCCCTTGTTTATTTAAGGATGGATTTTTTTTGGTTAATGACAATCCTTATTTAGATTTAATTACAGCCAGTTGGAAAGTTAACGAATCTATGCCATTGTTTTTGGTAAAAAAAATTAGGGAAAGAGTAAAGCTGAAAAACAAAAAGGTAGTGATATTAGGACTTGCTTTTAAACCAGAGAACGATGATATAAGAGAATCTTTAAGTTTTAAAATAAGAAAAGCATTACTTAGAGAACATGCACAGGTAATATTACACGACCCATTTGTGAAAAAATACGAAAGACAACAGGTATTAAGCTCGTTAAGTGAAGCTGTTGTTGGTGCAGATGTAGTTATAATAGCGACCAAACATAAGACTTACGAAAAAAACAAGAACAAAATTGCAAAACTACTTAATAAAAAGTCTTATATTTGTGATGTTTGGAATGTATTTGGTATTGATAAACTTGTTTTTACTGTTAACCAAATTAATAATTTAAAAAAATAGCATGAAAATACTTGTAACTGGATCAGCTGGTTTTATTGGTGGTTATGTTGTAGAAGAATTATTAAAAAATGGTCATAAAGTTGTTGGATTAGATAATTATTCAAAATATGGAAAGGTTGAGAAAAGTTACGATAATCATCCAAACTATAATTTTACAGAGGGTGATGCTAAAAATGTAGATTTATTAAAAAAATTATTAAGTGGCTGTGATCATTTTATTGCATTAGCTGCAAGTATTGGTGGAATAACATATTTCCATAAATTTGCATATGACTTATTGGCAGAGAATGAAAGAATTACAGCTTCATCTTTTGATGCTGCAATTTATGCATACAAAAATTTATCATTAAAAAAGATTACAATACTTTCTTCGAGTATGGTGTTTGAATCAACAAAAAAGTACCCCACACCAGAAAGTGAAGTACGGATATCACCACCCCCAAGGTCAACATATGGCTTTCAGAAATTAGCAACAGAATATTTTGCTCAGGGTGCATGGGAACAATACAGACTACCATACACTATAGTTAGGCCATTTAATTGTGTGGGTACCGGTGAATCAAAGGCTAAAACAGGTTCGAAAATAAAAAGTGGAAATATTGAATTAGCACTCAGTCATGTAGTTCCAGATCTGGTACAAAAGGTTATTAAAGGTCAAAATCCACTTCATATTTTAGGTAGTGGAAAACAAATCAGACATTATACATATGGTGGTGATTTAGCAAAGGGAATTATTGAATGTATGACAAACAAAAATGCATTAAATGAGGATTTTAATATATCAACCGAAGAGTCAACCACTGTTCTACAGCTTGCCGAACTTATTTGGTCAAAGATTAATACTAACAAACCATTTAACTATGTAGCAGATAAACCATTTGAATATGATGTACAAAAGAGAATACCAGATGTAAGTAAGGCTAAAAAACTATTAGGTTTTGAAGCAAAAACATCATTAAGTGAAATGTTAGACGAAGTAATACCCTGGATAAAAAAGCAGGTTGTGCTACGGAATATATGAAAAACAAAATACTCTATAGAAAGAATATTTTAATAAAGTACTTTAAAAAGAGTAAGTTTTTCAAGAAACTTAATGAACTAATTTCAGATAACAAATACGCAAAGATAGCTATTCTATTTATTATATTTTTATGCTTATTATTCTTAAGGCGGTCGATACAAATATTAGTACCACAGGTTTGGGATGAAGATGGGACTGTATTTATACCAGAGTTTATAAACAAGGGATGGAAATTTCTGTTGGACCCGGTTTATGGCTATTATATAACCATATCTAAAATTATTACGGCAGTGTCGCTTACAGTTTCGTTTGTTTATTATCCATTTTTTAGCACTGTTTTATCATGGTTGTTTATAGTATCGGTAGGCCTAGCTATAGCACTAAGTCCTACAAGTTTAAAAGGTAAGTATCTTTGTGCCATGCTAGTATTTTTAATACCATCTGATCCAGAAGTATTTGGGTTACCGTTATATACATTTTGGTGGTCAGCATTACTTTTGTTTTTACTATTGTTTTGGAGTAAAAAAAGAAAAGATCTACTAATTCGCCTTCTATACTTATTTGTTGGTGGCCTATCATCTACAATCATTATAATAGTGTCACCTATTTTATTTTTAAGAGCCCTAATTTATAGAAAAAAAACAGAGGTTTATATAGCTATTGTCGCAGCAATTATTTTATTAATACAATTAAGTGCTACGATAGGATTTGTTACGAAAAGTTATACTTCTTTAACTAAAATTGCTTACTACATTGTACCGAATTATTTTGGTAATTTTGTTCTTGGTAATTTGTATAGTTCATGGTTTTTACTGGTTCACTTTGGAGTACTAATTCTGTATTTTATTTTAAAATATTTATACAAAAACTATAGAAACATAAACCTGTGGATTTTGCTATACCTGTTATTTACTATAATTATCGTTACAGCAGTTCGTACTGATATAGCTGGTATTAATCCAAAGAATGTTGGACCAAGATATTTCTTTTATCCATTTATAATACTTTATTGGATACTCGTTCAGCTTTTTTATAATAGTAAGAAAGTAAAAGAAAAACTTTATGCTTTAGCCTTTATTGTTCTTGCTTTACTTAACTTTATTCCTGTTGTAGACAGGGAAAAAACAGACAATCTATATTGGAAGTACAACGTTTATAAGTGTACTTATAATAAGCAGTATAATATACCTATACAATATGATGGAAACGAGTATTCAGCTTGGTCGCTTAATTTGCCAGGTAATAAATGTAAGGAATTAATAAGTAAAGATTTGTTTAATAAAACTGTTATAAAACTGAAAAATAATGAGAAGTAAAATTATTGAATTAATATATAAAAATAGATTTATAAATCAACAAGAAAGAGATGCTATGTGGAAAGTAATTATAAATAGTTACTTAAATAAATACTTTGATCGGAAAGATTCGGTAATGGAAATAGCATGTGGTTATGGTGAGTTTATAAATAATATTAAGTGTAAGAAGAAATACGCACTTGACCTAAATAAACAAGTAAAAAATAAATTAAACAAAGATGTGTTGTTTTATCTATCCTCTGCAACAAAAATCCCGCAAAAAATAAAGAATTTAGATAAAGTATTTATAAGTAATTTTTTTGAGCATATAACAAGGAAAGAAATTATTGAAGTTATTAAAGAAATAAAACGAGTATTAAAAACAGGTGGTGAAGTTGTTGTTTTACAACCTAATTACAGATTTTGTGCAAAAGATTATTGGATGTTTTTTGATCATATAACACCTATTGACGACAGGGCACTTATAGAAGTCTTTTTAGCTAATGGTTTTAAATGCAGGTTGAACATTGAAAAGTTTTTGCCTTATACTACAAATAGTAAATTACCACAAAGCAGTATATTTATTAAGATATACTTAAAGCTTCCATTTTTGTGGAAAGTCTTTGGCAAACAAAGTTTGTTGATTTTTGAAAAATGAAAATATCAATAATTGTACCGGTCTATCACGAAGAGAAAAACATATTAAATGTTTTTAAACAAATTAAGAAGCTTGTAAAGACAGAACACGAACTATTGGTAGTTTATGATTCTAAAGAAGACCCTACTTACCCAGTAATGAACATGTATTTATCTAAAAAAAGGTTGAATAATATTAAATTGGTAGAAAATTGTAGTGGAAATAAAAAGGGTGTGATGAATGCTATAAAAACAGGATTTAGAAAAGCTAAAGGTGACGCAGTAGTAGTTTTAATGGCGGACCTGTCAGATGACATTACGCAAATTGATGAAATGAAAAAACTGATAGATACTGGGTATGATATTGTTTGTGCTTCGCGCTATATGAAGGGTGGAAAAAAAATTGGTGGGCCATTTATTAAGTCTTTATTATCTAAGACTGCGGGACTTACATTGCATTGGTTTTTTGGTGTACCAACACATGACTCAACAAATGCTTTTAAAATGTATAAGAAAAAGGTACTGAATTCAATAAAAGTTGAAAGTACAGGTGGTTTTGAATATTCTTTAGAAATTGTTTTAAAGGCATTCAAAAAAGGCTATAGAATAACAGAAATACCAACAGTTTGGACAGATAGAGTTAATGGTAAATCAAATTTTAAACTAATGAAATGGTTACCCAATTATATTAGCTGGTACACATCTATATTTAAGTAGTCTTTTTATTTAGAATAAATTTCAAAATCGTTAATTACTACTGGTTTAAGATTGAGATTATAGAAGCGCGCTCTTTCTTTAATAAATTTATTTTTTAAAGGGAAACCGGCTTTGTATACTGCCATAAGTTTCATACTATTTTTTTCGATATTATTAATTGATTTTGAAATGCTGGGATCGGTTTCTGTTGAACTACCGCGTATCATTATGGCTTTTCTTTCTGAGTAATAAGGGAGTGTTGAATCCCAGTCGTAGCCATATACAAGTATAATGTCAGTATCATTAGTTTTTGATTTAATGTAACTGGACGCTTCCCTAATATTATTGTTATTACTCATTTGAATAGGAAGATAGTAACTAAAATAGCGAAGATAAAAATTTGTAAAAATTAATGACGCAAAGAAAAATGAAAGAAAAACTAAGTTAGTTTTTTTGCTTTCAATTAGGCTAATAATTGCAAATCCCAATGCAGCTAATAAAAAAATAACATTAGCATAATAGTAATAGTGATGCACAAAATAAAGATTGGTAAATATAAGTGGGCCAATAAAATAAGCAAATATTAATACTAATATGTGTTTGTAATACTTCATTCTTAAAATAATTGGTATAGAAACAATAAGTAAGAGTAGTATTGTTGTTAAAATATTAAAGCTGGTTAGATTATAAAGAGTATGAGAAAAAATTTGCTTCCAGGTAGATAAAGATAATTTTTGACTAAGTGTTCCAAAGTTCCAGGCAAGTAACGCATTTGAAGTAATAAAATTTTCAGCGAGCGGGTTTAAATTCTTTACATTGTCTGCATATTTAGTCCACATGTATGAAATTGAAATTGGGATACCAAAGAGAAGAAGTCCGGAGAAGGCTTTATTAAGTACGTAACTATATTTAAATTGGTACTTTTTTAAAAAATCAAACAAGAACAAAAGCCCAGCTAAAATAAAGAAAGGAACAAATGTAGTTGTTTTTGTTAAACCGGCCAATATTCCAGAAACTATTCCTAGAAATAAAAACAGTTTTACTGATTTTATTTGAAAATATAAAACATATAAAAGAAATAATAGTGAAAAGAATAATGCCGTTGATTCAATCATAAATGACCGAGACCAAAAAATATAAACAGGACTTGCAAGAATAATACTTAATAAAATAAGTATGTTAATTTTTTTTTTAATATATATTTTTAGAATTAAATACGATGGAATTAGGGATAAATAAAAAAAGGCAATACTTACTAATCTACCGGCTGTATCGAGGTTAATTTTAGTAATAATAGTGACTATAGCAACAAGCCATTGGTATATTGGGAATTCCATAGGAATAGACCAGGGTGCACCCAAAACCGGTGTAATATAATTTAGTTTAATACCTTCTTTAACTAAATAAAATGTAGAGATGGCAGTTTGATTTTGTCGAAAACCATACATATTATTAAGATCGTTACCAATTCCTAGGAACGAAAAAATAAGATGAATTAAGAGAGTAATGAAAAAAATTGAGACTATATATAAACTAATATTTTTTCTTTTTAGAATATTTTTAAACATCTTAATTATTTTGAATAAGTAAGCCTTAAACCCTTTGTTATATTAATTTTAGGACTCCAGTTAAATTCATTTTTAAAACGAGATATATCTAGAACAACAGACTTGGCGTCTATTGGCCTGATATCTTTAAAACTCGGATCTAATTTTGTTTTAGATATTTCTTTTAATATTTTCCATATCTTTGCAATACTAGTCCCCTCCCCTGTTCCTAAATTATAAGTATTAAACTTTGTGTTTTTTGGAAAAGACAATGTAATTGCTTTTACTAAGTCGTCTATATATATAAAGTCGCGTATCAGCTTTCCATTACCATATAGAATGGGCTTGGTTTTATTTTTTATGTTATTGATTAATGAAGGAATTAAGCCAAAGCCTTCTTTTTGTTTTTGCCCCGGACCATATGGATTACTTATTCTATATACAAGATAAGGTACTTGATATATTTTATAAAAGTAATGTAGGTAGTATTCTATTGCAATCTTTGTAATAGCGTGGGGTGAGTGTGGTTGTATATGTTCACTTTCAGAAATATATTCACTGTTGTTTATACCATAAATACCACCCCCAGACGATGTATAAACAATTTTTTTTACGCCTATCTTATTTAAGACTTCAATTAACTTTATTTGTGAAACAAGATGATTGTTTATTTCTTGTAATGGGTTTTGCATTGACGAGTAAGGAACAGATGAAGTTGTTAGGTTAATTACAATACAGTTATTATCAATATTCTTTTTAAGTATATTTACATTTGATATATCGCCTTCAAAAACTTCTACATTATTATTAAAAATTTTTGAAATATTTTTCTTAGTTTTTATATTACGAACAAGTATTTTAATGTTGCAATTGCCGACCTTCGCTATTTCTTTAAGTAAATTAGAGCCAATAAATCCGGTTGCGCCGAGAATTACCACGGTTGTCATTATTTGTTAAGTAATTGATAATAAAGTTGCTCGGTAGTGACGGCTTCATTTTCGATTGAATAAGGATAAAAGATATTATTTTTAAATTTAAGTTTGTCCTTATAAGCTTGCGTAAGTTGTTTAGCTAATGAGTCAATATTACCAAATTCAAAAACATAACCATTAGTGCCATGGTTTACTAGTTCTTGTGAGCCGGTTGCGTTAGGAACAATAATTGGAACACCATAAGCAAGAGAAGCAACACAAACTAACGGGTATGTTTCGGCCCATAGTGAGGGTTGAACAACGATATCGGCTTCTTGGTGAATCTTTGCCGTTTGATCTATTGTATATGTACCGGGAAAAATTATTCGCTTATCCTTACCCTTTAATTTTAATAAAAAATTCATGTAGCTATTATCACCGTAAGACGATCCATAAACCTTTAATTTTAATCTTGGTTGTTTAAGTTTCTTAAAAGCCTGAATTAATATATGTGCACCTTTGTGGGGTAATAATGAGCCGGTAGATATAATAGTAAAATCTTTCTTCTTTTTATTTGCTAGAGGTGAAAATTTGTTAAAGTAATTAAATCCGTGCCTTATTAAGGCGAGTTTTGACATATCGTATCCATTAAATTTGAACAGATCTGCAAGATAATTTGCTGAGGCGACTAAGGCATCGGCATTTTTAATAATACTTTGTGATTCTTTAACACGTTCTTGTATGCGTGATAATAAAAGATTACGATAACAAAACTTTTTACAATTTAAACCATTGTCTGAGGAGACACAAGGAGCATTGTTATTCCTAACCAATAAACCTTTTGGACACATTAACCAATAATCAGTTAAAGTAATTACTGTTTTGATATTTTTCTTTTTTGCTTCCCAGAAGGCAGAAGCCATTCTCATGGGATGAGCAATATGAAAAAGATCTGGTTTTTCTTTTTTGAATAGATCTGAAAAATATTTACTTATACATGAGTTACTTAATTCAAATGAAATCGAACTCTCATTTGAACATTTAACATATGTTACTTGTAAATTTTTATATATATAATCACTTTGAATCAATTCTTGTTGCTGAGATATGTTTGCTGGATTGTATGTAATGATATGGATTTCGTGGCCGAGTTTTTGCATCATGGTTGCAAGATTGTAAAGATATAGTTCTGTACCTGTATAGTAATTTGGAAAAAATTGATGAATTGAATAAGTTATTTTCATATATTGTTTTTCAAAAAAAGATTAACCCCGTTTATATTATCATTGATTTTATCTTGTGATAGATAATATTGAGACAAGTGGTTGCTGGCAAACAATGCAAATAACTTATCAACAAGAATATATTGTTGTTTTGGTTCTAGAAGTGATATTTTCCACCTACTATTTATATCTGTTAAGATATTTAAAATAAAGCTATCAAAATTTTTATGTAGACTTAAATATAGATCTGTATTTAATTTGCCAGTATTATTATTTAATAAATCACTAAGTAAGCGCACAGAAGAGAAGGTATAATTTAGTAACTTGTGATTTGAATTAGTTAATATAAGGAAGGGATTAGAATAATTACCTGAATTAATTTTGTTTTCAATTTCTTTTCCAGCCTTTAATAAATTGTAAATAATAGTATAAATATCTACTTTACTATGATGGTAATTTACTTTTTCATTAAATACTTTATTTAGAAATATATTATCAACATAGTACCGTTTTAATAATTGATCTGCTGAGCGATTATGAGAATGAATAACGCCATTTGAGTAGATATAACCAAGCCTATGACCGCCTTCAATTAATCTTTTACCCAGTTCTAGGTCTTCGCCGTAGGTATATTTTTCGTTATATCCGTTAGAATTTATAAAAAGCTCTTTTTCAAAAACGGCGTAAACATCATCAATAGTACAATAAGCTCGTTTTATATTACTTTTCATTTTTTTAAAAACACTTGGTTCTATTTTAATAACCTGATCAGAACTATTTGGAGATATCATATGGCTAAAATTATAAATTTGCCAACATGCAAATACATCTGCGTCAAATCGTGGTGTTTGCTTTGCTGAAGCCGCTTTTATTTTATTAATTTTTAAGTAATTAATAGTATCGTTTATAGTAATATTATTTAGCATGAAAGCGTCTTGAACTGTAAATATTAAGTATTTACCAGATGCCTTGCTGGCCCCAAGGTTACGAGCCGTAGAATGACTAAATGTATTTTTATTAATCTTTACAATTTTTGCATCATACTTAGTTGCTATTTTAAGTGTGTTATCTTGTGAGCCAGAATCTATAATAATAATCTCGAGGTTCTTAACATTTTTTTGGTTTACGATTTTCTTTAAAACAATATCGAAAGTTGGTCCAGCATTATATGTAGGAATTACTACTGATACTGAATCATTTATTATTGTTCTTTCTTTATCCTTGGCTGTATAACTTTTAGTATAACTACGATGTTTGTTATAAATACTAAATTTTTTTACTTCGTTTTTTTGTGAGATTCCGAATTTTTGAATAAATTTTTTTATATTATATTTATATTCAAAAGGTAGAAGATCTGTTATATAGCCTAAATTGAATAGGCTTTTTTTTATTGAATTAACGTTTTGCCAAAAGTTATATGCTTTTGCATTTGTTATTAAAACAAACTGTTTTTTTAAATTATGTTTATGTTTTTTTAGAATATCAAGATTAGTTTGTAGCTCGTTTTTTAAACTATTATCTGAGTTAGTAAAGTCCAGTAGATTTTTCATATTATTTGCCTATTATAAGTTTTCTAATTCTACAATAAGCTTGCCAAAGCTTAAAAAATTTTGCCGACTTAATTTTATTTAGCTGGCTTTCAAATATTGCTATTTCTTGCTTTTCTATTTCAAGAGCTTCATTTAGTTCTTGTATTTCTGCTATTTCTTTTTTTATACTATTCAGTTCATTTTTTGCTTTTAAAAGCTGTTTTTCGAGATTTGATTTAGATTTATTATTAGTATTTTCAATTTTATGTAAACTAGACTTATCATTTACGGTTTTAATTAGCGTAGTAAAGAATGATTCTGAAATTAGTTTAAAAGGACTTGTATTTATATAATTATTTTTAGCAGAACTTATTACATTCAATATTTTTTTACCATAATTTTCTTTGCTAATAATTTTTGTTATGGATTGATAGGCATTACTGCCAAATTTAGCAATATGTTTTTTATTCTTTAAAAAATATTCAATTTTACTACTTAGTTCCTCAATGTTGCCAGGCGTATATAAAAAGCCGTTTTTACCTTCTTCAATTAGTTCTGGAGTACCACCGCTATTAGTACCAATTACCGGTTTTTTAAGTAGCATTGCTTCGGCGGTTACCCTACCGAAAGCTTCGTTTTTTGAACAAGTCAAAACAATATCTGCAGAATCAATTAGTGGATAAGGGTTATTAATAAATGGGTGTATGACTACCCTATTATTAAGGCTATTGTCTTCTACATATTTTATAAGTTTGTTTGCGTATTCTTTGTTTTCGAATTGTCCAACTATTGCTAGTTCTACTTTGTAACCTTTCTTAATTAAGTTGTCTGTGGCAAGTAATGCGTCTAGTTGGCCTTTTGAAGGTATTATTGTGCCTAGAGTTAATAGTTTAGTACTGTTTTTAAGATTAAAAAATTTTGTTTGCAGTTTTTCTTTTACTTGTTCTTCCGGTATTTTTATGTAGTTATAAGCAACTGTAATTTTATTATCATCTATATGGTCTTTGTAGAAATTTTTGATGGCTTGTGAATTAACAACAACCGCACTTGAAGTTTGATTAATAAATTTTTTAGTTTGTTCTTCACCCAAATCAAAATGCAAGCCATGATCTGATTTACCGTATTCCCTTAAGTGCCAAACATGGGGCTTGTTTAATATTTTGGCGGTAATTGCACCCCAAGGAATACTTGCGGTATTGGTGTAAATAACATCTGGGTCTAGAGCAGACAATTGTGGAATTGCCTTTAAAAGGCTTGCTAATGATTGAGATAAGTTAGTTTTTTTACTGTTATATTTAATTCTTTCTAGTCTTGCCCACCAACCATAGTTAACGATAATAGTTTGTACCGATCTTTCTTTAAGCTCTTCAGAAAGTGGACCATTTGAAGGTAGAACAACAGTAATGAAGGCATCTTTTTGTAGTAATTCATCTATTAATTCCAGTAAAGAACGTTCTGAACCAGCGAGCAGAGATGAATGTGAAAATAGAAGAATTTTTATTGGTTTTTTCGGAATACTTAAAATACTTTTTTTTGATTCAAGTGCTTCATTATTATTAATTGGTTTATTATTTTGAACAACGAAGTTATAAAGATTTATTATTTTTTTATTTATAATTTTATCATTAAAACGTGACATAACTAATTTTCTGGCATTAGCAGACATTATTTTATAAGTACTATTACTGGTATTTATTGCCTTAATAAGGTTTTTGTTTATTTGATAGATATGATCTTCGCTAGACAAGAAGCCGGTCTTATTATTTATTACTTCTTCAGGAATACCACTATGATAAGTACCAATTACAGGAATACCGCAAGACTGAGCTTCAATAACTACGGTAGGTAAACCTTCAGCGTCACCATTTTTGGCTGTTTTACTTGCATGAATTAAAAAGTCTGTCTTTTTAAATACTTCAATTATTTCTTTATGTGATATTGCATTTTCAATTTTTATTGAATTCTCTAAACTATATTTTTCGATTAATTTGTTTAAGTAATTTTCTTCTGGGCCTGAACCGTAAATTGTATATTCAAATTTAAGTTTGTTATTTTGACTTATGATTAAAGAAAGGGCTTTGATTGCAGAATCTATTCCCTTTTTTTCAACTAATCTACAAATACTTGTAAACCGAGTTTTACTATTTTTTGACTTGTTTATTTTATAAAAGAATGATACATCTGCCGTTAAAGGAATAATCCAGATTTTTTCGGGTTTAATGCCTAAATAAATAAGTCGTTGTTTTAGTGCATCGCTAACGGCAATAAAGGAAATATTAGCCTGATTTAAATATTTATATTTATTTTTTTCTGAATTAGCCATTACGTCAAAGCCATAGCAAGATATGAGTACTGGTATTTTTAAATTAAGAGCGTTTAGTGCTTTTTCTACTGCAACACCAGAAGGGAGAAAATGACAGTGAATCAGGTCGGTGTTTTTATTAATTTGTTTTTTGAGTTCATCAGGTTCAAAGCTTGAGTTATGAATATTGTCGTGAAAGTATGCAACTTTTTTATCAAGATTATATTTTTTAACATCGGGTTGAATTACTTTTTGTTGTGGATTGTGATTAGCAAGTATATTTATTTTGTGCTTATTGTTGATAGCATTAATGATTTGTTTAAGTATGAAAGTTTCTGAATATGCAGGAAAACTGGTTAAAACAAATGTGATTTTCATACATGTAGTATTATAAATGTTTATAGCTTAAAATAATAACTAATTATCATGAAAAACGTAGATAAATAGAAACTAAGTAAATATGAGTTTAAAAATGCAAAAGTCCTATATATTTATCTTTAATTGATTTCTTAATACAAATTAAAGTTAATAATAAAAACTTAATAATAACTATTAATAAAAAAGAAGTTGTATATCGTGTTTATGATTAATAATCAAAAAATAAATATTTCGATTGTTGGACCTTATAGATATCATAATTTTGGTGACGATTTAATGGGGGCTGTCATGGTTAAAAAACTAATTAAAGATGGTTATAAACCTATAATACCAAAATTAAGTATAGAAAACTGTAATTGGCTAGGTATACCTTTTTTTGGCTCAACAAAGAAAGCTATATTAGAATCTAGAGGTGTTATTATTGGTGGTGGTGGAATTTTAGGAGATTCTGGAGTAAAACCTGATAATTACTATTTAAAGCTAGCATTAAAAGCTGTTATTCTTTGTTTATTTACAAGAAAAAATTACATAATAACTGGCGTAGGAGCTGGTCCACTAGCAATGAAAACGTCTAAAATATTAACAATAATTAATTCATTGTTTACTGATTTTATAGGTGTAAGAGATGTAGAATCAAGGACTTTTTTGGTAAAACTAGGTGTAAATAGAAATATAATAGTACATGGTGCCGATATAGCACTACTTTGGAATGATATTTTAGGGATTGATAATAAGGTTAAGAAAAATAAAATTGGTATCCAATATGACATAGGTAGCTACGTTAACCATATTAATAATAACAAAAGTATTTTAGTTAACAATAAATTAAAGAATTATCTACATAAAAATAAAGGAAAGATAACGGTAGTTACTAATGGACCTTATCAATCTGAGCTAACGAGAGAGTTAAAAAATATAAATGAAATAAACTACGATTATTTGCCTGAATTCTTAAAAAAGTTAAAAGGTTTGAAGGTTATTCTAACTTCTCATCTGCATTTAGCCATTGCGGCATATGCCGCACGAATACCTTGTTTTTCAATATATGTAAGGGAAAAAACTAAAAGATTCTATAAACAGATTGGACATCCTGAGAGAGCAATAAAACTAGAAGATGCAACAGAAAAAAATATTAGTAATATACTTTCACAGTTGGAAAAGACTAGCTGGACAGATTATGACGAGAGTACATTAATTAAACTAAAAAATCAGGCAAAAAAATTAATAGATTTTAAAAATTTATTAAATAAAAGATAAATTTGATCCAAGATTTTACTTAAAGATGTCAGTAATTTTATATCTGAATATTTTCTTGACATATAAAATTCTATATAATTTCTGTCCTTAAAATAAAATGTATCATCATCATCAATCTCATCCAGATTATTGATAATTACTTTTAAGTTTCCAAAGATATATGCTTTTTGAACAAGGTAATGTTTAATCTTTTTTTTATTGTTAACATTAATAATTTTTGGTTTATCTTGCATTACTTTAATCTCTCTTTTTGTATTCTGATAAAGTTCACTATATATAAAAAGGGACTTGTTATATTTCATTTTGGTTAAGTCATTTTTAATTACGTTTATTATTATTTCTTTTAAATTTGTTATCGAAATACGATGATTATAGTTATGAAGTAAAATATTTGAAATAACTGGTATACGAAGAAGTTCTTCATTAAGTTCGCCACTATGACAAAAATTAGTTGTTGTAATTAGGCTGTCATTACCTTCACCATGGTCACTTGTAACGATAAACCAAGAATTATTAAATGTTATATTATAATCACTAAATGTTTTGATTATTTGTGGTAAACGTAGAGAGTCAAATTTTTCAATACCTTTTAAATAAAAATCAAGAAATAGATTTTTATGACCGTATTTTTTGGAGTTCGGGTGATTATAAATTTCATTAAAGCTTTCAAATGGATATTTATTTTGATCGTAATTTGATTTGATATTTAGCTTGCTTCGTAAATTATCAATAGCTTTTAAGTAATCTTCATTTAAATTATGATCAAAAGATTTATCCATAATATATAAGTATGGTTTATGAACATCAAATACATGTATAAAAATGAACCTTCTATTTTTATTTCTTTTTGAAGATAGTAAACCCCATAGGTTGTTCATATTTTCAAATGACTTATGTTTAAAACCCCGCCATATTTTCATCTCAGAAAACAATATCTTAGTGTCTGTGTACAGATATGTTTCAAAATTAAGATTGTTAAACTCTTCTGTTAATGTTGAGATATTTGGATTAAGTTTTTGTTTAAAATCAAAAAATGATCTAATTCCATGTAATTGTGGATACACTCCGGTAAATAAACTAGCATGTGCAGACGTAGTATACGTATTAGTAGAATATGCATTTATAAAACTAGTACCTGTTTGGGCAATTCTATCTAAATTTGGGGTATTAACTGATTTGTAGCGATCTTTGCCATAGATTATATCACGATTATAATTTATACAGTCTGCTCTAAGGGAATCTATACTTATAATAACTACATTATTAAACATATTTCTTTATCAATCCGTTTAAATTACAAAATCGTTCCTTGATAAATTTTTTATTAAAATGAAAGTAGGCACTGTGCTTAAATGATATTAATATCCAGTTTTTAAAGTCGTGCCACTCTTTAAATCCCTTTTTTAGTTTAGAACTGGTTGTTAAATGGTTGTGAATTACACCAATATTTGGGGCAATACCAAATTTGTAGCCCTGCTCTTTTAGAGTTAGAAAAAGGTCTACATCTTCTAGATACGCAAAGAAACGCTTATCGAAACCACCAATATTAATAAATGTATCACGGCGAATAAGCAAACACGCGGCAGTTAAGCCGTCGATATTAATATCGTTTTGAGGAGATAGGACTAGTTCTACTTTGCCAAAAGGTAATACTTTATAACCGTAATTCTCTACCCTACCCTGTTTATTTTGTAAAACAGGTGAAACTGCAGTAAGTTTGTTTATTTTTGTAAATTTGATTAATTCAGAAATGAGCTGCGAAAAAGATTGTTTAAGTTTTAATTCGATGTCGTCGTTTAGTATTAAAAGCCATTCAGTTTTGGCCGTTTTTGCACCAATGTTTACAGCAGCGGCAAAGCCAATGTTTTTGGTTTGGGGTAAATAAGTTATACCCGGTATATTTGAAAGACCATGTTTTTTGCTGTTTGGTTGGTTATCTATTATTATTGTGTTGACCTTTTCCTTAGATAGTAAATTAACCAAGTAAAAAAGACCGGAGTTATTAAGCATTGTGGGAATAATGACGGTGACTTTTGAAACCAATGCAGTCATATTTAATTAAATAATAAATAATTATTGATATTTAGAATCAACACATAATATACAATCAAATTTTTGTTGACATCTCTATTATTAATATATATAATACTTATATCACGCCCGAGATGCTTGCATCTCGGGGTTTTTAATTACATTAACTAACTGCTCTTTATTTGTTAATAGTATTTTCTTAATTTTCTGTTGTTGAGTAATTGATATTGTTTGGAACAGGCTTTTATTGAAGAAAAATACTATTGTTTGATAATGATAAATAAAACGTCTGGGAATGCGGTTTTGTAATGCAAGAACACTGATTTTAACTTTATTTAACTCAGCAATTTTGAGCGCGTGCATAAAATCTGCATCTCCGGATATTAAATATATATTACTGTAATATTTGAGATGAGAATGATGGACGATATCAACTGCTAATTTTACATCTACTTCTTTTTCTTTTCCGCTTGTTTTAGAACGATAGCCCTTAAAAAAAATTACATTTTTTGTACTTCTTACAGATCGATAAAATAAATTTTCATTTATTAGATAGTTTTTTTCCTTCCTTGTTGGCTTATTTGGTTTTGGAGAATATGAAGCATAAAAATAAATTTTGTCAAACTTTGTTCTAATGTGCTTCTGAATTTCTGTTATTAAATTATTAAAGTTTAAATATTGTTTGGGTCCAAATAAATCATACTGTCCTGAATATAGATTTGATCCGTCTATATAAATTGCAGTTTTTTTCTTCACAATATTATTCTATCAAAACATTTGCTAGAATTATTGGATGACCGCTGTAATTAGGGCAAAAAACTTGCATAAATACTTTTATTTAAACTACCAGCAAACATTAAAAGAGCTGGTACAAGCTATTTTTGTAGGCCAAAAAACAAGGGAAAAGGTACACGCCTTAAACAACATAAATTTTGAAATAAAAAAGGGCGAAACAGTAGGGATAATTGGTAAAAATGGTGCAGGAAAAAGCACCCTTTTAAAGCTGATTGCCGGCGTTTCGTTCCCGACCACCGGGAGTTTAGAAGTAAAGGGCAAAATAGCGCCTTTAATTGAGCTTGGTGCCGGGTTCCACCCCGAATTAACCGGAAAGGAAAATATATTTTTAAATGGAGTAATTTTAGGCATGGATGAGAAGTATTTGGTAGATAAGTTTGAAGAAATTGTAGCTTTCTCAGAACTAGATATGAAGTTTATCTATACCCCAATAAAGTACTACTCCTCAGGTATGTACATGCGCCTTGCCTTTTCGGTGGCAATATTTACTAACCCAGAAATTTTATTGGTGGACGAGATTCTAGCCGTTGGCGACACAGCTTTCCAAAAAAAGTGTATGGATAAGATGAACCAATTTAAAAAGGAAGGCGTTACCATAGTTTATGTTTCGCATAGCATGGGTCAGGTACAGTCATTTTGCGACAGAGTGATTTATCTAAGAAACGGTGAAATTGAAGCCGACGGACTTTCAAAAGATGTTGTTAGTCAATATATAAATAATAATTAATATGATCAAATATTGGCCGCTAATAAAAAAACTAACATTAAGAGAAATAAAAGCTCGCTACAAGCAAAGCTTTTTGGGCTTGTTTTGGGTAATACTTAACCCCTTTTTCTTAATGCTTATAATGAGTTTTGTTTTTAGTACCATTATGCGGTTTGGCGACCTGGGTGTTCCCTACCCTGTATTTTTATATGCGGGTTTACTGCCCTGGACATTTTTTAGCGTTTCATTAAGCAGTTCTATGGATGTATTTTTTGGCAATTCTTCACTGTTAAAAAAAGTTTATTTCCCAAGGCAAATTTTGGTTTTATCTAACCTTTTGGCAAAGGCCTTTGATTTTTTTCTTTCGTCACTTATATTTTTTGGCTTAATGTTATTTTTTAAAGTGCCGTTTAGCTGGTTTATATTGTTTTTTATTCCAATTTATATACTCCATTTTATATTTACCTACGCCATTGCATTGATATTGGCTTCACTTAACTTGTTTTACAGGGATATACAATACTTGTTTAACTTAATATTAAATTTGTGGTTTTACCTAACCCCTATTATTTATTCAACCGAATATTTTCCCGAAAAATACAGGTGGATATTTAAGATTAACCCGATGTCTGTGTTTATTAATGCATACAGACAGGTATTATTGGGGGGCGATTGGCCAAGCTGGTCTAGTTTAGCGGTGGCTGGGGCAATTACCGGAATACTATTGGTTTTAGCTAATTTAATTTTCAATAAACTACAGAAAAGCTTTGCCGATGTTGTTTAAGGTTATGGCTGCTTTTTTACAACACTTGACTATTTTATAACAAGATATATACTTTACTTTTACCAGTATCCAGAGTGCCGGTTTGTTGTTAAATCAACACAGTTACTAAGCTGAACCGTCAGACAACCGAGGTTTACCGCGGTGTCAAGTTAGTTCCCGACGAATGTTGGGAAGATACGCCTTTATAAATTAAAAAGGAAAAATATGAAAAGCTTTTATTTGACTTCTGAATCTGTTTGTTCCGGCCACCCCGATAAAATTTGCGACCAAATAAGTGACGCTATTGTTGACGAGGCAATTAAACATGACAAATATTCACGCGTAGCAGTTGACACAATGGTTACCGAGGATTTTGTAGCCATTGCCGGTGAGATTACAACAAATTCTAAAATAGATTATGAAAAAATAGCCAGGCAAACAATAAGAGAACTTGGATTTACCAGCAAATGTTTAAACTTTACAGATAAGTCCCCTATTTTAGTAAAGGTACATACCCAGTCTAATGAAATTGCGGAAGGCGTAAACAATAATGGTGCCGGAGACCAGGGGATGATGTATGGGTATGCTTGCAGTGAAACTGAAGAGATGATGCCATTGCCAATAATGTTGGCTAATAATTTAGTAAGGGCAATCGATAAAGCGCGAGTGAGCGGGAAAATTAAACACCTAAGGCCAGATGGAAAAGCGCAAGTGACTGTTAGGTATGAACAGGGCAAACCAAAAGAAGTAACCCAGGTAGTAATGGCTGTTCCCCATGACCCTTGTTTAAGTAGAGCCGAGTTAAAAGATCAGTTATATAAAAAGATTGTTGTGCCAGTACTAGCAAGGCGTAACCTTAAAATAAAAAAAACTGATTTTATATTAAACGGAACCGGCATATGGCATTTATCAGGCCCGTCTGCAGACACCGGTTTAACAGGCCGGAAAATAATAGTTGATACCTATGGTGGTGTTGCCAGAGCGGGTGGCGGTGCTTTTTCGGGCAAAGACCCTACAAAAGTTGATAGGTCTGGGGCGTA
Organism: uncultured Gammaproteobacteria bacterium; assembly: GCA_964414145.1. GTDB lineage: Bacteria > Patescibacteriota > Microgenomatia > UBA1406 > UBA1406 > UBA1406. The sequence continues at coordinate 27,809 of CAYPVH010000004.1, forward strand.
CGCTGCCCGATATTTTGCTAAAAACATTGTTGCCAATAAATTTGCCGATAGGTGTGAAGTACGCTTAGCTTATTATATAGGTGCCAAAAAACCGGTAATGATTGACGTTGAAACATTTGACACCAGAAAAAAAAGTAAGGACTATATTTTAGCTTTTATAAGTGAGCTAATGAATCCGTCTGTTGCAGAGATAATTGAAAGATTGAATTTAAGGCAACCAATATACAAGAATACCGCTTGTTATGGACACTTTGGCAGGGATGAATTTCCTTGGGAAAGGGTTGAAACGGTTTAAATCTGCTCTTGTAGCCGTTTTAGGTTTTGAATAATAACCACTCGCCGCTTTTGAGTATGGCCCAAGATTCCCATATTTTGCAGCTTTTTAAGATCGAAGCTAACCGTTTCGCGAATCATACCGGTAAAGCTGGCAATGTCTTCGTGAGTTAAGGGCACGTCTAGTACAACTGAGCCGTCTTTTTGTTCTTTACCAAACCGACTAGCCATTAAGTTAATGAAAGAGGCAATTTTTTGCCTGGCCGAGTCGTACATTAGGCTTTCCATAACCAAAAGCAAGTTGTCTACGCCCTTGGCAAAATCGGCGTTGAGAGAATCTAATACATTGGGGTTATTTTTAATAAATTCTACTACCTTTGCCTTTTCTTCTTTTTGAACCGTTAATGGGCTTTGAGCGGTGTAAAAAAACCTGTTTTTAACACTGTGCATGGTGAAAACCAGAGGTAAAATGCTACCGGGCCCATAAAGGCTAACAGACCTTTCGCGGCCTTCGGAATTAACACTATACTGGCGAACATAACCGCTTTTAACATAATAAATGTTAGTTACAGTTTTATTAGCTTCGATTAAGTTTTCGCCCCTTTTTAACTTGATTTGTGGCTTATTTTCAAAAAGTGATTCTATAGTTTGGTTAGATTGATTGTTATTATTCATAGACTAAACATAGTAACATAAATGGCATACAGTTGTCCAGATAGAATTGTTAGACTGGTCACATTATTTAATAAAATTAAGAAAACCTAGTAGGAATCTAGGAATTTGGGATATAGGAATTTAGGAATATAAGAATAAATTCCAATAACCAAATACCAATTTCCAAACAAATCACAAAATACAAAATACAAACAATAACAGGAATATATGAATATAAGAATTTAAGAATATAAATAAAAGCACGAAATCCAAATATCGAAATCCGAAATAATATCAAATAATCAATATCAAATTATAAAACAGAACTCATAATTCATAATTCATAATCCGTAATACGTAATAGATAAATAGACTATGTGTCATGTTGAATCGTCGATTGAGGCGATGAAACATCCCATGGGATTCTTCGTTACTCTCAGAATGACATGTGGAAAAAAAATAGAAAAATTGCTCTATTGTTTCATTGCTTCATTGTTCCCGCCTCTAACGGCGGGTGAATAGAGTGTCATCTTGAGCGAATGCAAAAGTTCCCATAGGATTCTTCACTTGCGTTCAGGATGACGGATAAAATAACCAATGACCAATTACCAATTGACCAGATAATTACCAATTTTCAATAATCAAGGTAACAAGTACGAATTGAATGCTTAAATTTTTGTTTTGTTTGTTGTTTGAAATTTGTTTGACCTCCGATTCGGAGGGTTTGGAAATTGTTTTTTTGGATCTTGGGATTTTATTTACCATCTTATTATTTATTCCCCCACTGACGGCTGGGGAGTTTGAATAGGTTTTCACGGAAAGAAAGCTTTTTAACATGCAAAAACCATTCCTGGAGTAATTTTAAAATAATGGCTATTGCTACAAATATGTAAAGATATGTTCCTTGAATAGCAAAACCGAGAAAATTTACGTAAGAACCCAAAACAAGAAGAATAAAGATGTTTTCGAATAGATTGGGGAAAAGAAATAAGTAAAGGCGGTTTTGGGTATAGGCAAAAAAAATTGTACCAACGGTACGAAGAAGAAAGAGTGACAAAAATATTAAGAACAGATGGGGAAAATTAATAGTAACAAAGACTAATATTAGGGTGTACCAAAAATAGTCTATGGCCTTGTCTACCAGTTCGTATGTATTTTGGCTAAAAGTTTGATTACAGGCAAAATCGGCGTCGAAAGTATCTAGGAAAACAGAAAAAAATGTTGCTAAGAGCGGATTGGTAAAGACCAGAACAGCAAATATAATTCTGGCTAAAAGAACTAAAAAATAAAAACAATAATGAAACAAGTGCTTACTGTTTAGAATTTTATAAAGTAAGTACATATACTAATTACGTTATAAATTAATTATGTAGTTGTCAAAGGATATGTGCAATTACTGTATAGTTGTAATAAGCCCAAGATAGATATATAATTATATTTTCTGATAAATTGTATTAATATGACAAATAAATTTACCAAAATTACAGCTACAATTGGCCCTTCATCGGACAGCTTGGAAACAATTGAAAAATTGATATTGGCCGGCGTGAATATATTCCGATTTAACTTTAAACATAATACTTTAGTTTGGCACGAAGAGCGCATAAAACGAGTTAATGAAGTGGCTAAAAAACTTAACGTGTCTATTGGTACGTTAATCGACCTTCAAGGGCCGGAAATACGGCTTAAGATGGCCGGGGACGAAATAGAGGTTGACAGAGGGGACGAATTACTTTTAAGTGAAGAAGCGTTAGTTGGTCAGGAACAAAAAGCCATTTCTATTTCCCACCCGAGCATTATAAAGCATTTGGAAAACGATCAGTTAATACTTGCCGACGACGGTCGATTTGCTTTTACATTGAAGGAAATAAGTGGAAAAAAATATTTGGTAAGCCAAAACAAAGGCAAACTAAAAAACAATAAATCATTAAATATTCCCGGCGCTCAATTCCCTTTTCCGGTATTAATAGAAAAAGATTTTGATGGTTTAAAGTTGGCGGCAAAGGGTGAAATTGATTTTGTTGCCCTTTCTTTTGTAAGAAGCGCCAGCGACATTGAAACCCTTCGTGAAGAGATGGATTTGCTTAAAATCAAAGCCAAAATTATTGCCAAAATAGAGACTAAAATGGCAATCGACAACTTGGGCCCAATAATTAGGGCTACAGACGGCGTGATGGTAGCCAGAGGTGACCTGGGCGTTGAAATACCAATGGAACAAGTACCTTACTACCAAAAATTAATAATTAAAAAGTGTGTTGAAAGAGGTATACCGGTTATAACGGCTACTCAGATGATTGAGTCTATGATTGTAAACCCATTTCCCACACGGGCCGAAGTTTCGGATGTAGCCAATTCTGTATATGACTATACAGATGCGGTAATGCTTTCTGCTGAATCGGCTACCGGTTTGTACCCAGAAAAAACAGTAAAAATTATGGCCAGAACGGTGGCTTTTAACGAATCTAGGCTAACTGAAGATATGCGTAAAACCTTTACTTATAAGCAAAATGACCAAGAAGCCAGGATAGCCGATACTGCTTATAACCTTTATTTACAGTCGATGAATTCAAACGAAATGGTTTCGGGGTTTGTAATATTAACCCAAACAGGTAGAACCGCCAGGCTTGTAGCCCGCTACCGCCCTGGGGTGCCAATTTATGCTTTTTGCCCTTCAAAGGAGGTAGCAGACAGTTTAACTTTAAGTTATGGCGTAATTCCTATTGTTCAGGAGCAGATATATAGCAAAAAGGTTGAGGTAACCAGTGATCATGTACGAGAAGTAACCAAATTTTTAAAGAGATGTGAAATGATTACGGAAGGTGCTAATGTGATTGTACTTCATGGTGAACGTTGGACTTTAGAGGGCAAAACATCGACGGTGAAATTGATAGAGGTCTAGCAATTTTTAAATTGCTAGAAAAAACAAATCACAAATACCAATTTCCAAACCTTCCGAATCGGAGTGCAAACAAATCACAAATACCAAAAAGCATACTTAAAAAAAATTGCTACATTGCTAAATTGTTAAACTGCCAGAAGAAAATAACAAGATCCAAGTAACAATTTCCAAACAAGTTCCAACCAACAAAATACAAACAAAGATAAGAATATACTTCATTATCAATAACCAATAACCAATTGACCAAGTAAATCCGAATATTGAAATCCGAAATAATATCAAATAATCAATATCAAATTATAAAAAAGTACTTATAATTCATAATCCGTAATTCGTAATAGATAAATAGAAAAATTGTTCCATTGCTTCATTGTTCTAATTAAAGTACAAGAGTACTATAGTACAGAAGTACTTTAGTAATATCAGCTTTTTATTTATTAACTAAAAACTTTAAATTCTAAACTTTCAGTGATGGGATCCTTCTCCGCCAGATGGCGGATCAATTACCAATTGACCAAATAATCTCGAATTATCAATGTCAAATATTAAGTTAACAATAACACTATAACACTTTTATACTACTACACTTTATTTATTCACTACTTTATCAATTTACAAATTTACTAAGTTACCAGCTTACTAACTTACCAATTTAAGTTGGATTTATCGTATAATACCTAGATGAAAGATAGCTTGATTCGCAATTTTGCCATAATTGCCCACATTGATCATGGTAAGTCTACCCTTGCCGATAGATTAATGGAAATAACCGGTCTGGTAAAAAAGGGTGACCACGCCGAACAATTACTAGATACCAACCCTATTTCACGTGAGCGAGGTATAACGATTAAACTGGCACCAGTAACTATGAAATACAAATTATCAAATCCGAATATCGAAATCCGAAACAACAAAAAATCGGAAATCCATAATTCGCAATCCGTAATTCGTAATCAAGATTCAGAATACATTCTGAATCTTGTTGATACTCCCGGACATGTTGATTTTTCGTATGAGGTTGAAAGGACTTTAGCCTGTGTTGAAGGTGTAGTATTATTGGTAGACGCTACTCAAGGCATTCAGGCCCAAACAATTGCCCATGCTTATAAAGCTTTGGAAATGAATCTAAAGATAATACCGGTAATAAATAAAATTGACCGCCCCGAAGCTGAGGTAGAAAAATGTGTAGCCGAGCTTTCGGATTTTTTAGGGGTTGCAGAAAAAGAAGTTTATAAAATATCGGCAAAAACGGGCGCTGGGGTTGAAGAATTACTGAGGGGGGTAATTGAAAAAATTCCCGGGCCGTTAATAAACCCGGACACTAACACGAAGGCGCTAATATTTGATTCGTATTACGACCCTCATAAAGGGGTTATTGCCTTTGTACGCGTATTTGATAACAAAATTGAAAAAGGTGACCAACTGGAACTATATGCTTCCAAAACCAAATTTGAATCACTAGACGTTGGCATATTTAAGCTAAACCTGGAAATTAAAAGTGAAATTGGTTCGGGGCAGATCGGCTACGTTGTGACCAATTTAAAACGAATTCATTTGGTTAGGGTTGGTGATACGATTATTAACAACAACAAAACTACTCCCCTGCCCGGTTATAAAAAGATTAATCCGGTGGTTCATGCCCACATATTTACAACTGACGCTGCCGACTACCCAAACTTGGAAAAGTCTTTGGAAAAGCTATATTTAAACGACGCTTCACTTGAATTTGAACCAATCTATTCCCAAACATTAGGACCAGGATTAAGGGTAGGATTTTTAGGACTGCTACATGCCGACGTAGTTCGCGAAAGGTTGGAACGGGAATTTGGCCAAAGTTTGGTGTTAACCCCCTCAAGAGTAGATTTCAAGATTATTAACAATGAATACTGGGAACCATATGCCAAAGTTAATATTATTACACCAACTACCGAGTTGAGCAATGTGTTGAAATTGTGCCAAAGTTACAGAGCGGTTTTATTGTCTACCAATAATGTTAGTTTGGGCAGTCAGGTAATGCTTACATATGAATTCCCCATGTCGGAATTGATGAGTAATTTTTATGATAAGTTGAAAAGCGTTTCTTCCGGGTATGCTAGTTTGGATTGGGAGTACATTGAGCACCGAAGGGTAAACGCAGAACGGTTGGAAATTATGATTAACAACGACGTTGTTGAAGAGTTTTCGGAAATAGTTGTAGCAGAACGCGCCGATACAAGGGCAAGGACCATTGTAGACAAGCTAAAAGAAATAATTCCCAGACAAATGTTTGAGGTTAGAATACAGGCCAGGTATAAAGGTAGAATTTTAGCCAGTAACAGAGTTGCTCCTTTTAGAAAAGATGTAACGGCAAAGTTATATGGTGGTGACCGATCGCGTAAAGACAAGCTCTTGAAAAAACAAAAGAAGGGTAAAAAATTAATGAAGCAGATTGGCAAGATAGAAATACCCAAGGAATCTTTTATAAAACTTTTCAAATCCAACTAAAGTTTTTGTATATTTTTTGTGTATTATGCTTACGCAAAATGACTACTTTAGAAAGGTACAACAATTATTACTATTCTCAGAATAATTTAGCAATCAAAACACTAGTCTGCCATTAGCAGACTAATAAGATGAGTGCCAAATTTTTAGATATTTGGCCAGCAACATCTTGTTCTATGTTATAATATTCAGATGTTGAGTAGACTATTTAATACGCTATCAACAACTGTCTATTTTCCAGTATGCAGATATTTTAGATTTTTTGCAAGTATTATTTTAAAGAGATGGCGGCCTAAGATAATTGTAGTTATGGGATCTGCCGGAAAGACCAGTGCTCATAGGCTCATATATAAACTTCTTGGGCAGAACGTAAGTATTCGAAAGAGCAAAAAAGCCAATAGTGCACTTGGCGTACCGCTTGATATATTGGGAATTCATTTTACCAACTATTCAAAACGTGAATGGTTGTTAAATATTATTAAGATTCCTTTTTACTCTGTATACAGATACTTGTTTCCCTATAAAGAAAAGTACTACCTGATTGAATTAGATGTAGACAGGCCCGGAGAGATGAAATTTGCTGCCGGGTATATAAAACCGGAAATTATATTTTGGACCAGTAGCTTTGCTACTCATACTGCTAACTTTTCAGCATTAGTTACCAAAAATAAAAAGCTTAGCGAAGAGCAAGCGGTAGCAAACGAATTTGCAAGGTTGGTTTACAAACTAAACAAAAATGGATTACTGATTTATAATGGCGACAGTAAGTATATTAAGAAGGCTATTTCCAAAATTAATAAGAAGAAGCTTGCCATTAAAGAAGATAATGGTAAATATTCTTTTAGCGCCTGGTCTGTGTACAGAAAACGTACTGAATTTGAAATTTTAATCAATAAAAACAAGAAAAACGAAGGCCAGGTTTTTCAAGTTGTTGTGCCTTATATTGTGCCAAAGAATTTTGGCTATACTTTGGTAGCATTATATGTACTTGCCGATATCTTTAAAATAGATAGAAAAACCGTAGACACGGTTTTGGAAAATAGTAGCTTTCCGCCCGGTAGGTTAACTGTGTTTGAAGGCATAAACGACACCAAGATAATAGATTCCAGTTATAATTCAAGCTTTGAATCGGCGTATGGTTTGCTTGAGGTTTTGGCGGAATATAGTGGTAAGCGTAAAATAGCGGTAATTGGAGATATGAGAGAACTTGGGAAACAGTCGGAAGCAGAGCACCTGAAATTGGCAAAAGCAATAGTACAATTTGGAATTGATCAAGTAATATTAGTTGGTACCGAAACTGCGGAATATATTTTTCCGGTTTTATTAAAGGCAGGTTACACCGATACTAATTTGCATCATTTTTACAACACTTACCAAGCAGGGTTGTTTTTAAAGGAAACAATACTAAAAAAGGGTGACACGGTATTAATAAAAGCTTCGCAAAATACCTTGTTCTTTGAAATAATAACAGAAATGTTGCTGGCCAATAAAGCTGACGAAGATAAACTTTGCCGCAGAGAGCCGATCTGGCAAGTTAAAAGACAGAGAATTACAGACGAATTTTATAAAAGTATTGAGTAGAATATATTAGATTAATGGAAAACAAAAAAATTGTAGCTATTATTATTACTACCTTTGCTTTTTTGTTTGCTATATTGTTTGTAGTTTATAGTTTTTCGGCAAACAAGCCTGTACGAACGTATTCACCTAAAGAGTTGCAGGATAAACTTGAGGAAAAGAAGTTTATATACTTTTACACGTCTACTTGCCCGGTTTGCAAACAGCTAACTGAGTGGCTAAGCAAAAATAATATTACTACCGAAAAATTTGGGTTTGAAAAGATTAATGTTGAAAATAATGATAATGCCGGTTTGATGTATCAGGCAGCTGCAATGTGCGAAATACCCCAGACCCAAGTAGGCGTGCCTTTTATATATAAGAATGGCAAGTGTTATTTGGGACTAGCTGAAGCGATGGAAGCGTTTAAGCTATGAGTTAAGAGTTAAGAGTTAAGAGTTAGGTGATAATTAAAAGAGAGATATATTCGAAATCCGAAATAATATAAGAGTGCCAAAACCCAAAAAACAATTTCCAAACAAATCACAAACTACAAAAAACAAACAAAGATAAGAATTTTGGAATATAGGATAATTTAAAATTAAAAATCAAAAATTAAAAATTTGAAGTAAAAAGTAACAACTAAGAATTTAAGAATATAAGACAAGAGTTAGGAGAAAAGAGTTAAGATAAGGTGAAAATAAACAGAAATCAATTTTCTACTTTCTTTTTTCTATTACTAATCTCCAATTTCTAGAAACTAATTTCTATTTATTAACTATAACACCATAATACTTTAATATCTTCACACTTTACATACTGGATTGACTAATGTATTTTGTCTAATATATCTTGTCTATTGAATAATGTATATTGTCTATTGAATAGTGTATATTGTCTATTGAATAGTGAATATTGTATATTGATTATTGTCTCTTGTATTCTGGATATTGACTAATGGATTTTGTCTACTGGATACTGGATAATTCATACTGACTAATGTATATTGTCTAATGTATATTGTCTAATGTATATTGTCTAATGTATATTGTCTAATGTCTACTGTATATTGTATATTGACTAATGAATTCTACATTATCGAATAGCTGATTGTGTGGGTGGCTTTATCTGACATTTGCCTGTTATAGGCGTTAACAATGTTGCTCATTAAATAAGAAATCATAATTGGACCAGTACCGTTTATAACCGGTGTATAAAAAGCCGATTTTTCGGCAATTTCAGCCTCAACATAATCACCCATGGTTTTGCCCTCTTCTTTATGATAACCAAAATTAATAAGAGTTACCCCTTCTTTTATGTTTTGTGAAGTAATAATATTTTGACCGGTTGAAGTAATTAATATGTCGGCTTGTTTATAAAAAACATCTGTGTCTGGGGTTTTTTTGTGCGTAATCACTAAGGCCATTTTGTGATCGACTAAAGTGTTTGCAATAGGTACGCCTGTTGTTTTTCCCCTGCCAGCCAAAACCACAAATTTTCTTTTGAATGATTTTTTAAAGAAATCTCTGTCTTTAGGAGTAACTTCCCAAGACGAACCATTTGTTGTGATGTATTTAAGTATGGAAAGAGTAGTTAAGCCAACCGGTGATTTGTAAGGAGTTTTGTATTTTTGCGCTTCCACTTCTTTGTTGAGTGGTATAAAGTTGTCTAGTGTTGGCGAAGACAGTTCTGGGGGGAGCGGCCGTTGTACAACAACGGCATGGTACTTTCTGCTATTTGCTATTTCTCTAAGATTGGTTGCAAAAACCTGAAAAAGTGGAGTTTGCGGGTAGTGAATTACTTCGAGGTCAATTCCTATTTCTTTGGCTAGTTCTTTCTTTTTCTGAATAAAAACATGGGTTAATTCATCATTACCGACGTAGAAAATAGCCGCTTTTGGTGGCGTTTCGTCTACATAATTTTCTTCTAGTCTTTTTTTAACTTTAGCTTGTATTTCTCTGGCTATTTCAAGACAATTAATTTTCATTTTTTTACAATAATGTTGCGCTGGCAATTCGATCTGTTTTACTTGAAAAACGCATCACAATTACCCCTTGGGCTGTTCTTGATAATTTGGGTAATTGTTTTAATGGTAGTTTTACCGTTTGACCGCTAGTTGACGTTAAAGCCAATTCGGTATTTTCGTCGGACACAAGAGACGAAAAACAAATTTGCCCGGTTTTTTCGGTAATTGTTGCCGCCTTAACTCCCATACCACCCCGATTTTGAAGGCGGAAAAGAGAAGCCTTTACCAATTTCCCGTAGCCTTTTTTAGTAATAATAACGATTTTACTTTCTTTTAAACGGTCTTTTGGTACCAGGCTCATTGAGGTCACAACTTCACCTGACTTTAGCCGGATTCCTCGCACACCTTGTGCGGTTCTACCCATAGAACGAACATTTTCTTCATCAAAAGTAATGGCCTTTCCCCCTGAGGAAACAATAAAAATAAAGTCGTCTTTGTCTACAATTTCCGCACCAATCAGTTCGTCGTTACCAGACAGTTTTATAGCAATTAACCCGCTTGAGCGGATATTGATGTAATTTGTAAGATTGGTTTTTTTGACAGTTCCGTGTTTTGTGGTGAAAAAAACCGACTTGTTCTTTATTTTGCTAATATCGTTTGGGTCGTAGCTAAAGAAGGTGGTTACATTTTCGTTTTGTTCGGTTGAGATTAAGTTAACAATTGCCTTACCTTTGGCTTGACGTGACGTTTCGGGAACTTCCCAGGCACGCAAGTCGAAAACCCTACCCTTATCGGTGAAGAAGAGTAGGTTATCGTGAGTTTGGGCGTATTCCATCTTCATTACTGCGTCGCCATCGTTGGTTTTTATTGCAGTAATCCCCTTGCCTCCCCTTTTTTGGGTTTTGAAAGCTGAGGGTGGAAGTTGTTTAATATAGCCGTTTTCGGTTAAGATAATATATGTTTCTTTGTTTGGAATTAACTGTTCATCTGTAAATTCACCTGGTCTTGTTTTTATAATCTTTGTTTTTCGTTCGTCACCATATTTTTCTTTGAGTTCTATAAATTCCTTTTTAACAAGGGCAATAATGTTTGTTAATGACGAGAGCAGCTTTTCTAACCTTTCAATTTCGGCTTTTAGTTCTGTAAGTTCTTTTAATAGCTTATCTTTTTCAAGACCGGTTAAGCGCTTTAGCTGCATATCTAAAATGGCTTGTGCTTGAAGGTCGGAAAATTTGAAGCGGGCAATAAGGTTGGCTTTTGCTTGTACTTCGGCAGGTGATTTTTTAATTATTTCAATAACCTCGTCTATGTTATCTATGGCAATTAATAAGCCGTCTAGTATGTGTGCCCTTGCTTTGGCAATTTTTAGATCGTATCTGGATCTTTTGATAACCACCAGTAAACGATGACGAGTAAAGTGTTCTAGTGCTGCCTTTAAGGTTAGTGTTATTGGAGTACCTTCAACCAAAGCTACCATATTTACCGGAAATGTTGTTTGCAGTTGTGTTTTTAGGTATAAATTATTTAAGATTTTTTTAGCTACCGCGTCTCTTTTAAGTTCTACAACTACTCTAATACCTTCTCTATTTGATTCGTCACGAAGGTCTGAAATGCCCATAATTTTCTTTTCTTGCGCCAAATTAGCAATTTTTTGCACCAGTGTTGCTTTGTTAACTTGGTAAGGTAACTGAGTAATAACAATCGCCTGCTTTCCGCTTTTATTGGTTTCAATGTTAGCCACGCCACGCATTAGAATTGAATTCCTACCTGTTGTGTAAGCTTCGGCAATGTCTTTTTCGCTGTAAATAATGCCACCGGTGGGAAAATCTGGGCCTTTAATGTGTTCCATGATTTGCTCTAGCGTTGAGCTAAAACTTACCATACCGGCTGCTTCGTCTATTGTTGCTTCTTTATCATAAGTATGATTATCGGTAAGCATAATTAGCGCGTCTAGTACTTCGGAAATATTGTGAGGCGGTATTTTTGTGGCCATACCAACAGCAATACCTTCACCCCCATTTATAAGAAGGCTGGGAATTCTGGTTGGCAAGAAAAGCGGCTCTTTTAATGTATTGTCGAAGTTGTCTACAAATTCAACCGTTTCTTTGTCTATGTCGGTCAATAATTCTTGAGATATTTTTTCTAGTTTTACTTCGGTGTAACGCATGGCAGCTGGCGGGTCGCCGTCTATAGAACCAAAGTTACCCTGGCCCTTCACAAATCTATACCTCATGGAAAAGTCTTGCGCCATTCTAACCAGGGCTTCGTAAACTGAGCTGTCGCCATGCGGGTGGTATTTACCCAGAACCTCACCAACAACCTTAGCACTTTTTGAATATCGGGCGTTATACGACAACCCCAATTTATTCATTGTGAATATAATGCGGCGATGTACCGGTTTTAAGCCGTCACGAACATCTGGGAGTGCCCTCATTACAATCACAGACATAGCATAATCAAGGTAAGACTGCTTCATCTGTTGTGTTATGCTTGTCTGGACTATTTGATTCATTATTTTGAAAGACTCTTTTTAACTGCGGCTATTGCGGCATCTTTACCCAAAAATTTATCTGTTTTTACCCATTTGTTTGGTTCTAGTTCTTTATAGTGATCAAAGAAGTGCTTAATTTTTTCTTTGACGGCTGCTGGCACATCTGATATGTCGTTATATTTTCCGTAAAGCGGGTCTATTTTCAATACCGGAACGGCAATAATTTTTGTGTCCACACCAGCCTCGTCTTTCATCTGCAGCATACCGATCACTTTACATTTAACAACAACACCAGGGATGACCGATTCGGAAGAAAGAATCATAACATCTGTGGGATCGTTATCTTCGCTTAGAGAGTTTGGAATAAAACCGTAATTAAAAGGAAACTTCATGGCAGTATATAAAAACCTGTCTGCCATTAGAAAGCCGGTTTTTTCGTCTATTTCGTACTTTACATAGCTATCTTTGGAAATTTCTACATAAACCAGCGCTTCGGGAAGTTTGCTTGGACTTGTTTTTAGTTTCGAAAAATTTAACATATTAAACAATTAAACTAATAATAATACTTAACTTTACCCTTAATTTTTGTTAGATATCCAAATTAGCGCTCTTTGCGTGCGTTTGGATAAACTTTTTACGAGGAGGAACCTTTTCCCCCATTAGCATACTGAAAACCTTGTCGGCTTCTTCTGCGTCTTCTATATTAATTTGTTTTAAAATTCGGTTGTCGGGATTCATGGTTGTTTCCCAAAGCTGTTCGGGGTTCATTTCACCCAAACCTTTATATCTTTGCAAATTATAGTTACCGTTAAAATTTTCGGCTATGATTTTTTTCATTTCTGAATCGTTATAGGCGTAAAAGATTTTTTTACCTGCATAAAGTTTGTAAAGCGGTGGTTGGGCAACATACATGTGCCCGTTTTCGATTAATTGAGGTAAGTGACGAAAGAAAAAAGTTAGGATTAATGTCATGATATGTTCGCCGTCTACGTCTGCGTCTGTCATAATTACAATTTTGTGGTATCTGAGTTTTTTGTAATCAAAAAGATCTGAAATACCAGTGCCTAGTGCAATTACCAAGTCGCGTAGTTCACGAAAGGCCATAATTTTGTCTAGGTATGATTTTTCGGAATTAAGTACTTTACCCCTAAGTGGTAAAATAGCCTGAATTTTACGATCTCTACCTTGCTTGGCCGAACCACCTGCAGAGTCGCCTTCTACAATGAATAGTTCTGATTTTGCCGGATCCTTTTCCCTACAGTCTGCCAGTTTTCCAGGGAGTGCGGCGCCTTCGAGCGCACTTTTACGAATTACCGAATCGCGTGCGGCTTTTGCGGCTAGCCTGGCTTGCTGGGTAACCAACACCTTTTGCATTATACTTTGTGCGTTTGCCGGGTGTTCTTCAAAATACCTTTGTAAATGGTTTTTGACGATTGTGTATACCGCCGATTGAACTTCGGCGTTGCCTAACTTGGTTTTTGTTTGGCCTTCAAATTGTAGGTTTGTTGAGGGCATTTTAATGTAAACTATGGCGGTTAAGCCATCTTTGGCGTCGTCGCCTGATATATTACCTTTTTTTAAAATGTTTTCTTTATTGCCATAGTCATTGATTATTTTTGTTAAAGCACTTTTGAAGCCAGTTTCGTGAGTACCGCCTTCTTTAGTATTGATTACATTTACATAAGACATTATGTTGTCTTTTATATAATCGGTGTATTGAACGGCGATTTCTACTTCTACATCTTCTTTGTGGTCTTTAAAATAAATAACCGGGTGCAAAACTTCTTTGCTTGTATTCAATTCTTCCACAAGTGAAGTAATACCGCCTTCGAAGAAGTAACCGCTTTTGGCGCCGGTTCGGTTGTCGAAAACTTTAAACAAAACGCCTGGTGTTAAATAGGCCCTTTCTTTAACTTGTTTTAAAACTTTTTTAATTTCGAGTTCTGTGTTTTCTTTAAAAATTTCGGTATCGGGTATAAAGGTTATGGCAGTACCACTTTCGCTTTCTAAACCCAATGTAGATTTGCTTATTATTTTTACTTCTGTGATGGGTTTTCCTTTACTGTATTCTTGCGAGTAGACTTTTCCGTCTCTTTTAACTTCAACAACTAAATGACTGGAAAGAGCGTTAACAACACTACTGCCAACACCATGCAAACCACCCGAAACTTTATAGGCTTTGGCGTCGAATTTTGCCCCGGCATGAAGTTTGGTTAGTATTATTTCGAGAGCACTTTTATTGTACTGGGGCATTATGTCTACGGGAATACCTCTACCGTCATCGATGACCGTAAGGTAACCGTTATCCATAATTTTTATGACTATGCTGGTGGCATAACCGGCAAGAGCTTCGTCTATGGAGTTGTCTATGATTTCGTTAAGACAGTGATGCACCCCGTCTAGCGACGTGGTACCTATATACATGGCTGGCCTTTTACGAACGGGTTCTAGCCCTTCCAGAACAACAACAGATTTTGCGTCATAAGCCATAGACTAATCATTATATCAGAGAAAAATAGCTTCTACAACTGATATGTGTTAAGGCTGGGGCTTTAGCACAATACGTGTAGTATATGCTATGGGTTTGTTAATTATAGTAACTTTATTGTCTAACAATAATTTTCTGGTTTCCTGTAGCTGGATCTGCTACTACTTTTACCACTCTAGTCGTTTCATTACCTTCATAATACTCTATTACTTTATCTTGCCTTACTACATTTTTATCACGATCTTCTTGTATGACTTGTCTAACATATTTTCTTGGTATGCCATCTGGTTCATATGAATAATATTCAACTATAATGAAAGTCGTACCTGCAATATGATCTATTTCGACGGTTTTCTTTGTCGATGAAGTTACTCTTTTATCGTCATCGATTGTATAACTAGTTTGTGAGTCAAACTTACGGGTTGTTTTTTGTGTTTCTGGATCGATATGTTCTTCGTTTTCTGCAACTATGTACCCGTTTTCATCGTAATATGAGTCTGATAAATAAGTTGCTACACTAGTAGCTTGATCGTATTCTCTATAACTTTGTTGTTGTACATTACCTGTTTGCGGGTTTGTTCTACGTTCACGACGTGTCGTCCAACTTTTACTACCATATTGTTTTGATTTTTCTACCAAATTTACTAATTTGCCAGCTTCATAATAAGATGTAGTATGTATTTCTTTAGCAACTTCTACATCACTTTCTGCTCTTACTAGCTTTTTAGTAAACATGTGACTTTTTCTTCTAGTTTCTAGATCGTAGTCTGTTACGGTATGTAGTTTTAATTCGTTTGTGTCTGGGTAATATTCTTCTTCGATTGTTCTTAATGGACTTTGTCTGTTTCTTTCATCACCTTGTGGTGTAGTATAAGTTGCACTTCCAAAGTATGTTATTAACTTTCTAGTTAATTTTTTTGGACCAATTGGTTGTTTAGTGTGTTCTACAACTATTTTAGTAATTGGTCTTCCAGCAATATCGCGTTCGAATATAGTTGTTCTAGTGTCTCCATTATCATCAACTCTTACAACTTCTTTAGGTCTTAGTTTTCCTTGAGGATCTTCAATTCTTTTTATATTATATTCAACAATATAAAATAATATTATATATGTAAACCTATAGTATGTCAAGTATGTATTCTATTAGTAAAATACAGAATGTTGAATTAATTGAATATATTAATATAGGCTTTTTATATTTATGGAATAAAGATTGATCGGTTGATAAAATAGTATAATAACTAGATTGCCGAGGTAGCTCAGGGGTAGAGCAACTGTTTTGTAAACAGTAGGTCCGGGGTTCAAATCCCCGCCTCGGCTCCAAGGTAAATTGTTAAAATCAATATTTATTAGACAGTATCCAATAGACACTAGACAGTATCCAATAGACACTAGACATTATTCAAAATACATTATTCATTAAGCTATATATAATATTAATAGGACAACATTCTTCACAATAGAAACAAAACAGAATCTAGATCAAAAAAGTATTTTGAATATTAATTATTAACATTTACTATTTTGTTTTTGTGACTTTTCTGCTTTACTTTACTATGTATTTAAGCCATTGGATATTGGATAATGAATGATAGATAATAATTGCTACTGTATCTTGTCCACTGAATTCTGTCTTTTTTAATACTGGATATTGTATAATGAATAATAGCTATTGATTATTAATTACTTTTCCAAATAATACTTTTTATTTTTTAACTTTTCGGGAAGGAGGCTTTTGGACTTTTCCGGGTACATTTCGTAACCTTTACCGTAACCGATTTGTTTCATATATTTGGTTGGGGCGTTTCTTAGTTCTAGAGGTATTGGTAGGTTGCCCAAAGTTTTTACATCATTTAACGCCATAAAATAGGCGTTGTAGGCATTGCGATTCTTTTTAGCCAGCGCCAAATATACCGTGCCATGAGCCAGGTTGATTTGGCATTCGGGATAACCAATAGTTTCGCAAGCACGGAATACTTCGTTGGCAACCACAAGCGCGGTTGGTTGGCCCATACCCACGTCTTCACTGGCAAAAATTACCATTCGCCGTGCTATAAAAAGAGGGTCTTCGCCGGCTTCTACCATTCTGGCCAAGTAGTGGATGGCGGCGTTAACATTACTGGCACGCATACTTTTAATGTAAGCCGAAATGGTGTTATAGTGTTCTTCACCTGCCTTGTCGTATAACCTACTGCTTTTATTTTGAAAAATTTCGAGAATAGTTTTTGGTGTGATTTGTTTTTCTTTGTACCCCGTTACCGCAAGTTCGAGTGCGTTCAGTGCTACTCGCGCGTCACCACCTGAGAGCTCTACAAGTAAGCCTTCTGCCTCTTTATTTAGTTTTTTGTTATGCTTCCCAAGGCCATTTATTTTATCTGTTAACGCTTGATTTATTAGTTCTACAAGATTTTCGTTTGTTAGTGGCTTCAGCAAAAACACTTTTGAGCGGGAAAGAAGGGGTGATATAACCTCGAAAGATGGGTTTTCGGTTGTTGCGCCAATTAAAGTAATAATATTAGATTCTACATAAGGCAAGAGCACATCTTGTTGGGCTTTGTTCCAACGATGAATTTCGTCTATAAAAATTAACGTTTTTTTACCATTTTTTGTTCTTTCCTTGGCCAAGGTGATAATTTCCATTAAGTCTTTTTTACCGCTGGCTACCCCGGAAAGGGCGTGAAATTGAGCATTGGTAGATTTGGCAATAATATAGGCAAGAGTGGTTTTACCTACCCCGGGCGGACCCCAGAAAATCATAGAGAAAAGATTCTTATTGGAAATTGCGTTATAGATTATTTTGTTTTTGGCAACCAGATGTTCTTGACCAATGAATTGTGAAAGTTTTTGTGGGCGCATTCTAAACGCAAGGGACATATTGAGGCATATTTTACCAAAGTTTGTTTATTTTTTATTAATTTCGATGCTATAGGCAGAATTAGGAGGCATTAGTAAAGTTTTTTGGATTACGCCCCTTGGCGCTTGAACTTCTTCGGTTACAACTTGCCCATTCAAACTGGTTGTTGTTACTGTATAGTTACCCGGAACTAGGTTTGTAATTGCAAACGGTACGGATTCTGTATTTTTATTTTCAAGGTCGTAATTTACCAAAACTACCGCGTATTTGTTTTTGGTAAAAGAAGCAATTCCTTTTACAAAAGAACCTTCACCCTGTACGTAAAGCTGGTGGCGATATAGCACGTTTAAAAGTTTGAGAGCATTATACCTAGGCTTAGCTTCGCCACTATTGGTAAATATACCCCAGCGCGGTTCTGGACCGTCTTTAATATCGAAGGCAAAGGCCATTTCTACTTTTTCTTCAATTAAGTACCTAATAGTTGCAAGAGTGTGGGCGGCACCAACATTGGTTTCGCTAATTGGATTTGGATTAGAATCAAAGCCCCATTCCGAAATAATTAAAGGTAAATTTTTGTATTTTTGGTAAGGTGATCGGCTTAACCAACTATGAACACTATTTACATCGTTTTTATAGTCGTCTGTTCTTTGTGAGTAATGATGCCATGATATAAAATCTATTCTGAGATTGTTAGCTTCAATATAATCCAGCAAGCGAAGAAACCAATTTTGATAGGCTTTGGTAGTTACCGGCCCACCAAGATAGAAATGATAAACATTAGCTGCTTCTTGTGCGCCTTTTGAAGAATAGTAATACATAGCTTTATAATCTTTTTCACCGCCATATAAACTCCATTTACCAAAACTTTCAAGATCCGGTTCGTTCCAAACTTCGTAGTAGATATTGTTCATCCACTCGCCATATACACCGCCGCAAAGCCTGGTATTTTTTCCGCTATAATGTTCGACTGTGCTTTTAACCAGTTGCTGCCATTCTTGCCAGTCTTTTGGTTGTGAAATTAAAGAGCCGTCTAGTGATATTTCGGGTGGCATATAACCGAGTGAAAAGAAAGGCTTGGCACCAATGTGGTAAATATCGCAAACAGTTTTATCTAGTTGTGTCCAGTCAAATTCTAGGTGGCCGGCATTGTTTCTTTTGACTACGTTGTAGAAGTCGTAAATATGATCTAACCTAATGTAGCGAGGTTGGAGTGCAGAAGTTTGGTAAACTACATTCTCAAGCATTCTAACCCCCTGCTCTTCCCCACCCTGGGCCAGAGCTTTCCAGTTATGACTAAGTGGGCCAGTATATTTTTTTACGTCTATTAAGATGTTTGCTTTTCGGTATGTGGCGCGAGATAAAAATTTAAAACTGGTATTTTTACCGATGTATAGAATAAGTACTAAGGTAATTGCAAGGAATATAAATATAAGAGTATTTTTAATTCTTATAAACATATTAAATCATTATATCTGAATTTTTGTTTTTGATTTGTTTATATTATAATAAGGTACTGTTTCTAAATTAATTGCCAGAGTGTTCGAGGATCAAGAACTGTATACTTGCAGTTCGCAGTCCTGTACTGTGCTTGTCACTAGTACAGGATGAGTAGCAGAAATGGATAAGTTTTTTACGGGAGCATACGCTGAGACTGATATAATTGAAAGCAGTGCTTTAAATAATTGCCAGAGTGGCGGAATTGGCATACGCGCAGGACTTAAAATCCTGTGGCCCTTTGGGTCGTATGGGTTCGAGTCCCATCTCTGGCACCAGCCTTCGCTTAAGCTTCGGCCGGCAAGGCACGTTTATAGGTGGGATTAATTGAGTCTCGCCCCTCATAGTCCGTAGGACGACGTGGGGTCCCATCTCTGGCACCAGCCTTCGCTTAAGCTTCGGCCGGCAAGGCACGTTTATAGGTGGGATTAATTGAGTCTCGCCCCTCAAAGTCCACCGGTTGGCGGATGACGTGGGGTCCCATCTCTGGCACATTATAAAGAGTTTGCAAGTATTCTTGCAATTACTCTTTGTTATGTCCGTTTTTTCATTCGGGATGTAGCTCAGATGGCTAGGCGGTCCGACGTTATGTCGGACAGGTCGCTTTGCTTTCCCTTTTTTTCGATTGCTTGTTTATATTGTTCCTATGGAGTAATTAGTTTATAATTGGAATTACATATTCGGGATGTAGCTCAGATGGCTAGAGCGCACGCTTTGGGAGCGTGAGGTCGCGAGTTCAAGTCTCGCCATCCCGACCAGTTCCAATCGCACAGTTTTCTAGATAGATAGGATCCGTGCGAGTTCCCCGATACGCTTCGCTTTATCGGGACTAACTCAGAATAAACCTCACTTCGTATCGGTAACTCTGAGTTGAGCAAGTCTCGCCATCCCGACACATAAAAAAATTCCAAATCTCAAATATCAATTTCCAAGCCCTCCGAATCGGAGGGCAAACAAATTACAAATACCAAAAAACAAATAAGAAGTAAATTTTTTCATGGCTAAGATACATGTCATGATGACAGGAGTGAATTATCAAGAATCAATTACCAATTGACCAATTAAGCAAATAAATCCGAAATCCGAATATCGAAACTCGAAACAATATCAAAGCACCAAAATCCAAAAAATTCACTTTGTCGGCCTGCTGGCGGACTTCGAGGGGCAGGTAAAATCAAAATAAATTCCGAATAACAAACCTAGATACAAATACTGTGCGAGTTCCCCGATACGCTTCGCTTTATCGGGACTAATTCTGTCTTCTTGCTGAATTAATTAAACCAAACTTTGTTGAGTTTCTTTATTTTCTGAGTTATACAAAATTCCCATATGTTTATACGCCTGCCTGGTTGCGACCCTGCCCTTGGGGGTACGCTTGATAAACCCAAGTTGTAGCAGGTATGGTTCTATAAACTCTTCTACGGTTTGTTTGTCTTCCGACAAGGCCATAGAAAGCGTTTCTACCCCTGTTGGCCCGCCATCAAATTTATTAATTAATGTTTCCATGTATTGCCTGTCTTGTGAAAATAAACCCAAACTATCTATTTCCAGTATTTCAAATAATTTTTTAATTAATGAACTTTCTATAATTTTATGCTCGTCTACTTGATATAAGTCTCTGGCACGCTTTAGAATTCGGTTCGCAATTCTGGGGGTCTTGCGTGACCGCCTGGCTATTTCCATTGCTGCCGATTCTTCGATATTCAAATTCATAATCGCGCTATTTCTGATTATGATTTGCTGAACCTCACCTTCGGTGTAATAATCTAGTCTTAAAACCAATCCAAACCTGTCTCTCATGGGGGAAGACAGTAAAGCGACTCTGGTTGTTGCCCCAATTACCGTTATTTTAGGTACAGGAAGGCGAACATTTCTAGCTGACGGGCCTTTTCCCAAAACAATATCTAGATTATAGTCTTCAAGTACAGGGTAGAGCGCTTCTTCTACCGCTTTTGGTAAACGATGAATTTCATCTATAAACAATATGTCTCCATTTTTTAGATTGGTTAAAATTGCAGCTAAGTCGCCGGCCCTTTCAATAGCCGGACCGGAACTGATTTTTATATCTCCTTCAAGTTCAGTTGCCAAAATATGAGCAAGCGTGGTTTTACCTATACCCGGTGGTCCGTAAAAAAGTAAGTGCTCTGCCGACTCTTTTCTTTTCTTGGCTGCGTCTATAAACAAGGATAGACTTTTCTTTACCTTTCCTTGACCAATATAATCTTTAAGAGTTTTTGGCCGAAGTTGAGTATCTATGCTTTTAGTTGGTTTCATTGTTACTTAAATACTTTAATGCGTGGGTTATTCTTTCTTGTAAAGTTCCAGTTTTTGGTATTTTTGAAAACACTGTTTCTGCCTGAGCTTTTTTAAAACCTAAACTAACAAGTGCGTCTATTACCAGATTATCTTCTTCTGTGAACGCAGCGTTGTCTATTTTAAATTCGGCATTGAATTTACTTGATAATTCGAGAAGAATTTTTTGAGACATTTTTTTGCCAATACCGGGAATTGCCGAAAAATAATGACTGTTTTGTTCTTTTACAGCTGCCACTAATTTTTCTACCTTATTAAAACCGATAATTGAAATGGCGGTTTTTGGACCGATACTTGAAATGTTAATTAACATATTGAATATTTTTAATTCTTCGTTAGTAGTAAAGCCATACAGACTGATTTCGTTTTCACGAACATGAGTGTGAATTAAGATTTCAATATTTTCACCTTCTTTTAATTTAGCTAGAGAGAATGGGGATAAATTTACTTTGTAGTAAACACCAGAGGCAGTTTCAATAAGGCAATATGATGTATTGATTGTGTCTACCCTACCCTTGATTTTTCCGATCATACAAGTAATTTTAGCACAAAGTTTTGCCTTGGGTTTATGAGAGTAGTTGATTCATAGATAAGTACGTCATGCCGCAAGCGAGGGCGTCTACTGTATCATCTAATTTTGGTACTTTTTTTAGTTCCAGCAGTGTTATAACCATTCTTTCTACCTGATCTTTTTTAGCAGACCCATAACCGGTTAAAGTTTGTTTTATCTGAAGTGGTGTAACTTCTATAACTTTCAAGTTATTAACTGCCGCTGCCAAAAGCATTACGCCTTGTGCCTGACCAACAATTATGGCCGTTTTTTGATTAGAATTAAAAAATACTTTTTCAATTACCATAATTTTAGGCTGATGTTTGGTAATTGTTTTTATGAGTGACTGATATATTACTTGTAGCCTTTTTTCTTTGTTTGTTTTTACGCTGGTTTCGATACAACCATATTCAACTGGATTAATTTTACCGTTTTGCTTGTATAAAACCGCCCAACCGGTTCGGGCAATACCCGGATCTAATGAAATAATCATTACATCTTCGTTAATCATTAAGAAAGATGTTATCAAATTCTTTGTGAATTTATTTTAACCTTGTTCCTTATCTTCTTTTATGAGGTACTTATCCATTAAAACCGGAATTTGATTTTTTAGGTAACTTGCCATAAATTCTTCTTCGTTAATATTCTGATCCGACAGCCTAACTACATCTTTTAAATTAAGCCGTCTACCGATTTCGGTGAGAACTTTATACTGTGCAATTTCGTAATTTTCTAATGCATATTCGTAGGTAGCATTTTTAACCGGCTTATGTGAATTTAATTCTTTTGGAATAGTATTTTCCATATTGATTATAGTTTCTCTTGTTTCTGGACTGGCTTCTTCTATAGTGCCCCCTAAATTTGTAATTACTTTTTCAACTCGTTTTGTTTGTCGCATTGTTGTTTCTCTGTGCTGTTTTATTTGCTTCTGTAAATCTGGAAAATTATTTGCATCGTTGATATGCTGATCTAAAATCTTAGAAATTTCAACTTCCATAGTGTGAATGTTATTCAGCCAGCCTAGTACTAAATCTCTGTTTTGCATACTTAAATATTACATATTAACGGTAAATGTAATATATAACAGTTGTAAGAATTAATTAAGTAACGGGTAAATACCAAAGCCCAGCATTTCGCCAGGCTTTAGCAAAATTAAAACTACTAAATGATATTTCTACACCATGAGTTTAGTATTAGGTTTTAGTAATAATATAGTAAATAAATAGTTTATAATTACACTATGCCACCAGACAAATATACGGCAACTTGGGTATCTCATACCTCTATATCTGATTTTCTAACATGCCCCAGGGCTTATTATTTAAAAAATATTTATAAAAATCCTAAAACAGGTAATAAAATGCAAATTATTTCTCCACCTTTGGCACTTGGCCAGGTGGTTCACGAAATTATTGAATCGCTTTCTGAAATAGAAGTTAAAAAGCGCTTTATTGAACCCTTGAGTTTGAAATTAGACAAACTATGGCCCAATATTAGTGGAGAAAAAGGTGGGTTTTTAAATAAAAAAATCGAGGCAGAATATAAAAATAGAGCAGAAACGATGCTTTCAAGAATTACAACAAATCCCGGACCGTTAACAAAACTTGCAGTAAAAATTAATATGGACCTTCCCTATTACTGGTTAAGTGAAGATGAAGAAATAATATTATGCGGAAAGATTGATTGGTTGGAATATATTGAAGACATAGATTCGGTTCATATAATAGACTTTAAAACAGGTAGGAGTAATGAAAAAAAGGATTCTTTACAATTGCCAATATATTACCTGCTGGCAAAGAACTGCCAGAAAAGAGATGTTATTAAATCTAGCTATTGGTATTTGGACCGTGATGAGGGTATGGTGGAAAATAAACTACCTGATTATCAATCTTCTTCCTTAAAATTATTGGAAATTGCCCGAAAAATAAAAGTTGCAAGAAAACTAAACCACTTTAACTGCCCGCTAAAAACAGGTTGTTATGCATGTTTACCTTTTGAAAACGTATTAAAGGGTAAAGCTAAACTGGTTGGTAAAAATAGCTTTGGCCAAGATATATACATTGACACAGATTTAGACACCCCAAATCGAGAAGGCACTATTCTTTAATACAAATCACTACCATAACGCTTTTATATTCGCTTATTAAGCTTTTATTAGTTTTTATAAATGAAGATGAACCACCATCTAAGTTTAGAGAGTTATTTATTTCTATATTTTCCTTTTGGGCCATTTTTTTTACTATTAAAGGAAGGTTGGAAAGTAGCGGTCCGGAATAAGTTGAATTAGGCATAAAAAAGATAGCAAAATATATATTGCCGTTAATGTCTTCCATAACTACTGAACGCCTAGCTTGCTTGTCTGCATTTATTACAAGGTTAAGCGGATTACCATTTTGAACCAATATTGGCCCGGATTGAATAGCGTTAACAGTTCCTTCGGGCGGTTCTATATTTTCAATTTTAAAGATGTTATTTGGGTATGTAGTAAAGTAGCCATTAAGAAAATTGTTATTGGTAGATTTTTGAATTTTTTGTTCGTTAATTATTAACAAACCGATCGGTTTGTTTCTTGTGTCGTAAAAACCACCATTAATCGCTTTTTTGCATTTTTCATTTTTTACAATGTCTTGTGCGGCTTCTTCTTTATTGTTAAGGACAATGTTTATTTGTTCATTCTGTTTAACTGAGAAAATTAGATATTGATATTTTTTTCCTTTATATGTTATTGGATTTCCGATGTTTACTGAATTCTGTTGAGTTTCATTTTTTAATATATTTCTTTGGCTATATGCTTTAATAAAGTTGTTTAGAGTGTTGTATGTATAATAGAAAAAATATATAGCAATTGCTGTTATTAATAATTTTTTCATTTTCTTATTATATATTTTTACAAAACACTTACCTTTTTTTGTGCTAAAACTATTAATTTATTGTAATACTGCTTTCGTGCAAAAATCTGATATATACTTAGATAGTAAAATTACTACTAACCACGAGGAAATAAGGGATTGGATTGAAAATAACGGCGGTAAGCCCAAAATTATTGACAATATAGATGCAGAGTCTGATTCAATTGGTATACGAGTGGACTTTAATGGAATTGATAATGATATATACTTGGAAAATAATCTAAAATTAGGAAATAATTTAGCTTGGAGTGAGTTTTTTGATATTTTTGAAAAAGAAAACTTAGCCTTTGAATACAGTATTAAATTTGATAAAAATAACCCAGCTTTAAGTTACCGATTCTTAAATAGAAAAGAACAGTAATATTATTCTGCCTTCTTTTTAAGCTTGTAGTTTGGCACAATGTTTAAGATATTTCCTTCTTGATCTTCTATGGTTGTTGCCCCGGTTTCGGTTACGTATTTTGCCAAATATGACGAAAGCATTTCTTTGGCGTTTTTTAGCCTATCTTTAACATCATCTAAATTCTGCTTTAATGCAACTGTAGAACTTAATTTGTTCATACCTTCGACAACCTTTTTCTTTTCTGTTTTTAATTCTTTTGTTTTTTCTTCAAGTTCATGAATTTTAGCATCATTTGTAAAAGTATCGTTGTATTGTTCCCTTTTTTCTCTTAGGGTTTGTTGAAGTTCTTGGATGTCTCTGATATATCTTTTTATTACAACATCTAGTTCTAGAAACTGTTTTGATTGGTCAATATCTGAGTTATTCATATATAAATTATTAAAACTGATAAGAAAATAACTATACAGTTTGAAACTATTTTCGTCAAACATATATTTTAAAAAAGAGGCCGTTTATTAACGGCCTCTCGGTACTTAGCCAAAACATATTATGTAGATACTCTTAGCTAAATAAAATATTTGTTAAGAAGAGTTTTTACCTATATGTTTTGTGCTTAAATATCTAATTTATAATACTGTTGATATTACCGATGTTGAGTTAGTTATGTGTTTAAGAGTCGTAAGTAAACTGTAAGGTTTTTTATTAATTGATTACTTTTTTCGAGCAGATAGTTTTAGTTTTTGAAACCAATTTCTTTTATACATTACGGCGATTATTGAATATACTGCTATATCGTTCCAAGTTTCTTCAATTGATTCATTGGTAGGTTTTTTATTATTTTGAAGTAAGTTACGTAAACGATTTATTTTATCGTTTATTCTGTAACATATTCCTAGTTCTCCGGTGTCTAGAATGTTACCTTTTCCATAATCCAAATTCTTTTTTATGAATATTTCTTCTAGCTCTAGAGACACTTGTCTGAATGCTTCTTCAAGAGTTTTTGGTTTTTCCATTGTTGATGTTTTTACTAATAATTTCAATTATATAATTTTAAAAAATAATTTAGTAAATAGAATTGGTATAATTCTTGTATATTAAATGCAAGGCAAAGCTAAGAGTTTGAAGCCTTTAATTAAAAGACAAGAAGACTTATTTACAAGTTATGTTTTGGACTTTTCGCTTACAAACGCCATTTATGAAAGTACTAGCATTGCCTTAACCGTACTTGACAAAAATTTAACAATTCTTTCTGCTAATAAATCATTTTTAAAGAAATTTAATCTGGAAACAAGTGAAGTTATTAATAAATCTTTGGCTTCAGTACAACAAGGTAAAATACTTCCGACTAAATTTGTTAGTTCTTTAAAACGAGCAATTAAGAATAATGTAAATATTGGTGGATTTTTATTGGAGTATGAAAATTTTCATGGTAGCAAAATTTTTTATAAACTTAATGCTCAGAAAATATCTTTGTCTAATTTTAAGACCGATTTGTATTTATTACAATACATGGAAATTACCGATCAGATAAAGACAGAGAGGAACCTGACCGTAATATCTAAACTACTCGATAGGACTGCTGGTGAAGTTAGAAAAGAAAGAAGCTTTTTGAATAAAATTCTAGACAAAATACAGATAGCTATTCTTTATGTTGATAGGGATTTAACAATTAAAAACTGTAATAAAGAAGCAGCAGATTTTTTACGATATAAATACAATAAGTTAGCTAATATTCCTATAAATCAATTAAAAAAGAGCCATTATAGAATAGTTGATATATTAGAAAATGTTATATCTTCGGGTAAAAGTATTTACACTAAAACTATTTCTGTTAGTTCTAATTCGCACAGTAAAAATACTAAGTACTACTTAATTTCTTGTATTTGTGACAAAAATTCAAAGAAAAAAATACTAGGAGCCTTTTTTCAGGCACAAGACATTACTTCTTTGGTTTTAACAAAAGAAAGGCTAGAAAGAGAAAGAAAAAAACTTGAGCAGTTGGAGGAACGAAAAGATCGGTTTATTAGCATGGCAAGTCATGAGCTTAGAAACCCAATCACAACAATTAGCGCTTATTTACAACTAATAGAAAAGAAAAACTTATTTAAAAAAAATAATAAATTTAAAAAATATTTACAAAAAGCCATTAGCCAAGTTGATAAGTTAGTGCTCTTAATTGATGATCTTCTGGATGTTAGCAAAATTGAAGAAGGAAAAATTATATTAAAAAATAGAAAAATAAATCTAAATAATTTTATAAAAAAAATAGTCAATCAAACTAGAGCAGTAAATAAAGACTTTAGTATTACAATTAAAAAAGGTAGGGATATAAACATACTTGGTGATACAGACAGACTAGAGCAGGTTTTTGTTAATATATTAAATAATTCCATAAAGTTTTCAGCAAAAAACAAGCAGATTATAGTTGGCTTTAAAATAACGAGTGGTTTTGTAACTGTGTTTATTCAAGACTTTGGCATAGGAATACCCAAGGCTGAAATTAACATGGTATTTAAAAGATTTAGAAGATCTAGCGAGGCCAGTAAAATGATGATTGAGGGTACTGGCCTCGGGCTTTATATATGCAAAGAAATTGTTAAACTACATGGTGGCAAAATTTGGGCTGAAAGTAGTTTACATAAAGGTTCTACCTTCTATATAAGCCTTCCCTTGGCTAATTAATATTAACAACTTCAATCTTGCTTGCGTTATGTTGATTTAATATGCTTCTTGATTCAAAACTACCACTCTTCTCCGGCACCGCTAGTATTATCGCTCCTTTTTTTATTATATCTTCATAATACTTTGCGCTTTCCTCTGGTATTCCAATACAGGTAAGCGCACCTACTATACCACCTGCAAGCGCACCTGTTACCGCACCGGAAACCGTTGTTGCTGCTGCACCAGTTAAACCCAATGCTGCTGCAATTGGACCACCAATTAAAATTGCACCAATGCCAGGAATTGCTATAGCCCCAACCCCAATTAAGAAACCAGCAATACCACCAATAATACCCCCTACTGCTGTTCCTTCTGCTGCTTCGTTTAGTGCTGAATTTTCTCGTGTAGGTTTAATAGTACCTTCCTTTGCAACAACCGATATATCTTTTGGGCTGTATCCATGTTCGTTTAGTTCTTCAACAGCATTGTTTGCGTCTACTTCATTTTCAAAAACTGCTATGTTTACTTTGGCTATTCTTATTCACCTCCTTTCAAGTTTTAATTATTATCCTCTAATATGAATAATTTACTTACTGGTAGTAAAAATACAACAAGCTTTTTGAAAGAGAAAAGTAAGATGTTAATTAAAAATAAAGAAACCCGGAATATAAAATCCGGGTTTCTTTATTTCTTTTCTTATTTATTTAGCTTTTCTAGTTTTGCGATATCATCTTTACTTAGTATTTTGTAGAGTTTAATTTTCTTTCCGTCTACTACTTTAACAGCGCTAGCTGCTTTTCTACCATTTTTCATTGTTTTTAGTTCTACGTCTTTTTCATCAACGTCGATCTTTTTTTTAAGTTGTACACTATAAAATTGCATTAATCAATTTCACCTCCTTTCGTTTTTTTTATATTAATTGCCCTTGCTACAAGTATGAAGTATATGTTATTTAGAATAGTTGTCAAGTAAAGTAGGATTGAATCAATACATTTCTAAAACATAATCACATTATGTTTTATAAAGAAATATTCCCTTTTCTTTTAAACAAATTGTGTTTTCTGCGCCTATAGCACTACCTTTCATAATATAACGTAGACCTATTACCTTGCTCCATTAGTACTTTTTTTGTTTATACCTAACCCTTAAAAAGCCACTAAAGTACCATTGTTTTCACTACTAAAATATTATGAGTAACAGTGTAATAATACCAATCGTAATATATGGTCGCAAAACTACAATAAATTCCTTAACTTGATTGTAGTTTGTCCTTGTAACTATATTGGCGGTGATATTTTTTATCATAATCATGGAGCCAAGCAATAACTTATCTACTGTTTTTATTAGAAAATAGATAAATAAAATAACACTAAACAGTAGTAGTGACATGGATGTAAAATAAGTAACAAATAAGGTTTCTTGATGTAACATGTATGCAGCAGGCATTACTTGAGTAAACACCAGAAAAGAAAACGATAAAAATAACAATGACACTAGAGCTAAATTATTATTAATATATTTAGTTAAACGATGCATAATCAGAAATATACTATCTTACCGTTTAGATTTAATAAAAATAGTTGAAGATATTGGTAAGAAACCATTAACAATATTATGAAGAACATTTAAAAATATTTAACATTACATAATATCTGATATCCTGTCTTCAAAAATTTAGTCATCAATGAAAACTTGTACCTCACCTTGTACTATATGACGATCTTTATACGATGTTGAATGCTGGGAGACAGGGACTCGAACCCCGATTAACGGCTCCAAAGGCCGCTGTGCTACCATTGCACCATCTCCCAAATAAGTGATTTCTGTTAACATATTTTATTATCTTTTGCTTGCAAATACAAGCTTTATCATTCATAATTTATTTATGATTACTATCTTCAAGCGAGGTGTTAAGCAGGAATCTTTCAGCACACTAAAAAAACCAGAAGTCGGCTCTTGGATTAGAGTTCAAAAACCAACCCTGGCAATTCTTGACAATTTAATCAAAATGATTCCCGGCTTAGATAAAGATATTTTACAAGATACAGTTGACATTCACGAAATGCCCAGAATTGAAAAAGAGGGTGACTTTATTTACATATTGGTTAGAGCCCCAATAATAAAAGATAACCAACTTTTAACTGCCCCTTTTCTTCTTGTTGTTTCCAGTAAGTACTTTATTTCTTTTGAACCAACTGAATTAAATTTCCTGGATCATTTAATGAGTCCATATGAAGATATTTATACAACACAACGCTCTAAATTATTAATCTATTCTTTGATTTACTTAAGTAGAGAATATGCTTATCACACAGAGGATTTATATAAAAGTACTCAGCAAAAAAAAATCCTTTTAAAAAAACTTAAATCAGCTGACTTGGTTCATTTAATTGAAGCTGAAGAAATTTTAAATTCATTTATTACTTCTCTTATGCCAACAATTAATGTTATGGAGCGAATTTTGTCGGGTAAGTCAATCACTTTTCATAAAAATGACCAAGACTTAATACAGGATTTAATTATTGAATACAGGCAAACACTATCGCTGGCTCAAACCACAGTTAAAAGTACCCAAAATATTCGTAGTGCCTACTCTACCATTATTGACTATAACCAAAATATGGTTATTAAATTTCTTACTTCTTTCACGATTATACTTACAATCCCAACAATTGTTGCAAGTATATATGGAATGAACGTTGGCTTACCTTTTCAAGGGCAACCCTATGCATTTTGGATTGTAATTCTATTTACTTTCTTCCTTTCCGCTATTGCATATATTATATTTCACCTAATGGATTGGCTTTAAGAGTTTTTATAGTTCAAGCCTTACAAAGTCTCCAATATTAATGTTTTCACCTAGCTTTGTTATGCTTGCTTTTATTAGGTTTGCTACTGTAATTTTAGGATCTCTAATATAGGCTTGGTTTAATAACTCATCTGAAGTTTTTGGGTTCATAGAGGCGATTTGCATTGCAATTTCGTAAGCTAATTTTTTAAAGTCTTCATTTTTTGCTACAAAGTCGGTTTGACATAAAAGCGATACCATCGCTCCTATTTTTCCATTATGATGAATATAAGATGTAATCACACCTTGTTCTGTAGCTTTTTCCTTTTTTTTGTCTGCTAATTCGACACCCCAGACTTTAAGCAATTCTTCTGCCTTCTTTATATCATTGCCGGCTTCTGATAAAGCTTTACTGACTAAAGCAATTGAAACACCTGTTTTACTTCTTAGTTCCTTTATTTTTTGTATTTTTGTCATCTTTTTTATTCTTTGTTACCTTTGACGTCTTAACTTTCTTTACTATTTTTTTCTTCTCTTTTGGTTCTTTTTCTTCAACTGAATCTTTTTTTACTTTAGTTGGTTTGTATGCGTCAAATAACGCTTCTAATACATACGTTAGTGCCGCGCTTGAGTCATCATTCATAACGATTGGATAATCAACCTCTGTAGGATCTGCATTTGTATCCAATATGGCAAATATTTTTGTTTTTTTGCTATTATCATAATCCTTATACTGATTTTCTTTTATAGTTTCGTTGATTACATTCTTTTCTTTTTTGGTATCAATAACCAATATATTTTCTGGTACATCTGTAAGGGTTAAAACACCTTTATAGACCCTTAATAATTTACTAAGTTCTCTTTCAAGAACAGATCTTTCATGTTTTAGCATTACATCCCACTTTCCGTTATTTTTTTCTTCGATATATTTATTCGTCTTTTCAATATTTTTTTTAATTTCTGCAAAGTTGGTAAAAAAACCACCGACCCATTTTTCACTAATATAAGGAATTTCCAATTCCATACACTTCTCTTCTATGTAGTTTTTCACTACTCTCTTAGTTCCAACAACAAGTAGGGTTTCCCCCAACTTACCAATTTGCTGTAGTTGGTTCATTGCTTCTTCAATGGATTGTTTGGTTTTAAAAAGATCAATTAGGTATATACCATTCTGAGGTTTATAAACATAGGATAGTACTTTTGGATTGGTTCTTGATACTTTGTGACCGAAATAAGCGCCTCTTTCTAGAAGTTCTTTTACATCAATATTTTTCATAATTTTCCTCCTTTAAACTATCTCTATTTGTATAGATTCGCATAATTTGCGAACAAAGAGGATCAAATAGAGTGGTTTATTTACTCTCAATTAATAATAGATCAGAGTATACAATATCTTTTCTTAAAACTCAAACACTCTTATTTTTTCTTTAATACTTTTTCGAGAAATTTTCTAAATTCTCCATTTATCCCTTCATGCTCCAACGAAAACTCGACAACTGTTTTAATATATTCAAGCTTATTACCAGTATCATAATATCGACCATTATCTATTTCGCAAGCATAGACTGGTACCCCCATTTGTTGTAGTTTGTTAATAGCATCTACTAACCATATCTCGCCCCCCTTACCGGGAACTAGTTCCCTAAGTGCATTAAATATTTCCGGAGGTAAAATATAGGCGCCATGCGTAGCTAAGTTAGATGGTGCTTCTTCGGCTGTTGGCTTCTCCACTATTCTTTTTATTTTAAAAACCTTTTCACCAACTTTCTCAAGGTCAGCAATGCCATAACGGCTTAGATTCTCTTTCTCATGGATTCTAACACCAGAAATTACGATTCCGCCATATTTCTCCCACACATTAATCATCTGCTTTAGTCTAGGTGGGTTTGAGTGAATAAATTCGTCACCCCACATTACAGCAAAAGATTCCTTTCCGATAATTGGCTCTGCAGACAGTACTGGTGTTCCGTTACCATATGGTCCTTTCTGACGCACATAGATAAAGTTTGCTAAGTTAGCAATATTTTCTACTTCATCAAGTAATGGTCTTTTTTTATCACCTCCAAGCTTAAGATTTTCAACCAATTCCCTACTTGGTAAATCAAAATGATCTTCTATTGCCCGTTTAGCAGCACCCGTTACTACTATAACATCTTTTATACCAGACTTAACCGCTTCTTCAACTACATATTGGATTACCGGTTTATCTACAACAGGAAGCATTTCTTTAGGCATAGCTTTTGTTTGAGGTAAAAATCTTGTACCAAAACCTGCTGCCGGTATAACAACTTTATTTATTTTTTTCATATCAAATACAATAAATTTCTAATAATATAACATATTAAGTTAATTTGAAGATATAAATTTTACTGTTAACCCTGATGGAAGTGGTTGATTTTCAACAGCGGCTGTAACACTTGCTTCTCCCGGTTCAAGGGATGTTAATGTAAATTCAACTTTTCCATATCTATCGGAGACATTATTTGCACCGGTAAGCTGGCCAAATGTTGTTGCAAGGCTAACCTGTTTATCAGCAATTGCAAGCCCATCTTCGTTTCTTACAAAAACACTTATTTTTGAAGCATCTACTCCATCAGCTTGAACCTCAAACTTAGTAGCAATAACTAAACACTTCTCTATTGATATATCTTTCTTAGCAGCTTGAGTTAAAAAAGGAAGGCGGTTATTACTCAAAACCAAGTAGGTAATGACCATAAAAAACAATACAAACAGCAATAGGAATAGGTTTAATTTTTTGTCACCCATCGGTATAATTATAGCATAGGCAGATTATTACAAACTGTCAAGGATGTTATTTTATGAAATTATTTTTAAATATAGATAAAACTTGCTATAACACTGATATTCCCAATAAAATCATTTCTTTTATATCAGAACGTGGGCATGATATATTAAATATTAGCGACTTGAAAGATCCCATTAATTCGAAGACATCTGTTATTTTTGAAAATAGCCTTGGCTACTTAAAAAAATCTGACTTTGTGGTTATGATATGTAACATACCTATATTTGATCACGGTTTTATTTGTGCTCATTCGGTACTTAATTTACAAAAAAAAACACTGCTTTTATATAATCAAAAATATATATCCAGGCTTTCAGATCTCGTTTCTGGATGTACCTTGAATAACTTTTACCTTAAACAATACAAAAATATAAATGAAATTAAAACAACCCTTACCCTCTTTAATCTTTAATAAAAAAATTTTAGTTCTTGTTGTGCTATTAACTCTAATCTTTACGCGACTATATAATCTTAGATGGGGATTACCATTTTTATTCCATCCCGACGAAAACAATATGACTTATGCCATTTCTCAACTCACATGCAACCTTAACAAAATTAGCTTTATTAATAATTTAAAAGATTGTTTTAATCCCAATTTTTATGCTTACGGACAGTTTCCACTTTACTTGGCAAAATTATTATCTAATTTATTTAACAGCACCAGCTTACAAACCTATGCTTTGTCTTTACGAATGATTTCCGCTTTTTGTTCTATAATTTCTGGGATTGTTCTTTATAGAATAATTATTAAAAAAACATCTTTCAAATGGGCTTATTTAAGTTTAGTCATATATATATTTACTCCTGGGCTAATTCAGTTATCCTATTTTGGCACTACTGAAAGCATCATAATTTTACTAATTTTAGTTCTAATAAATCTTAGGGCCAATCATTTATCATTAAGTGCTTTGATCTCAGGTATCGGAATTGCTACAAAAGTATCTTTCATGCCTTATAGTCTAATACCACTATTATTTTTATGGCTCAAAAACGGTTCGGTTTTGCTTAAAAAGTATACATTTCTACAAACTTTAAAATATTTACTTTTTATGTTCTTATTCGCAATTATATTTTCTCCGCATAATTTAATAAATTATAATGATTTTATTAGGTCTCTTTCATATGAATCGGGTGTAGCTGCTGGCCATATTCTTGTTTTTTATACCAGGCAATTTTTGTATACATCCCCAATCATCTTTCAAATAACCAACATACTTTCATATAGTTTAGGTTTTCCTTTAATGATATTAGGTGTGGCTTCATTTGTAGTCCTCATCATTAAAAGAAAGTTTGAATATCCACTTATATTAACTTTACTTACAATAAGTACAGTATTTCTTTATGTAAAATGGACCAGATTTATTTCCCATACATACCCTATATTTATAATACTTTCAGTTCTTTTATTATTTTATTTGAATAAAAAGTTTAGATTAATTTCATATTTTATTGTCTTTACTCTTCTATTATTTCAAACCATCTTTGGTATAGATTTTATGAAAATTTACTTTAAAAATGATACAAGAATAGAAGCTTCTAATTGGATAAACAATTCAATTAAAAGTAAATCGAATATTCTAACTGAATCTGCAAATGTTTTAGATATTCCAATATACAACAATAATTCATTTAATATCAGAAGTTTATTTCTATATAACATTGATTCAGATCAGCAGCTTAGTAACTTAACGTTTAAACTATTAAAAACATCTGATTATGTAATCGTACCTTCAAGAAGAGTCTTCATGAACCACACATGCTATACCTCGGAAACAGGAAGCATTATAAGAAAAGAAAATAGTAACTGTTTGAAAAAAGAAATTATTTACCCTAAAATCACAAAGTACTACAATACTCTTTTTGGTCCGAATTATAAATTGGTCAAAACAATTTCCCCATTTTTACCAAATAAAAATCTATTCATTTTTCACCAAAATAGCGAAAAAGCAGAAGAAACTTGGTCTGTTTTTGATCATCCCACGATCAGAATTTATAAAAATTTACGAACGATCTAAATTTACTATTGTTTCTTATTAGTATCTAATCTTTTATATAGTACCGCTATCTTATCTCTGTATAACTGTTCCCATCCAAACATCTTCGCCTTCTCATTTAAAGTTAGATCGAGAAATGTGCCACTCTGAATAATTAAATAGTCAGTTTTCATTTTTCTTAAAAATATGTTCCAACCCTTACGTGCTTGAATAACACCAAGGTATACAGTATAGGGACTTTCGTTATGCTTGTTAAACCATGCTGGCATTCGACCATCAACAAAAACCTTGGCTTTTGGGTACTGCCATATTAAGTAGCCTCCCCATTCATAGGCATTATAAATATTACCTTTAAGATTAGGGTTTTTTTTAACAAGTTTCACTGGCATCTTAAAACCATATTTACAATAATCAGCTTCTTTTGCTACAAGTACTTTCTGATTGTGTAACTGAAGCAGTGCAAGTAGCATTACTGAACTTACAAAGCCTAGATATATTACACTAGGCAGTTGCCATTTCTTAAACCAAGTCTTAATAGTATTAACAGTATTAAACATAACAAAAGGCCACATCCAGAATAAGTAAGGCAAATTACGCCTAGCCTTAATTGTTATAAAAGCAAAAAGCAGTAACAAAATCACCTCGGTATTTAATCTTAATCGTTTTTCTCTATAAAGTAAGTACAAATAAACCAGAAGTAATACAATTATTGTTATGATTGTGAATGATGATGGACTAACCCACTCAGCGATAAGGGTGTTTAAAGGCATTCTGTAATGCCTGAGTAGCTCAAAATATACAGTCTCTCGGAAGGGATTAATTAAAGTCGCTATGAAAGAAATAATAAACAACAATAAGAAATCGCGCCTTTGTTTGGAATTTGTGAGAGCTTCGATTAGTATAATAATTAAGCCAAGAAAGAACCCACCATGTGTATTAGCCCAGACTATGTGAATTAAAAAAACTATAGAAAACAACACGGTTTTACTTTTTTTATTTTGTAGAGCTTCTCTAGCATACTTAACAAACAGATATACCAAAAATGTGAAAAGTACAGACCAAATCTGTGGTCTGTAGCCAATTTGAATAATGGTTAATGAACCAATAAAAAAAATAACGCCGGCTAATATCTTTGCTAAATTCGAGTGAATGTCTTTTATTAATATATAGATAATCGCCGTAAATAAGAGTGCCCCCAATAGAGATAAGCCTACGAAACCAAATTTATTAAACACAATTGCCATACTGGAATCAAATAACCAAGAAGGATAAGCAAAAAAGTATTTTGGTAAATAGTAGGAATATTCGTTAAAATCGCACAAATTTCCGTTATTAATCAAGTCAAGCCCACAGCGGTAATGCCAACCAAAATCAGTATCAGAGATTGGTAAAAAACCAAGAAAGAAAGCAACTACAAGTAATATGTACAGCATCTAATTTACTATATAACAGATTTGCTACACTGTCACTTCAAGATATAACTGTCTTTAACCGGAAAAGTATTACATAAACCTTTAATTCTCTGCTTTACTGCTCTTATTTCTTTCGACATAGTTATAATTTTGTCTCGGTTGCTTTTTTTTCGTTGTGACTTGGAATCTAGTTTCAAGTTTATATTAATCTTTTTGATTGATTTGATAACCTGGTCAATTAATTTAGCTATCAAAACCATTTCCTTCTCTCCCATTCCTCTGCTTGTTATACCAGGTGTTCCCATTCTAATGCCGGATGGATAAAGTGGTGGGTTGGAGTCAAATGGCACTTTATTTGCATTTATTATAATTCCGGCCTTCTCAAGCGCTTCAGCTGCGGTATTACCCAGAATTCCGGTATCTCTCAAGTCAACTACTATAACATGAGTATCGGTTCCATCGGCAACTAATTTATAACCTAGCTTCTTCAGTTCATTTGCCAAAGTTTTTGCATTTTTTACCACTTGATTACCATATCGGTTAAATACTTTCGTATCTGCCTCGTGTAAAGATACAGCCAGGGCAGCGGTAACATTATTATGTGGCCCTCCTTGCATTCCAGGAATAATTGCTTTGGCAATTCTATTGTCTAGCTCGCTATTCTTATTAAGGCCTCGCTCTGTTACCATAATCATTGCTCCACGAGGGCCTCTTAGAGTTTTATGAGTTGTTGTTGTAACTATATGCGCATATGGAACTGGAGATGGATAGTCGCCCGAAATAATCAGTCCCACAACATGCGACACATCAGCCAAGAGATACGCTCCCACACTATCTGCCATTTCACTAAATTTTTTCCAGTTAATAATTCGTGGATAATGAGTTGTTCCGGCAACCAACATTTTGGGCTTAACTTTCTTTACCTGCTCAGCAAGCTTATCATAATCAATTAGTTCATCCTTACCTACTGTGTATTGAATGCTGGTAAAGTATTTACCAGAAAATGTAATATTTGGAACGCCGTGTGTTAAATGCCCACCTGAATCTAAGGACATCCCCATTATTACGTCATATGGCTTCATCGTAGCAAAGTATACTGCAGCGTTTGCCGGTGATCCCGAATATGGTTGAACATTAACGTATGGCACTTTAAATAACTTCTTTGCTCGCTCTATACAAAGACTCTCAATCTGATCAATAATCTCGTTCCCTTGGTAATATCTTAAATTCGAGTAACCTTCGGAATATTTATTAGTTAACTTACTTCCCAGCGCTTCCATAACCGCTTTTGAGGCATAGTTCTCGGAAGGAATCATCATTAAGGTCTCTTCTTGTCTTTTCTCTTCCAAATTAATAAGCTTTGCTATAGTAGGATCAGTTTTCTTTAGCATTGTTTTATTTTATTATTTTTTCTTTTTTAAGTACGTTAACAATTTTTTTATTAATATAATCCTTACTATATATTTTCCCGGAACTGTTTGTACAATCAATTTTTTTCCAATGTTTATGCATTCTACACAGTTTTAAGAACATCTCTTCACTTTTAATTCTATATTCAATGTCTTTTTCAACGATATCCAGTTTTTTACCCTTAACATAGTCTCTAATACTTTTTTTCTTGGTTAGCTCTAAACCTACCTGCCAGGGTACATAAAGATATATTACAATATCCTCTTTTGGTATTTTATGTACTTTATATTCCAACTCATATATCCAAGATAAATACTTTTCTGATTCTTTTTTTGTACTGAATCTATTTCCCCAATGAGCCATATTCGAGGTAGCATACCGATTACAAAGAATTAAACCACCTTTTAATAAATAATCACTCATTTCTTCTTTTATTGATGCCCTGTCAAGTGCGTATGCGAGTGACGCTAAATACGGTGACAAAGTGTCTAAATTACCAAAATCACCATTTAGCATCTTACCAACTATAGCACCATGAAATGAGGTATAGTAACGTGGGAAATCGTATATTCTATGAGAATACTTATTGTCTTTCAATTTTTTGGCTAACAACTTTACTTGGGTTGCCTTACCAGAACCATCACCACCATCAATAACTACCAGCTTTCCTTTTCTTTTATAGTTAAAGGCAACATGATTAAAGAATTTTTTAATTATATAGCTAATATTATGTTTGTCATAGTGTTCAATAAAAATATTTTCTGAAGGATTTCCCAAAAGCATTGGACTTATCTGATCTGCATGGTCTTTGTACAAAAGAACTAAAACTGGCTTATTATTCATTAAAGCATAAACTATTTCACCGCCTATGGTTGTTGATGGAAATGAACCCTCAGCTACAATGCAATCTGCTTTTTCAATTAATTCCTTCCTCTTTTTGAAATATTTGGTGCTGGATGATTTTTTAAAATGATTACTCTTTATCAGTTTAATATTTACAGGTAATTTACTGAATTGTTTTTCTAGAATCTTGAGTAGATCAGCATTAGAATTATTTATATCTTTCTCAGCTGTATAAAAAAAATACATTTTATATAAAGATTACTTTGTTTCAAGTAATACTTTTATTGAAGGAGTCATAGACCCGGTTATATATACTTCATTAATATACTTTTTATTTATTGCTTTTATTAGTGCATCAATATTTTCTTTAAGTTGTTTTGTAGTAAAACTTACTTTACCAACAACTTGATGTAAAATAGGAAACTTAGATTCCGATTTATAATGAATAGTGCCTGACTGAAGTTTTTTCTTTGCTTTTTCTACATCTTCAACTAAAGTCCCCTTCTTTGGTGAAGGCATTAAACCTTTTGGGCCTAGGAAACGCGCATATTTAACAATGTCTTTCATATCTGAAGTCTTTGCTAATAATATATCGAAATTTATGGTTTTAGCTTCAAGTTCTTTAATTACTTCTTTGCCAAATATAGCTACTTTTATTTCTTTTCCGGTACCATGAGGAAGAGTAACCTCTCCTTTCACTGACTTATCATTTAGATTAATGTGAATTTCAACAGATGCATCGAATTTTTCATAAGATATTTCTTTAAGTAATTTTACAGCGTCTTCTATAGAATAAAGCTTGTCTTTATTTATCTTACTTTTAGCTTTAAGAAATTTTTTTCCTTTTGCTTTATTTTTCCTGTTTACTGTAATTGATTCAACTATACTCTTTTTCGATTCCTTAGTTTTTTTCTTTTTCTTATCTTCAACGCTTAAAGATTTTTTCTTATTATCTTTTTCTTCAATCTCTGTTATCTCTGTTACACCAATTGTTGTTTTTTTTGTTTTTCCCATATTATTTTTTTTTATTCTGTTTCAACACCCATACTTCTAGCTGTGCCTGCAACGATTTTCTTAGCTTGGTCAATGTTGTTTGTATTTAAGTCTTCCATTTTTTCTGTTGCTATTTGTTCTAAGTCAGCACTACTTAATTTACCAACCTTTTCTTTATTTGGTTTTCCTGAACCAAGTTTAATTCCAAGTTTTTTCTTGATTAGTTCTGCAACAGGTGGAAGTTTTGTAACAAATGTAAAAGTTCTGTCTTCGTATATAGTGATTACCACAGGTATGATCTGTCCTTTTTTGTCACTGGTTTTTGCGTTATATTGATTTACAAAATCCATGATTGGTACACCATGTTGCCCAAGTGCCGGACCAGCCGGAGGAGCTGCTGTTGCCTGACCAGCAGGTAAATTCAACTTAACAATTGCTTTTATTTTTTTTGCCATATTTATATTTTTTGAATTTGTAGGAAATCTAAATCAACAGGTGTTTCGCGTCCAAAAATAGAAATTAAAACCTGAGCTTTTCCCTGATCTTCGTCTACCGACTGTACTGTACCCAAAAAATCAGTAAAAGGCCCATCAACAATCTTAACAGCTTCACCTTTTGAAAACTTTGCTTTAAACTTTGGCGACTCTTGTTCTGCAAATTTTAATATTGCATCAACTTCTTTTGCAGAAATAGGAGTTGGTTTATTTCCAGCTCCAACAAACCCAGTTACACCTTCTGTTGTTCTTACTACAAGCCAACTATCGTCATTTAGGATCATACTGACAAGGATATATCCCGGAAACAACTTTTCTTTAACTTTCTTTTTTTTACCTTGTTTAATGGTAATAATATCCTTCATAGGTACTACAATATCGAATATCTGATCTTCAAATCCTAATGTAACGATTCTTTGTTCCAGTGCTGTTTTGGTTTTTTGTTCATAACCAGCCTGTGTATGAACAACATACCAGCGTGCATTATCACGGTTGCCATCTTTAGCTGTATTTATTTCTTTGTCTTCCATTTAACTCTTCAAGCTAAGTAATATTTTTAAACCTTGAGCAAAAATATAATCAAATAAACCAATATATAACCCGAGCAAGGTAGAAATTATAACAACGACCAATGTTAAATGCAATGCTTCTTGCTTGCTTGGCCACTCAACTTTTTGCAATTCCTCTTTAATATTTTTAAAAATATTTGGGTTTATTTTATCTTTCATAGCTTAAATTATAAACGATTTAACTTAAGTAAGCAATTTGAAACATTTAGTTTTCATCTTGATTGTCAGGTGTATCTGTTGGTGTAATGCTGGAATCCACTATATCTGTTTTTACTCCGATTGTTATCTCTTTTTCTTCTTTGCTGTCTTTCTCATTTATAGCAATAATTTTAACTTTATATACACCGTCATCTAGATGGATTATTTTGTCAAGTACAGAATCGTTTGTATCTAATTTCAATTCGTTATTTACAACAACCTCAACTTTTTTTATTTTAGTTGTAGATACTGCTTTTACATATATTCTAATGTCGTTGCTGTCATATCGTTTGCCATCACTTGGTTCAAGCAACGATATATTTATAGAATCTGAATCATTGTCTGATGTTTCTGTTGGTGGTTTCCATTTTTCGTCTGACTGTTCTCTTGCCCACTTATCTATTGCTTCTTGCCATCTATTAATACCATCTGTTGATAGTGGATCTTCTTCATAAACAACAAAGAATTCTTTTTCATCATAATTGTTGTTATTAATCTCTATTGGGTTTGCTTTTTTATTTGAGTTTCTTAAAATTTTTATTTTACTATAAAAGCTTGATATTTCTTTTGGTTCTGATCCTTCAATAAAGTACTCGGAACGTTTAGGATAGTCATTATGAGGTAGACCACCAAATATTGAATCTATTTCTAATGCTATTATTCCACTTGGTTTTTCAATTATTCCGTCTTTATAGTCTTTTTCAAATGCTTTAATAAATACACGTCGCCAAATTGGAGCAGCTCCGCTTACTCCAGATGATAGAAGTGGATTCATTGCTTCATTATCATTATTTCCCACCCAAACACCTACGACCAAATCTTTAGTATATCCTACGGTCCAGTTGTCTTTTTTATCATCTGTGGTTCCAGTTTTTGCGGCAACAGTCTTTCCGCTGATATTTAAGTAGTTATTTGCTCCGAATGTAAGTAGTCGAGCATTATTGTCACTTAAGATATGTGATATTAGAAATGCAACTTCCTTTGATATGACCTGATTTTTATTTAT
Source organism: uncultured Gammaproteobacteria bacterium (assembly GCA_964414145.1). GTDB lineage: Bacteria > Patescibacteriota > Microgenomatia > UBA1406 > UBA1406 > UBA1406. Next base: position 70,258 of record CAYPVH010000004.1, read on the forward strand.
CTTTTTTTGCTTATATATTATTTTATTCTTGTAATCTTTAACTTCTTTAATAGCGCTTGGTGTTATAGATTCACCACCATTTGCAAAAATAGAGTAAGCCGATACCAAATCTAGTAATCTTACCTCGCCACCGCCAAGTGTTATTGATAGCCCAAATCGTTCCATATTCTCATTGCTAGGAGCTAGTGTGGTTAACCCGGCATCTGATACCAACTGCAAAAAGGGTTTCAGCCCCGACCTTGCAAGTACTTTTACTGCAGGCACATTCAGAGAACTTCCCAAAGCATATCTCAGTTGCACAGGACCACGATATTTACCATCATAATTGACAGGCTCATAAGAATCCTGTGATTCAGATTGTTTAAAGTTAGTTGGAACATCCATAACGGTTGTTGACGGTGTCATACCGTTTTCAAATGCAAGGGCGTATGTAAATGGCTTAAGTGTTGAACCCGGTTGACGTAATCCCAAGGCAGCATTAAACTTTCCAAATTCATTATTATTAAAGTCAACAGAGCCAACCATAGCCAATATTTCACCTGAATTTGGATCTATAACAACAACAGCTGCATTTGTAATATTTAAACCAGAAGCTGCCTTGATTTCTTCTTTTACAATCTTTTCGATTTCTTCTTGTAATTCAAGATCTAAGGTTGACTTAATTACTAAACCTTTTTTATATAAAGCCTCATCTTCAACCATTTCGTCAAGTAAGTCTTTTATATAAAATACAAAATGAGCCGCAGGTATGTTTTCCATTCTCTTGCTGAATTTAACCGAATCCAACTTTTTTACTAATTCTTCTTCTTTTTCTTCAGTAATGTATTTATCTTCCCTCATACGTCTTAATACTTCTTTAGTACGTACTTTATATGCATCTTTTGTTCCAATTGAAGGTGAGTAGTAACTTGGTCTTTGTGGCAAACCGGCTAATATTGCACTTTCAAGTAAAGTTAGGTCTTTAGCATGTTTTTCAAAGTATACTTGAGACGCCGATTCAATGCCATATGCTGTTCCCCCATATGGCGCCATATTCATATACATTTCAAGAATTTCCTTTTTTGTATATCGCCTTTCCAATTCAACCGCTAAAACCAATTCCTTGATTTTTCTAGTTATGGTTCTTTCAGCAGTAAGTAAATTATTTTTTACCAGTTGTTGTGTTAGAGTAGAACCGCCTTCAGTACTACTTGTAAATATATTTTTTAATAGAGCACGAATGATTCCGAAAAGCGAATAACCCTTGTGTTTAAAAAAGTCTTTATCTTCAATTGCAACTGTAGCTTGCCAAGAATATTCCGGTATCTTGTTTAATTTAATTGGAACGATATTCTTGTCATCAAACACCTGATAAACAACCTCTCCATCTCTATCAAGAATTGACGTTGAATATTTGGCATTCTTACTAATATTGTCTGGGGTAGGAAGGTCTCTAACAATAACCGAAATTATTAAGAAAGGCATAACTATAAAAGCAACCACTAAAGCTGCAATAAAATACTTTGGCTTTTTTATAATTGCCTTCATTATCGACGACTGAGCTTTTCTTAGCCGTCTCTTCTTAGGTAAAAATGCAAAATCTCTTTTCATAATATATGCTTTAATGCTATTATATTAAATATGAAACAAATAAAAAAATTATTTACAAAAAACAAAAATAATATAGTAAAAATCTTAATAATTATTGCTTCAGTTCTTCTACTTGCTTCATCTTTTTACCATATTTCTTAGCATGAGCCATACTCTTCACTTAAAAGACAATATAACAAAAATACCGGGGATTGGTCCAACAACATTTTTTAAGTTTCAAAAGAAAAATATTACGACTGTTTTTGATTTATTAAAACTTTATCCGTTAAGCTATACTGACTACTCTATTATTAAAAAAGTCAGCCATCTAAATATTAGTGATGTAGCAACTATCTGTGGCAAAATAACCAAGTTTGAAACCCAGTTTACAAGAAACAGAAAACTAACAATCCAAAAAGCAGTGTTGTGCGATAACTCAGGATGTATTGATCTAATTTGGTTTAATCAGCCCTTTTTAAAACAGTCAATATCTGAAAATAGCGAATACTACTTTTCCGGTATTACTGATTCTTATGGTAGTAAACTTATTTTTAAGCCAAGCAACTACGAAGTAAAGTCTACTATTCAACTTAACACAGCCAGAATTGTGCCAAACTATACCCAATCTATGAAAATTTCAAGCAGATTTATAAGAAAAATAATGTCTTGCGTTCTCAATTCCATAGACAAAACCGAGTTAAAAGAGTACTTAATCACAAACAATTTGAATTTACCATCACCATTTAAAACTTTCTCTAATTTACATCTTCCTACTAATCTTGAAGATCTAGAACAGGCAAAAAAAAGATTGTTATTTGAGAAATTACTTGCTATATCTCACCAAAATAGAAAGCTAACACTCGAAAATCGGTTGCATAATGGTTACAAAATTAAATCAGACAATAAATCTGCTACTAACTTCAATACTAACTTACCCTTTAAATTAACTTCTTCTCAAAATACTGCTATATCGGAAATACTTGCAGACTTGTCTACCGGTATACCAATGAGCAGAATGCTTCTTGGAGATGTTGGAAGTGGAAAAACTGTTGTAATAACCAGAGCTATATATGAAGTTTACAATAACAATTATAAATCGATTGTGCTTGTACCGACAGAGATTTTAGCCAAACAGCATTTTTCAACCATCTGCAACTTTCTTCAAAAAACCAAAGCTAAAATTACTTTACTAACATCAAAAACAAATAAAATAAATCTAGATTTTGATATTTTGGTTACAACTCATAAAGCCTTCTATTTAAATAAACAGTTCAATAATGTTGCTTTAGTTGTTATAGATGAACAGCACAAGTTTGGCGTTGATCAAAGACAAAAACTAGTTAAATTATGCACCAATCATGGTCGCTCCCCTCACCTACTATCTGTTTCCGCTACTCCAATTCCACGTTCTCTGGCCTTAGTAATATTTGGAGGCACACAAATATCAATGTTAGAAGAGATGCCCATTGGTCGAAAACCCGTAAAAACCTATTTCATTCCTCAGCAAAAAAGAGAAGATGCGTATAAATGGATAAACACAAAAATTTTAGGCTTCAAAACACAGGCATTTGTTGTTTGTCCGTTAATTGAAGAGTCTCAAAGTAACAAAGATAACGAACTGAAGTCTGTTGTAAATGAATTTAATGCCCTTAGCAGGGTATTTAATAAACTAAAAATCGATTTACTTCACAGTAAAGTAAAAGACAAAGATAAAGTAATCAGTAATTTTGAAAAAAACAAAACTAATATTTTGATTACAACTACAGTAGTTGAGGTTGGTATCGATATGAAAAACGCAAGTATTATGATTATAGAAGATGCTGATAGGTTTGGTCTATCACAACTGCATCAATTAAGGGGCAGAATCGGAAGGGGCGTTGACCAATCATATTGCTTCTTGTTTTCAAAGAGTACTAATTCCGACACAATAAAAAGATTGAAAATTTTACAAAAAATTAATAGCGGGTTTAAATTGGCCGAATATGACTTAAGATTAAGAGGGGCAGGTCGTTTACATGGAACAGAGCAGCATGGACATAGTCTAATTGATACCAATTTATTACTTAACAAAACCTTTATGAGTAGTTTGTCACAATACACAAATATATTGGTTGAAAAAGATGATAAGTTTATTTATAATTCATTATTTAAGGAAATAGGTGAAGATATTAATTATTTATTTCAAATTTAAATTATGGCAGCAGAACCGAAAAGAAAAATTTCAACACAAAGGAAAGGCAAAAGATTAGCATCAAAAAAAGAAGTTTCTGAAGACTGTTTTGTGTAAACATTGTAGTAAGCAGAAGCTTCCCCATCACGTTTGCCCACATTGTGGTAAAGCATGAAAACAAGTAAAGATCCTAGGCATCAAAGAAGAGTAACACTGCTTAAATCATTGTATAGTATTCAATTTAAGAACTCAAATCAGCCCAAGCTTACGAGAAGTACAAAAAAACAGTTTGATTTAATTGTTACTAAAATCGGTCCTATTAATTCTACAATTAACAAATATGCTCAGAAGTTTTCTACAGAAAAAATGGCTAAAATAGATTTAGCGATTCTCCAACTTGGTGTATTTGAACTACTTTTTGATAAATCAATCCCCTACCGTGTTGTTGCCGATGAATCCATTGAGCTGGCTAAAGAATACGGAGCTCAGGCATCGCCTAAATTTATTAGTGGTATTTTAGGATCAATTATTAATAATCACATCAAACTAGATGAAAAGAATTAAATCGCTTGAATCCAAAATAAATATTATTTTTAAAGATAAGGATTTGCTTTTAACAGCTCTTACTCATCCTTCCTTTATTAATGAAAATGATATTGATAGAGATTCTTATCAAAGATTAGAGTTTTTTGGTGACGCAGTTCTAGAGTTTCTAGCATCTAGACATTTATATGAAAGTTTTAAAAATATTAGAGAAGGCCGACTAACAGAAATTAGAGCAGCTTTAGTAAGAACTGAAACTCTATCAATCTGCGCAAAAAAGATTCGTTTAGGTGAATATCTTTTTCTTTCAAAAGGTGAGGAAAGTAACAATGGACGGAATAATCCCAATATTCTTGCAGACACTCTAGAATCTCTTCTCGGGGCAATTTATTTTGATCAAGGAATTAGGGCAGCAGAAGCTTTTTTTAACAACTTTATACAAGACGAGCTAGAAACAATAATCGAAAAAAAACTATATATAGACACAAAAACCAGATACCAAGAAATAATTCAAAGTAAGTATAAGATAACACCTGAATATAAAGTCATTAACGAACACACTTCAAATAACGAAACAACTTTCACAGTTGCGGTTTTCATTAAAAGCAAAAAAATTGCTATTGGTAAAGGAAAAAATAAAAAAATTGCAGAACAAGCCGCAGCTACAAATGCTCTTGGAAAAATAAATAAGTTGTGATAACATTTGCTATTATGGCAGTAAAAATAAGACTAATGCGTATCGGGAAAAAGAAAGACCCAAAGTATCGTGTTATTGTAATTGAATCAAGTAAAAAACAAACTTCAAAATACCTTGATAAAATCGGTTACTACGACCCTCAACTGGAAAAAGACAGCTTTCAAATTGACGAAAAAAAACTTGTAAGTTGGCAATCTAAAGGAGCCCAGCTTTCAGAAGCTTTAGTTAAACTCTTACCCAAAAAGTTTATTAAGTAATTTTAATCTTCAAACGGGTTAACTTTATTATTAAACCGATCGTCTAGATTTACACTTGTTTTAAGCTCTGTGTTTTCTTCTATAATATCCAATAACTTACTATCTGTTTGACTAATACTACTAGTATCATTGTTCATTCCATCACCAATGCTTGGCTTATAGGCAAAAACATTAAGCGATAGATCACTAATTACATCTAGGTTTCCTACTAAATTAACACTGTCAATTGATACAATCTGACCAGTAATATATTTATATTCTTTTAAAAAGGCCATAAAGGAATCAACGCTACCAGAACCGGAAATATTAAGTTTCCTGGTTTGAAGTAGGTCTGGACTTGTATCAAATCTTTCCAATGAAAATGATTCAACTTTAAAATTTGTTCTTTTACTTATTTTTTCGATCAAAGTAAGTGTCTCAAAGATTTCAAACTCGTCGGGTAGAAATTCTTTCAAATATTTTGATTTCTCGGCCATACGATAAACTAATCCTGTATCAGATATTTTTACCTCAGACACAATTTTATTTTCTAATTCCTTTACCTCATTGGAAACTTCAATCTTTTGTTTAGTTATCCAGATTAAACCAAATATAGTTGGTAAAATTGCAAATACGGCAATAATCAAAATCTTGTTTAACTTCTTCCATATAAATTTAACTAATCTCGTATCAAGTTTTTTCATTTTTAAAGCTATCTATAAATTGTATTTTTATATCTACTTTATATTCTTCCTCTGAAAACTCTTCTCTGTTTGATGATTTACTGAAGTTTATACCTTCTACTTGAAGTAATTTAAAATTATCTAAATTTTGTTTAGACTTTAATATCTCTATTATATTTATAGTGTCAGTAAATTGTGGCACCGATAAGGTTAGATCAACTATACTTTCGCTGTTTATTGTAAATCTGTTAATTGATAAGCCCTCTTGACTTAATAGAATTTTAAGTAAGTATTCGTATTGACTGTAGTATTCAGGCGCTAAGGCATATACTTCTTTTATTTTATTAAATTTTTTATATCCATAATCAGCTTCTGCTAGTACATTTTTGTCTAGATTACTATTACTTTCCAGCAAATTAATACTATTTTGAGTTAAAACATTCAGCTTCCTCTGTTCAATTATTAAACTTATAAAAACAACTAAATATAAAGTTATGAATATTGGAACTAAAATAATCAGCAGTAATCGAATTCTGTTAATTGTTTCTCTATATCTGTTGATTCTTGCCCCTTTTTTGATTAGATTAATCTTAAACATGGCTATAAGGTTGCTGCAATTGCTGATATATACATATCTTTTTCAACGTTTTTTTCGATTTCTTGACCTATATTAACAAACCTTGTATTGTTCCCGGAAAGACTTATTTTTTCAATAGTATAATTTGCTAAACCATTTACCTGAGCAAGATTACTAACAATTGCTTCAGCTGAACTGACACTGTTTATTAAAATTCGCTTTGGTATTGTTCCTATTCTTTCAGCAGAATTGAGTATAATTTTTTGTACCTCCTTACCGTATTCGATAAATAGAGGTTTAAGAATTGTTTTAACATCAGGATTTTTTTCTGTTTCTGTGTTAAACATCAAAGCTGCTTCTGATTCGGGTAGATTCATATTTAAATGAATTGCTTTAGTAAAAAAATTTGTGCCGATATTAAAACTGTTAGTCATCATTAATTGTTTTTGACTTAATTTTAATATTGATGGCTGAGTACTTTGTTTACCAATGTTTAAAATTAATACAAGTTCGTCTGTTGTATTATTAATACTTGTTATTGCTCGGTAGAGAGCAGTTGATTCTGGTTCAATTGTTTTCGGATACAAGCCAGCGTCTAACACAAAATCCGCTACCTTAGTAATTGTTTTAATTAAACTTACAACAATTAAGACCGACATTTTTTTTTCTTTTTGATCAATTGCCAATATTTGGTAATCAAAGTTAGCCTTATTAATCGGATATGGTACAAATTCCTCAGCCTGTAATTCTATTGAAGACATAATTTCTTTTTCAGATACTAAGGGAAGGTTTATTATTTGTAATGAACACAAGTCATCCGGTATAACAATACATGCCTCGTTTTCTGTGTAACCCTTTTGTTTTAATAATGCCCCAATTTCTTGAGAGTGTTTAAAGAGCACCTTTTCATCTTCTTTACTTAATGCTGTATAAAAATTAGATGTACTTAGAGGTAATTGAAATACATCTGTTACAAGTGGTGAGCTTTGATTATCAAGAACAGCAATTTTAACACTATCTAGTAATACGGCAACTCCTATATTTTTTTTAATCATAGTTTAAGTATACATGAATGTATTATTGCCGTAAATAAACATAGTTTCTATATACCATGCTTTGCGAAACTAAATCTGCTGTTTTTGGAATAAAATTAACTTTAAAATTTATTCTTATACTTTTTGGATCTGTTTGAGCAAATGTGGCGTCTGTTACTGTTAAATCCAAATCCGCTGAATTACCTATTAAAATCACTTCTCCCGTTATAGCGCTTGCCGAAGCCATTCGATCTTGGTCGTCTGTATATATGGTAAAGGGATTACCGAAACTGTCTTCGAAACATATTTTACTCTCGGCGTTTTGTAAATAATCCTGAAGTTCGCTTGATGTGCAACTTGCATCAATCGAAACGGCATTGTTTAAGACTAATGATACAACTCTGCGAGATGCAAAGTCACCGTTTTCTTTAATTCTCTGTAGCACTAATATTTGTGTTTGTTGTTTAATTAAAGTATAAATTATGGTGAAAAATACAGGTAATATTAAACCCATAATAGATATAACAACAACCATTTCAATTATTGTAAATCCAGATTTTTTTACTTGCCTATTCATTAGAAATTATTTATGTAAAAATTGATATTACTTTCCTTTGTATTATTCAGTATTTTCCAATAAGTTTTAATTTCAATCGAAAGCTCGTCTACCGACCTTCTAGATATAGTTAGTTCTCTTTTAAATACATTATCAAGGGAATAGTTATCAAGACAATCACCAACTGAAGGCCAATTTTCAATATCAAGTTGATTAAAGCAGAAATCACTTGTCCATGTAGGTTCGCTAATTTTATTGTAAATACTATCGTAACCATTAAGTTCTTTTTGATATTTAACCCATTCAGCCAATTCTTCGTTATAGTGTGTGGCTATAATTTTTATTTTTGCGTCTTGAAAAGCAGCAGAGCTGTATATCACACCAGCAAGAATAGTAACCAACGCGATTGAAAACACAGAAACAAATACCAGAACTTCAATTAAAGTAAATCCCCTTTTAAATAGTACAGGTTGTATTCTCATTAATAGATATTATGCCAAACTTATTAACCTCTACTTCGTTACAGGTATTAAGTAATGTATGTTTAATTTCTATAACTTCAGTATTCGGATCCGCCTGAAGTCTAAATAATTCCCCGGTTGTTTTTTCAAAATAAAAATCAACAATACTAATTTCAGTATTGGTATATTTTGATAACTTTATATTATGAAAAAGAATATAACTGCCACTGCATACATAATTTAAATTTACCGAATTAGCCTGAGTTTCAACCCCATAACCCTTAAAGTTGGTAAATTCACATCCACTGGGTTGCTCATTATTAATTGATTTAGACCTAGCAAGCTCCAAAACTTGCCTAATTTCATTAGTTATTGCTTTTAGTGTTTCTTTTCTCTCCCTCTGAACATAACTATTTGTTACTAGCCCGGTAAACAATCCAATTACTGAAATTACTACCAAGAGCTCTATTATCGTATAGCCTAAATTATTCTTCACCTAATGGAGATAATTTGTAGTAACAGTTGTCCCCACAAGCTGGGGGACAACAACTTTTTACTGTTCTTCCAGGAGATTCAAGATAAGAACAGATACTGTAATTTGTGTAGTTGGGGCTACTCCCTACCGGGCAATATGTATAAGAGTAGCCGGCCTTGGGATCTGAAGGAGTAACTGGTATATAAGGTGTTAATGTAGGAAGGCTTCCAGGATAATAATCATTATCTGATCTATACATTTCTAAAGCTGCGCGAATCTTTTCTAAGTCACTTTTTCTTCGCGAGTCACGAGATTGTTTCATAAAAGATGAGTAAGATATGGCTCCAATTGCTGCCAATAAAGCAATTACTGTTGCAACAACCAGTAACTCAACCATAGTAAAAGCTTTATTGTTCTTTGTTTTGTTTTTCATATCTATATTGTTTATTGTTGACTATAAACACAAATCTGATTTTCAATTTCCGGTGTTGCACAAATAGTAAAACCGCTGGTTGAACAACCGATGCAAGAGTATGCACTACCTGTTTTTGGGTCATGTGGTAGCCGATTTGTTGGCATAATTTGATTCGTTGGATTGGTACAAACGATACTACTGGTACCTAAGTTGGCCGGGTAAGAATAATTACATATAGAATAATATTGCTCTGCTGCCTTCTGTAAATCTTTAATGTCTCCCCTTCTTTTGGCATCTCTTGAGCGTTTCTGTGCGGTATTATAACTACTAATACCAAAGGTTAGTAATATTCCAAGAATGCCAACAACAACTAAAAGCTCAAGTAAACTAAAACCTCTATTTGTTTTCCGATTTTTTTTAATAATTATCATTATATTTTATGGCTCTTTTCTATAATACCAATAATCACAACCGGAAAAGTAACCAACCGGTGGGGTTGCGCTCACTTCCGGATCATTGGCGTCTTCAAGACATGCCCCCAAATAATACTGGCTGCTACTAACATAATAGTATCTATAAAAATATTTTGTTGGATTATTGTCATATCTTGGGTCTTTAGGAAATTGAGACATATATGTTATTGTTTCAGAACCTTCTATTTCACCTTCTTCACTTGTCCATTCTTCACCGGGTGTTAGGGCTTCTATCTCTGCCGTTGTTGGATAGGTTGGAAGATCTTGATTTAATTTATACAGTTCCAAAGCTTCGGAAATTGCTTTTAAATCGGCTTTTCTTTTTTTATCTCTTGAAGCCTTTCTAACATCGTTAAGGTTTGGCATTAATACACCGGCAATAATCGATATAATAGAAATTACAATCAATATTTCAACTAACGTAAAACCATGTTTTCTACGGTGTTTTGTTACTGCTTGATATGCCATAATGACACGTGTTTGAGCACTCATCGCCACAATCTGGCTCAACTATTGGTGTTATTTTATCGTAATCAATATCTTCGGTATTTTCAAGACAAGAATAAAGTATAAAATAATCACCAGTACTCGGGGCTTGATATACATAATTCAGGTTAGCATTAACGTCGCTGGGTAGCTTTTGCATAAATACCCTATCATCGTCATCTGTTAGCGTACCTCCCCAAACTAGTCCCGGTGGTTCGGTAGCTGTTGGATAAGCTTCGTGCACTGAATAATAAACATCAAGCGCGGTACGGATTTGATTAAGGTCTTGTTTACGCCTACTGTCTCTGGCCTTCTTAAGTGACCTTATAAAATTACCAAATACAAGAAGAGCAATTATTCCAAGAATAGCAATTACTGTTAAGACCTCTATTAATGTAAAACCGTTTTTTTTATTGCTCATTTTGACAATTATCGTAACACCAACCCCAACTACAAAATGCCCGTGTCCATCCGCCAGAGCACTCTAAGCCCGGGCATGCTAAACATTTTTGCGAACAATCACTGGTACTCATATTAGCATAATAAACAAAATAACTCTCTTCGGAACAAAAATAATTATAATCTGAAGACGATACCATATAATTAAAAATATATTCTCTGGATAAGCTATTCATTGGATTACTTAAACTTGTTATATAGCTACACCCTGCAATACAATTGGAATCTTCAATGGCCGGGTCTTCTTTATTTGTAAGATTTGTAAATATTGCATAAGACTGCTTGTCTGGGGTAGTAAAATAAACATAGTCTTCGGTTGGACTAGAAGGATTACATGGCAACTCTTTAGAATATCCCCTAATTTCTTCGCTTGTGTGCAAAGAACCACAAACCTTCCCCGCCCATTTTTTTACTGTCATATCATTGGTATAAACTACCTGACCCGTACTATCCTTGTAGGCCATTTCTTCTACGCTCGGATACATATTGTGATCTGCATAATAGTCCTCGGCTACTTCTCGTAAAACACTTAGATCAGATTTTCTTTTTAAATCATGAGCCTTTCCAGTTTGAGTAAAATAGTTTGTGCCGATTATGATACCAATAATGATCATTATTACTGTGAAAACGATCAGAAGTTCAGCTAATGTTACTCCTTTTTTATTCATACTAAATACCATAACGCAACAATAAAGCCTACAGACAAAAATGGTCCGAAGGCAATTTCAGATTTAATCTTTTCCTTTGCAACAAACCTTACTAAAATTAGTATTGCAGAGACGACTCCACCTGTCAAGATAGCAATATAGATACCCAATAAATAATAAAGTGGAGAAAAAAGAAGCCCAGAGACAAAAACATACTTAACATCACCAAAACCCATTGCCCTACCCTTACTAAACATATGAATTAAAAAAAATACTAAGGTTACTGCAAAAGTACTAAGTAAAGCCAGATAGCTTTGATAATTACCTAAAAAGAACGCTACTAGTAAAATTATTATCAATAATTCGTCTGGGATTATTTGATATTCATAATCAATCAGTGATATTAACACAATTGTACTAATCAGAAATAGATCACGTATTAATTTTAGTGAAACACCCGGATAGTATTTAAAAAAGAAACATACAAATAAAGTTCCCATCATTATTTCGACTACTAAGTACTTAAGGGGAATTCTTTTTTTACAGCAACTACTCTTTCCGCCTTGTACCAAATATGAAAAAACCGGGATTAAGTGGATGAAATCTAACTGTTTCAAACAATGGTTACAATGAGATCTGCCCATAATAGTTTCTTCTTTAGGAATTCTCTCGGCTAAAACGGTAATAAAAGAAGCAAAAGACGCCCCTATCATAAATATTAAAAATATTATCAAGTATTGCATTAACGACTATTAAAATTTAAAATAGCAAGTGTTTTACTTATAAAATATATAAACTTAATAAATGAAAGTCATTAAAAATAAATTAAGACAGCACTTTCCATATATTTTCTTTATTGCTACTTTAATTATAGTCTTTTTTTTAATAACAATTAAAGACATCTTCAACAATGTTTATATTACACCAGATCTTTTGCTTTCGGATTTAGTACACGTTAACCTCTCTGAAAAGTTTTTGTTATTTAACTATTTAAAACAAAATAGGATTCCGATTATTACAAACCTAACAGCATTCGGATACCCAATACTGGCCGAAAGCCAAATTGGGGCGTTGAGCCCAATAAACATAATTCTCTATAAATTTTTACCTTTTATTTTTGCTTTTAACGTAACTTATATTTTATCTTTTTTAACTCTTGGTATATCAGCATATTTTTTGTTTTACGACTTTGTTAAGTCAAAAAAATTATCTTTATTTGGAAGCATCTCTTTAACATTTTCTGCTTCAGTACTTATACAAATAACGCATCAAGGTATAATCCAAAGTTTTAGTTTTTTGCCCTTAGCATTCTTACTTTTAAGAAGGGCTCTTAAAAGTAATTCATACCTAAGTTGGGTATTATTTGGTTTTACATTGAGTCAGCAATTTTTGTTTGGTCATTTTATGTTTCATGTATACACAATAATATTTCTTGTTCTATACATGGCACTACTTTTGTGGGAAGAAAAACGTTATTTTAAACAAATTCCTAAGGTTTTTTCAGCTTTTGTTATTTATCTTCTTTGTATTTCTACACAACTAATAAATACTGCTATTTTTACAAATGCTTCAAATCGTGATTATAGTAATGTTCTTGCTTTTTCTACACCGCCGTTTATCTTTTTTAAAACTGTTATTTACCCCTTTATTCTTGGTAGACTTACAGACGGGTCTCTACTAAGAAACTATGGTACCAGAATTAATACGTATAACGAAATTAATTATTATATGGGCTTAGTTCCTTTAATGATAGTTTTTATAACTGCTTATATATTTCGTAAAAAACAACTAAAGGTTAGAATAACACATACCTTTAAGTTTCTATTATTCTCGTTTATACTTTTCTTTATTTTTGTATACGGAGCCAGCACTCCCTTTAAGTTTGTCTTGTCTTTACCTTTAATTAGTAATTTTAGAGGACCGCATCGAATTGTTTCCTTTTTTACTTTTTTTACTATATTAGGAACTATTATTCTTTTTAAGAATTACATATTAAATAAACAATGGGCAAATAAATTCATTTACATCTTAATATTTCTACAAATTATTTTTCTGACTTTACCCTTTTCTAACTATCATCCAGTCATTCGTTTTAATTATTTAAAAAATAATCTGAATAAATCAAGCCGTTCACTTATTAATCATAACTACTATACGCACGGTAATGACAAGTTATGGACCGCAGCCTTCGAAGACAACAATCCTAACTTTCAGTTAGAGTTATATGCGCTTTTAGAGCCAAATTCAAATTTTTTTATTAATTCATCAACATGTGGTTTATTTAAGCATTCCAGCTATCATCCGGTCAATTTTTTTAACTTAACTAGATATCTAGAATCGAAGCTAGATGAAAAGTCACCCGATTACAACTTAGATAAAGCTTATAAACTCCTTAGGCTTCTTGGTTGTAATATATTAATTTCGAGTAGTGATTCACACAACAAGCATAACATGCTTGAAAAAAGAATCTTTAATGAAAATAAACAGAAATCAATAAATTATTATAAGGTTATAAATCCAATTTCATCCTTTTTCTTTACTAACAATTTTAAGAGTTATATTGATATATACCACTATTTAAGTTTAGTAGACAACGACAATAACAATATAGAAACGTTGTACATTAAAGGTGGTGGTATTAACAATACAGATAAAAAGGCAAAATCAAGAATTATCACAAAAGAAAATAGCGATCAAAAAACAGTTTTAAAGATTAAAAATAACACATCAGGCTACCTTTATATTCACAAATTAAACTATCCCAATTGGAAAGCCTATGTAAACAGTAAAGAAACAGAGATAAGTGAAGCTAACGGCGCCTTTATGGCAGTTAAGTTATATCCTGGTATTAATAATGTTGAACTTATATACCAACCACCATTGTGGTATATAAGCTTAGCTTTAATGATTTTGGGTTACTTAACTGTTTTTACTCTAGCTTTTTATAAACTTCTTGCCAATATAAAAAACCGTACTTATCTTTAAAACAAGCAGCTCTGATTCTTGCTAAGGCATAAGCTGTTTCTTTAAGAGGTTCCTTTTCGTAACTGGTTAGCAATACTCTTTCAGCCGCGCCACATTTGTTTAATTTATTTAGATTAAGTGAGAGTAACATTGTTACTCTTAAACTGTCATTATTTAATAAATAACTTTTTTTAAAATAATCCAGGCTCTTTTTATACTTTTTATTTTTGTAGTAATAATTACCAATTTCTGTTAAATAGTTTGAGTAGCTTTCTTTAAGTTCTTCGTAAAAATATAGTTTTCTTTCTAAATTATCTATGTGCGAATAAATCGGTATTTTAATATTAACTTCTTCAAAATTGGGGTTATTCTTATCTTTTTTTAGACTAAGCCTGTACAAAATACCTTCTTGAATACTTTTTATTTTATCGTCTACTATTTTGAAATTTGTATATATATTCCAATTATTTATGTTAGTAAAAATAAACTCCCTATAGTTTTCCTTTTTCATTTTTATGTCTGTATTGGTTTTCAGTTCGGGAAAATTGCTCTTGATGGCTTTATAATAATAAGGAAAGCTCATTCTACTTGCCGATAATACTTTTACATCTTGCCTGTAACCTTTTACATAGCGGATATATTGGACCGGGAATAAATCCAAATCGCCCTGAAGCAGTAAAATACTATTTTTTTTAGGTATGTTTAGTATTTCTTTGGCATGATTTTCAAAAATAGGAACCGTAAAAATTGCTTTTACTTCTTTCAAATTTTGAAATGAAGTTACAAGGGGAATAGCAACAACAATCATGCCAACGGTTCCATAACTAAGCATACGCCAAGCAATATTTGATTGAAAATATTTCTTTAAATACAATAATCCCTGCCAAAGGGTAGATAAACCAAAAAAATATAACAACCCCAGCCAGGAAAACGACAGTAAAAAATATCTCTCGAAAATTGCCTTAGATATAGATGTTGTTGTATTTATAGATGCATACGATATTAAGAGCGGACCATATAATAAAAAGTTGACAAGTATAAACTTTACTTCTTTCTTTTTTGTTTTAATTAAGAAAATCAGTCCAACAATTATTAAAATAATAAAAACAATATTAAAATTTTCATATATGTGCCTAGTATAGAAAGTAAAATTCTTTATTCTTTGAACTATGCTAATAATGCCGTTTGAGTTAGTGTCGAAAAAACCATATTCATTTCTTGTTATTAACTTGTATAATCCAACTAAGCCCTCTTCTTGCCATTTTATTAATGTATTATCTGTTTTTAAAACAAAAACTAGGTATGGACTAAATGCCAACACAGTGATAAGTAATACTTTTTTCCAGGTTTTCTTAAAAAGTTTTATCACCTCTGCTTTTCTTGGCCACATTAAATAAATATAGGCAATAAATGAAAAAATAATTAAATAATGATGGAAAATGCCAAACGTTATTACTGCGAAAAACTTGAAATGATTGCTAAAGTTATTTTTTTTATTAGTTTTATATAGAAGTAATAAGTAATAGCTAGATGCGTTTATAAAAAATACCGTTGTGGTATAAACTTCTTGCACACCGCTATATATTAGCCAAGAAGAAGAAAAAGCAATGATTACAATTGTGCTAATTCCAAACAGTACACTTTTAAACTTATCCAGTGTAGAAGGTTTTATTTTTTGAATAATTTTATACAAATAGATAAGAGCCAGAATAGAAAATAATAAAGAAACTAACGAAGATTTATAAGCAGGGTTACCAAACGGTAATAAGTTAAATATTTTGTTTACTAAATAGTAAAACGGAAATCCTGGTGCATGAGGAATGCCATCTGTAACAACGGCTGTTAATAAATCACCTGAATCCGCCGAGTAAATAAAATTGTAAGGGTACCAAAACATTTAGTTATGATACCCTTGTCTCAACAAGCTGTCAATAGATACACCACATGCAGTCAGTTTCTCCGCCGCTTACCTTACATACTCCATCTGTTGTTGATACGTCTGTATAGGGCACGCCGTTTGTTAAAGCAGCGTTCAGATATTTCGTATTTTTATCTGCTGACTGGAGCGACTTTGATGTTGGCGTAAAACAAGCTAGTAAAGTAGACCCTTGTATAGAAACATAAATGTCGTCCAGTTGGTCTTGAGCAATTTCGTTAAAGTTTGCTTTAAGTTCACCAGCTGAAATTAAGGCTGTAGTAAAACCGGCAGTATCTAATGATTCAGGTCCATATAAATCTGCGGGTGTTATTTCCCAATCTGTTGGCCAACCGGATCTATTGGCGTAATAACGAATTGCTGCGTTATAAAATTCTTGCGTGGTATTTCTTACACCTGTGTCTGTTCCTTTTTTAAACTGTTCAAATGGGTCAATTGCCGCAAGAAGCGCAACTGCCAATGTTCCCAATAGTGCAATAACTATCAGTAACTCTATTAAAGTAAAACCCTTTTTATTCATTTTAGATATATTAATTTTTAACTGCTATTTAAAGCCTAGAAAATTAATTAACGGTTGTCAAGTAACAAATATAAATTGACAACCGAATATAAGAAAGTAAAATGAATATATGTCTACTTATTTATATAGCAAGTTTTTTGATTATTTCAAAAAAAACGGACTAATTGATGAATCTAGGCTTAAAGAGATTGAAATTGAATGCTTAAAAACAGATATAAAACCAGACGAATATATACTTAAAAAAAAACTGGCAAATCAAGAAGATGTTTTGAAAGCTCAGGCCGAGGCCTTAGGGGTTGACTACATTAACCTTACTAATATTGCTGCCTCACCTCAAGCAATATCATTAGTACCACAATTAATCGCCCAACAATACAAAGTGTTTCCATTTGAATTTGATATACAAAACAATGTTCTGAAAGTTGGTATGGTTGATCCTCTTAACTTAGATACGCTCAGTTTTCTTGAAAAAAAAACAAGTAAAAAAATAATCCCCTATTTAACCGACCCCGAAGTGCTTGACGATGTGATTCGTATTCAATACCAGCAAAGTTTGTCACCAACCGTAACCAA
The DNA here is from genome assembly GCA_964414145.1 of uncultured Gammaproteobacteria bacterium. Taxonomy (GTDB): domain Bacteria; phylum Patescibacteriota; class Microgenomatia; order UBA1406; family UBA1406; genus UBA1406. Next base: position 87,732 of record CAYPVH010000004.1, read on the forward strand.
TGCCCTTGAAGAATATACCGACAAGAAAAAATCTGATAAACCAACTTCCAAACAAAAAATAGTTAAAGAACCCCCGATTTCAAAATTGGTTAACACGATACTCGAATTTGCTGTTAAAGGTAGGGCTTCGGATGTTCACGTTGAACCACAAGAATTTAAAACCAGGGTTAGATACAGAATTGACGGTATTCTTTATGAAAAATTAACTTTGCCAAAATCACTTCATGATTCGTTAACTTCAAGAATAAAAATACTTTCTCAGATGAGGATTGATGAACGCCGATTACCCCAAGACGGACGATTTACTTTTAAAATTGGCGATCAAGAAGTTGATTTGCGTGTTTCCAGTTTACCCACAGTTCACGGAGAAAAAATTGTTATGAGGTTACTGAAGAAAACAGGTGGAATCCCTTCACTTCCCGATCTTGGTCTATCCGGAGCAAATTTAGTTAATCTTGAAAATTCAATTAACAAACCCTACGGAATTGTTTTAATTACCGGACCAACGGGTTCTGGTAAAACAACAACTTTATATTCAATCTTATCACGTTTAAATAAGCCGGGTGTTAATATTATGACCCTTGAAGACCCAGTTGAATATGAACTACCAGGAATAAATCAAGTACAGGTAAATTCACAAGCCGGATTAACTTTTGCAAGCGGCCTTCGTTCTTTTCTAAGACAAGACCCAAACATAATTTTGGTTGGAGAAATTCGTGATAAAGAAACCACTACTCTTGCTGTTCAAGCCGCACTTACCGGTCACTTAGTTTTTTCGACACTACACACGAATAACGCCGCAACAGCAATACCCAGACTTATAGACCTTGGGGCAGAACCCTTTCTTATTGCTTCGGTTTTAGCAGCAACTGTTGGTCAAAGAATTCTACGAAAAATATGCCCAAGCTGTAGAACTAGTTATAAAGCCAGTAGTGAAATTGACAAAAGTATCCGAAATGTACTTGGCCCACTCCTTCCAAAGAAATACGAAAACGAAACAATGGATTTGTATAAAGGCAAAGGTTGCGCTGAGTGTGGTGAAACCGGATATTTTGGCAGAATTGGTATTTTTGAAGTAATATTAACTAGCCAAGAAATAAATAAATTGATATTAAAAAACGAAACTGCAGAAGTAATTGAAAAAAAAGCAATTGAACAAGGGTTAATTACCATGATCCAAGATGGATTTTTAAAAGTTTTGGCTGGGCTTACTACAGCCGACGAAGTCTTAAGAGTTGCACAAGAATAGAAATGAACATAAATAACCAACAACTACTAGACGAAGTTATCAATAGAGACGCTTCTGATCTTCATTTAGTTAATGGATATAGCCCTTGGATTAGAGTTTCGGGTAACTTAATTCACTTATCTCTCTATCCAAAATTAACACATTCAGATATATTTAATACCTTTGTTTCCTATACATCGAAAGAACAGCAGGAATACTTGGCATTAAACAAAGAGTTGGATTTCGGTATTTATTACAATAACTATCGTTTTAGGGTTAATGCTTATTATCAACAAAACAGCCTTGCTCTTTCTTTAAGATTAATTTCTAATAAAATTGCCAGTCTTGCGGATTTAAATTTACCCGAAAGTTTACATAAACTGTCTCAATTCAAGCAAGGTTTTGTTCTCATTACCGGTCAAACCAGTCAAGGAAAATCAACAACTTTAGCTTCGATTATTAATGAAATTAATTTAACCAGAGCAGAGCACATTATTACTATTGAAGACCCAATTGAATATATCTATCCACTTGCAAAAGCACTTATTTCACAAAGAGAGATAAAAAAAGATTCTCTCTCTTTTCATAATTCGCTACGTTCTGTTTTAAGAGAAGATCCAAATATTGTAGTTATTGGTGAGATGCGAGACTACGAAACTATTTCGTCGGCACTAACTTTGGCAGAAACCGGGCACCTTGTTTTTTCTACACTTCACACAACAAACGCTTCACAAACTGTTGACCGTATTATTGATGTTTTTCCAGAAGAGCAACAACCCCAAATTAAAACACAATTATCTAATGTATTAAGAGCAATTATTTCACAACGTTTATTACCGGCAGTTGAGACTGGTAAACAAATACCCGCACTTGAAATTTTGTTTAATAATCCCGCTGTTGGTTCGCTGATAAGGGAAGGCAAAACTTATCAACTTGATAATGTAATGCAAACATCTGCAGATGACAATATGATAATCTTTGAACAATATTTAAAGAATTTAATTAATACAGGCAAAATTCTTGAGGAAACAGCTCTTAAATATGCAATGCGCCCTAAATTAATGAAGGAAATACTAAAATAATATGCAATTTGAATATACGGTACTTGATGTTAAAAACAAGAAAAATATTGGTGTAATTGAGGCTAATAATTTTCAAGAAGCAAAATCTATTTTAAGAGAAAAGAATTTTTTTATAGTCAAGCTAAAAGAAAAAAAGAAATTTTTTAACGTTGCCACATTATTAGCTAAAACAAAGGGCAATAAACTTAATTTTAGCTCTCTCGTTGATTTTACCAGACAGATGGGAATTATGATTAATGCCGGTCTTACACTAATTGATGCGCTAGAAATTATTTCGTCTCAGACAACAGACGTTAATCAAAAAAATGTAGTCAATAGAATCAGCGAATATATAAAAAGTGGTAATAACCTTTCAACAGCTCTTGCTGACATGAGTGATAGTTTTCCAGATTACTACGTTTCTTTGATAAAAGCCGGTGAATCTTCTGGTAAATTAGACGACGTTTTTATGCGCCTTGCTGAAAACTTGGAAAAAGCCAGAGAATTTAGGGGGAAAGTAATAGGAGCCTTGATATATCCTATTATTATTATTTTAGGGATTGTTTTAGTTGCTTTTGTAATGATGACATTTGTTTTACCACAATTGCTGGATCTTTATAAAAACTTTGATATTGACCTGCCATTCAGTACTCAGGTTATTATGTCACTTTCTACATTTCTTTCTAAATTTTGGCCGCTTGTAATTGTTGTAGTTTTTGTTTTGTCTATTTTTCTTAAAATATTACTTAAAAAGCCAAGATACAAGAAGTTACTGGATATGTATTTAATTCGTTTACCTGTTTTTGGTGATATTATTCAAAAATCTATATTGGTAGACACAACCCGTACCCTATCAATTCTTATTAAATCCGGTGTGCCGCTTCTGGGTGGATTAGTAATAATTAAAGACACTACAACTAATCAAGTATACAAAGACTCATTTTCACAAATATACAATGATGTTGAAAAAGGGCGCTCGTTAGGTGATTCTCTTGCCGATCAGGGCATATTCCCGCCAATTTTTGTTCAAATGACTTCTGTTGGCGAGCGAACCGGAAAACTAGATGAAACATTACTTCGCTTATCTAAATATTTTCAAATGGAATCCGAACTGGCTGTAAAGGCGGCTACAACACTAATTGAACCCTTAATATTGGTAATTCTTGGTTTTGGGGTGGGTTTTTTAGTTATTTCTGTTTTAACACCTATATATAACTTGACCAGCTCGATTGGATCTTAATATATTTCATTTATATGTGCCTCCGAGAGGACTCGAACCTCTACAACAGGTTCCGAAGACCTGAGTGCTATCCGTTACACCACGGAGGCAAAAACAATAATAAGCCTATTGTTATGGTAGAATTATAACAAACAAGGAGTTATATAACTAATGGGTCAATTATCCAATAAAACCAAATCGCTAATTAGTGCAATTGCAGCAATTCAAAATCAAACCGAAAATGATGACGCTGAATCTATCAACATATCCAAAACCGTTTCTTTTTTTGCTCTTATTTATGAAAAATTCAGAAATGTAATTGAGTTTAAAGATGACCACATTATTAGAAGAAATGCTATTAACCGAATAATAAGTCGAAGACTGGCATTTAACCCAACATTAAAAGACGAATCTGCCTCTATTGCCAAAGAAATTGCCTGGGCGGGTTATTTTAAGAAAGATAAGATTCCCGAAACAGCTGTGGATAAACTGGAACGGACAATAGACTGGTACATAATTCTTAAAAATAAATTAACAAAGGGTTTCGATTCAAAAACTGCCAAATATAATTTTGGCTTTGTTAAAGAATTGCTAATATGCCAAATTGAAGAAATTTTTAGCAAAAAAGAGCAAGAAATTGAAAGAAACTTTCTTTTTTATTTTTATCAGGTGCTTAACCCATATATAAAAATTCAGGGTATTAGTAAGGAAAATAAAGATTTATATTTTTATATTGCTGTTGAACAAACATTTTTAAAAAGTGATAAAACCTACCTTAGGTACAGCCTTTTTAAACTAATTTTTGAACATCTTCTACTCGTTAAACCAGAAGAGATGACTCAGTATTTAACTGAATACCAAAAAGCATTTAAATTTATAGACAAGCATATTGATAGGGGTATTAGTTACAAAGTAATCAGGTATTTAAGAAATATTAGACCATCTTACTTAGTATTGAAGGAGCTTGTTATTAATAACAAAGACAAGTTAGCCGATATTTTTACAGATGAAAATAAATTAAAAAATTGTGTTGATTCAATATGTCGCGATAAATATGCCTTATCTAAAGAAAAACTAACTCGAGCCGGAATTAGAAGTATTGCCTATATATTTTTTACTAAAGTAATATTTGTTTTTATTGCCGAATACCCCATTATAAAAACCCTGGGTCAAGAAATAGATTACTTATCGCTTGCTATTAATGCCCTCTTCCCACCTGTCTTGATGGCAATGTTTGTTATATTTACTTCAATTCCTGACGAGCAAAATACTAAAAAAATATTTAACAAGATAAAAACTATAGTTTACAAAAGTGAACCGGAAGAAATTAATTTTAAAAATAAAAAAGAAAAAGAAAAGAATTTTATTTTTTCGGCAACTTTTTGGTCTTTCTACTTTGCTACTTTTGCTATAACATTTTCGGTAATTAATTATCTGCTTGACTTACTTTCTTTCCACCTTACCAGTAAAATTATTTTTTTCTTCTTTATTGCTTCGGTAAGTTTTTTTGGCTACAGAATTAGGCAATCTGCTAAAGAATATGTAATGAAAGAAAAAGATAATGTTTTTTCGCCCATATTTGATTTCTTTTTAATGCCACTTGTATCTGTAGGAAAGTGGTTAAGTTCCGAAGTATCATCTAAATTCAGTATGATGCTTTTTGTAATTGATTTTGTTATTGAAGCTCCTTTTAAAATTTTGTTTGAAGTGATTGAAGAGTGGATAAGTTTTGTTCGCAGGCGAAAAGAAGATATTATTTAAACCAACCCTCTTATTCTCTTCTCTATTTTCGTTAATATTTTCTTTGATATAATATTAAAGTTTGTATTGCTCCCATAGCTCAGTTGGATAGAGCGACTGCCTTCTAAGCAGTAGGTCAGAGGTTCGAATCCTCTTGGGAGCACTTCTTTAATTGGTGGCTGTAGCTCAACTGGTTAGAGCGCCTGCCTGTGAAGCAGGAGGTTGCCGGTTCAAATCCGGTCAGCCACCCAAATTCCAATCGCTTCTGCTGTACTTAAGTGTTTGGTTCCCCGATACGCTTCGCTTTATCGGGACTAATTCTATCTTCGCCAATTACTTCACCCTACGGGTTTGTAATTATCGGACATCATTGAGCAAGTCCGGTCAGCCACCCAAATTCCAATCGCTTCTGCTGTACTTAAGTGTTTGGTTCC
>CAYPVH010000004.1:93513-129193 GCA_964414145.1 uncultured Gammaproteobacteria bacterium
ACCCTACGGGTTTGTAATTATCGGACATCATTGAGCAAGTCCGGTCAGCCACCCACCCACTACACTACATTAAGCGTATATATACTGCAGTTGCGTCATCCGAATGCTTGTAACGGGTGTAGTTCTCAAAATTAGGATCTGAATCTTCAAGTGATTTCTTTATTTTAATTAAACCCTCCATTCCTTCATTTTCTATTATTGCTCTAAATTTCTGCCTATCATTCTCTTCATCAATATTCCAACCTTGAGGAATAACACCATCACTTCCAATTAAAACAGATTTAATCTTTTCTGTACTTAAACTTTCGGTCTGAATATATTGCAAAGCATTTGCCTGCCCATTCAATTCGCCATAGCCAGAACCATCGGCTCGATTGTCGTATTCAGTGTACCTTTTAACCAACATTGAACGAATGGTTGGGTCCTTAGTAGCAAGTTTTGGAGATATATTTTTTACTTTGGCAACTTTTTTTATTGCTTTAAATGTAGCCTCATCAAAAGGTTTGATTTTATCATTTGTTAAAAGTCTTGAATGTCCATTTTCATAATAAACGATAAAGAAAGTGTCTCCAATATGAGAAAAAGATATTTTTTTCTTTACACTATCAATTATCAAGATTGTAGCAGATGTTGCAGGAAGCGTGTGGGTATCCTCAGTATTCGTACCCTCAAACTTTAGAACCTCTTGCAGTAACTGAGAATTCATATCTATCATAATTTGTTTTGCTGAATTATGAACAGGGGCAATATTGGAGAAAAGCGGAGATAGGAAATGAGAAGCAAAGCGAGCACCAGTAATTTCACCTAATGCTTCTATTGGTTTTAAGCTAGAATTTCCATCAAAAACACAAGTATAAAGTACATCTTTGCTCTGTGTAATTGAAAAAGCATCTTCGTTAGGTTTGTCTATAATGCCATCACGAGTTCCTGCTCTTGTACAAGCAGATATTTTAAGTAATTGTTGATTTGTTAGGTAAACTTCCTTTTTTAGGTATATTTCGTTATCTTGATCAAGGTTGTAAGATAGTTGATTGTTCACAAATTGTATTATATCTAATAATTTCAAATACTGCTTCCCCATGTTATTTTTGAACAGAATAAATATGTGGAATACCTTTTTGTCATCTCGTTTTCCAATAACTTCGCTATAATATCTAAATGCCAGACACTGAACCCACTACAGTAACAAATATCATTAAGGAATTTGATTCATTAACGGGCAAAAAGTTAAGTGTTTTACATGTTCCAACAATAAATGGTAGAAGAACAAACGAAACAAACACCATAGCAGCAGAAGCAAGAGCGCTTGGCCAAACTGAAACAGTTCCGGTCAATGGCACCAATTATGAAGTTGGAACAACCACTAACCCTTCCGCACATACCCCTATAAACATCGATAAAGAAGCATTTATAAAAATATTTAATGAAGTATTTAATAATGGTGACAATCAGTACCTAACCAGTATACAACAGTTTTTCCAAGACTATCCGTCTGTGCTACCTTTGCATTTAATAAATTGGTGGCTAAATACTCCAACACATAACCCAGCCGTTGGCAATCATAGCCCTGTTGTATTTCCACAATTGAATACCGACCAAGAAGCAGTAAAAGAACTTTTCAGAGTAATTGGTATAAATACGGCCCTATCTGTTGAAGCATTAAACAAAATGTTACTGCAGCTTCAACCTGAAATCGAACAGCTTCCAATTGATGAACGGATACGTATTTATGCTGTTTTTGGTCATACCCCAACAATCGACAGGCAAACTAGCGGTTTAAGTAGGGGGCCTCAATCGCACCCCGACGGCCACCTTCATGTTGTTGCTTTACCTGAAGCAATCTTACAACAGCATGCACTTTCACAAGAAGTCGCCCCACAAACACTGCTAAAACAAATGAGTCCATTCGATAGTGTTTTTTTTAACTGCGCAAAAGGTGCAATAATTAGAAAATTAAATGAAAGGGGAATTGAAGCAAGTGAGGTTTCTGTACACGAGAAAGACCAAGATTCTGGCAGAGTTACATATTTGGACGGTTATCAAATACAATTTGAACCTCCACAAAATTTTGAACATTCAATGCAGGTAATAACTGAAATTATTAATGAAGCAGAACCTGTTTACCAATCTTTGCGCCTTCAATACCAAAAATATTACAACAATTTAGCAGATAGTAACGCAAAGAGTAGTATTTTTAGCGAGTCCGTAGCTTTGCTTACTCAATCCGGCTTTACGCCTCCCGAGGCAGAAAAATTGGTTAACACTGCTTTTAAATTAAAGCCAACCTACAGTCAAGTTAAAGCTTGGGTTAATGAACAAAATTCCGGACCAAACAAAGATGCGTTGAATAGATTACTGGAAAAATATGAAAAAAGAAGAAAACTGATTCGGTTTTTACACGACGACACAAAAACAAGTGATACAGACAAAACAAGAAAACAAAGAATTATTAATAAAATTATGCAAGCATACGAGCTCAGTGAACAACAAGTACAACTATACATAACGCTTATTGAGGAACAACTTAAAGATACCACAGACGGCGAACAAGCAACGCTTACCATGCCTGGTAAACTTTCTGGTGGATATACTTTTGCCTACTCACTAGTCGATGGGCAGCTTCAAATATCCGGAATTACCATTGCAACTCGTTCTAGTCAAAAAAATATTTATGAAGACCTTGTTGGTCGCGCTTTAAGCAGAGAATAATTATTACTTGATATTTCAGGGTAGCCTTATATAAAATAAAAAGTAATGCCCTTTTACATTATCTTCGTTTTGCTGCTTCAAATATTTTTGTTTCTTGTATTATTTTATTTGCTACTTTTCTTCTTAAGTATGATGATTTCCGACCTCTTTGGCGTGCCTTTTGTTCCAACTCAAAAAAAAGTATTAGATAGAATCTTTAGTCGAATTAAAATAAAAAAAAATGACGTTTTTTATGACCTTGGCTGTGGCGATGGTCGTTTACCACTTTATATAAGCCAAAAATACAAAATTCAAAGTTATGGTGTTGAACTTAATCCCCTGCTTCACATATTTTCAAAACTTAAAGCTAGGTTTTTAAAACAAGCTAATGTTACTTATATTAAAAATAACTTGTTTGATATAGATTTAAAAAACGCAACTATAATTTATTTATTTCTTTTTCCGGAAGTATTGGTAAGGCTTAGTAAAAAATTGAAGAAGGAATGCAAAAAAAACACTTTAATTATTTCACACGGCTTTCAGATTAAAGGAATGAAAAAGAATCTATTTGATACTAAAAAAGGGAAACCTTTCTTTACCTATTATTATAGACTTTAGTTTTTAATAACTTTTGTTTTCAATTTATTTTCAAGGTGTGAAATTATATCTTTGAGTATTGATTTACCAATTTGAGGATAAGAATAAACTCTTAGGGTAATGTTATTTTTATATGTATCGATATGCTCAACTTTTGTAATCTCTTTGAATCTTGAGAGTAGTGAGTTTTCAATTATCTGCCACCAATTAGTACCGTTAAATTGGTAAGTTATATCTTCAATTACGGCAGGTATTTTTTTCCTGGCTTTTAATTTTTCTAAGTAGCTAAAGTTTTCACCTAGCAAACTTATGTCTAACTCTGCCACCGCATAGTTGCCTTCCAAGTTATTCTCATATAGTATTTTGCTGTTAAGCAACCCCAATTGCCCAATCAGTTCCTTATTCAAAAATATATCAACTGACAATGTAGGGTCTAGGAAAAAATCAGAGCTTGCCGGTAAAAATTTAATTTCCTTTACCTTGGCAAACTTAAGCACTGACTCAACAACCCCCTTCATTTCAAAATAATCCACGCGGGCAAGAAGTGTTAGCTTCTTTTTCTCTTGAGGTAAGTCAACTTCGGTTGGTAGGTAAACATTAGCTATTTCAAATATTTTAATATCTGAAACCGATTTATTCTGGTTAATGTTTTTAACTAATGACGGTATCAGACTTTGCCTAAAACAAACAAGATCACGAGACATGGGATTAATCATTTCAATCGGGTTTTTAATAAAACTATATTTGTCCCCTTCTTCTTTAGACACCATTGAATAGTTATACAGCTCAAAAAAGCCTATATTTGCTATATACCTTCTGATTAGGTTTTCAACACCAAACAACTTATTGGCTTTGCGAATGTAGCTATCACTTATATACTTTAAAGGGGGTATAATAGAGGGTATCTTGTCATAGCCATATATCCTGGCTACTTCTTCAATCAAGTCTTGACTTATTTCAACGTCAGCCATTCGGTATGACGGTACATTAAAGACCAGGTTTTTATTTTCCTGGTTTTCCAACATAAAACCCAAGTCTTTCAATATGCTGATTACTTCTTGAACCTTTATTTCTACATTCATATATAACCGAATGTCGTCAATACTAACAGACACCAATCGTCTAGCCACCTCCGGCTTGCCAATATCTATACATTTACTTGCCAGAACTGCCTTGGCAATTTCTTTATAAAGCTTTACACACCGTTTTAGTGCTGTTTCTGCTAATCTTACATCTGGTTTGTTTTCGTTATATGAGGCGGCAGTAGTGCGAATTGCATTTCGCATAGATGTACGCCTAATTTTATATGGATCATTGGATTCAATAAAGATTAATATATTCTTAGTTTCGTTGGTAACAACACTATTTTTTGTACCCATAATTCCGGGTAAATCGATTACTCTACCCGTTCCGTCATCAATCACCACATCATCAACAGTTAAGTAATGTTTTTTTCCGTCTAGCGTTATAATAGGCTCGTTTTCTTTTGCATACCTGAAAACCAATTTGTTGGTGCCAATTCTATCCAAGTCAAATACATGAACCGGATGGCCAACCTCAAGCATTACATAATTTGTGATATCAATTAAATTATTTAGGGCCCTAATCCCGGCAGCTTCTAGCCTGTCCTGTATAAATTGAGGCGACTCAGTGACAAGTACATTGCTCATTGCTACCGCAATAGCTCTATTAACTAAGCCCTTAGCATCTACTATCTCCACCTGAATACTATGATCATTATCATTATTTACCTCGTCAAGAGCTAAATCTTTAAGCTCGGCTTTAATATTGTTTCTTTTTAGTATTGTTACCGCTTCTCTTGCAATTCCGTAAACAGAAGCCGTATCAATTCTGTTTGTTGTAATTTCTATGTCATAAACAAAGTCGTCTTTAAAAGGAGTAATTGTTTCAACAGCGGGCCCAGACAAGGTTAGTAGGCGTTGAATTACTTCCGGCTTGGCTTTTGTTACCAAATACTGCCTTAACCAGCTGTCTAGTATTTGAATGTTCATACTCGATACTCCTTATATAAATCAAGTTCGCCACTAAATAACTTTCGTAAATCAAATAATTGGTACTTCATCATATAAACTCTTTCAACACCAAAACCGAAAGCCCAGCCAGTATATTTGTTGGGATCTATTTTCCCCGACTTTAAAACATTGGGATGAACCATACCGGCGCCGCCAAGTTCCAGCCAACCACTCTTACAAACCCTACACTTTTCGCCATTAACTACTGCTTTACCTTTACAAATAGTACATGTTGTGTCAATTTCAAAAGAAGGTTCGGTAAATTGAAAGTGGTATGGTCTTAAGCGAATATTAACATCGTAACCAAAATACTCTTTAGCAAACATGTCAATTGCCCCTTTTAAATGACTAATATTAATATTTTTATCTACACACAATCCCTCAAACTGATGAAACATTGGAGTATGGGTTAAATCCCAATTTCTTCTAAAGCAGCGGGCAATATTTATCATTCTGATAGGCGGCTTACCAACACGCCACATTTCTCTAACCTGACCCGATGACGTGTGTGGCGACAATACCATTTTTCCATATTTTTTAGACTCGTTACCTTTTACGGCAAAAGCTTCGAATTCATCACGAGCTGGATGAGTTTTGGGCATATTCAAGCTATCAAAGGAAAAATACTCAAACTCTATTTCAGGATAAGATACTTTATAGAACCCAATTTTACTGAATATTTCAACTATTTCTTCGATTGTTTGTGAAACTGGGTGGATATCGCCTGTTTTTACAGGTCTACCGGGTAAAGTGGGATCAGTCTGAATACCTTTGTTAAAATATAAACTTTCATGTTTGGTGTCTATTTCTTTTTCTAGCCGATTTTTTAGTAAGTTTATTTTTCTTCCTAATTCTTTTTTTAGCTCTTTGTTTTCTGTTTCTTTAAGCTTGTCTAACCACTGATTAACTATTCCTTTTCTACCTAGTATATCTATTTTTACTTGTTCAAGGTCGGCAATACTTTTAGTTTTTTGAATTTTATTTATATAAGTAACCGGGTTTAGATCTATGTCTTTTGCTGTCATAAGTAGCTATGAAAGGCACTTTTATTCTTGCTATACCTTTTTAATTTCGCTTATTAGGTTGGAAAATAACTTAGGTTCTTGAGCTATTGTACTTAATATTTTTCTGTCTATTTCTATATTTTTTTTCTTAAGCAGACTAATTAAATCTGAATATTTTATACCCAATTCTCTAGACGCAGCATTAATTCTGGCAATCCACAATCGCCTCATCTGTCTTTTTCTGTGCCTTCTACCGGCAAAAGCATACTCACCGGCGTGTAAAACTGCCTCTTTGGCAACTTTGTACAACTTACTTCTGGTCATTCTATACCCTTTAGCAAGTTCGAGTACTTTTTTATGCCTTCTATGTGTTTCTACACCTCTTTTAACTCTAGCCATATTTTTAGCTAATTAACTTTGTAACTTTTTTCGCTATTGATTTAAATAATACCTTAACTCTTTTCATCCTTCTTATTTGAGATTTGCTTTTATTTGATCTTAAGTGGCGAATACCATGACTTCTATGTAACACTTTACCTGTTGCCGTTATTTTGAATCTTTTTTTTATTGATTTTCTAGTTTTTTGCTTGCTCATTTTTTTGTTTTTCATAGCTAATAACTACCCTCATAACTTTACCGTGCATCAAAGGCTCTGAACTCACTTTAACATCTTTTATTTTACCAACAAAATTATTGATAAATTTTCTTGCGTCTTCCTTCTTTCCTAACTCTCTTCCTTTTAACCAAAGACTAATTCTAACTTGATTACCCTCAAGTATAAATTTTTGTGCCCTTTGTGCCATCCTGTCAACATCATGTTCAGCCATAAACAACCCAACTTTTACTTCTTTTGTTTCTGTCTTTCCTTTTTTGTCGTTTTTGCTCTTTTTAGCCAGCTGATACAAGTGTTTATTAAAGTCTATTATTTTAGCAACTGGTGGCTTTGCCTTTGGTGCAACTTCCACTAAATCCAACCCATACTCTTTGGCTTTGGCCAGTGCTTCGTTTCTGGTTAATAAACCTACAAACTCGCCTTCTTCATCCAATACTCTTAACTCCGGTGTTCTAATTCTTTCGTTTACTGAAATATTCCACTTCAGTATTTGTTTCTTGCTTTTACTATATCTTCTTCTTCTCAATATTTTCTTTTATACTTTTGATAAAGTTTGTTAATTCAAGACACCCCAAGTCTAAACCTTCTCTTGTTCTAACTGAAAGATAGGTTTGTGCCTTGGAGCTCTTTAATACTTCCTTCTTACCAATTATACAAAGATAGGGAACCTTTTGCAATGTGTAATCTCTGATTTTTGCTTGAAGTGTTTTGTTTTCTGCGTCTACTTTTACTCTTATTCCTTCTTTTTCCATCTTGGTTTTTATGAGAGAAGTAAAGTCGGTAAATTGGTCATTTATTGGTAATATCACTACCTGTAATGGGGAAAGCCAAAGCGGCATAGCACCAGCATGCTTTTCTATCAAAAATGCTATTGTTCTTTCTATGGCTCCAATAGATGAACGATGTATTACAACCGGCTCTTCTTCTTTGCCATTTTCATTGATATATTTCAATTCAAATCTTTTTGGCATAACAAAGTCGTATTGAACGGTAAAAGCCGTGTCTTCTTTCCCTAGAAAATTTTTGATTTGAATATCGATTTTTGGACCGTAAAACGCAGCTTCGTTCTTAACCTCAACATATGGAACACTCCGATTTCTTAGTACGTTTTTCAACACTAATTCTGCCCGATCCCAAGCTTGATCATCCTTATAAAACTTTTTATTATCATTCTTGTTTCCAAGGGATAGTCTGTATGAGTAATCCACTCCCGATTCTAACCCTAGTATTTGTGCAATGTCTTCTATTAAGTTAAGTGCTTTATTAATTTCGTCTTCAGCTTGATCAACTTTGGCAATAATATGTGCATCAGCCAAGCAAAATGATCTAACCCTCATAAGCCCCGACAGTTCACCCGACTTTTCAAATCTATACAACTTAGCTAGCTCTGCATATCTTATTGGAAGTTCTCTATAACTTCTTTGTTTGGATTTATATAACTCAAAGTGGTGGGGACAGGTCATTGGTCTTAACATAAATTCTTCATCTTCAATTTTAATTGGTGAATACATTGACTCTTTGTAATATGGGTAATGACCCGAAGCTTTGTATAAATCCAATTTGGCTAAGTCCGGAGTATAAACGTGTTCATAACCCCGCTTGATTTCCTCGTCAACAATATACCTTTCGAGTTCACGTCGTATTACAGAACCCTCTGGTGTCCACAATGGCAGACCCTTACCAACTAGATCAGAAAAAACAAAATAATTTAAGTCTTTGCCAATTTTTCGGTGGTCTCTTTTTTTGGCTTCTAACAATGTCCATAAGTATTTTTCTAACTCTTCTTTTTTGGGAAAAGCCGTACCATATATTCTTGTTAACATCTTATTGTTTTCATCACCATGCCAATAAGCGCCCGCAACCGATAGTAATTTAAAATAACCAATTTTTCCCGTTGACTCAAGGTGGGGGCCTTTACAAAGATCAACGTCAGACCCAGATTTCCCCGGCTCTCCCGTCCAGTAGATTGTTGCTTTTTCACCCTTTTCTTCAATTTCATCTAACCATTCTAGTTTATATTGGTTTTCTTTAAAAAGCTCTCTTGCTTCGATAATAGAAATTTCCTTTTTTATGAAGGGTAGGTCTTTATTTATTATTTCTCTCATTCTCTTTTCAATTTTAGAAAACTCAAGTTCCGAAATTTTCCCTTTATAATCAAAGTCAAAATAAAATCCTTCTTTTGTTGATGGCCCCATAGCCCTTTTTAAGCCCGGGTAAAGTTCTACCATAGCCATATGCAAAACATGTTCACACGAGTGGCGCATTACTTCTAAATTATTCTCCTGTTTATTACTGTTTTTCATTTTTATTATTATATAACTATATTAATTGTTTTCGTTAAAACAAAAAAACTCCCCTTTGTGGGGAGTTTGTCTTAACCATACTACGCCCCACAAATTATGAGGAGACAGTAGTGAAGTTAAAAATATTGTTTTTCATAAATATACCCTATATTCTATACAATTTTTTACCTCTGTCAAGCAAGACCTGATACTAACTATGCTTTACCAACTTCTTACTTTAATTTCATAACTATATAAAAATAAGGGATTAGTATTAAAACTATTACAAATAACAAACATAAAATGCAAAACTCTACACTTAACGACGAAGTTTTTAACATTAAATATAAGACAGTTACGAGAATGTCTCGTAATAAATTAAAGCTTGTGCTTGAACCGATTAACAAATCAGAATCAATGGAGCTTCTTCTTAAGTTGGCCGTGTTACTTTCCAAAAATAGACGCCACAGTGGTTTAAAACTCTACAACAATAAAAGAATTGAATTAGTATTCAATTTAGAAAACAATGATGATATAAACGAATTGGTGTCTTTAGATAACAGTAAAACCCCAGTTTTGAATATTTAGAACTTCTTTTATAGATATCTCTAGTCTCTCTTCCTGAAAAAGGAGTTTATACTTCTAGCTAGGAATCCAGATACTACAGCGCCAATTATTCCTCCAAATTTTAATCTGTTTTCCTTCATAATGCTTAAAATGAAGCTTAATGTTTTATCAGGAATACTCTTAAGTAGTTTTTGTATCTTATACGCAATAATTATTCCAAATAATATAAATAATGTTGCTAAAAACATAAAAATTGTTCCCACCACGTAATAGATATTTTGTATATTCAGTTCCATTTTAGATTAGTGGAATGTTTGAATTAACTCAGCTTACTTTTGATTGAATTCCAGTCGTCTTTCAATCTAGTCTTAACTTTGTCTGCAGTATTTTTGTCTATGTCACCGTCTGTTTGTAAATCGTCTATTACCTGATTTACCAGTCTTGAGTATTTATTCTTATCCATTTTGTTTTTTGTGTCTGTTAATTTTCTGTTAATTTCGTCCTTTGCACTTTTGTATAATTTTGCACTTTCACTCTGAACCCTATCCGCCACTTCCTTAACTTTATCTGTTAACTGTTTTCGGTTTTTTTCTCCAGATTGAGGTGCAAAAAGTATACCTAATGCTCCACCTATAACAGTTCCAATTAAAATCCCCAGCCCCAAATTTCTTGAATCGTTAGACTTGTCCATATTTATCTTTATTGTTAATTTGTAATGTGTATATAGTAATATCTAGTGGTAAAACCGATATTAAGGCTGTGTTAGAGTTAAGTAAGAACTGAAATACCAGTATCTTGTGGCCGCTAATGGACTTGAACCATTGACCTTACGGATGTAAACCGTACGCTCTAACCAACTGAGCTAAGCGGCCATTCTTATTTTCTTTTCAGTAACAATTTTATCAATATAGTCTCGCCTTTTTAACCTCTTTAATTTTATTTCAATTCTACGTGCTTCTTTTATATTTGCATACTCTTCTACTAATACACACTTCACTGGTAAGTAAGGTCTTGTTGATATAACCTTACCTTGTTCGTGCTGCTTTAATCTCTTATCTAAATTTGATGTACTACCTATATAGTAATTATTCCTATTGTTTAATAATATGTAGACAAATCCTTTCATTAATGTACGCTCTAACTCCGACGCCCCGACTAAAGTCGGGAGTACGGAGTCCGATCAACCAACATTTTATGTTGCCTCGTCGGACCAACTGAGCTAAGCGGCCAAAGAAGCATATAGCTTACCTTCTTTGTATCTATCTATTGTAACATCAAAAATATCCCTATCCAAGTTTTTTATACATTTAACTTTAATAGTAATATTGTTTTGTAATATTCCTAAATAATTTTCTTTATCTATTTTATTAATGATCAGCACTGGCATACGGGACCCAACTAATTCTTTTTGAAACTCTTCAAATTTTTTGTTAAATAATTCTCTGATTGTTTTGCTTCTTTTCTTAACTACATTGTTAGAAATTGGCTCATACCTTTCCTTAAGTATGTTGGCAAGTGTGCCTTTCCTTTGACTAAACTTAAAAACATGGGCTTTGTCTATTGCAATTCCCGAAAAAAACTTAGTTGCACTTTCAAAATCACTATCCCTTTCACCACAAAAGCCTATTATTACATCGGTAGCGACTAAAGCGTTGGGTATTCTCTTTTTTAGTAGTCGTATCTTCTCTTCATATTCCTCACGTGAATATCTTCTTTTCATTAATTTAAGGATTTTATTTGAGCCGCTTTGTATCGGTATATGGAAATATTTTGTTAAACGATCTTTCCATCTATCCTGATACAACTCCAATAGCTCTTCTGTAATATTTTCAGGGTATAAGGAACCGTAACTAATTCTTTTTATTTTTGTTTTACAAAGTAATTCTTTAACAAGTTGCGCAAATGTTTCGTTGTTTTCTTCCCCATACAACCCAAGATTGATTCCACTTAAAATAACTTCATTAACTTTTGTTTTTTTTTGGACAGAATAAATATAAGTAATTACATTATTAATCGAAATACTTTTTGGCAATCCTCTTAAATAAGGAATTATGCAATAGCTACAAAAATACCTACATCCATCTTGCACCTTAACAATTAACCTACCCGTATCTAAAAACTTACCGTACAAACTATTACTCACTTGCGTTCGTTGTGATTTAAATAATTTCTGAATTTTTTTTATGAGTAATCTCTTCTGATTATTAGGAACTAACAAATCAACATCAGTTTTAATATTTGTTTTATTTCTAAACCAATAAGTGGCTGCACAACCTGTTAGAATAATTTTTGTAGCATTATTGTTTCTTGAAATGTGACCAATGAATTTTCTCGCTTCCCTTTCAGCTTTGTGGGTGACGGCACAGGAATTAATTATATGGAATTTTGCCTTTTCAGGATTTTCAGTATAAATATATCCAAGTTTTTCAAGCTCATGAATCCAGCTTATGCTTTCGGCTGCATTAACTCTACAACCAAATGTAGTAATTTTGAAAAACATAATCAATAATTATATGACTAAGCACAACAAAGTTAAAGTAAAAGCCAATATTAGCCAGGAATATTTGCCTGAGATAATTCGTTAGATTTTGAAAATTTTGTTCCTTTCGATTTTGAAAGGGCAAGAAAACTTTTTTTACGTTTTTTTTCAAACGATACTTCCAGCCACATTTTTCCCTCTGAAACCTTTTTTCTTATTGACCTTAGTAACTGAATGATAAATTGTAAAAAACGTAAGTGATAAATTCCAACTTTATCGGCTGAGGGATCTTGCATGGTTAACAAAGATACATCTCTTAGTAAACCCTTTTCTTCTGTTTTAAGCAGTTTCATTTCTTTCCTAACCTCGTCAATTAATTCTTTAATTTGGTTATGCAATTCAGCTTGTCTTTGTCTTTCAGAAAAATTAACAACAACCTCTGTTCTTCTTACCCTAGATGGTTGTTTTTTTTCAAATTTTTCAGAACTAAAGGGCCGGTTAAATCTGTCCGGGCTTTGTTCTGTTTGGGTATTTGAATAGTCGTTTGCACCAAATAATTGCGAGTTAAAATCCTTAAATGAATCTTTGGCAGCGTTTTTGGCACCAGACCAAAAATCATTACCGATAGATTCAAAGCTATTTTTTACTTCTTTAAGTGCAGTACCTTTACTACTTTTTTGTGAAGTTTTCATGTGCCTATTATACTATAGGTTCTACTCAATTTCAAGTGTAAATTTGTATTATCTGTTACTGAACACTAGCTAGATAATCTAGCGTTTTCTGTTTTCGTATTAGTCTTGAATAAAAGTAAGAATTCTTTTCAAATTGCTCTTTTTCTTTGTCTGTTTTTGCAGTATTAAATATCTTTTCTAATTCTTTTTTATCAACAACTATTTTCTCGTTGTCTGCTATCTTATCGAGTATCAATTCACTTTTATATATATCGATTATTTCCTTTTCAATTTTTGCTTTTAAACTTTCTTTTGTTTCTTTCTTACTTTGTAAATACTGTTCAACAGTTAGTCCAAGTTGCTTAATTTCCTCGTAAAGAGTTGTTAGTCTTCTACCAACTTCCAAATCGATAATAAGGGGTGATATTTCGATCTCGGTCTTACTAATTGTTTCGTCAAATATTCTCTGCAATTTCTTATTTTTTAAGTCTGTTTTTTCTTTCTCTGTTTCTGTTTTTTTACTTTCATCTTTACCCGGAACCCATATTTCGTCTTTTTTTAAGTCTTTTGCCACAGACTTTGAAATTGAATTATAATCTGCTAATTTTTTAATTTCGGGTGCTTCTGCTAATTCATATCTAATTTCCCAATCACCACCAACCGGGGCTTTAACCAAAGTAACATTTGGGTCAATGAATGGTTTTATGTTGTTTTCTTTTATAATTTGTAGATAAGCATCGGTCAAAAAAAACTTTGTTGAGTGTTCAAGTAATTTTTGTTCGCCAAGATGCTCTCGAACAACTTTAAGAGGGGCTTTCCCCTTCCTAAAACCTTTAACTTCTGTATCTTTAGAAAGCTCATCTAAGGCCTTTTCTTTAGCCTTTTCAATTTCTGACCAGGGAATAGTTGCAACAATTTTGTATGTGCCTTTAGGCAATTTTTCAACATTTGTTTTAATTTTCATTTTATGTATTATAACAAAATATTTTCCTAATCCAACATATAAAATTATTTAAATTTTAAAATAATTTTTTGGTATGGTAGAAGGATTTTAGGTATAATATACATATTCGCCCGGGTGGCGAAATGGCAGACGCGTAGGTCTCAAAAACCTATGAGATTTATCTCATGTGGGTTCGACTCCCTCCCCGGGCACATTTGTTTCTCAAACTAAAGAATTGCCTTACCCATTATTTTTTTCCTAATTTGAAGCATAGCCGAATAGTTGGCTAAAATGCTTACATTGTTATTCTTATTTGTTTTTAAGTTTATCGTTAATTCAGAAACAGTTTCAAAAACTTTACTTGTTTTTATTCCTTCCATTTTTAGCCGTAGCGCCATGTCGTATGCTCTATCACCATAAACATATATTTCCTTATTAATAAGATTTCGTTTTATCCTTATATCGTAAATCCAGGAAACATCGTGCCCATCGGGAATTTGATTATTTAGACCAAATACTATTATATCCGACTCTAGATTCATGTTAAACAATGCTACAGACCAACTAGAAGGGTTTTTACCCAAATAAAATTTATAATTTTTATGCTTATTCGTATAAGCTTCACCTCTACCAAAAGCGGGTGTAAATTTGCTTAGAATAGATAACACATCTTCTTGACTAAAATTGTACAACCTCGATAGAATCATAATCGCCTGCGCATTTATTAAAATATAATTAGGCAAGTTGCTGTATTTTTTTAGAATTTTATGCGCAAAAGTATAGCTGTTCTTAGGTTCATTCTTACAGTTACTACAACTCCAATTACCCATATGACTAACGTAAACTCCGCGATACTCAAGCTTGGAATTACAATTAGGACAATAAATATTATCACCATATAGATCTTTATTGTCGGTTAAGAATATTTCAGGCACGGTGTAATAGTGCGTTAACTGCTTATTATGCTTACTAACGGCTTCATATAACCCGGGATCTGCTGAGTTAATAATAATCTGTGAGTTTGGATTATTATTTACCACTTTTTTCCAGCTCTTTAATATGTTTTCTACTTCACCATATCTATCAAGCTGATCTCTAAATATATTAAGAAAAATGATTACCGAAGGTTTAATATAATCGGTAATTTTTTCAAGCGAGTACTCATCAATTTCAAATACGCCTATATATTTATTTTTGCTGAAAATACTTTTCTGTGTAAATACACATGATGTTATTCCGTTTATTAAGTTTGCTCCACTGGTATTTTTGATAACAGAATAGCCTTTTTTTTCGAACAATTCGGCTACTAATTTTGATGTTGTGGTTTTTCCATTTGTTCCAGTAATGAATATTGCTCTACTGATTATTTCTTTGCTTAATTTAAGTGCATTAGGGTCTATTTTTAATATAATTTCACCAGGCCATGTTTCACCAGCTCCTTTAAAAACTCTTTTTGAAATAAATGACAATAATTTAGCTGTTATGCTTAATAATGTAATTTTCATCAGTTAACTACTCTCTTATGCACTACTACTTGGTTGTCTTTTATTTTTATTTCTACAGTATCTCCCTCTAAAATCTTACCTTCGATATATTTATATGCTATTTCATCTATTATTTTTTCATTGATTAATCTTTCAATAGGTCTGGCACCAAACATGGGGTCAAAGCCATGCTTAACTATATAATCAATAACATCTTTGCTATATATCAGCTCCAGTCGTTTACTTGTTAAATCATTTTGTACTTTTATTAAATTTAGTTTTACTATTTCTTTTACCATTTCTCTGCTCAGATTTTTGTACATTATTATTGCACTTATTCTGTTCAATATTTCTGGTCTTATTAGCTTTCTGATCTCATTCTGTATATGTAATTTCACCTCGTCATCCAGTTTTCCTTTCTTTATAATCTCACTGCTACCAATATTTGAAGTCATAATAATTATAGTATTGGTAAAGTTAACAATCCTACCCTGACCGTCAGTTAATTTACCTTCATCAAAAATCTGCAAAAAAATATTAAATATTTGTGGGTGAGCTTTCTCAATCTCATCAAAAAGAACAATAGAGTACGGTTTTCTTCTTACTGCTTCGGTCAATTGCCCACCTTCTTCAAAGCCTATATAACCAGGAGGCGCCCCGATCAATCTCGATACTGAGTGCGCTTCACTGTATTCACTCATGTCGATTCTTATAATTGCTTTTTCATCATTGAATAAGCTATATGCCAACGCTTTTGCCGTTTCAGTCTTTCCCACACCTGTTGGTCCAACGAACAGGAAACTACCAATTGGGGCTGTTTTTTTACCAAACCCGGCCCGAGATCTACGAATTGCCCGTGCAATTTTTGTTATTGCTTCTTCTTGATTAACAACCATTTTATGCATTTCTTTTTCTAAATTTAACAATTTTTCCTGCTCAGACCTCATTATTCTACTTGCCTTTATACCAGTCCAACGAGCTACAATCTTGGCTATGTCGTTTTCTGTTACCTCTTCTTTTATTAATCTGTCGTCTTCCGGAATTTTTTCCCACTCGCTTCTTATTGCTTTTAATTCTTTTTCAACTTCAGGAATTTTTCCATACTTCAATTCTGCCGCTTGGTCTAGTAAAGCCTGTCGCTCTGCCTGTTCAAGTTCTCCCTTATATAGATCTAATCTTTCTCTTAATTTATTCATCTCAGCTAATATTTTCTTTTGCCCTTGCCACTTTTCTTCTAATTTTTTAAGTTTTTCTTTTTTTTCATTTATTTCATTTTTCTTTCCTTCTATTTTTTCATTTTTTTCACGCTTTAATGCTGTAAGCTCTATTTCACTTTGAATAATTGACCGCTTTAATTCATCAATAACAATAGGTGCAGAGTCTATTTCAATTTTTAAGGTTGCTAATGCCTCATCTAATAAGTCAATTGCTTTGTCTGGCAAAAATCTTTCGGTTAAATATCTTTTTGAAAGAGTAACTGCTGCAATTAACGCCTCATCGTTAATTCTAATTCCATGGTGTAATTCATATTTTTCCTTTATGCCTCTAAGTATCGCTATAGCGTCTTCTGTTGTTGGTTCATCAACGAATACAGGCTGGAATCTTCTGGCTAAAGCTTGGTCTTTTTCAATGTATTGACGGTATTCTTTTACGGTTGTAGCTCCAATTGCTCGCAGAAGACCTCTAGCTAGGGTTGGTTTTAACATATTAGCAGCATCAATTGCGCCAGCAGCAGCGCCTGCTCCTACTAAGGTGTGGATTTCATCTATAAATAATATAAACTTTCCTTTACCTTTTTCTACCTCCTTAAGCACTCCTTTAAGCCTTTGCTCAAATTCACCTCTATAGCTTGCCCCTGCTAACATTGAACCCAAATCCAAACCAACAATTTCTTTATTAAGTAAGGTGTCTGGAACATCACCATCTACTATTCTTTGTGCTAAACCTTCAACAAGTGCTGTTTTACCCACTCCTGGGTCTCCAAGTAAAATTGGATTATTCTTTGTTCTCCTACTGATTATTTGCATCAATCTCCGAATTTCATTATCTCTACCTATGACCGGGTCTAGTTTTCTTTCTTTTGCAAGTTTAGTAAAATTTTGCGTGAACTTTTCCAGAAAGTTACCTTGCTCCGGTGGCGGTTCATATCTCATTTGCATATTATTTTTTATTATATAAAAATAATTATCACTCGTCAATCTAGAGTGCTAAGGAAAAAAGAGACGCCTCCTAGCCAATTGTTGTGATTACTAGGATTGTACTTACTCATTATTTGCTCTAGCGAAACATATCCTTTATCAATATATTCTCTTTTAATTCCTGTTGCAACCGTTACAATCGCCTCATCATACGAAGCAAACTTTGTTACCTTTTTCCCATATATACCCCATCCCCAACAATTAAAGGAATTGTCGGGTATCTTACGACATAAGTTTGATTCAACCATAGCAATCGCGGGTAATAAACCATAATGGAAACCGTTTTCATCTGAAACTTCAATTATTCGCTCTGAATAAGGTAGTAATGGCGAACTATACTTTTCCAAAAACTGCTCTAATGAAGCCAGTCTACTATCTTCATATTCTGGTCCTACCGACTCCCCAAGAACCACTTGTCTTCTAATATCTGTTAAGTCTTCTTGAGTATTTTCAAAAAGTCGGGCATAGATGACATTGTAATTATTAATATAATTAATACTAAAGTATGCTGTAATAAATAGTAAAAATACAGCTAAATTAAAAATTACCAACTTCAATAGCATTGTAGATATTTTATGTTTGGTTTTGGTAGGCATAATAAATACAATATAAAAAGAGGCTAAATTAAGCAACAGAAAAACTTATTCACCAATTTTAATATTGGCTCCAATTTGCTTTAACTTATCGATTAAATTTTCATAACCACGCTCAATTTGTTCGGCTCCAGATATAACACTCTTACCATCTGAGCATAACGCAGCAAGTAATAAACATGCTCCAGCTCGGATATCTGTCATCTTTGCATATGCGTTATGTAGTTTTGTTACACCATAAATCTTAATTGCTTGTTTTTTACTATTCTGTGGTGTCCAGTTAAATTGGTAAACTTGCTCTGGATTACTAATTTTAGGCTGGTAATAATTGATTTTCGCTCCAAATTTTCTTAGCTGTTCAACATAACCAAAACGATCTTCAAATACTGTTTCGTGAATTGTGCTTATACCGTTTATCTGTGTCATTAGTAGAGCCCAAAGAGGTTGCCAATCTGTCATAAAACCAGGATGAGGGTTTGTTTCGATATCTACTGCCCTTACTCCTCGACCTTTGGTTGTTAATACTTTTGTTTTTAAGTTATATAACACATCATAACCTGCTTTTCTAAAGGGTACTAAAAATGCAGTAATTGAATCTATATCAACCCCTTTTATCTTAATGGTATGTTTAAATAGCACCGATAAAACTATAAAAGTGACAGCTTCATTTCGGTCTGTTTGTATGGTATATTCACACCCAACCAGCTTATCTGTTCCTTTTATTATTATTTTTTCGCCACTCCTTTTGACTACAGCCCCGGAAATATTTAGGAAATTTATCAAATCATCTATTTCGGGCTCTTGAGCAGCATTGTTTATGACTGTATTTTGTGAAAGGTGCGAGGCAAACATTGTTACTAATTCTGTTCCGGTATGAGTTTTTTTACTAAAATTTATTTCTTTAGCTGGCTTACCGGAAAACATAGCATAGTAAAAACCGTCGTTAGAATTGTATTCAATTTTTACTCCAAGGTTTTCTATACTTCTAACCAATCTGTCAACCGGTCTTTCGCCTAGTCTACAACCACCCGGGTTTGGTAGACTCGCTTTTCCGAATCTATAAAGTAAAGGTGCAATTAATAAAAAAGACACCCTTGTTTTACCGGCAATTTCAAGAGGAATTCTAGACTTAGTTAAAGTATTTTTTATCTCTAATGTATTTCTGTCAACAAATTTAACGGTTCCCCCAAGATAATTTATTATATCTATCAAGGCAATAACATCTTTAATCCTTGGAACATTCTTAAGCACAGTTGTTCCACTATTTAACAAGGCAGCTACAATAAGCTTTAAGGCTACATTTTTAGCGCCAGACAAGCTTACTGTACCAGTTAGTTGATTAACTCCATTTACAATATATTCCATTTTAGTTATTTTAACTGATATAACTATTCAATATACATTACTTCTTCTTTTAATTCTATCTTATGTTTTTGGTAAACTGTTTCCCTGACTTTATTTAATAACCTAAGATAATCCGTAGATGTGGCCCCACCTTCATTCACAAAAAAATTGGCATGAATATTTGAAATAACCAATTTACCAGATCTACTGTTTTTAAGACCGCAAATGTCGATTAAATAACCGGCAGAATTGGTTGGAAAACCCTTTGTCTTCTTAGTAGTTTCAGTAATATTTTTAAAAATGCATCCGGCAGTTATAACTCCCATCGGTTGGGTCTTATTTCTATAACTCATTACATTTCTAGACATAGCTTCAATCTCGGTTTTTGGCTTCTTTTTAAATACAAATGTGGCGTTAATTAAAATACTTCTGCCTAACTGGAGGCTGGAATAACCATAATCAAATTTGATGTCTTTTGCTTTAATTACAGAGTATTTTTGCTGATTATCTATAAGGCCTACTTCTATTATGTTGTCGCTTATTTGGTAGTTGTTCTTTGGCCACTTAGAATTCATGTAAACAGCACCTCCAATAGTCCCTGGTAGTCCATATAAACCTTCAAATCCACTCAAAGACATTTCTAAGCACTTCACAGCAGCTAAATGAGAGCTAAATCCGGCAGAATAATTTATAAATACGTCAGCTGTTCCATTCTTAACTATTTTAAATCCTGAGCTGGGAATTTTTATTAATACACCATCATAGCCATTATCCGAAAAAATTATATTTGAACCGCCACCAATAATCATATACTTAATGCTCTCTTTTTTTAAAAATTCAATTAGTTTTACTAACTCATCGGGTTGAACTGTTTCTACAATAACCGCCCCCTTACCCCCTATTTTCATAGTGTTAAACTTTCTTAAATCGATACCGGCACTCACCCTACCTAATTTTATTTCCTCTTCTATTTGTTTAATTATTGTTTGTTTCATATTGCTTTTTTATTGCATCTTTAATAATCACATGCTTATCGTTAACATTTCCAGCGCCCATTGTAACATAGATCCATTGCCCGCCTTTTTTAAGATTTTTCTTTATTAAGTCCACTATATGTATGTTGCTATCAGCAAAAACAAAGTTTTTATAACCTCTCTTCACTGCCTTTGTTACTAAGTGCTTTGAATTAGTTTTTTCGTTCAAGTCAGCTTCTCTCATCGAACCAAAAATTGGCAAAAGAATAATAAAGTCGGCCAGTTTCAAAGCAGATATAAATTCATCTTCAAAAACAGCAGTTCGACTATAAGTATGAGGTTGGTAAATAACAGCAATTTTGTGTTTAGGGTGTTTTCGTTTCAAACCTTCAAGAACGGCTCGTATTTCATTCGGGTGATGTGCATAATCGTCATATAATAAATTTCGTCCTGAGGTATAGATCAGCTCCATTCTTCTGCTTACTCCTTTAAATTCGTTAGCATATTTAACCACGCTTCTAAATTTATTCGGACTATACAGATAGAAAAATATTACTGAAGCAGCTAAATTATACATATTGTGTTTTCCGAATATTTGGTAATTTAGGTTTGAAATCTGTTTTCCTTGGTAACTAATCGAAAAACTGCCAACATTCTCGCTAATAATAAAATCGTTATCTTTGTTAAATCCATAACTGTAGATTGGCTTATTAGTTATACCAATAACCGTTTTTAGATCTTGATTATCTCCGTTAATTAAAATAAAACCATTATCTTTTAATCGGTTAAAAAAACTGGCAAAAACATGCTTTATTTCAGTTATATCTGAATAAATGTCTGGATGATCAAAATCTAAATTGGTGCAGATTATATATTTGGGACTGTAATATAGTAATTTTGGCTTTGGTTTTGTAAATCTTGGGTCATCAACATATTCATCAGCTTCCAAAATAAACAATTTGCCAAAGCTATACTTACCTGAAGATGATTTATTAAATTCAGGTGCGCCAATATAATATGATGGGTTAATATTTAATTTTAAAGCAATGAAACTACATATTGCTGTAGTTGTAGTTTTCCCGTGACAACCACAAACTGCAAGTAAATCCTTATCTATTGATAGCTGTGATAACACTTCAGGCATTACCACAGTTTTAATTCCAAGTTGCTTTGCATACTTAACTTCTTCATTATAGCTACCACTATGACTGCCGCTAAATATTACTATGTCCTTATCTTTAACATTATCCTTATCAAATTTTGTGGCTATCTCAACCCCTCTTTTTTTCAGCAAACTACCGGTTTTGTATTCTACATTTATGTCTGAGCCACTTACGCTCATACCCATATCAACTAGCATACTGGCAAGGGCAGACATACCCACTCCTTGAATCCCAACCAAATGTACCTTATTACCCTTTTTAAGCATATTCATATACAAATAAATGACAAAATTCGTTCTTCCGTTTTGTTTCTTCTATATGAGTAGTATAGTTCTTTATGACATTTTGTACAGTGTTTGGATATATCGATATTCTCATGCTTAATTCCACTATTTATAAGTTGATATTCTACTACTTTTCTTAAGCTCAAGCCAAAATTATTATTCATAGGAAAATTCTCTATTGTATTACGGTATATATTTTTAAACTTTTCCAATCTGTCATTATGAATCTTATAACAACATGCGTCAATTGCCGGACCAATGATTACCTTTATATCTTTAACATTTGCCCCAATTTTTAACATCCGATTCACTGCAGAATTTGTGATGTTTTTTAAAGTTCCTCTCCATCCGCTATGTATTACGCCAATAATTTGATTTTTTACATCTGTCATTAAAACAGGTACACAGTCTGCTGTTTTAAGATACAAACATAATATTTTCTTTTGGTTTTTCTTATATATTAGAGCATCACGATTTTTATAAACAGTGAATTTAGACTTAATATGTTTCTTTCCTATAAAACCAACATTTTTTGAGTGAGTTTGCAGTGGTGTACAAAATGTAATTTCTTTATATATGTCATTAAAGATTTTCTTAAATATGATTTTTTGATCAGGTAGGTTGTTATTCTGACCAAGCTGTTTGGTGGTAAAGCCCGTTTTCAGAGTTATAATATCGGATCTTATAGTTTTTATTTTTTTATTGTAAACAAACATTAAACTTTGCTTTTCTGCAACTATCTTTTATGCCGGTACTAGATTTTTAATTGCATTTTCGACTGCCTTGTATTCATCCCAGTCAAATTCTTTCTTTCCTCTGGCTAAACTTTTTTCATGAGCTTTTCCGGTGAGTAAAATAAGATCTTTTTTTGTTGCAATTTTGAAAGCAAAATTAACAGCTTCTTGCCGGTCTTTTATAAAAAATAGGTTTTTATCTTTAATATGCTTGTTAACTTTTTTGATTCCTTTATTAATTTCGGCGAATATATCATCTATGTTTTCTGTTCTGTAATCCTCTTCCGTAACAATAATCGTATTTGCATATCTGGCTGAAATCTGCCCCATTTTTGACCGTTTATAACGATCTCTAAGTCCGGCACAGCCAAAAACATGAATAATTCTACTTGGTTTTATATTCTCCTTTATTGCTGAAAATAGCTTTTTAAAAGCATAAGGGGTGTGGGCAAAATCTATCAGAATCGATTTATTATCCCTTTGAAAATAATCGAACCTTCCTTTAATTCTCTTAAAACTATTAATAGTTTCTATCATTTTTGGTTCTGTCAAACTAAGTAATTTTCCAACCATAAAAGCTAACAAAATATCTTCTTTTTCAAAACATACAAATCTGTTGCTAATTCCAAGTTTCTTAAGATGATCAAACTTAAGATCAGCCTTTTTTTGAACTCCGACAGTCCATAAATTTTTGTTTTTAATTAGAGATCGGTATCGATAATATGTCTCCGGCTCTTTATTAATAACTGATATATCTGTAGAATTTATTAAATTTATTTTAACGCGTGCATAATCCATGTAATTTTTATGATAATCAAGGTGCTCATCTGTGATATTTGTTAAGACACCAATTTTAAAATGGATTCCCCAAGTTCGCATTTGATATAAAGCATGTGAAGTTACTTCAAGTACTACATACTTAATTTTCATGTTAACAGCCTCTCTTAAAATTTTTTGGAGTTGGAAAAATCTTGGTGTTGTAACATGAAATCCAAGATCATAATTTTTGTTTCCCAAAACTGCGCCAACAGTACTAATATAAATAACCTTTTTTCCCTGCGATTTCAATAAATCATAAATAAGAGTAGTTGTTGTGGTTTTACCATCAGTTCCGGTTACACCTATAACCGTAAGTT
Organism: uncultured Gammaproteobacteria bacterium; assembly: GCA_964414145.1. Classification (GTDB taxonomy): domain Bacteria; phylum Patescibacteriota; class Microgenomatia; order UBA1406; family UBA1406; genus UBA1406. The sequence goes on from CAYPVH010000004.1 coordinate 117,301, forward strand.
TTTTTGAAGGAAAGCCGTAAATTAAGTTTGCAGTTACGGCTTTAAACAACCAAAATACTTTTTTAATTAGTTTTATCATGGGTTTTAATACCGATCAGGTGGGATATTATAATATAAAATCAGCTTGTTTGCGATATTAAAGAAAGTAGGCGCTGCTGTTTCGGAACCCCATGGAGAAGACTCGGGTTGATAATAAAGAGTTAACATAATAAATTTTGGCTTATTACAAGGTGCAAAGCCTATAAAAGAAGCAATTGTTTTTGATTGGTCATAATGCCCTTCGATTGGTATTTGTGCTGTTCCGGTTTTACCGCAGATACTATAGCCTTTTTGTTTTTGGGGCCAATATGCCTCTGCGTTGTCAACAGCATTTAAAAGCAGCTCCTTCATTATGTCTGTTGTTTTTTTTGAGTAGACTCGTTTTGTTATTTTATTTTCTGCCATTATTTTTTGGCCAGTTTTTGGGTCAAAGAAGTTGTTTACAATTGATGATTTAATTAAATTTCCATCATTAGCTATTGCTGAAAAGGCTTGTATTAATTGGATCGGTGTTACTGCCATTCCCTGGCCAAAAGAAAGTGTTGCAATATCTATCGGCCGCCAATCTTTGCTACTATTTATTAAGCTGTTAACTTCGCCTTCAAGTTCAATACCTGTTATTTCCCTTAGTCCCAGTTTAACCAAATACTTTTCAATGGTTTTCTTATCAAGACGATTAATAATTTTTACCATACCAACGTTAGATGATTTTTCCAAAATTTTTTGAACATTAATCTTATCTCTATATTTATTGTCCCAAGTTTGTATAGCATATTCACCAATTTGATATGGTCCTTTTTCTTCAAATACGGTATCTTTCTTAATCTTTTTTTCCTCTAAAGCCATTGCAACAATCAACGGCTTAAACGTAGAGCCAGGTTCATAAACAGAAGAAACTAGCGGATTAATATAATCATAGGTTTCATATTCATAGTATTTTTCCGGTTCAAACCCCGGCACGCAACCCATCGCTATAACATTGCCACTATATGGATCGGCAATAATAGCACAGGCGTTTTTGGCTCTATATTTATATAACCCGTTATATAATTCCTGCTCCATCATTTTTTGAATATTTATGTCCAGACTTGAATACAAATCTAAGCCAGCATAGACTTGATCTTCTTTAACCAGACTACCTATAAAGGGAATCCCAATAAAATCTTCTTCTCTTTCTTCAAAAGATGGCATACCCTCTAGTTCCTGATTAAAATAACCTTCCACTCCGATATAACCCATTGGTTGACCCAAATTGTCTTTACCTAAAAACCCCAAGAGATGAGCCGACATAGAACCTTCCGGATAATGCCGTAGCCATTGTTCTTCAAAATTAATAAAACTTGGATAATATTTAACTATCTTTTCTTTTTTAGATTCACTAATATTGTCAGCTACTCGCTGCCAATTATTTTTTTTTATTATGGCGCTAATTGACGAATTTTTTAAATCAAGGTGTTTTTTTAAGTCATTGACTAAGCCTTTATTTTCAACCAATGATTCGGTATTAACATAAACATCAAATGTTCTTTTATTGATTACCAAAGGCCGGCCCTTGGTGTCATATATCTCTCCTCTTAATGAAGCCTTTTTTTCAGTTTTAATAAACTTTTCAATAGGAATGGTTTTTTCAGGATTAAGTAATTGAATAGTAAATAAACGATAAGTTACTGCGACAAAACCAACAACAAAAATCCAGAAAACAATTTTAAACCTAATCATTTTTAGCTAGCGTTTCGTTTAAATTAAGGTAATAAATGTTTCTAGATTCACTCAACCCCATCTTTTTGGCTTTCCTAATTATTTCCTCCGTAGATTGCTTTTGTGAAAGAATCACTTTTTCATTTATTAACTCTGTTTTTCTTAATTCAATCTGACTAGTCAATTTAACTAATTTATTATTTGCAACCAAAGTCAGTTGTGAAATTACTACATTTGCAATAAATAGAGAGATAATTGTAAAAACAAGTAAGGATGTACTATATTTATGAAATTTATTAGATTTTTTCATATACCCTTAATTTTGCCCCTCGTGCAAACTTATACATTTTGTTCTGAAGTGGTTTTTGGAACTGTCTTAAGCTATCTTTATATTTCTTGCCTAACTGCTTTACAATCCTGTCTTCTAATGAATGAAACGTAATAAAAAAAATAAGACCGGATTTTTCAATAATTTCACTCGATACCAAAACGGCTTTCTTTATATTTTCCAACTCGTCATTAACAATAATTCTTAAACCCTGAAGAACTTGCTTAAGTAAGTTACGTTTTTGTTTATCGTCTAAATTTAGGGGGTCGATTAACTGTTTTAAATCATTTACAGTTTTTAATTTATTATGTGTTCTTTTTATTACCAAGTTATCAATAAAGTCCCAGATATACCTGCTTTCAATATACTTGCTTAAAAGTTCGTAAAGCATATCTTTCGAAAGAGTATTAAGAATATCATTGGCTCTGGTTTTTAAGCGAGCATTTATTCTTAAATCGAGTGGTTCATCTTTTTCATAAGTAAAACCTCTTTTTCCTTCTCTTATTTGATACATAGAAATACCAAAGTCAAACACAATGCCGTCGGGATTATCAAAATTATACTTCGTTACTATCTTGCTTAGATTAATAAAATTACCCTTTACTAGCGTTATCTTATTTTCTTGTTTTTCCTGCTTAATCCTCTGTTGCCCTAGTTTATACATTTCTGTATCCCATTCAATACCCAGTACCTCAATACCATGTTTTGCAAAATTAATTCCATGACCACCTGTGGCAAAAGTTGCGTCAATAACCTTATTCTTTTTTTTTGCCAAAAGAATATTAAGTATTTCGTTTAAAAATAAAGGTGTATGATAATCGTTATTCATTTTGACTGATTAACTCTGATTTAACTTTTGTACCACTTTGGTATGATTGCCACTCTTTTTCTGTCCAAATTTCAAAATGGTCTCCTGCTCCAACAAAAGTAGCTTTTTTCGTTTTTCCCAAATATTCCATTAAGTTTTTGGGTAATACAAACCTTCCTTGGTCGTCTAACTCAATATAGACCGCACCTGAAAAAATCAATCTTCTTAAGCTTAGTTTTTCCGTATTAATTAAAGACGAGCCCATAAATTCCTCGGATCGCTTTTCCCAGTCTGCTTTGTCGTATCCGGACAAACAATTATCAAAACCCTTTGTTAAAATAAATACACTTCCTTTAATTAATTCTCTAATCTTCTTTGGGAGGACCAACCGACCTCCTGTTGTAAATGAAACTGAATATTCACCATAAAACACCATTATATTCCATTATTCACCAATATTACAGGTCTGTCAAGTAAATATCGAGTATTAAAAAGGTAAGAAATAAATACATACTGATTATTACAACAATGATGAATTCTTTTTACTATAATAACCATTATGAAACTTGTACTGGGTTGGCTGTATGATGACTTAATGAATACATATGGTGATCGGGGAAACATTCTTAGTCTTTCGTATAGGGCGAAAAATAGGGACTTAACTCTTGAGGTTAAAAAAATATCCATCGGTGCCAATTATAAGGACATAATAGCAGCTGATTTACTAATAATGGGCGGCGCCGAAGATAAACAGCAAGAAATAGTAGCTACTGACCTTAAAGAAGATAAAGTAAAAGCACTTAAAGAAAAAATTGAATTGGGTGTGCCCGGTCTTTATATATGTGGAGCTTACCAATTTCTGGGTAAATATTATCAAAAAGCTGATAAAACAATAATTAAATGTCTTGATATACTACCTTTTTATACAATTCAAAACCATGAACACAGCAAGAGAATCATTGGAGACGTGGTAGTTAAGGTTACTAACAAAAAATTACTAAATCATTCTTGTTTTTCGAATAGAAATATATATAAGTCATCATTCCTAATAGGTTTTGAAAATCACAGCGGTAGAACTATTGTAGACAACAAAAATAATACAATTGGAAATACTGTTATTGGAACAGGTAATAATAACAGCGACATAACAGAAGGCTATGTTTATAAAAATACAATTGCAACTTACCTTCACGGACCAATTTTGCCAAGAAATCCACATCTAGCCGATTTTATTCTTGCAAAAGCATTAGAGGTAAAATATAATGAAAAGATTATCCTTAGCCCACTTGAGGATGCGCTTGAAAACAAAAACAGAAATTACTTACTTAATAAGTTAAATGCCAAATAAATTTAGTAAAAAAGACACAAAGTCAATCGCCGAACTTATTAATATCACTCTTACTGATTCTGAAACCACAGAATTTACCAAAGAAATGAACCAAACGCTTAGCTATATTAACAACTTAGAAGAATTAGACACTAAAAACATTAAACCTACCTATCAAACCACCGGTATAACTAATCGGTTTCAAGAAGAAAAACTGGGTGAAAGAAGCTTAACTCAAGAACAAGCATTGAGCAATACAACTAAAAAGAAAAAAGGATATTTTAAAATTAAGGGAATGGAATACGATAAATGACAACCGTAAAATCACTCGTTAATGACTATAAAGAAAAAAAGAAACAACCTTCAGAAGTAATTGAAAAGGTGTTAAAAAATGCTTCTAAAGCTAATAAAATCCTAAATGCTTTTGTAACAATTGCCGAAAAAGAAGCAATAAAAAGAGTAAAAAATGTAAAGCTTAATAAAACACTCAGTGGTATACCAATAGTGATTAAAGATAATTTTTCTACCTGCGGTATTAGAACAACTGCTTCAGCAAAATTGCTCGATAACTACGTACCGGTTTTTGAATCTACCGTAACCGAAAGATTATTAAATAACGGAGCCGTAATTGTGGGCAAAAGCAATATGGATGCCTGGGCTCATGGATCATCTACCGAAACCTCTGATTACGGCACTACACTTAACCCTTATGACTTAACAAGAGTTCCGGGAGGTTCAAGTGGTGGTTCAACAGCAGCTGTCGCCGCAGGAATATGCCCATTTGCGATTGGTTCAGAAACGGCCGGTTCAATTAGGCAGCCAGCATCATGGTGCGGAGTTGTTGGACTTAAGCCTACTTACGGTCGTGTTTCCCGATATGGTTTAATTGCCATGGGTTCTTCCTTAGATTCACCCGGGCCAATTACCAAAACCGTGGATGACGCAGCAATTCTACTTCAGGTGATTGCCGGTAAAGATAAGTACGACGCCACCACAAGCAGTAATCCTGTTCCTAACTACACAACTGAAATGAAGAAAAACAGAAAATTTGTAATTGGTATTAGCGATGATTATCTGGAAAACGTTGATAGTAGTATTTCACTGGAATTTGAACGTCTTCTTGTGTTACTTAAAAAGGCCGGGCATAAGTTAAAAAAAATAAAGCTGATTAATCCAAAATATGCTATCTCTTTATATACCGTACTTCATCGCGCCGAAGTATCTTCAAACTTAGCACGATTTGATGGTGTTAGGTTTGGATATGATCGATCCAAATTTAGTACTCAAGCTAAAAGACGTATGACTTTGGGTGCCTATGCCCTTTCGGTGGGGTATTATGATCAGTACTACCTGAAAGCACAGAAAGTAAGAACTTTAATCATTAATAACTTTATTAAGGCATTCAAATCTGTTGACCTAATTCTGGCACCAACAACACCAACTACAGCAATAAAAATTGGTGAAAGCGAAGGTAACCCAATGTTTGGTGAAATGATGGACGTACTAGTAGAAGCTTCCTCAATAGCCGGACTACCCGGAATAAACATACCCACAAATATAGCTTCCGGACTGCCTATAGGAATGCAGATATCTGGCCCCTGGTTTGAAGAGGGTAAAATACTGGATATTTCCTTCCAGCTTCAGAATGAACTTGAGTTTTATAAGATTAAACCAAAGCTTTATTATGGAATTTAAAACAATAATTGGCTTGGAAACTCATGTAGAATTGGCTACTCAAAAAAAAATGTTTTGTGGTTGTAGTGCTAATTATTTTGGAAAAAACCCAAACACACAAACATGTCCTGTATGCCTCGGTTTACCCGGAGCTTTACCAATACCAAACCAGCAGGCCATGAAGTGGACAATACTACTTGGGTTAGCACTAAACTGTAAAATTAACCGAGAAACATATTTCGAAAGAAAGCATTATTTTTACCCAGATCTTCCCAAAGGTTACCAAATCAGTCAATATTTAAAGCCTTTATGTTATAACGGTTTTATGATAATTGATAACAAAAAAGTCAGGATTAACCGAGTTCATCTGGAAGAAGACACGGGTAAGCTTTTGCATGGTGAGCAATTTGATTCAACTGACGGCAGTTACATAGATTTCAATCGCTCTGGAGTTCCGCTGGTTGAAATAGTTACCGAACCCGATATTGAAAACTCTGAGCAAGCAGTAAAATACTTAAAAAATTTGCAGCTAATAGTTCAGTATATCGGTATTTCAACAGCCGATATGGATAAGGGTTCAATGAGAGCAGAACCCAATATTTCACTGGTAAATAAGGTTGATTGGTTAAAAAAACAGAAATTGCCAAACTATAAAGCCGAAGTAAAAAATATAAACTCTTTTAGATTTGTTAAAAATGCCATTGACTCGGAAATTATAAGACAAGCAAACTTGCTAGAAAATGGTAAAGTTCCCAAGCAAGAAACAAGAAGATATGTGGAATCAACTGCACTCACAGAGCCCATGCGCAGCAAGGAAGAAGCTAAGGATTATCGTTATTTTCCCGAGCCCGACATCCCCCCCTTTAGTTTCTCAACAGATTTTATTAAGCAGATAGAAAATAAATTAAATGTAATTAAATTACCCAAGGAATTATTAAACATTTTAATAACAGAATTTAAAGTTAGATCTGACGTTGCTTTAATCTTGGTAGAAAACAAACATCTAGGCGAGGTGTTCATTAGTACTGAAAAGGAAGTTGAAAACAAGTCAAAATACGCCACTTTCTTAGTTAATAAAAAAAATGAGTTAGACTTAAGCCAGCCCAAAAATGTGATTGCAACATTTAATAAAACCTTAGAAAAAGTAAAAATAGACACAACTTCGCTTAGTGACATCATTAATCATGTGATTAAAAGTAACCCTCAGGCAATTACCGACTATAAAAGTGGCAAAACTAGTGCGCTTCAATTTTTGCTCGGGAAAATATTAAAAGAAACAGGCAGAAAAGTAGATGTTAGAATGGTAATTGGAATACTAAAAGAACAACTTGAAAAAATTTAATCTAATATTATTGTAAATCTGTAGTAAAAAGGTCTTTATATTTCAATAACCCATCTTGAGCATTAATCTTTTTAATAACCGCTGCAGAATTTCTAGCACCAATACTTAGTGAAGTTTGAATGTCTTTTTCATATAAAAGCCCGGCAATAAAGCCGCTAGTAAAAGCATCTCCGGCCCCGGTTGCGTCAACAATCCGTTCAACCTGAAACGCTTTCTGATAAAATATTCCAGACAAAGTTTGAGCATAGCTTCCCCACTGCCCATCTGTAACAACAAGAATACTTTTTTCTTCTTTTAAGTTTAATTCCTTAAGGTAGTTAATTTTCTTTAAAAATAACTCTTTAGGCTGATAGCCTAATATATCAGCCAATTCAAACCGATTCACAATTAGAATATCAACCTTATTTAACAATTCAAAAAGAGCCTTTTTTCCTAAACGACAATCTTTTACTCCTAAATTTAATACAACTTTAAGACCGTGTTCTTTTGCATACATTAGTATTTCGGCTCTTTTTTCTATACTTACCTCTGGCATATTACCAAGATAAAGCAGGTGACTACTTTTAATTTCATTTTTTACATTGTTACCGAAAGAAAGATTTGTTTGATGAGAACGGTGGTTAATTATTGTTCGTTCCCCTTTTTTTGACAAAAGAATTGCAGAAATATTAGTAAAATCTTCTTGAGTTTGAAGTAGATTTGTTAGTACCCCCTCAACTGCTAATTTCTCCAGAATTATTTTTGACACGCTCCCCTTCCCAACTTCAGACCAAAGTGTAGTTTTTATACCCAACCTGGATAAGCCAATTGCTATATTTGCTCCACCTCCACCCAAGCCCTGACTAAAATCTTCTATTACATATTTACCACCTATCGCCAAATAAAAACGATTCTTTAAAACGGTTAACGAAGGGTCACTGAAAAATAGGTCGAGTGTTAAACTTCCAATTGCTACTGCCTTTCTCATGAATGTGCTTCGCGTTCTATTTGTAAAAGACGATTGTGCTTTACAACGCGCTCGCCACGAACCGGGGGCCCAAATTTAACAAAATCGGTTTGAATAGCATAAGCCAAATCGGCAATAAAGTCGTCTACAGTTTCAACAGCACTTTGGGAAAACACTGTTTTCATACCTGCTTTTTTAGCGCCGGCAATAAATTCAAATATTTCCCAAACAGTACCTCTTTGAGGTAGCTTTATGTCAACAGTTGAACAAAGATTACTTTTAAGAGATTTTTCTAGCCTTTCTTTATTTGTAGAAATTAAATCATCACCCATAACGTATACTTTATCGCCCAATGCTGTTTGAATTCCCTGCCAACCCTTAATATCTTCTTCAGCAAAAGGATCTTCAAGAACCAAGTAACGGTATTGTTTAAATAGATTTTCATAAAATTTAACTAGCTTATTCGTGTCAAAATTCCCAGCTTCTTCAGACAAATAATATCTTCCCCCTTTAAAAAGACTTGATGCAGCAATGTCTAGAGCAAAGTAAGTATCTATACCAATATTAAAACCTTGTTTAAGCATTGCTTCTTTTAGTATTTCCAAAGCATCAGTATTTGACGATAGGCTGGGAACGTAGGCGCCATCGTTACCAACACCGGCAAAAATATTTCTGTACTCAAATACATTTCTTAATTCCTTGTATAAATCGGCACACTTTTCCAGCGCAGTACTATATGTCAGTCCGGTTGAAAAAATAACACTAAACTCTTGAAAATTCAATAAAGGTGAGCCATGCCGACCACCCGAAATCATAGTGAAAATAGGAGAAGGAAGTTTGTTTAATTCAAGCCTTCCAAAACTTTGTGTATAAGCATTATTTAATAACTTATATAGCGGTATGTTACTTAATTCAGCTGCCGCCCTATATACCAATTTAGATATTAACAGAGTGGTATTGGCGCCAATAACCGCCTTATCTGTTGATGAATCGGTCTTAAGTAACCATAGATCTATTTTTTTATGTTCAAGCGGGCTAGTCCCAACCAATTTTGGACCAATTAGTGTGTTTATGTACTGCTGAGATTTTAAAGTATCAATATATTTTGCTTCATATTTTGCAGCCGAGAGATGATTTGGAATTGTAGCTGTTATTTTAACTGAATTATCAAGAGTAAGAATTCCTTTGATAGTTTTCTCTCCTCTGCTATCAAACTCAATCACAGCCTGGATATCTTTTATCACAGAACTATTCATTGGTTTTGTTATTTATGAATTTTGTTCTCAATAGTATGTATTGCATCATTTACGCGCCAAACAGCGTCGTGGTTTATTGAAACACTGGTTATTCCGGCTTTAACTACAACCTCTAAAACTTCCTGATAATCCGAAACCGACTGACCACAAATAGATGAGGTTACACCTAAGTTATTACAAGTATTTATGGTTTTGCGTAAAGACCAGTAGATAGCTTCGTTTCTTTCGTCAAACAAAGGAGCAACTGTTTCGTTATCTCTGTCTAGTCCCAGCGTGAGCATTGTTAAGTCATTGCTTCCAATAGATACACCATCTACGCCAACTTTCAAAAATTCTTCCAACATAATAACATTAACCGGTAGCTCTACCATCATCCACATTTTAAAGCTTTTGTTAAAAACCAAACCTTCTTTTTCAACCAATTTTTTGGCTTGCAGAAGGTGTTCTGGTCTTGTAACATAAGGAAACATAATGTGTAAATTATCTAGTCCGGATTCCCGTACCTTTTTTATGGCTAAAACTTCTAATCTAAACACTTCCGGTTCGCTAATATACCTGTATGTTCCTCTAAAACCCAACATTGGATTAGCTTCTACCGGTTCATATGCCTTACCACCTCTTAAAAATCTGTACTCGTTTGTTTTAAAGTCGGTTGCTCTATAAACTACCGGTCGTGGGTAAAAAGCAGAACAAATCTGGCTGATTTCTTTGGCTAGTTTATTTGTAAAAACATAACCCCGTTTTTCGCTTAACATTTTTTTAGGGTGTTCACCAATGTCAGCTATCATAAATTCGGCTCTAAGCAAGCCAATCCCATCTACAGGTAGTTTGGCAAATTCTTTTGCTTGGTCCGGTTCTGCTAAATTTAAATATATTTTGGTTTTCACCTTATATTTCTTGTGCTTTTCTTCTTTTAATGTTATTTCTACTTTGCCCTTGTATATAGATCCATTTGCGCCGTTGACAGTAATTGTTTCACCGTCTGTAATCTTGGCCATTAAATTGTCAATTCCCACGACACAAGGAGTCCCTAATTCTCTCGACACGATAGCTGCATGCGATGTTCTACCACCGTGCTCAGTTATTACTGCCGCTGCCCGCTTCATGGCTGGAACATAGTCGGGATTAGTTTGCGAAGCAACAAGAATATCTCCGCTTTTAACTTTATTTATTTCGGCTGGTGAAGACACTTTAACAACCCTACCTGTGGCAAGCCCGGGTGAGGCCGGATCACCGCTAAAATAAACTTCTTGGTTAATACTAAAGTCTTCTTCCTTTTTATTTTCATCAATTGTTGTTATTGGTCTGGACTGAGTGATAAATACTTTATTGCCCTCAATGGCCCATTCAATATCTTGTGGAAAATAGTAGTGTTTTTCAATTTTTTTTCCGATACTGGCGATTTCAATTATTTGTTTGTCGGTTATTTTTTGCTTAGAACCATTTTCTTTTTTTAGTTTCAGCTCAACATTTTTAGTTCCTTTTTTAATAAAAATTTTGTCTTGGAAGCCAACTTTCTTAGATTCAATTTTGTTTTCTTTTTTATTAACTATATACCTGTCTGGCGTAACCATTCCTTGAACTATATACTCTCCAAGGCCATAAATTGCTTCAATAACTATTGTATTTTTATTATTTGAAACCGGGTCTACCGTAAACATAATCCCGGACTGTTGTGACTGTACCATTCTTTGAACAACAGCCGCCAAGCCAACTTTAAAGTGATCAAATTTTTTTTCGGCTCTATAGAAAATAGCTCTTTCGGTAAAAAGTGACGCCCAACATTCTCTGACCTTATTAATTAAATTAGCTTCACCCTTAACATTTAAAAATGTTTCTTGCTGACCAGCAAAGGACGCGTCGGGAAGATCTTCTGCTGTAGCACTACTCCGCACTGCTACAAGTGGTGGGTCGTAGGCTGCCTTAAGCCTTTTTGCCGCCACTTTTAGAGTGTGTTTAATTTTTTCTTCTTTCTCGTAAATTTTTTCGTAATAATGAGCTACCCCGTCAGCAATTACCGTAGGTACATCGGTATCAATAATAATTTTCTTGATTTCTTTTGATGTTTTGCTTAGACTACTTGGGTTTTGAGCGTCAAGACCCCTTAGTACTTTGTTTATTTTTTCTTTAATTTTTTTGTTTTCAAGAAAATAGAAATATGCATTAGAAGTAACAATAAAACCGTAGGGAATCGGGAAATTATTTTGGGTCATCTCACCCAAATTTGCTCCTTTGCCGCCAACCAAGGGAATATCACCTTTATCTACCTCTTCAAACCATTTTAAGTATTTTTTAACCATTATAATTTCAGTATAGAGGGACTTTAGAAAAGTTGCAAATCATGTTTGGGTAGCATATTAGGAAAACAGTAAAGTAGTAAGTTGGTAAATAGTTAAATGTAATAGTATTAAAGTGTTATGGTGTTATGGTGTTATGGTGTTATGGTGTTATGGTGTTATGGTGTTATGGTGTTAT
>CAYPVH010000004.1:129293-136657 GCA_964414145.1 uncultured Gammaproteobacteria bacterium
GGTAATTAGATTCTTTCCGCCGATTTGGCAGAAAAGCTCCTACGCTCAGGATGACACAGTTAGATTGCTAAACTGTTAAATTGATACATTTTTAATTAAAATCCGAAGCACTAAACTCGAAATCCAAAACAAATTCAAATTACTAAATAATAAATATTAAAACATTTACCTTTCTGTTTTTAATTTATAGTATTTGTGAATTTGTCATTTACCCTCCATTTGCCTCTCGTAGTCCGCCGGTTGACGGACGAAGTGGGGTTTTGAATTTCGGATTTCTCCTAACTCATAACTCCTAAATCCTAACTCTTATCATATATTCTCAAATTCTCAAATTCCTAAATTCCTATCTTTGTTTGTTTTTTGTAGTTTGTGATTTGTTTGCCCTCCGATTCGGAGGGTTTGGAAATTGTTTTTTGTATCTTGGTGCTTATTTATTTTAACTCCTAACTTAGATTTTGTTATTTGATGTTTGAATTTGATTTGTTATTTGTGTAATTTGTGAATTTGAATTTATATATCTCACCTCTTCAACACTTCAATCCCCGGCAAAGAACCCTTTTCAATATATTCAAGCATCGCGCCACCACCGGTTGAAATATGAGTTATTTTATCTATATACTCTTTTTGAGAAATCGCCGATATTGTGTCTCCACCACCAATAACAGAATAGGCTTTAGGGTTATGAGCTATTGCGTAATATATAAAATCTGAACCCCGTTTAAAATTGGGATTTTCAAAATATCCTACCGGACCGTTCCAAACTACGGTTTTGGCCTGATTGATAATAGTGGCAAATTTTGCTTGAGTATTTGGACCAATATCTAAAATATATTTATTTAGTGGTACATCTGTAATTTTTCTAACTTCTCCCGGATCCTCACTATTATCAGGATGACCAATAACAACGTCATCGGGTAAAATAAATTCTGCACCCCGTTTTTTAGCCATAAACAACAACCTTCTTGCTTTTTCTACCTCTTCATAACTACATGCAGTACGCCCCAATTCGTGACCTTTGGCACATATAAAGGCGTTGGCCAATCTGCCACCAAGCAAAATGTATTCAACCATTTGTTCCAGTCGGCCAATTAAGCTTATTTTTGTGTCTACCTTTGTGCCTCCGATTATTGCCACAAAACCTTTTTTAGGCCTTTTCAAAACCTTATTCATTGCTTCTATTTCTGTTTTTAGAAGTAATCCGCCAAAACTTGGTAAAAATTTGGGGATGCCAACCACAGATGCGTCTGCCCTGTGCATTACGCCAAAAGCGTCATTAACAAATACTTCACCAAGGCGTGATAATTCTTGTGCAAACTTAATTATTCCTTTCTTTTCTTCTTCATAAAAGCGAATATTTTCAAGCATTAAAATCTGGTTACTCCTTTGCTCTTCTACTATTCTTCGTCCTGAAGGTAATCTAAAATCACTAACCAAATTAACCGAGTACCCTGGTAGCAATTTATCTAGATAAGTAGCAACGGGTTTTAGTGAGAACATTTTACCTCTTCTTTTTGGTCTCCCTAGGTGCGAAATAATAATCAATCTATTCTTATTATTTAGAAGTGTTTTAATTGTAGGTAGTGTTTGCCTAATTCTAGCATCGTCGGCAATCGAGATTTTCCCACCATGCAAGGCAACATTAAAATCTACCCTTAACAAAACCGTATTGGAAATAGGACCAGTACTAGAAACAAAGTTTATTTTCATTCATTAACATTAAAACTTCTAATTATCTATAGTACTAGTCCTATCAAGTCTGCCAAGCGGTTGGAATAGCCCCATTCGTTATCATACCAGGCACATATCTTCACTAATTTATTGTTTATTACAATTGTGTAATTTGAATCAAACAGCGCTGAATATTTCGAACCAATCACATCGCTCGAGACTAATATATCTGTTTCGTAACTCATAATATTTTTAAAATCACCTCTACTTGCTTCTTCACTAAACACTTGATTAATCTGCTCTACCGATACTTCTTTTAAAAGCTGAGCGGTAATATCGGTAAAAGATCCTGTTGGTACTGGTACCCTAAGCGACATTGCGTCAAGTAAGCCATGCAATTCAGGAATTACTTTGGCAACAGCTTTGGCCGCTCCTGTAGTTGAGGGTATAATATTCAAACCAGCCGCTCTTGATCGGTCAAATGTTTTTCCAGCCTCATCTAATAAAGACTGTGTTGTTGTATAAGCATGAACAGTTGTTAGCAGTGCCGATTCAATACCAAAATGCTTAGATAACACTTTAAACAGTGGAGCGGCACAGTTCGTAGTACACGAGGCGTTGGAAAATATTTGCTCTTGACTATAATCTATTGAATCGCTATTTACCCCCACAACAACAGTTGGTATAGATTCGTCTTTTGTTGGTGCGCTCAATACAACCTTTCTTACAGTTCCTTTAATGTGGCCGCTAAGTGCAGCTCTGTCTTTAAACGCACCTGTTGCGTCTAGAACAACATCTACTTCTTTTTCTTGCCAGGGAATTTCTTTAGGATCAGCAAAGTTAGTTGTTAAAATACTTTTATTATTAATCGATATTCCCTGCGATTCTGCTTTTACTTCTTTATTTATTTTTCCGTATACTGAGTCATATTTTAATAAATACGCCATCATTTCTGGTGTAGTTTTACGGGTATTGATATGTACTACTTCAATATTTTCAGTGTCCTGTGCAATTCGAGTAAAAGCTCTACCAATTCGGCCAAAACCATTTATACCTACTTTTATTTTTTGCATATTTTTTAAATATTTATAATAGCTGCTTTTCTTATTATAAACATTTTTATAATTCAACCGAGCCAAGCTTTTCTTTAAAGTAATCTACCCAAGGAATTTTATTTGGCTCTTCCCCATAAAACCTGCCCAAATAATAACTTAAAAAACCACCCCAAATTAATACCTCTACCATTTGTGCCAGTTTGTTTGTGTTGTTATTTGGTTCAAACATTAAGGTTTCGTAACCGTTTTTTTCAATTACTTCTTTAGTTAATAAAAGTCTCTGGCTGTTCCTTGAAAAATAAAGCTTCGAGTTTAAAAATACGAATACTTTATTCTTCTGTTGTGGGTGCTTTAGTCCTTCCATTAAATGGTGATTCAATTCCGGTACTAAGTTATAGCCGGCAAATAACTTGGCCGTTTCGTTTATTTGATTTCTTAAAATATGGGCGTTTCCTGCCAAATGGTCAGCGGTTACAAAAATAATTTCTCTTTTACCGATTTTAGCTACAAATTGCTCCGCATTTTGCCGAATCATTTCCATTTCTGTTTTAATGCTGCTTAAGAAAGAAATGTCTACATTATTTTTAATAAAGCCAAGATTATTTAGCAATGCAATTGGCCCAAATATCATATAGCCCTGCCCCATTCTGGGTTGACCACTGGGGTTATTAACCGGATTAATCTTGACTAATGGTAGACCATTGCCCTGGCAAAACTCTGCTAATTTTCCCCCAACAGTTATCGCCGCAATCATTGCCTGGCGCTTATTTGCAGCTTTAGTGTTATAAATTACCTCTTCGGTAGTGCCCGAATAAGAAGAAGCTAAAAATAACGTATTGTTACTAACATAGTCAAAAATGCCATAGTTATTTAATTTTATAAGTGGCCTAGACAAAAATTCACCAAAAACAGCATTGATAACATAATAATTATAAATAGAGCCACCCATACCCGAAATTACAATTTCACTGGCTTTTTTATATTTTTCGTCTAACTCTAAATTATTTACTTCTTCCCAAATTTGTTCAATCTGAGCCGGTATTAGCTGGATGGATTCAAGTGCTGTGTCTTTTACCATTTAAGATTTTTTTATTAAATTTTAATTTTTAATTATGATGCTTTTTATCTCACTGTCTTCAGTTTTTTGCTTTAACTTTTAACTTACTATAGACCTTCAGTCATCCGCCTATGGCGGACTCTCTCAGGATGACACGATTACATTGCTAAACTGCTAAATTGCTTCATTGTTAAATTATTATATAATTGGTCATCCATTAATGTCATTCCTGCCTTCCGACTCGGAGGGCCTGCGGAAGCAGGAATCTATCTTCCTAACTCCTAACTCATAAATCATAACTCTTAGTTTCTTAATTATTACAGCCACCCTAATGTTCCGGTTAAACTGGCTACGCTGGTCCGGTCCAGTTTATCTTTAATTTCACTAAATTTATCCAACTCATCCTGAACCAAGTTTTTCATTCTGATTATTTCGGCTTCTGTTTCGGCCTCGAATCTTAGCGTTAAATATGGTGAGGTATTTGAAGCCCTAACCAATCCCCAAGAATTTTTACTAAACTGAATTCTAGAGCCGTCTATTGTAATAACTCTATACTTTTCCAAAAATCTTTTTGTTATTTTTTTAATTAATTCAAACTTTACCTCGTCTTCAACTGGGATTTTTATTTCGGGTGTGCGAATTGGCCTTGGTAATTGACCAACAAATTCAGAAAAGGTTTGGTTTTGTTTAGACAATAATTCCAGTACTTTAGCAGCAGACCATAACCCATCATCTATACCATAGTTGTCTTCTACAAAATATTGGTGCCCCGAAACTTCACCGCCCAAAATAATATTTTTACTGGTGATTACTGTTTCCTTTATTGGTGCATGACCGGTTTTGTGCATAAAGGGAACGCCACCGTATTTTGGGATTAGTGTTTCCAGTAATTGGGTAGACTTAACGTCATATAATATTGTTTTTCCCGGATATCTTTTTAATACATCCCTGGCAAGTAGTATTAATACGTCGTCGGGTTGAATGATTTGCCCTTTTTCGTCTACAAAACCACTCCTATCCCCGTCGGCGTCAAAAGCAATCCCCAGGTCTGATTTATTTTCAACTACCGCTTTTTGCAAGTCCACTAAGTTTTGTGGTGGTTCTGGGTCGGGAACATGATTCGGGAAGCTTGTGTCTACATTGGTATACAACCCAATCACTTGACAACCTAATTTAGTAAGGTATTCCTCGGCAAACAAACCGGCACTACCATTACCACAGTCCACAGTTACTTTAAATGGTTTTTGTAACTTTATTTTGCTGTACATGTAATCAAAATATGTTTGTACAAGATTGTTCTTTTTTTCTTTCTTGCCTAATTTATCACTCTTAACATAGCTTTCTTCTTTAATCATTTTGTGCATTTTCTGGAGTTCTTCGCCGTATATTGGCCGAACATTCTTTTTCATCATCTTAAAGCCATTATAAAAGTATATATTATGACTACCGGTAACGCTTACGCCGCCATCAAGTTTTAGATGAGCCGTTAAAAAGTAAACCATTGGAGTTAGCAATATTCCCCCGTCGATTACCGAAATTCCGGTCGACAACACCCCTTTTATAAAGGCATTTTTCAGCTTATCGCCAAATGGTCTTTTTTCGTAACCTACCAACACTTTTTTACCCCCTTCCTTGCTTACTATTGAGCCATAGGCTTTTCCAATTGCTTCTGCCGCGTCTAGGTCTAGCGTTACACCCGGGAATTTGCCATACCACTTTTCGTATTCGGTAACTAGGTCTTTGTCGAATTTGTTTCCGGCAACACCCCTAATATCGTATTCTCTAAATACTGTTTTTTTAATATTCATATTTATTTTGTTAGCAAACTAGTAATAAAAATGTATGATGTCATCATACATTTAGTTAAATAAATTGTCAATTTTTAAATTTCTATAAAAACAATCCTAGCACTATCTGCATCGATTCAAAAACAGTTAGTGGTGTTCCTCCTGTTTTAATTCCCCTTTCTATTTTATACAAAGTTTTGTAAACAGATATAAGCTTTTTTTCGGACCATGTTTTCAACTGCCCCTTTAGTTTTGATAGTTGCCAAGGTTGATAATTACCCACCAATCGATTTTGCTTTAATAACAAAAGTTCTCTTACTCTTCGCTTAAACATATAAAAAACCAGTTCGGGCGCTGTTTTGAGCAGAGCTTTATTCAAATATTCTAGGCATTTATTAAAATTACCGATATAGAAGTTGTCTAAAAAGTAAAATAAATACGGAGTAAGTTTGTAAGATTTGTAATCTGATTTGTTAAAAAATTGTTTGTAATATTTTATTTTTTTTGAGTCGTGTTCTACAAATAAAAAGTTATTTGTTGATTCTTGTAAAACAGCCAATTTCATAAAATCATTAATACTATTGCTCAACTTGCCCCTGGTCACTTGATTATTGAATATGTTTAAAAAAACAAATAAACGTTTTTGAGCGAAAAAACCTAGGCTGAGCAAATCGCTTCTAAAAGTATTTGTGTCTGGCTTGTCATACTCGATTATTGTTTCATATTGGCTTTTCAGTTCCAATAAGTCTTTATCTATGTTGAGTAAATCTTCGCCGTAAAATACTTTGGTTTTCATACCGATTTTTTAGTTTGTTTTGTAGTAACGGTTTATAATAATCACTTTTACTTGATTTTTTATTAACCACCACTTATATTATAGCTAGAATGGAGATGATAATAAAGATATGAATCCAGTACTCGACGTACTTACAAACTTTTACCAAAAAACCATCGGCTTTTTACCCAGTTTTTTTTATGGGTTATTAATACTTTTAATTGGTATTTTGCTGGGTGGTATTGTTAAGCAGCTGTTTATGGGTTTAGTTAAGTTTTTTAAGCTGGGTAAAATTTTAAAACAAACCAAATTTGGCAGTGAAAAAGATGTAAATGTGTGGGTAGAGGTACTTGGCGAACTTTTCAGATGGGTAATTGTAATTTTATTCCTGGTACCAACTGTTGAAGTTTGGGGTTTGTCGCGGTTAACCGTTGTGCTTAATAACCTACTTTTTTACCTGCCAAATGTGATTGTGGCAGTAATTATTGGAATTGTGGGTTATGTTGTTGCCAACCTTACCTACGACATTGTTTTAAACAGTTTGAAGTCTTTTAAAAGCGTTGCCCGACCAATGGCAAATATGGCCAAATATACAATTTTGGTTTTTGCCGCCCTAGCCGTTTTAAACCAACTTGGAGTAGCTCAGAGCTTAATCCAAATACTGTTTACCGGCATTGTTTTTATGGTGGCTTTGGCTGGTGGTTTGGCTTTCGGTTTGGGAGGCCAAGAGGTGGCTAAAGAGTTGCTTAGTGACCTAAAAGACAACCTAAAGAAAAAGTAAAATAAAGGCGCGTGGCACAATAAACAACTATGGTAAAATATGTAATATTTTAATAATGGTTGGTGTAATGGCCTTTATTGGCCCCATGCCGATTTTATCGAGCATACACGACAGTGTCGGTATCGTCTAGCGGCCTAGTTCCGACCCTAATTAAATTATGGTCGAGAATTCTCGATTTTGGTAAACCAAAATCGGAAGACGCCACCCGTTCAATTAATACTTCTGCTAAACTTAGGTTATG
>CAYPVH010000005.1:0-16995 GCA_964414145.1 uncultured Gammaproteobacteria bacterium
CTATTGCATATTGACTTTTGTCTTCTGTCTACTACTTAATGTATTTTGACTAATGTCTCCTGTCTTGTATCTTGTATTTCTTGTCTATTGGATATTGTCTACTGTCTATTGACTACTGAATATTGACTATTGTCTACTGGATACTGCCTATTGTCTAATGTCTAATGACTTACAAGATCCACCAGCTAAATTCTATATCCTTGTCTATTGCCTGATCGATTTTTATTTTAAACCATCCTTCTAAGCCGCCCTCAGCCGCTTTTTTAGACTCCACGTACAATATTTGATTATTGGTACTGGAAAGGGGAGTAGTATAAATTAATGAACTATTCTTAATCTTATCGCTTCTTACCAGTATTTCGGTGGCGTGGGCTGGTAATACTGCTTTACCAGATATTTCGCCGTTTGTTAATATACTGGCTGTGTTTTCACCAATTTGGCTTGCTGTTTGTTCGGCGGCGATTATGGCAGAAGTAGAAGCAATATGCTTGTCGAAAGTAACACCATCGGCAAAGTATGCCGACCCACTGGCCGAAATATTTGCTACCTCTCTTGTACTACCGTCCTGTTCGGATTTATTTACAGACAAAGCTTTTTCTGCCAAGGGCACAGAATTATTGCCTTCAATTGTAACTTGGCTGGTTTCTACACCCTTCTTAGCCAATAGTTTACCCTCAGTTGTGATATTACCGTTTTTGGCAATAACTACCGTGCCGTCAAATAGTGTTACTTGGCTTAAAGCCGTTAGTTTTAACTCGTCAAGTGTGGTAGAAATGGTGTTACCGGTAATACTAATATTAGCTAATTTGGCGCTATTGTTGACTACAACTTTTTCCAGGTTGGCTACATCTGTAACCGTTAGGTTCATAGTAGTTAGGCCAGCCGCACTCATATAGTATTTGCCACTCTCTATATCTTTGGTTATAACACTACCTACATCTGTGTTAAGTTGGTTAACTTTTGCGGTTATTTCTTGAGTGCTTATTTTTAATCCTTCAATGTCTGCTGTCATTAAGCGAATATTGCTACTGTCAACATAGTTGGCAGTAATATTGCTGTTAACCGTTAAACTACCCTGAATGCTAGCTGTAGTTTCTACAACAAGTTCTTTAGTTTGAATAAACCCGGCTTTAATACGAGCAGTAAATATATCTGCAAAGGCGGCGACTTTATCAATAATACTGTCGAGATTTATATTTTTTACTTGGTAGTTGTTGAAGTTATCTTGACTAATATTCAGGTAGTCAACAGACAAAATATCAATATTTTCTTTTAGTTCAAGTATATTTTTGTGTTCTTCTTTCATAGCCTCAACAAGGACGGCGGTTAGTTTTCCGTAGCTTAAACCATTAGCATATGTTGGATTGTCCGGGTCCCAGTCAACTGCGACTGGAATTACACTACCTACTTCTTCAGCTATAAATCCTAAATCAGCAGCACCACCATAACTTGGTTTCCAGTTATAGTAAACACCATTTAAACTCAAGATTTTTTCAAGTGCGTTGTCAATTGTGTGTATATTCTCTTTCCATCGAACAGATGAACCATTTGTCCACTGGTTTGTGCTTTGATTGTAATACCCTCCGCCAGACGACTCCATTGTTAATTGATAAGATGGACTTGTGTTACCCATTCCAATATAGCCATTTGTTTTTATAATAAAAGCATTAGAAGCTCCTGGTGACGAGTCGTTGCCATCATTAATCCAAAAATTACCGGCACTATTTACAAAGACTCCCCAATTATGCACACCTTCTATGTGAAGTCCTGGCCAACTTGATGAAGCGTTACCCCTTACTTGAATTACAGGTGCACCACTACTAGTTAAATCAACAATTTCAAGATTAGCTCCTGGCGCCGTTGTCCCAATTCCCACATTACCAGCAAAATATGCAGTAGCATCACTGCCCTTAATAGCAAAAAGCTCAGTCCCTAAGTGATTAATAAATTCGAAAGCACCTGTGCTTGCTGTTTCAAATACCCAAGGGTATCTAGTTCCAAAGGTTAAGCCAGTTTCGTATTCTGCAGAATATTTTCTGATTATATTGTAGGTTGATGTTCGTAATCCACTACCTAAAGAAGATACATAAACATTGCCACCAACAACACTGAGCGGTGTAGTAGGCGCTGTTGTCCCAATTCCTACATTGCCACTAAAAATCGAATTAGCACTGTTTACAGTGAATTTAGAAAAACTACTATCAATGTATAATATGTTGCTAGTCCAGCTTGAGCCTAAATGAGCTTGACCCCCATATTCTTGCCAAAGTTGCAAATCGCGGGTTTGTCCACCACCACCATAAATTCTTAACTTGTTGTAATATAAACCGGCTTGGGCTTCTGTTCCTGTTGCATCTGTAAATAGTTTCACGTCATTTTGTTCGTTTGCCGTAAGTGTTTTTGCACCAAGAAGAGTGTCTCCGACCACGTGGAGTGTAGTGGCTGGACTTGTTGTCCCAATGCCAACCCTACCGCTGTTGTCTATTACGAAAGGAGTGCTGGTGACAGCGGTAACTGTATCATTCAAACGGTCAACAACTAATGTATTGCTGAGACTGCTTCTCGTTCCTATTCTCCAGTTTCTAGAACCAGAAGTGAAAGAAGAATTGTAATAATTTAGGAAGTTTTCGGAGTTCGTATCCAAGCCAATATAAGAACCACTACTTGCGGGAGCAAGATAGACTCTTTTATTGGCATCATAAACAACATCTAGTTTTACTGTTGGCGTCGTTGTTCCAATCCCAACATTGCCACTATGATCGATCCTCATTTGCTCTGTAATTCCTGGTAATCCATTAGATGTAGTCCAAAAAGATAAGCCAAAATCTGCTCCTGTAGTGTCATCCACATATGATTTAATTGCCCCTCGTGTACCTGCGCCACCTGAACCATCTGAAGAAGAAAATAAAATTTGTGTAGCTACAGACTCATTTGTCCAGGCTCCGGCGCTTTGGCTTTGGATATTTAACGTTACAGGAGTAGCACCATTTAAACCACTAGCGCCATACAGATGAAGTAATTGATCAGGCGCTGTTGTTCCTATTCCCACATTGCCATTAAAAGACGCTGTTGATTTTACATAAAGCCGCCCGTCTGTAGTAAGCGACATAGCACCATCGCTAGCTGTATCATCATAATCACGCCATAACCATCCGCGATTTGCATTATTATTCATAGTAAATGTCATGGCGTAATCATTCAGATAGCCAAGTGATTGGGCACTTACCATTCCTATTGTATATAGATTACTATTCCAAACACGGATTTTGTCATAACTACTTTGTGCCGTGTGTTGAATTAGGTTGCCTGCTGTACTGGTAAGTGCGATTATACCATCTACTTCAAGTTTTGCACTAGGCACTGTTGTGCCAATTCCCACATTACCATCGTCGTAAATACTAGACGTGGTGGTTAGAGCACTGCTTGACCATTTTGGAATATAGTTATTGGTACCGGCAACCGCGTCAACAGTTCCGCTTGTAGCTTTCAACATACCAGTTAGTGAACCTATTGTTAAATCCACATCAGCAATAATACTGTCTGCTTTTATATTCCCATTTACCTCTAGTTTTTCGCTTGGCGCGTCTACTCCAATTCCCACATTGCCGTTGTCAACAACTGTGAATAAGGCACTTGTAGTAACCGTATCTGCCACATTACCAAAAACCTGGAACATTGCCCCCGAAATGTCATTATCATTATCTATATAAAACCTTAAATGTGTGTCGCTTGCCATATTTAAATTGTTGTTGGCACTGATTCTTCTTATAAAATTATTGGCGTCGCCAAATTGTAACTTCATTTCTGTGGTTGACAGACGGAGCTCTCCATCGGTGATTTCCAAACCTACTTGTGGGTTATTGGTGCCAATACCAACATTACCATTGACTGCTAGCATAGTCCCGCTATTACCACGAGTTGTGTAATTTCCAAATAAACCGGCTCCGGCTGCAATAAGCGAATAATCGCCAGCTGCGGGTTGCAAATAATAAGTTGTGGAAAGAATAGAAGAAAAGCGTTCGGCAAAAACATGACCATTACCTGTTATTTCAAAAACAGTGTCTTTATTTGGGTAGTCAAAATTGTACGAATTTATAGTAAAGAGTGACTGACTGGCAGTTTGAGTAGACGAATCAATGATTAATGCATTTTCTGTTGTACTTGTTTGATTAATATGCAGCTTTGCACCTGGTACCGTTGTGCCAATTCCTACATTACCGTCGTCATATATACTGGAAGTAGCGGTTAGGTAAGGGGCAGTAGCGCTCCACTTGGGAATATAGTTGGCGGTACCTGTAATTGCTGTTGGGGCGCTAGCACCATTGCCTTGTATAATACCCGACAAAGCTGCCGTACCGGCCAAAGCGCTTGCCCCTTTATATATTAATCCACCGGTAGCAACACCAGACAAATCAGCATCTGTACCACCCCGTGTCATGTCTAAATACTGTTCGGCGGCAATTGTGTTGTCGTCGCTCCAGTAAGTTGCATAATTGGTTGTTCCTGTAATTGCACTCAAAACTCCACTTGTTCCTTTAATCATTCCGGTCAAGGTACCAATTGTGGCTCCACTGGCTTTAATGTTGCCATTTACCTCTAATTTCTCAGATGGGGCGGTGGTACCAATACCTACATTTCCAATATTTAGTATGGTTAGTACTTCGCTCAAACCGGTGTCGCCACCAACAGAAGTTTGAATACCAAAATTTTCTCCGTTTAATATATTAATTTTCGGGTCTGTTGTACCCCTAAAAGCAAGAGTACCACTCATACTGGCAGTACCTTCAACATCTAATTTGGTAAGCGGCGCTGTTGTTCCAATCCCCACATTGCCACCGTCTTGAATAAAGATTCCATTACTAGCATTATCATAAAGTGCCAGCCCAGAATCATTGGTGGCAGTTATGGAATTTGCGTCTAGTCTAATATTGTCAAAATCATATGTACCTCCACTAAACGAATAACTGCCACTAGTACTTGTGTCTCCGGTATTAAGTAGATATATATCATCTATACTAACTGCACCGGAAGACACACTAAAGTAACTGTCACTAAAGCTGGCAATACCTTTATTACTAACCGTTGCGTCTTCACCACTTATTGTTAATTTATTAGCTTCAAGTAATGTATCAATTCCTTCTCCTCCTTCATAATCTACTACATATCCATTAGTTACATTGATATCACTACCGCTATCACCCCTAATAGTCCAGTAACTGTATGTACTACTAACAATGGCGCCATCAAGGTCTGCTATTGCGTTTTGTACATCTGTTGCTGTTATATTGGTTAACCCGGTGTCATCAAACCCAACTAGTGCTGCACCACCTGTGGTTCCCAAGCCTGTGGTATTAAAGTACAAATCAGAACCACTGGCAATCCGAATGTCTCCATTCACATCTAGTTTATATCCTGGGGCAGTGGTGCCGATTCCGACGTTGCCGGGACTATTAACAAATAATCCTATATTTCCAGAAGAACCTCTAAGCCAAGCAGTACCGAGAACATCTAGATGCGCCGATGGCGCGCTAGTGCCTATACCCAAATAACCGCTCGCATTGACAACTGACATGGCATTTCCGCTATAATCCTGCCATTCATGGAGATTAGCAATCTGACTGCTAACCCCTTTTACAACCAGCCCTTTTTCACTAGCGCTTCCTGTATTAGCAGTTAATGTTGATTCAAAATTTGATTGAACTAGCCCTGTCCCCGAATTAAATACATAAAATGTGGTATTGCTAGCTGTACCATCCTGAACAGAAAAATCATCTAGATATACAGTTTTACCTGCTTTGACTTGTATTCCATAGTCTCTTACTTCATTTGCTCCAGTTACGGAAGCAGAAATTAAATACCACCCACCACCAACATATGAGTAACTTGTAGTTTGAACAGAGCCATTATAATAAATTTCAACATCATCAGAAGTAACAGCAGATCCATCAGTATAAACATAACCTACAATGGTATATGTATCGGTAGTACCGACATTTAAAGATTGGGCAAAGTTATAGCCGATTAATGATACAATCTTTGCGCTAGCAGCACCTGAATATTTGGTATTTGTATCTCGCGTAACAGTTACAGTCATGGCTTGACTTATTTTTCTAACTTGTTCATCAGAAAGAGCAGTATCATACAAAACTAAAGCTTTACCATATCTACGGCCTCCGAATGTTGCAGTTCCGTCAGTATTACATGCACCAACATATGCAGCTAAAGATGGCGTACTTGAATATGAAGAGCTTACTGTGCTCAAATATTCTCCGTTTCCGTAGGTTTTGTTTCCTGCGATTGCTTTTACGCTATGTGTTACAGAAAGGGAATATGAGCCACCGTTATACCAGAAGTCACTTGATCCATACTTTCCAGTTCCAAAATTTCCTGCTCCTGTTTCACTGATCCCCCATTCTCTGTATGTAGAGCCAGATGCACCAGCTACCGAGTAATATATACCTGTTTGTGATTGGTCAGAATCAGGAACGAAGGTGGTTGTAAAATAACCTGGAACAGTATCGGTATAATAAAATTTCCAACCGTTATCAGTGCTCCATGTTACCGGATTACCTTCGGTTAGATTGTTCCCATTTCCTGATAAATCAACAAGACTTGCAGCATAGCTTTCTGCACCAATAGCTTTCCAGGCTCCCCATACTGAAAGACTCTCATTGTCTGGGTCCCACCAATCTTCTTCCGAACTCCATCCGGTTAAGTTTGATTCAAAATCCCCGTTACTGGCGATATTTGTTGGTTCAGATGAGTTAATATCGAGATAGATGTCATCCGATGCCCATTTTAAACTAAGTTTTTTTGTATTCCCATCATTTAATTTAAGTGCCTCAATGTTTGACTGTGTGTTTAAAGTTAAAGTCCCGGCAACTTCCAATTTTGATTGTGGACTCGTCGTCCCAATCCCCACATTGCCACCGTCTTGAATAAAGATTCCATTACTAGCATTATCATAAAGTGCCAGCCCAGAATCATTGGTGGCAGTTATGGAATTTGCGTCTAGTCTAATATTGTCAAAATCATATGTACCTCCACTAAACGAATAACTGCCACTAGTACTTGTGTCTCCGGTATTAAGTAGATATATATCATCTATACTAACTGCACCGGAAGACACACTAAAGTAACTGTCACTAAAGCTGGCAATACCTTTATTACTAACCGTTGCGTCTTCACCACTTATTGTTAATTTATTAGCTTCAAGTAATGTATCAATTCCTTCTCCTCCTTCATAATCTACTACATATCCATTAGTTACATTGATATCACTACCGCTATCACCCCTAATAGTCCAGTAACTGTATGTACTACTAACAATGGCTCCATCCAGGTCTTCAATAGCATCCTGCACGTTAGTTGCTGTTATATTGGTTAACCCGGTGTCGTCAAACCCAACTAAGGCCGCTCCTCCAGTTGTTCCCAAACCTACAGTACCCAAATACAAATCACTTGCCGCGGCAATTCTTACAGATCCATTTACATCGAGCTTATATGCCGGGGCTGTGGTGCCAATACCTATGTTGCCGTCGTTTCTTACATAAAATAAACTTGTGTTACTGCTATTTATAGTGTGCAGTGCCGCTTCGGTAGTGCCGGAAGTATTCCCTTTTATTACCATTCTTACCAAGTCATCTATCGAACTGCCAACCGCAATATCGCCATACAGAGAGATATTTAATAGATCTGTGCCGGCATTGGTTGTAAAGATGAGCTGATCATTGGTCCCTTCATAATACTGCTCAATTCCAACTCCATTATTTTGTAGAAAACGAATTCGACCAACATCACCTGTTGCTCCGGTAGATTGCAGAGTTAATGCAGGATTAGAAGCCGAGATATGTAACGTGCCTGATGGCACAGTCGTCCCAATGCCCACGTTACCCCCAACTTCAAAAACAGCACTATTAACAATTGTATCTCCGTCACTGGCTTTAGTTAAATAGTTTGCCGTTAAACTGGAACCATCCATTAAGGTAGATCCCCATACTCTAGAATCTATTTCATCCGTTACCAAATTACCTGAAGTATTTAATACGATCACACTATTATCTGTACCAGCTCCAATATTTGGAGCATAAATTGTGCTTTGCAACCCGAGCGTTCCGTTTACCTCAAGTTTATATGCCGGCGCTGTGGTGCCGATACCAATATTTCCTGTATTACTCAAATACATATGGTAGTTGGTAGTTTCGGCGGTGGTAGTTTTGCCTCCGGTAAAGCCGATACCACCATAAGAGGAAATTGAAAGAGAGGCGGTTATCGGATTGTCTTGGCGGGTAAATGAAAATCTATGATTGGTATCAATGCCGTTTTGAGCATATATTCCGTCTCCGGTACTAGTGATTCCGGTGAGTTTTATATTACCGACTATATCAAGTTTAGCCAATGGACTCGTTGTCCCAATTCCAACATTGCCTTCAAATATTGCCCCGCCGGTTGGGGCCGCTATATTGCCGTATGTTGAACCTACTGATAAATTACCCAGAACCCCAAGCTTGGAAAGCGGGGCAGTGGTGCCAATCCCTACAGAATCACCAATTGTTTTTAAACGTACAACGGCGCCGTCATCTGTCCAGCCGCCGGCTGAACCCGAAACCGTGTCGATTGCCGTGTCGAGTAGTTTAATAGCGTTTTGTACGGTTGTGTTACTGGTCACATAATTCATGGTGTCGTCGTATAACCCAACCAAGCTGGCGCCACTGTCTGCAGTGGTGTTGTCTCCCAAACCGATTGTTCCCAAATACAGCTCGCCACCAATGGTAGTGTTGCCTTCTGCGTCAACTACAAAACGATCAACTGCGCTTGAACCACTTTGTAATTGAAGCAGGTTATAACCGGTTGCGTCATTACCTACATAGCCATAAAGCAAGCTGTCTGCAACAAGGTTAGCGTTCGTAATTTGTACTTGGTCGCCACTAGTATCGTTAGTTTGTAGCTTAATGGCGCCGCTTTCGGTAGCGTTTAGGGTTATGTCGCCCGAACCGGCCGAAACAATGGTGATGGCGTTAGCGCTCGATAGCTGAAAGTTGGCGCTGGTGTTTATACTTCGCACTCCCGGGGCAGTGGCTGCTATCAGCAAGTCACCGTCTTTATTGATAAAGGGTACGCTACCCGATGCTGTTCCAAGTGGAAAGCCTTGTAAGTGTTCGGCGTTAATTGCATAACCCACATTGGCTATTTGTTGCCGGTCTGTCATTTCGTCGTCGGCGCCAACTGTTACACCTAAATAAACGTTGGGGTTATCGGTGAATACAGAAGCGGGAATTTCATTACCATCCCAACAACTGCCCCCTGTAACCGTATTAGTACCAACTAACACATTTACAATTCCGTCGTCATCCGGGCCCACCGAACAAGTACCCGTGTCGTAAAGGGTAGTACCACCGGTGGCTGCGTCGTATAATCTAAAACGCATATTAATATCTGTTGTTATTGGTGTGCCACCGCTGTCTGTAAGAAAGCCCTGAAAGTTTAGAACGCGCCCTGCCCGAATGGGGGAACCGCTGTAGGCCAATTTGGTATCGGCTTTGGCAAAAAATTGGTTATATATACCAATTCCCGAACCGACCGCAAGTGCTGTTAGTAAAAATAAACCTAATAGGTTAGCTGGTCTTAAAAACTGCTGAGCACTTCTCTTGCTTAGTGAATTCTTAAAAATAGACCTTATAAATTTAGCTGGGCTTTTAAATAGTCCAAACTTATTTTCTTTTGTTTTTATTACGTTTTTATTACCTGCTTCTAACCTAAAATTAGCAATTAGCTTACTTAATTGCTTAAACTGTTTTTTATCTATTCTGCCCCCCTTATAAGCCCAGTCAACAAAACATAATACGGACGAAAGTTTTCTTAAAATGCTATTAACAGAGTATCCTTTAGCCTTTAATGAAGCTATGTAAAGCTTCATTTTAGTCTCTGTTAATAGTTGAGCAAGGTGCATTTCTTACGTTTAAAAATACTTATAAAATTGTTAAGAAATGCTCCAATTTTTTCTTAGTTTTAGGCTAAACAGTTTGCTAAAGTTTACCTGCTTTTCCTGCTTTAGCGGTATATAAGCCGATCCTTCCGAAGCGGGGTTGACTGTTTTTATAACTTTGGTAAAAAGAACGATTAGGTTGTTCATATTAGCTTTATTAATTAATAATTTGTAAAAATTCGTTAACGTCGTTTAGGTAATGTTTAACAGTTCTTTTGCTATATTTCTTACTTGTAAGAAATACTGAAAATTTACTTAACAAATCTTCATTGGTATTTTTGTTTTTGCTGTTAATTACCGTTTTTGCATTATTCTTTTTTAACCAATTTTGGCTAATTGCAAACTCACAAAATTTAGAGATTGCCATGAAGCGTCTGTTGATTGTTTCTGTGTTGGTATTACTTAAGCACATGTATTCTCTATATTTTTGTAAAGCCCCAACCGAAAAAGTATCGGTTATATTAGCCGGCGAGGTTGTATCGGCATTACTCCACATTAAAAACTGTCTTAAGTCGAAAACAAAGTTTTTCACAGTCTGATTGCCATACTTTTCAGTTTGCAGATAAATGGCGAATTCGGCTTGATAATCGGGTATATTATTATACTTGTTAACCATATATACATTATTAATAGAGCAGAAATATTTGTCAAGAGGTATTTATACATATATTGATATACTATGTTATAATCGCAAAGTACTACTAACAATACCCTATATTACGAAACACACGACAGCACACGTATTCCCGTAAGCAAATCGGTACACCATAAAAGCACTCAAACTATAACAAGACCTATAGAAGTAAATTAATAGTAGATATAAAAATTTACTAAAAATAGTAAAAATACATACATATGTAAGAAAAAAAGCCAAGAATAAGTCTTTACGACTGTGAATTTTAATAAATAATGACAAATTTAAGTAAAAATGGGGTAAGGAAGGTAGTTTCTGTAATAACTCCAAATTATCAGAGCAAAGGGTTATTTGCTAAAGGTAATACATAATAAGGTAGGCGTGTTATACTGCCGTTTTAGATCAAATTAAAATATTTGAGTAACGAACGTGAAAAAACTGTTATAAAGCCCTAAACTATGGGTCTGTAGTAAACTATAGGGCAAATAATATAGGATATATTAATTGAATATTGCAGTAACAGGGCTAGATAAAGAAATATTGTCTACCAAGACCTCTATTAAATACTCACCTTGCTTGTTACACAACAAATCAAAAATTGCTCTGCCATAAGCATCTGTTGAAAGTTGAATCTGGTCTACAACAATATCTGGCGACTTTTTCAATTGAACTTGCCTGTTAGGAACACCAAGGCCCTTGTCGTTAAGCACAAAAACAGTTAACCTTATTCGATCCTGTCCATCAGCAGAAGCCTGGAGTGGGCTAATAAACATGTAAGAATTTTCAGCTGACACGTCGGTTTGTCTTTGAGAAGCCCGGCCTTTTAATACGAAACGAATGTTGGCAGAAAAGCTAAGTAAAAAAAGCAGTAACAACAAAACCGAGAACAGAATGAATATATTACCTTTAAATTTGTCCATTTAATAAAATTATAGATAATTATTAGAATAAAGGCTAGATAGGAACATTGATTAAAAGACTAGTTTAGAATTTAGAGTTTAAAGTTTAAAAGTAAGTTAGTTAGGAAAGTGTAATAGTATTAACGTGTTATGGTGTTATCGTTTTATAGTGAAAAACTTATGAGATGTTTTCGCCGATTTGGCGGACAAGCTCTGTTGCTTAACATGACATATTAATAATTTCTCAATTGCGGATTACGCATTAGGGATTCATTCTTAAATTCCCAAATTCTTAAATTCGTTTATTCCTGTTATTGTTGTTTTGTTAGTTTGTTTGTTTGAGTTTGAATTGTGAATTTATCATTTGTGGATTTGATATTGCCTGCCCCTTGAAGCCTTGGCGGAGTGGGGGTTTTTGGAGCTTGGTGGTTAATTTATCTCTTATCTTAACTCGTAACTCCTAAATCTTAACTTATATTTTGACTAATGAATCTATTGGGCAGTAATTAAGCTGAACGTTTGGGTTATTAATACTGTTATACAAAACTATAGCGCGTTGTTTTTCCTTATGCATAGCAAACCAACTAAGTTTTTTACGTCTGTAAAGAATATATAGGAATAATAATAAGAGCTGTGCTATTATTATGTTATTTAAAGTAAACAGCGAACTTAAAAATTTAATCAGCATTTCCAAAACAATCATTAACCAGCTTAAGATACTTAAAGTTAAGGTAATACTTTTGGGTGTTTTTTGCTGAGAATATACACCTTGGGCAAAAACTCTTTTTTTCCCCCCGGTATCTGAGTAAATCGGGGCAGTATAACTTCCATCTGAACGCGCTGTCAACTTAATTTCTTTCGGGCGGTTGTTTGCGTAAACCGCTTTTACAATTCTTAGGGCAAAGTTACCACCTTCCGGTTCATCAAAAACGTTAACGTTAACGTCTGTCCCAGGTATTGTTTTACCGCTAACAATACCTGTTTCACCAACTTCTATACTTCCTTTCCCTAAGCGAATAGTTGGGGGTAACAAATATGGTCCGTATTTTCTATTAAATGTATTTACAGGTGGCGTAATACATAAAGGAAGGGAAGAAAGTTTTTCTGTATCTATACCCGTTAGGCAAAATTCTTTTGCTTTCTCGGGGGCAAAAGAATTATTAAATTCGAAATATCCTTTACTGTTAGCTTGGGTTTGTTCAAGTAAACCAATGCCTTCAAGTTTTACTGTAGCGTAGGCAGAAGTGTAACCAAATAAGCTAAAATAACGATTTACGACATCTTTAGAGGGCGGTTCTGGGGTTTTGGGAACAGGAGTTAGTACTAAAGAAGGGGTTGGAGTAAGAGTAACTCTAATTGAAGGAGTAGGGGTTATTGTAGTCGAAATACTTGGAGTTGGGCTAGGTGTTGGTGTGATTGTAATACTAGTGCTTGGAGTTGGGCTAGGTGTTGGTGTGGCTGTTATTGGCATATCGGCAATTGTTGCCGAAACAGTTACTTCTTCCTCATCTGTTAACGCCAGTACTTTCCCGTCTTTGTAAAGCAGGCGATTCTTAAATTCCGAGTAGGGCAATATTTTTACAAATAAGAACATAAATAGGGGAATGAGGAGTATGAAACGAATATTCTTATTGTACATATATACATTATATAGGAGAGAATAAATTCAAATTTATGAATATTAAGATTTTGTCTCATTCGTTTTTTGGTGTTTTAGATTTGTTTGCCCACCGAGTCGGTGGGTTTGAAAATTGTTTTTTGATCTAGTAATTCAGCAACGAAATTATTCCTAACTCTTGGATAATGAATAATGCCTTCTGTCTAATGTCTACTGACTACTGTCTATTGTTTCTTCTTACCCTTAAGCATTTCCTTTAGCTTCTGTATTTCTTCTTCTTCCTGGCTCAGTTTGTCTTCGAGTACTGTAAACTGTTTTTTAGAAGAATTAACAAGCTTTCGAATTATTAGCCAAAGTATTGTGATTGCTAAAACAATAACGGTAATTATTCTTAAAGGTAGTACCCAAACATAGGTAGATGTTTCTAAAACCTTGCCGCCACCATAAGTACCGGAAAAGGTAACTTTATATTTACCAAACAACCACTTTTCTCCGATTTCATTTGAATAGACTAGGGAAGCATCTGGAAATATATTTCTTTCGCTAATACTTACCTGATCAACTACACCACCAAACATATCGCTTAAAGTTACAATGCCTCTGGGCCTAATGTGGTAGTCACCTCTGTTTAAAATTTCGGTTTCGACTTTAACCGGTCCGTATTCAAAAAAATCAGCAACATTAAAGCGGGTGATTACTGCGTTTTCCTTTATATCACCGCTTATTTTTATATAAATTAAAGATGCAACTCGAGGAGCAACACCACTACCCGAACCTTGGGCAGCGCTTGGTGCCTGACCACCCGGTTGAAAGTAAACCGCAACATATCTGCCACCTGGGGCGGCATTTTCGGGCACGGTTATAGTTACAGGAACACTAACTTTATCACTTGGAGCAATAGTCATTTGGTTGTAGGGAATCGAAAGCCAACTTGCACCCGAATATTTGGGTGAGGCGGCACTGGGATTATCAATTATTCTTGGCGAACCTTCGTTACCGGTAACGGTAAAGTCGGCTACGTTAACAATTCCGGTTAAAGGGTAGTTGTTTTGATTATAAAATCTTACCTCTATGTTCTGAGTTTTGCCTGGGTCTAGTGTAACTTCTTGTCTGGCAGGGCCAACCACCATATTAATTGCGTCTTGTGCAAATGTACTTGACTTAAGAAGAATTACAAAAATAGCAACGGTTAACAGGGATAATGTAGCTTTAAATATTTTGTTTTTCATTAATGTTTTATAAATTCTAACTTTTTTACCCCGTACTGTGCTTGCTCTAGTTCGGGACCTAACTCTTAACTCCTAATTTTAAAATGTTGGTACCGCAGTGTACCTTAAAACGTTATAGTAATAACCAGCTGGCTGAGTTGCTGGAACATCAATCCTAAAACAAAGGTAGACACTGCTTCCTGCAACTGGACCAGTATTTGTCATTATTTCTGCGTCTGTAGCTGTTTCATCTTCTTCATCAACCCCATCATCCCTGTCTTTATCGGCAAACTGTTTGGCGTTAAAAGTTCCCGCGGTGTTGTATAAAAATTTTGCGTCTGTACCACTTTGGTTGGCTAATGAATAACCCAAGCCTGGGTTGCTAGATGGGTCAGCACTCCAATCGCGTAGCGTAGTATGCGTACAGCCTGTTCCGTCACAAACAGTATCTCGAATACAGGTACTTGAGCCAAAGGTAAAGTCACCAGACGTGGGCGTAACACCGTCACAAACATTGCCGTTTAAACCCATCTGATCATTTTCCTGAGCGTATACTTTGTAACCGCTATTAGCGTTAGTTGATACTGTTAACTGTTGAGAAGCATTGTGTGTTCCTTCGGCATAAGTTGTTGCCAACACGCCCCAAGGAACTGCAGTTGCGGTTGTCGTGATTGTAGATGTTGCGCCACACGCTGCACCGGTTCTACCGGCAACTACGAATGAAAGTGTTTCGTCAATTGAGGCCGAAACCAAAACGCCCTCAATAACGGCAACAGCTACTGTTGTGGTTTCAATTAATATGTCATCTGCTCCATATGTTTCTATGTTTAGCTTATAAATGTCAGCTGTACCATAAGCCGTAGGAGTATCTAATCTGGCAGGGTTGATTAAGCCTTTTGTTGCGTCGCCAATTGTCATTGTAATAGTACCGCTAGCACTACAAGCGGTTGTGGTTACTTGTTTATATGTATGACCGGCACCAGAGCCTGGTGTTAATGTTTCTGTTCCCCAAGTACAGCCGCTACCACCGGTGGTAGCAGTGTTCGATGTTGTCATGGTGTTTAAATCAAAACCGGCTCCATCAGTTTCAGCACTGGTGCTGCCGGTATCTGGTCCACCGTCATTGCCATTGGCAACCGGGTCGGGAATAGTTAGTAATACATAGCCATTTGCCGGAATTACACTGCCGTTGGTGAACGAAACACTCAAAACGCCAGATTGAGTAGCGTAAACGGGGGTGTTGGCACTGGCGCCAACTGTTAAGCCGCTCGAAATAGCAAAAGTAGTACCGGCTACCGAAGTTACCGAAGTTACGGTTTTATTTGGGTTGGGCCCAACCGAAACCGTATCACCCGGGAATAAGTGTTGAGTGGTTGTATCTGGTCCGGCGGTACCGCCAATAGTAATAGTTGTGTCTGCTGCCGTATGAAGTGCGTTAACCGATCCATAAAATGAACGCCTGGGGTTAGAAAGGGTAGCACTTGCGTTACTGATTGCTGCTTGGTCTACGTTTGGCGGAGTAACAAGCACATAAAAGAACATCGTATAAAAAAATAAAACGCTCAAACTAATATGAGCGAATAGGGTTTTGAGTTTTTTTAGTTTCATCATTATTTAAAATTATTTTGATACAGCCAACTAACTTACGGCTTTAATTAACATTTAATACTTTCCTTTAATTATTGTCAAGTCTTTTTTCTGTTTAATAGATTTTTCATGCCGTGCTTTATATTATCAATGATATATTTACATACTGTATATGTAAAACAGATTGGTAATTTGTAAATTAACAAAATTATTAATTGACAAAAATACTCACGAATGTTATCTTTTTCGTATGACATCAGCAGTAAAGGGCAGAAGAACGCGCATACTAATGGCGTTATTTTTACTGGGTAAAGACCAACCTCATTCAATATTCAGTGAAAAAGTTAAACTTTCCTTTTCGCTTCCGGCAGACTCACCACGCTCCAGGGGTACCATTAGCCAGATGCTCGAGGAAAACGTAGTTGAGAAAATAGATACGGGCGTTTATCAAATAACACAAAACGGTTTGAGCGAACTATCTTTAGCCTTTCCTTTTGTAAGGTTTCATAAATTTGATTGGGATGGTAAATTCAGAATTCTTTCGTACGAAATTCCAGAAAAGAAAAGAAAACTAAGAGACAGTTTAAGGCGAGAGGTGAGTGGTTGGGGGCTGGGCCCATGGCACCGTTCATTCTGGATAACACCTCACCCCGTAACCAATGCATTAAAGCGACTAACAGAAGATTCACTGTACGAAGAATACGTACAAGCCTTTGAAGCCGAACATGTAGTTGGTAAGCAAGAAGTGTTAATCGAAAAAGTTTGGAACCTAAAACAACTTGAAGCTAAGTACAAGGTTGTATTTAAAGAATGGCATAAGTACTTGTCTGACCAGGAATTGGTTAAAGAAATAAAGATGAAAAAAATAATCAACTCGTATTTGGATGTGCTGAAAGATGATCCGGGGTTACCCAAAGAACTATTATCACCTCATTGGATAGGCTTTGAAGCTTGGGATATTTTTCAAGAAATGAGGAATATACTGATCTAATTAAAAATTAGGAATCTACGAATATAAGAATATAAGAATAAATTCCAATAACCAAACTCCAAGTATTCCAAAC
>CAYPVH010000005.1:17095-43522 GCA_964414145.1 uncultured Gammaproteobacteria bacterium
AAATCACAAACACCAAAAAACAAACAAAGATACGAATTTAGGAATATAAGAATAAATTCCAATAACCAAACTCCAAGTATTCCAAACAAATCACAAACACCAAAAAACAAACAAAGATACGAATTTAGGAATATAAGAATAAGCATAATTACCAATAACCAATAACCAAATAATTACAAATCATCAAATTACTAAAACTGGATCCCGTATCCCTTCAACTACGTTCAGGATAAACAAGTACGGGATGACAACCTCTTTACCTGTCATTCCTGATTTTCTCTTGCTTGCCCTTCGAAGCCTTGGCGAAGTGGGGTCATTCCCGCGAAAGCAGGAATCTACTTCAACAATTTGGCAATTTAACCATTTAGCAACGTAATTACTCCTGTCTTCTGAATATTCTCTAGTGTATTCTAAATAATGTATATTGGATATTAACTACTGACTAATGTATATTGTATTCTGTCTAATATCTATTGGATTCTGAATTCTGGCTTCTAAATATTCTCTATTGTATTCTGGATACTGTCTATTGGATAATGGCTATTGACTTCACAATTCAATCACCACATTACCTTCAACGTCTGTACGTTTAATGGGAATTCCAAACTTTTTCAGCAGTTGAATAGTTTCGGTATGTGGGTGATTGTACCAATTATTTTTGCCGGCACTTATTACCGAAAGCTTTGGACTAACTATTTCTAATATATTTTTAGAAATAGAGTACTTGGAACCGTGATGTAAAACTTTAAAAATATCTACCCGTTTGGCAAAATTTGCCAATGCTTTTTCCGCTGAATATATGTCTAAGTCGGAAAGCAATAAAATACTTTTTTTTGAGACATTTGCCAGCAATCCAAGTGCAGAATTGTTTACGTCTGAGTTGTTAATATTTAGCTCGGGGTTTGGCCAAAGAACAGTAAAACTTGATTGCTCAAAAATTACCCGGTCTTGAATATCTAAAAACCCAACCTGGAGGGTGGCAAACTCTTTAAATTTTTTAAATTCATCAATAAGCACCGACGACAAATAAATCTGTTTTACTTTAAAACTTTTTTTAAGCGCTTCCAGCCCTGCTATATGGTCTTTTTGTAAGTGAGTAATAAATACCAATTCTATTTCTCTGTCAAAGTAGGGCATTTCTTTATTTAGGCAATTAACTACTTTGTAATTGGGGCCGCAATCGATTAACACATCTTTTTTTTCCGGTAGTCTAATATATATGGCTTCGCCCTGACCAACATCACAAAACACAACCTTCGGGGTATTTCTCGAAAAATTTTCAAAATAAAAGTAACCCGATATAAAAACTGATACCAGCAGTAGCCACTTGACCGGTTTATTCATATGTATTAAATTCTAATAACCAAGTTACTGCCAATGTTGTAGCCAATCGTTACCAGAAACAAGAACAGTTTAAGTAAGCCAAAGAGTATAAAGGCCAGCATTTCGGGAATTAGGGGTAAAACTTGACCACTTAAGCTGAAAAGTACACCAATAAACATTAATGGTTCTACCATCCAGCCAAGCAGTACATTCATGGGTAAGCTGATTAGCGAAATTTCTCTAAAAACCAGTAGTAAAACAGGAATGGTAAATATTTGGGCTGCCAAACTACTGCAGAAAGTACTGGTAATTTCGGTAGGTAGTTTACTAAATAACTTTATTTTATGTGCTGCTATAAGTAGTTTTGGGTATAAAGTTATTAGTCCGGCAGTGGCACTGATGGACAGCCAAAAAGAAACACTGCTTATTAGTTCCGGGCTAATAGCCAGCATTATGCAAGCGGTAAACAATAGTAGAAACAAAGGTAAAGTCTGGGCCTGAAAAACAATGCACAATGTACTTAATATAGACATAATCGAAGCGCGAACAATCGGTGGATCACTGCCGAAAACAAGTAAGTAGAATAAAGCAATGGCAACGCTCATTACCAGTTGAATTTTCTTAGCAACAAAAGAAAAAATAGCAGTAAAGAAAGTAATTAATAGTGTTATGTTTTGCCCCGATAAAACCAGAATATGCAACAGTCCGGTTTTTTGGAAAAGTTCGTACTGGGTACTGGTTAGGTGTTGTTTTTGCCCCCAAATAAGAGCGGCAAGAATGGCGGCCATTTCTTGAGGTAAGTGGGTAAAGAACGGATTAGTTAACTTGTCTACAATAACCGTGTTGAGCGGCATGTTAAAGCACCAGGTAATCTTTTATTTTTTCAAAAGTTTTTTCACCAACCACTTTTTTCAGCAACAATTCTTCAACATTTGAATAGGGTCGGTTTTCAATAACTTTCTGGGCGGTTTTGGGGCCAATGTTAGGTATTAATTCCAGTTGAGTGGCGCTTGCAAAATTTATGCTGGTTGTAGTCTGAGAAATATTTTCGGGTACAAATATTTCTCGCTCTTCTAAAAAGGGAATGTATACTTTTTCCTCGTCAGTTACGGTCTTGGCTAAATTGAAGCTTTTGGCAACCGTGTATTTATCGGCAGAACCCAGCAAACCGTTACAAGCACGGAGTGCGTCTACCAAGCGGCTATTTTGGGGCAGCTCGTATACACCTGGTTTGCTAACGGCACCTTCTATGTCTACATAAATGGTATTTTTCGAGTCGCTAATTCCTTTAACTACCTTTATTTTAGAACTATCATTTTTGGAAATATTCTTTCCTAGTTTATTCAGTTGTAAAAAACTGAGAGCAGACAAAACAACCATTACTACAGCAATAGCTATAAGAACCAGTAGTGGTCTTGGAAGCTCGTCTAGCATAAATCTATATAAGCAAAAATATTTGGTAAGCACAATAGACTATAGTCTACAAAAAGGGGAGAATAGGGCATTATGAAAACCAAAAAATAAAGATAAGCAAACTAAATAATAGATAATATTCATTAGACAATATACAGGGGTTAGGATATAGGAGTTAAGAGTTATGATATCAATTCAAAGTCCGAATATCGAAATCTAAAAAAATAGGAATTTATGAATAAGCATAATTACCAATTATCAATAACCAATTAACCAAACTCCACTACACCAAGGTTACAAGGGGCAAGTAATTACGAATTTTCAATTATCGAATTATTTAACAATGTAACAATGAAACAATTAATCTATTTATCTATCTTGGATTACGAATTATGAATTACGGATTTATTCTTAAATTCCCAAATTCGTAAATTCTTAAATTCCTATCTCGGTCAGTTTCTTAATTCTAGCTTCAAATTTTATTCGAAATTCATAATTCTAAATTAATAATTAAAAATTAATCTTTGTATTGATTGAAAATTGTTTTTCTTCTTTATATATAATGAAAGAATATGCAAAAAACTATTCTTTG
Organism: uncultured Gammaproteobacteria bacterium; assembly: GCA_964414145.1. GTDB lineage: Bacteria > Patescibacteriota > Microgenomatia > UBA1406 > UBA1406 > UBA1406. The sequence continues at coordinate 20,424 of CAYPVH010000005.1, forward strand.
GATAGAAGTAATCGGGGTCGTTATTGCTTCACTTTTGGCAATAATTTTTGCCGGCTCTTTTTTGGCAAAGTTTGACCTTCAAATTATGGCAATCTTCTTTATATTCTATTTTTTCTTTAGAAAGTTTATTTTAAGAAGCAGAGCGCTTTATGTTTTAGAAGTTTTGGTGTTTGTTTTTGTTGTTGTTTCTACCGTTTTGTCTACCGGTGGGTTGCAATCTCCTTTCTTTTTCTTGCTTTACTTTTTATTGTTTGCCCTGTCGCTTCTTTTTGAACCAATTACAACCTTAGTTTTAACTTTAGTACTTTTGGTTTATTTCTTTGCTTTTGGCGACCATACACTAAAACTTTCAAGTTTGCTGCCGCTCTTTTCGTTGCCGTTTGTTGTACCCTTTGCCAAATATATGGGAGACTTACAACAAAAATCCAATCGGCAAAAACAAGAACTAAAAAATTTAGTTAAAGCAAAACAGAAATTAGAAAAAACAAAAACATTTGAGCAAGAACAATCATTAATTTTTTTAACGGTTGTCTTTTATCAGCATATATATGACATTAAAGAAAGACTGAATAATTTTTTGGGGGACGAAGATTTGAATTATCTAAAAGGTAAAGTTAAGCATTTGGAAACACTAGGGCAAGAATTTAAAAAGTTTATGGAAAAAATATAAAAACCAACAAGTTTTGGATTCTACCGGTTCTAATAACATTACTATTTATTCCGGGTGTTGTGGTACCGGTACTGGCTGATAATATGAATTCAACAAATTACCGAATTCTTTTTGGCAACATAAATATTGGTGGTCGTGAAAGTAGCTCTAATAATTACACGTTAGACATATCACTTGGTCAAACAGTTGCTCAGGAATTTAATTCCAATGGGTATGTAATAAAAGCCGGTTTTCAATATATCCACGATTACGCGCCCTTTTCTTTTTCATTGTCAGATACCTCACTTAACTTTGGAACGTTAATTCCCGAAACTCCGGTTACGGCAGGCTTAACCGTTTTAGTCACTCATCCGGGTCAGGGTTACGAAGTAATGGTTAGGGAAGACAACCCACTGCGCCGAATTACTGGGTCACCAGATATTGCCGACACACAATGTAATGGTGGTGTAAGCGAAACTTGTACTATGACCAGTGCCAAACCCTGGACACAAAATTCGGCCTATGGTTTTGGTTACAACGCCAGCGGCACAGATGTATCTGCCGACTTTACAGATAATACATATTACCGCCCTTTTCCAAGTTTAGAAGCAGACAACCCGGCTGCTGTGTTTATGAGTTCAAACGTGGCGGTTGAAAATAGTTCGGCAACAGTAACAATGAAGGTGAATATCAGTTCTGTTCAAGCCGCAGGTAATTATCAAACGGTAGTTAACTTTTTGGCAGTACCGAAGTATTAAAGTCAAAATTTAGGATTTAGGAGTTAAGCCCCGAACTAGTGCAAGCACAGTACGGGGTAAAAAAGTTAGGACTTAGGAGTTAAATAAAGTGTTCTGACCTTAGCAACACCGCTTCGGTGTTGCTCTCGGGTCATCCTCGAGGGAGTCTGCCTGAGGTGGATGACCGAAGGATCTCATTATTCAATAAAAGTTAAAAATTAGGATTTAAGCCCCAAACTAGAGCAAGCACAGTACGGGGTAAAATAGTTAGGATTTAGGAGTTAAGAGTAATAAAATTGTTACATTGTTAAAGCCAATATTTAATAGACAATATTCAATATACAGTTGTTTCATGGCTTCATTGTTACATTGTTAAACATTATTCAATAGACAATATTCAATATACATTATTGAAGAAGCAAATACTGAAGCAGGAAAATATTTACAGAAACTAGAAATATCAAACAATATTTATCAAAGTATGGATTCCTGCTTTCGCAGGCCCTCCGAATCGGAGGGCAGGAATGACAAAAATTACAGTGTTAAATTGCTACATTAATTCATTGTTAAAACAATATTTAATAGTCAATATCCAATATACATTATAAAAGACGAGAAGCAGAAATCTATTCTCTACTTTATTATTTCTATTACCACTTTCTAATTTCCAGAAACTAATTTCTTTTCTATTAACTATAAATTTTGAACTGTAAATTATCTGTTATTCTCTTAACCAACAACCAGTAACCAGCAACCAGCAACCAGCAACCAGCAACCCACATCTCCTAAATCTTAACTCCTTCTTTCAGCAATGCAGCAATGAAACACTTTACTTGTTTTTGATTAATAATTTATACTTAACCTATGTTTACAAACAAAGGCTCAAAGTACACGGTAAGCGCTTTGTTTTTTTTAATAACAACTTTTTATTCACTTCTAAACGCCCCTATAACAACGGCACAACAATTTAATGTTGGCGTAGAACCGTCGCAGGTATCAATTTTAATGAAGCCCAATATATCCTTAATTAAGGCGTTTAATTACAAGAATCAGGGAGACCCGGGTATATATTCTGCCAGGGTTGTATCTTTTGAACCAATCGGTGATCAGGGTGGCAGAGTTATCAGTGACAAAAGCGAAGGGCCGGTCAGGTTTTCCCTGGAAAACAGCAACATTAATTTAGGCGATAAATTCTTTTTAAGGGGAAAAGAAGACTTGCAGTTACTCTTAAAAATAAGAACTACGGCTAACGCGCCCTTGGGTGATTATTACTACACTTTGTTTCTAATCGCCGAGCCTTCCACCTTTCAAGAAACGGTAAGTAAGGGTAGGGCAATGCTTGGGGCAAATATTTTAATCAGCATAACTGAATCGGGATTAACAGAAGTGAACGCAAAAGTATCTATGTTTCAAATTATGTCGGATTACAAGTTTAATTTTTTTGGTAAAACTTTTTACATTAATGAACCTTATTCACAAGTTCCGGTGATTTTAAAACTGGCGAACGTGGGTAATTATAAAATAGTGCCGAAAGTAAAAATAATTTTTAAGGGCCCATACATGAAAGAGCAAAGCAGAGAAATGGTACCGGTTAATGTTCTTCGTAATTCGGAAAGAATTTTACAACCAATAAATACAGATAGTTGTAATAAATGTAAAACCACAACCAGTGCAGTTTTTAATGCCGGTTTTATGGGAAAGTACCGGATTGCTGCAGAACTTGAATTTGAAGGTGCCAATAAAAAAGCCTTTGCCAACTTGCAGTTTTGGGTGCTGCCAATAAAATTAACCAAAGTTGTGGTTGGTTCTTTTATAATGTTCGCATTATTACTTATAACAGTTAAAAAAAGGAGAAAAAAATGAGTAGCAAAAAGCTTTTCGTGGGTAACATTCCTTATTTGGCCAAAGAGCCCGATTTGGAAAAGGTATTTTCAAAGGTGGGTGAAGTGATTGAGCTTAAAATTGTAAAAAACAAAAAAAACGGCAAGTCGCAGGGGGTGGGGTATGTAGTTTATAAAAACAAAGAACAAGCACAAGCAGCACTCGAGAAGATAAACGGCTTACCGTTGAATGTTGAAGGAGCAGTGCGGAATTTGTATGTAGCAGAATATAAGAGTAAGTAAAGCACGGTTACCTTGACAAATAGGTGTCAACATCCATATAATACACAAAATTTACACACGTATATATGGTTGAAATTAGTGGACATAAAGATAGTTTAATTCAACTGAGTAGGCTTTTAAGAGATTATCCTTCCTTAACTGCTGTTGAGCAAATAGTAGATGGTTTATCAATGCAACCGGTATATGAAGCCAGAGATGGTATTAGACACATTTCTTTCGCGGATTCTGCAGGTTTGGCAGTTGCTCATTTTAGAGTTATGCCGGATGGGCGACCTAATTCATTACACCGGTATAAGTATTCTAATTCACAAAGTGAACCAACCGTTGTTGAAAGAACAAGTCACTACTTTGGCCAACCACCAGAGCATGGTTTAACAGAAAGGGGTGGTTCTGGTGAAGTGAGATCTTATTTAGTACCTCTTCAGCAAGCTAGTGCAGGTAAAGGTAATTTTGCAGTGGGGCCAAGAATAAGAATAATGAATAAAAGAACAAAGATGATTGGTAACTGGAGAGCGCAAGTTTTAGATCGGGCAGTACCTGGTGGGGCAATATTTATTCCAGTTGAACCTGTACAAAACTTGGTTTGTTTACCAAACAGAACGGGTAGAGTAATGCCGACTGTTCCTTTCCTAGCTGCATCATTACCAGATGATGGTGGAGTTTGGCGTACAAATTTTCGTTTAGCAGATAAGAGAGCTATAAATCAAGGGATACTTGAAGAATTAGGAATCAAGCCCAAAAGCATGTGGGATCTACTTAAAGAAAGAGGATATAAATTTCCATCTGAAATAGTTTGGGTAAATGGGTTTCCAGAACTTACAATTCCAGAAGCGTTAATAGAAAGTTTTTATACAAGTGAATACCCCTCACCTTTTTTGGTTTGAATAATCTCTGGTTGAATTCCTAATTTTCCTATCTTTACCCGAATTCGTTGAAGGCACTTTGTTATAGCATATGGGGAAAAGTTGTCGAAAGATTTATCGCCCCACATAATGTTAGCAATTGTGTCAAACGATACAGTTTTGCCTTTGTTGTTGATAAGTACGGTTAATATTTTATTCTCGTTAACGGTAAAAGCGCCCGAAACATCTTTATTATTTATATGAATATTACCGTTTTTGATTTCTATGACTTGGTTTTGAATCATGCCCAATTTTTTCAAATAGTCGCTACTATCTTTGGCTAGCCTTTGTTGTTGTTTTTGGCGAATTGCCTTTAATGTTGCTGAGTAGTTTTTATATGTGTTTGCTAGATTTGTTTCGGTAAGTATAAAGTCAATAATTGCCTCTTTTTCTTCCCAAGAATAAACGCTTTTTATACCACTCTCGCTAAACATTAGGTAATAAGTTAGAACTGCTTCAATTATATTAGCAACCGTGCCATCCTTTCTAATATAGATTATTATTGATGACTTGTTTTTTGTTGGGTAAGCAGTGCAAATACTACCGTATAGTGTTGGTATTATTTTTATATTTTTAACAGTTAATAGTTTTGGCAAAATATTAATTAAGTTTTGCCATATGGTAGGTAAATTTTGACTCCAGTTATTTTCAATTTTAGCAGAATCAATTATTGAATCCGGTAATAGTTGGCTTATGGGGTTAATCATTGGTAGGTTTAACTCTGCAGATTTGCGTTGTTCTGTTTTCACTGCTTTCCAAAAGTTGGGGACGCGATTATATTCTAAATCAGGAAAATAAATTGTTTTGCTGTTACCGGGAACAAAATAAGGTAATACCAAAAAACCCTTACTACTGTAGAAGTTGCTAATAATAGACAAGGCAGTATGCAAAATTCGCTTTGCTTCTGTTTTTTTTGAGCATTCAAAAACCATTTTTGGCAGTGTCATATTCATGTCAAGATTATACCATATTATAGGATATAATATTCGTTAGTTAAAAATTAACCTACCAAAATGACAGTCGAAAGTAAACAAAAATTATCTAATCTAGGCATTATCGATTTAGATGCGCTTATAGTAGCAGAAGAACAAAGATCTGGTCAATCGGTCAACCGAGAGATTGCTACTTTATATTTAGAAACGATTAGAGAAAGAGTTTTGCATCAGTTAGAACGTGAATTGACTAAGAAAAAGATGCATTTGCCAGATGTAGAGCAGTTTATGACCTTTTTACCCCCTCTTTTTCAACAACTACTTCAGCAAAGAACAAGCCACCTTGAGCCAAGAGCCGGGTATTCAATAAGGATAATTGATGAACACTTGGCAGTTGAGGGCTACGTTGACTTCAGAGATCCACAAACTGAGTTATCAGGGGCTCACTTAACATTATTTACTACCAAAGGCTCTTATACCCCTTACAAATATCGAGAATATAAATACACTAAAGGGAATATTCGTAGGGTTATGGATGTAATGGAAGTAACTTTTGATACTACTACAAACACAGGAAGAGTAAATATGTCCAGAGATTTAGAACCACGAATTACACGAATCAGCTATTTTGCAGCTGGCGCTGGTGAGCTGGTGGTGGCTGTGCCATATTTGTTACCTGAGGTTGCAAATGTTCAAGACTTGATTGCCGGAAAAGATGCGGTAGTAGGGCCAGTTAAAAAACAATTTGAACCAAGAAATATGGTATATTTAGCAGAAACTCCCCAAGTTGGAATGGCTATGCTTGGAGTGAATAGTGAACATCGAGGCGCTATAGTACCAAATGTGCCTGTGTTTAAAAGTAGTGGAGTTATGTTAGACTCGGGGGTAAGAACAAACATTACACCTTCCTTTACGAGCAGCGGAAGTTTAGAGCAGTTAAGATTCAAACTCAGAGAGCAGGGTATAAGTTTCTGGCAGTTCCTCGAAAGCCAAGGTTACGATCTATCTACATTTCCTAGGTTTGTAACTGAATATAAAGCAGAAGAAATCCTTATACCTTATGAGCTTCTAAGATAGAGTCAACATTAATTAGACTGTAAATTTGGCCTTCTTTGCTATAATTAGTCTATTATGTCATCTAAGCCATACAAACCGCAGAGTTTTGAAAATAAAGTAATTGAATTTTGGCAAAAAGAAAAGGTTTATAAAACCAAAGAACCGTCAAGTGAAAGCCCAAAAAAATATTTGCTTTCCATGTTCCCATACCCGTCAGGTGCGGGGTTACACGTTGGTCATGTTCGTATTTACACCGGAACCGACGTTCTGGCTAGGTTCTACAGAATGAAGGGTTATTCGGTTTTACACCCGATGGGGTGGGATGCTTTTGGTTTACCCGCCGAAAACGCCGCTATTAAAGCCAAGAAAAACCCAATGGATATGGTCCCCAAAAACATACAAACATTTAAAAAGCAGATGCAAATGTTGGGTTTGTCTTATGACTGGGAAAAGGAATTTACCACCACAGATCCAGACTATTATAAATGGACTCAATGGCTATTTATTCAATTTTTTAAAATGGGTCTCTTGTACAAAAAAGACACGCCGGTATATTATTGTGAATTTTGTAAAACCGGTTTAGCCGAAGAGGAAGTTTTACCAAACGGCACCCATGAGCGGTGCGGTAATGTGATTGTTCGCAAAAATCTACCTCAGTGGATTTTTAGAATTACTACCTATGCAAATGGTTTACTTAAAGGGCTTGATGGTTTGGAATGGCCAGCCGGTATTTTGGAAATGCAAAAAAACTGGATTGGTAAAGATAAGGGTTTGCAAATAAATTTTAATTTGGAGAATTCAGAAATTCAAATTCCGGTGTGGACCAAGTTTTGGGAAACAGTATATGGCACCACTTTTTTGGTAATTGCACCTGAGCACAAATTAGTTGATCGGTTTAAAGAATATATTCAAAAATTACCAAAGAATGAAAAGCAAGAAAACTTAAAACAGAAGTTTCATTTAGTCGATAAATATATTAGGCAAGCTCTTTCAAAAACAGACGAGCAACGCCTTAAAGAAGAAAAGCAAAAGAGTGGAATTTTTACCGGTCTTTTTGCTATTAATCCGGTCAACCAAAAAAAAGTACCAATTTGGGTAGCCGACTATGTGTTAAGCAATGTTGGTACCGGAGCAGTAATGGGGGTACCGGCTCATGACGAGCGGGATTTTGCCTTTGCCAAAAAACACAAACTGGAAATTATTCAGGTAGTTAAATATATAGATAAAGAAATTAACAAACGTGTTGAAAAAAAGCTGATCAGTTTTGAGGGCGAAGGCACTCTGGTTAACTCTGGTGAATTTGATGGTTTGAGTGCTTGGGGTGAAGGTAAAAAAAGAATGGCGAAGAAAATTGTAGAAAATGGAATTGCCACTTGGCAAACCAACTATCATTTAAGAGACTGGATTTTCTCTCGGCAAAGGTACTGGGGCGAACCAATCCCTATGATATTTTGCCAAAAATGTGCCGATAGTAATTTATCGTGGTTTAGTTTAAAGGAAGGTAAAGAGTTTGGTAATGCGTATCAAAATATAACTAAACTAAATCAGAGTATATTAAATAACCTGGCGGGGTGGTTCCCAATAGAAAGCAATCAACTACCCTTAGAATTACCTTATTTAAATAATTATGAGCCTACAAAAACAGGTCAGTCACCACTCTCAAAAGAAGATAACTGGAAATATACCACTTGCCCTCACTGTAACGGTAAAGCTATTCGCGAAACAGACACAATGCCCAACTGGGCCGGTTCGTGCTGGTACTTCCTCCGTTTTCCGTGGGAAAACGGTAAATCCGAAATCCGAAATCCGAAATCCGAAATAGAAACAGATAATGATCCAAACTCGAATACGGAAGATTTAGATAATTCAATCTTTGGCAGTTCAATTCTGTCAGAGGTTCGGAATTCCAAACTAGACGCATCTATGAAAGAATGGCTTGCCAACCGTAGCTTTAGCGAAGGTTGGCTTCCGGTTGACTGGTATTTGGGTGGGGCAGAGCACGCAGTGTTACACCTACTTTACTCCCGTTTCTGGACACACGCACTTAATGACTTGGGCTTATTAGGCTTTAGAGAGCCATTTAAGCGCTTAAGAAATGTAGGTATGGTACTCGCTGAAGACAACCGAAAAATGAGTAAATCGTTGGGCAATGTAATTAATCCAGACGTGGTGGTTAAAGAATATGGAGCCGATACACTACGGGTATACGAGATGTTTATGGCACCCTTTAACATTGAAATAGCTTGGTCTACCAGGGCGCTTCGGGGATCATTTAGGTTTTTAAGGCGAACCTATCAGTTATACACAACAACTGCTAATATAGCTACTAGTACTGATAAAGAAAGCGAGAAGCTAGTTGCCAAGCTACACAAGACAATCAAAAAAGTAAGTAGTGATATAACGAACGTAAAATATAATACAGCCATAGCTGCTTTAATGGAATTCTTAAATGAATGGGAGACAGCTACAAAAGGCAAAACTAATCAAACATTAAAACCAGAAAACGCCATTATCTTTTTAAAACTTTTGGCTCCTTTTGCCCCTTTTTTGGCAGAAGAGCTATGGAAGGCGGTATTTAAAAAGGAAGGTTCTATCCATCTGTCATCTTGGCCAGTAGCTGACAAGAATAAGTTGATTAACGAAGTGGTTAACTTACCGGTTCAGATTAATGGTAAATTAAGAGGTATAATTACTGTTAACACTAAAATAGACACAGAAGAAACGGTAGTAAACAAAGCCTTAGAAGACCAAAAGGTAAATAAATACTTAACCGGAAAAGAATATAAGAAAGTATATGTAAAGGGCAAGGTACTAAACTTTATTTTAAAGCAATAATTATGAATAACGGTTTTGATCCTTTAATTTATAAGACAAGAGTTGAGAATATTAGTAAATATATAAAGGGTAATTTAGGTAACAATTTTAAACCGCGCGTTGCTTTAACCTTGGGTTCGGGCGGCTTTTCCAGCTTTGTAAAAAAGTTAGAGGTGGTAAAAAGAATACCTTACACCAAGCTACCACAATTTATAGAAACAGGTGTTGAAGGGCATGAAGGCCAAATGATTTTTACCTATGTAAACAAAATACCGGTCGTAATATTATCTGGCCGTAAGCATTTCTATGAACTGGGAGGGGAACCAAGCTTAGTTTCGGCACTAAAAGAAGTGGTGTTACCGGTCTATGTTACGGCAGCGCTTGGTGTTTCGCTTTATATTGCCACCAACGCCGCCGGCGGCTTAAATTCAAAGTATAACGCTGGTGATTTGATGATTATAAAGTCGCACCTGGATCTGTTTTTCCCAAACGTGCTTATGGGCCCCCAAATTGATATAAATAAGCCACAACGTTTTCAGTCTCAAAGTGAAATTTATAACAACAAGTATCGAAGGAAATTATTGAGTATTGCCAAAGTCGAGGGGATTGAAAGCTTTGTTCATAGCGGAATTTATGCTGCGCTCACCGGACCAACCTACGAGTCAAGTGCCGATAGCCAAGCACTACGAACGCTTGGAGTAGACGCAGTTGGCATGTCTACTGTTCCCGAAGTTATAACCGCCGCCAACTTAGGTATGGAAACCGTTGGCATTTCTTTAATTACCAATGTTATTAGCGTAAACGGCACAAATAAAACCAGTCACGAAGAAGTTCAACAAGCCCTAGATAGTAGAGAAGTAAAAGGACGGGTTTATAGCTTGTTGTCGGGATTTATTGGGACTCTTGTTTAACTCCTAACGCCAATATCTTATTCTATTCTTACCCATTTTAAACATAGGCTTTACAAAACAACATTGTTATTTTTCCGGATGTTATCAGTAATGTTCATTGCCTGCTAAAGCAAGTGCAGAAATATTTGTTGTAGAGCCTAGTTTGTTCCTATGAATATAGGAATGAGCATAATTACCAATTATCAATCCGCCGGCTGGCGGACCAATTTACCAAATAAATACGAAATCCGAATATCGAAATCCGAAGCAATACTAAATTCACTAATGACAAATTCACAAACATCAAACCCTCCGAATCGGAGGGCAAACAAACCACAAGCATCAAAGGAATACCTGTCATGTTGAATCGCCAATTATGGCGATGAAACATCCCATGGGATTCTTCACTATGTTCAGAATGACATAAAAAATATTGTATTTCTGGGCTTTTATGTTTGAAATTTGTTTTTTGTTATTTGTTTGGAAATTGTTTTTTGGATCTTGTAATTTATTAACAATGTATCAATTTAACAATTTAGCAATTTAACTGTGTCATCCTGAGTGAGTCCGTCTTAGGAGGACGACCGAAGGATCTCATTTACAAAAATACAAAAGTACTGTTGTACCATAGTACTAGATTCTGTCTATTGGATAATGAATATTGGATACTGACTAATAGCTTATTTGCTACAATACTACATATGAAAATTGAAAAACATACACTCCCTAACAAGCTTAAAGTAATTTTTATTGATACCGAAGCTTTTCCTTCAATAACTTCACTCCTTTTGGTTGGTGCTGGTTCTCGTTATGAAACACAAAAGAATAACGGCATTGCCCATTTTTTTGAGCATATGGTTTTTAAGGGCGGTAAGAAATACAAAACAGCAGAAGTGATTGCTACCACGCTTGACGCTATGGGAAGTTCGCACAACGCCTTTACCGGCAAAGACTATACTGGCTACTATATTAAAGCCACCAAGAAACACTACGAAAAGTCGTTAGACATTTTAAGTGATGTGGTTTTGCAGCCATCTTTACAAGAGGCTGAAATTGAAAAAGAAAAAGGGGTTATTGTTGAAGAAATAAATATGTACGAAGACATGCCTCATTACAAAGTTTGGGATTTATTTGAAGATTTGCTTTACAAAAATAACCCACTTGGATATTCAACTACGGGAAAAAAAACAACTGTTTTAGGTTTTAACAAAAAAACATTTAGCGATTATCGTGCCTCTTTTTATCATCCCAACAATGCTGTATTAATAGTAGCCGGCGGCTTGGCAGGTATTGGCAAAAAAAAAGTTGATATTAGTGAATACCTGAATATAGCAGCAGAAAAATTTGGAGCCTGGAAAATAGCTGAAAGTTTAGAGTTTGAAAAATACACGACCGAGCAAAATAAACCTAGTGTTTTAATTCACTCTAAAAAAACAGAACAGGCTCATTTGGTTTTGGGTTACAGGGGAATAGAAAGAACCAGTGAAGAGAGATATGCTCTGTCTTTGCTTACAACAATTTTAGGGGGTGGTATGTCTTCTCGATTATTCCAGGAAGTTAGGGAAAAGCGAGGCTTGTGCTACTATATTCAATCCGGAGCCGAAACATTTGCCGAAACCGGTTATGTTTATACTCGTGCCGGGGTGCCAATTGTAAAGGAAAAGATTTTAGAGGCAGTATCGGTAACACTTAACGAACACCAAAAAATATCAAGCGGAAAATTTAGTGAAGAAGAATTAACAAAAGCTAAAGAGATGATCAAGGGTAGGTTAATTTTGTCTTTGGAAGACACCTATAGCACGGCTTCATTTTTTGGTAAACGGCAGTTAATGGAAAACGAAACCAAAACTCCGGAAGAAGTAATAAAGAATATTGAAAGAGTAACTAAAGACCAGGTAACACAACTTGCTGCTAAATTATTCAAAGAGAACAAATTTAACTTTGCAATCATCTCGCCGTATGAAACACTCGAGATAGTACTCTAGTACTCTCGTACTCTAGAACTTTAGTTATTTAATTTTCTGTTGGAATTTTATTTTATTATTTCTTGTAGTATTAATTAAAGCATAAAGCATTTTGCTAATTATGTTTATTTCTTCCATGTATTTATTAATAACTTCACTTTTTATTAAACCTACATCTTTAGATAGTAGTAGCTGATTATGTAATTCGCACAAAGATCCATTTGCCATGTAGTAAAATTGTATTTTTTCTTGAAGACCGTATCTTCCAAAACCTTCAGCAATATTGGAAGTAACAGACACGGCTGAACGACGAATTTGTTGTTTGATACCAAATTCTTCACTTTTTGGTAGTTTACTGGTTTCTTTATAGATATGAATTGCAAGTGTATGGCTTTTTTTCCATACCTTTAAATCTGTAAAGCTTTTAATACTACTCATTACTAACATAATACAGTAATTTTGCCTTGTATTCTAAAGTACTATAGTACACAAATACTAAATTACTATTCTAAATTACTTCATTACTTTTTCTTCGGGCTTTTCGTACTTTACAATTTCGTCTTGACTAAACCAAAGTGGAATTTCGTACTTTGCTTCTTCAACGGTACCCGAGGCGTGCATCATATTTTTAATGGCACGTTTAGCTGTATTAGCCAAGTAAGACGAGTCATATGCGTAATCACCTCTAATTGTTCCTGGCGCTGCCATTAAAGGTAGGGTGTGACCACAAAGCTTGCGTACCAATTCAACAGCATGAGGACCTTCCAAAACATAAGCCATTACTGGACCTTCTTGAATGTAGTCGATTAGCCAATTTCTTATCATTTTGCCAATTTCAAGTGGGCTGTCAGTACCTAGTTTTTCAATCGGGTTAACATTAACTTTGGAATAATTTTCTAAAGTTTTTTCACCCATACCAATTAAAAAAGACTCACGAGTAATTGGGTAGTGTTTATCAGCCAACTCTTTTGTAACGTTAGTAAATTTTGCAGCAACAATTTTTAAGCCTACCTTTTCAAATCGACTGGTAATTTCACCTAATATACCTCGTGCAATACCATCAAATTTAATTAAAACCAAAGTTTGTTCCATTGCTTTATAAAGTTAACTAATAATAACGTATGAAAAAGTATTGTATATGATTTATTGGTTAAATACCAGATGTTAAAATAATTAATAAATTAGTTCCGCCTCTAACAGCGGGTGAAGAATTATAAAAGTATTATCATATTATGGTGTATAGTAAGAAACCTGTGGGATGTTTCTCCGTCGACTGGCGGATCAACATGACATCTTGATAATTATTCTATTACGAATTACGGATTTATTCATATATTCCTGTTCTTATTTGTTATTTGAATATTGGAATTTGTTTGCCCTCCGATTCGGAAGGTTTGGAATACTTGGAGTTTGGTTATTGGAATTTATGCTTATATTCCTAAATTCTTAGTACTCCCTATAGTTCTGCTAAATTCCTAACCATTCACAATATTGCAAACCATAACATAGTAGTAATTAAACAACGTACAGTCTTCAATTACTCTTTTCAAATACCATAACAAATGGTAACAAAGTATATTAATTGCATAAATTAATTTTCCCAGGCACCCATTATTTAACCCAAACGTTCGTTATTAACGGGTTAAAAAAATACAATAATTTACGGCTATGTAAGGCTTTAAAATATTGCAAAAATAGTATTTGACAAATAAATCAAAATATATCAGAATGAATATAGAGCCATAATTATCTGTAATGTTGTGTAGCCAAAAAGGGCAAAGGGGGAAAAATAAGAATATAAGAATTTAAGAATATAGGAATTTAAGGATGTTAATAAAAATAACGTGAAAGAAAATACAAGTAAAACAAATAATAATAAAAAGATAAAGTCATTCAAGGACTTATTAGTATGGCAAGAGGGCCATGCTTTAGTTCTGGCACTTTACAAAGAAACAAAAAATTACCCAAGAGAAGAAAAATTTTCATTAATAGATCAAATAAAAAGAGCAGCAATTTCTGTTACTAGTAACATTGCCGAGGGCTTTTCACGAAAATCGTATAAGGAAAAATTGCAGTTTTATTATTTGTCATTGGGGTCGGTAACAGAATTGGAAAATCAATTGTTAATTTCTAGAGATCTAAAATATATCACTCAATTGAGGTATGAAGAAGTTGAAAAGAAAATAGTCTCGGTTCACAAACTTTTAAACCTGCTTATTACAAAAACAAGAACCTTTATATGAAAAAGAAACGTATTAAAAATAGACCAAAGCAACATTTCACTCTTAAGACTAAAATCCTAAACTCTTTTATTCGTAAATTCGTATCTATATTTTCTGTCATTCTGAACCGCCGGCTGGCGGTGAAGAATCTCCTTCGTAGGTTTAAAACCCCTAAATTCCCAAATTCCCAAACTCATAAATTCCTAAAATCTATTCCCAAATTCGTAAATTCCCAAATTCGTAAATTCGTATCTGTGTTTTCTGTCATTCTGAACAAAGTGAAGAACCTCTTTCACAAGTTCAAAACCCCTAAATTCCCAAATTCCTATATTCTTAAATTCCTAAAGAATCGCTCCCGTCCCCAATATTCCAAAAACTACACTCAGTTTTTTGGCATTATACTTTTAACAGCAGGGTTTGTTTTTGGAATATACTTTTCTATTAGTGGAGTGATTCGCTTTGTTCACGCCCTAACCGAAACAACTACCTCAATGCCCACAGACGTGGCGTTTAATGCAGATGGTTATGCCGATGGTAGTGGTGAAGTTAGTGTACTTTCAAGTGAGGTGCGAATGGCAACTAGCAGTAGTTGGTGGAATGGTGGTTATTTATATAAAAAAGCAGTAACGTTAAAAAACAATAATACCAGTACAGATTTAAATGTTGCCACCGGTAGTGCTCAAATAACGGTAAACACCAAAGAACTGTATGATGAGGGTAAATTACAGGCAGATTGTGATGACTTACGCATTGCCTATATTGCTACCGAATCGGCCAACATTCGTCAAGAACTGCCCAGGTCATACACTATAGCCAGTGGTGCCACCGATTGTAGCGACAGTACTGCAACAATTATCACATTCCCAAGGCAAGATACCTTATGGGCGAGTGGCGGTACCAGTAGTAACTACGAGCTATATTATGGTAATGAAAATGCAGAAACAGCAGATCATCTAAATGATAATGGTTACAATATAACCCGTTCAGATGGTTCAACTGCAAGTGCAACTTTAGCATGTTCATTCAATGGCTCAACTACATGTTCAGGGGGCGAAACGCCAACCACAGAAACTGGGGCAATCAGGTATAGTGGGGGCAAAAGTGCATTAAGTTTTGATGGAAAGGATGATTATGTTAATCTACCAACTCTACCTACCATAACAACACCATATTCAGTATCGTTATGGCTAAATCCAAAAAGTATTCCTAGAGGTACATTATTAAGTCTCACGCATACATCTTATCCAAGATTTATTTTTACAGATCAAAAGCTTTTGTTGTATTCAGGTCCAGATAAATATATTTATGGGAGCAAAACCTTTTCAACGAGTGATTTGAATCAGTGGTGGCATATTGTATTTGTTGTAGCAAGCCCAGATAGCTTAACTGATTGGCGAATATATGTAAATGGAGAAAATGGTACTGGATATGTGACTACTAATACTGGTAATTACTATGAACCAGGTGCTTCTGGTTATATAGGTGGTCCTTCATCCTATTTTAACGGATTAATAGATGAATTAGTTGTTTATGATCATGAGTTATCAGCCGAAGAAGTATCAGTTTTATATAATGAAGGTAATCCTACTCCAACTTTACCAAGTAGTGACATACAGTTACTATTCCACTTTGATGAAAACGGGGATGACCCCCGCTCAGCAGGGTTAACCTTAGACGCTAGCGGTAACGGTAATCACGGTACTATAACCGGAGCAAAGTATGTCGGTGGACTTGTAGGAGTAGACTCGTCATCAGTTGATACCGGATATCTTGGAACGCAGAGCTATGCAGGGCATTCCGGCATTTTTATTGAAGAAGGCACTACCAACTTAATAACCAACCCAAGCTTTGAAAATGCCAGTAGTGCCACATTAAACTGGGGCTTAAACTATTTTAACTACGCAACAGCAAGTGCCACGTTCACCCCAAATGTTGGCAAGCGCAATTCCGCCGGCCCTTTTGCTCAAGGGGTGATGGTACAGGGGAAGCTTGATGGTTCAGGCGGAGCTGATCACTTGTATGCATCAACTGGTAACCAAGTAGCTAGTAATTTCTTTGCAAATACAGACATGAATCAAGGTTCTGTGTCGTTTTTTTGGACTCCAGAAAGCTCTTCGGGTACACGAACAGGCAATGCCTATCTTCTTGCCTTTGCAGATACAACAAACTTTTACTACAGCTATGATAGTAACTATTTTAGATTTAAGATGAATAATAGTTCTGTAACAAGCGCAACTATTACTGTTGAAGCTGGTATAACCTATCACGTTGTGGTTCGTTGGGATTGGGACAGTAAGATTGATGGAACTAACTATGGCAGTATTTCAATTAATAATTCCCATACCTTTTCTTTAACGTCGGTACCGGCAATAGAAGACCCGACAATCCTTTATATTGGTAATTATTGGAATGATAACTACTCTGCTAATGGAATAATAGAAGGTTTTACTATTTATCGTCGCGTTCTCTATTCCAATCCAGATGACATTGAAGGTAACGCGGATGATACCGGTATTAACGTGGGTAATGGTGATGAAATAGAACAGATTTATTTTGCCGGCGCCGGTAAAGACCCAACTTTGGTAACAGGCAGTTGGGACGTTGTTTTTGCCTTACCTACCGACGCAACAGGCGGCTCGCTAGGTTCGGGAACAGTTACCGGCCAAGCCTGGAGCCATCCGCATGGTTCTAATGTTTTATATAGCTCAACAGATGAAACTGGTGGTTTTTTTATGAACGGACACTACGGTAACGCAAATAATATTGAAATAAACCGAAGCGGCAGCACAGTAATTAATGCCGGGTCAGATGCCGGACTAGATAATCTAACAAACGGGCAAATGACGGTTGAAGCCTGGATAAGACCAGATTCAAATGGTCCATACAATGTTAATTACATAACTACTAAGGGCAACAACTATCTTACTGCAGCTGGCTGGAGTTTTGATTATCGCTATAGTACAAGAACAATGATGGCGAGAATAAAATGTTCAACACAAGAGGCAGTAGCAACAACAACAACTGTATTGCCAAATTGGGGGGAGTGGACTCATGTAGCTTATACTTTTAATGGCACTACTAAAGCCGCTCCCAGAATATTTATCAATGGAGTAGAAGCTACTTATGCGAACCAACAAGCTTGTGTTGGGGATATTACAGATGACAGTAGTTACAACTTACATATCGGTCACCAAGTAGCAAGTTATGGAATGGATGGCGGAGCCGGTTGGACACGCGTTTCTAATTCAATTCGTTATACAAATACCTTTATGCCTTCAAATTTACCACCCGAAGTTGATGCCAGTACAGTTGCTCAATGGAATATGAGTGAAGGAAGTGGTACAACAATAGATAATGCAGAAGGCACAGCAGCAAGAGATGCAACTGTTACTAATGGATCATGGATTACAACTAACTGGCAGAATCAAAGTACCCCAACAACCGCAAGTAAACAGTTAACAAGTGAAAAAATATTCGCAGGTGGTATAAAGGTTACTTCAGACGCGGCAGGTGAAGGAGTTAAAAGAGTACTTTCAAACCTAACAGCCGGTCAGAACTATGTTGTTCGAGCTATAGCCAACTCAGATGAAGTTACAAGTATTCCTAAAGTACAAATTTGGGACGCAACCAATAACCACGAAATAACTCAGCTTACAGGTACAGCAACAAGTACCCGAACAGACCCGGATGTATTACTTTTCACTTTCGAACTGCCAACAGTTGCCCGCTATAACCCCAATGATCCAGATGATAGTTACGACTGGGTAGACACAGACACAACTAGTATAGAAGTAAGGCTAATAAATACAGAAAATTCTGGTACTGTTTACTGGCATCAGGTGGAGTTGTTGGAGAATAAAGTTGATAATCCAAGTATGGAAGGTTTAGCGACTGACCCATATCTACCTTCTGGTTGGTCGCAACTTGGAAGCTGGATTAGTTCAGGTGATCTAGAAAGAGAAGACGTTCCTTCCGATATTTATTCCGGAAACTACGCTTTGCAAGGGAATGATGGATGGGCTACAAGCGAAGGAGTGTATCAAAATATAAGTTTCTCTTCGGGTAAATTTGTTTCGTCGGGTTTGTGGGGGAAGGGCGGAGGAGCAACATGGGGATATGGAGATTTTACTGCCCAGGATGGCATTAATAACAACCGATTAACGGTTTCCGGTAGTACATATGTGTTACAAAAAAAGGTATTTAAATCATCAGGTGCTAATGCGACAAAACCGTTTTATGGTGCGTCTGGGGTTTTTAATGCCGATGATATATATGTGTTCCAGCTTTCTGATGTTTCCCTCACTGTCACCCCTGCTTCTCAAACCAACTCAACCGAAACCACCGGCTTAAGGGTAGATGGGGCAGATATATTATCTCAACCAGTTAGCGGGTTAAGTTTAGATAAAGGAGTTATCAAGTTTAAAGTAACTCCACGGCATAGCTGGTCAACTGTAGAGAGTTTTGGATCAACAGGTGTCTATGTTGCCAGAATTGGTACCAGTTCGTCTAATCAAATCCTTCTTTATGAGACTAGCGACAATCTAAGACTAAGAGGTATTTTTAATGGTACAGCAGTTGATGCACTTTGGAATAACCCTGTTTTAAATGCCAATACTACATATAATTTTGAGATTGGATACAAGGCAAATGGAACTCTCTATTTGAAAGTAGACGGAGTTGAAGTTGCCAGTCAGACTGGAGTTGTTTCTTTCAGTAGCTTACGAAGTATTATATATTTTGGTAGTAATAGTTATGGTGATTGGTATGATGCCACCTATACATCTTATGTCGCTTCTACCCCAACCGAAAACACAACTGCCCCTTACTACAAATTTGGCAGTAAAAGTGTAAAGTTAATTGGCTATGACAAACCAGATGAATATACCACAAGCGTCACGCTTGCCAGTAACGCTAAATATACTTTAAGTGCATATGTGTATGACGGCACTACAGCTAATGTTGGCGGCGTGGTGGGTGAAAGTGTAGCTAAGTTGGCCAGTGATTCGGCTTCTCTCACCACAAGTTACACTGATATGGGTGGCGGTTGGTGGCGATTGAGCCACACTACAGATACCATTCCTGCCAACACCCATTACTTTGGTGTTCAAGTTCAGCCTGGCAAAACAATTTACATAGATGGTGTTCAAGCAGAGCAGAAGGAGTATGCAACTACTTATGCCGACGGCTCTTTAGGAACAGGTTATTCCTGGAGTGGTAGTGAGCATGAGAGTACTAGTGATAGAACAGTGAGTCATATGTATTACTCTCCAACAAACAATGTTTCTCCATCAGCTGGAACTATTAGTTTATGGTTTAAGCCAAATTTTTCAATAAATAATAACACCACCCATATTTTTGTTGATTCTCCAGGTGATGCTAATTACAGACGAATTCAGATGTATAAAAGTTCAGATAACAAGCTATACTTTAGAGTTTGCGGAGATATTGCTAACGGCTGTTCAACTGCAAGTGTTGCTAACCCTGAAATAGTGACAAATACATGGCAAAATGTTGTATTGGTTTGGAATTCTGATGGTATTGTAAATGCATATTTAAATAACACTTCTTATTCTCCGGTTATTTCTGGGACTTGGCTAACGCCAACGGCATTTAATACAACAAGATTGTATATAGGTGAAGGCAGAAACAATCTGAATCAAAGCAACTCGATTATCTCCGACCTCCGTATCTATGACTCTGCCCTTACTGCTGGAGAAGTCGCTGATATCTACTACCAGGGTTTATCAACATACTCTTCTGGAAATGAAAGTGACGACAGGTACAGTGACGGCGCCCATACCTACACCAGTCCTGTGATAGATTTGTCAGCCAATGGCCAATGGGGTAGTACCCCTTGGTCAACAATGGAACAATTAAACAATGGAACAATTTCCTACTATTCACGAACAAGTCCAGATAATACAGATTGGTCTAATTGGCAACAAGTTACAGGTGGAGTAATTGCCTCCGACCCTCGCCGATACTTTCAATGGAAAGCCGAGTTAACCGCAAACGAAGGGTTGAATGAATCACCTGTAATTAGGGGCTTGTCTCTCAGTTATGTTGAAGACACCACAGCTCCTATCAACCCACAAGCTACAGCTTTGGGGTACATAAATTCTGCCAGCAGTTCGGCTACATTAACATCAAGTGAATGGTACAACTATTCTTCCCCCAAGTTTACCTGGGACGAGGCAGTAGACGACGCCGCTCTTGGCCAGTCCTCCTCCGGTGTTTCTGGGTATCATGTATTACTAACCGATGACCAAAATGCTACCCCCAGTGCTAATACCGGTGACTCTTGCTACAAACTGGCCAGTGCTGAAAGCAGGGAATACATTGTGGGTAGTTCACCTTCCGGTTGTTCTTTATCTAATGGTACCTGGTACTTAAGAGTTCAAACCAAAGACAATAGTGGTAATACTGCCGACCCGGTAACTGCCTTCATCTACAAATATGACGGCTCAATTCCTTACGCTCCAAGCTCTGTAGCAACAACTACTGTTGGTTACACTGCCAACAACTCTTTCACTTTCTACTGGCCCTCTGCTGTAGATAATGGCCCCTCCGGTGTTGCCGGTTACGAGTACAAAACCGGAACCAGTTCAGGTACACTTAGTGACTGGCAGTATACAACAGCTACCACTGTAACCGGCATTGAAGCCTACCAAGAAGGGCAAAACTTCTTTTATGTTCGCACCAAAGACAACGCCGGTAACTACAGTGGAAGTACCAGTAACGATGTTCAGGTAGGTACTTTCTACTACAACCAATCAGCTCCAAGCGCTCCAACTAATGTGGCAATGACCCCCGCGTCAAACGCGGCTACGCCAAGCGATTCCAACGTCTTTAGCGTAAGTTGGGAAAAGCCTAGTAACTATTCGGGTGAAATTGCCAAATACTACTACTGTGTTAACTGTACTCCAAGCAGTACCACCATGACCGAAACCACCAGTAGCCAAACGGTAAACAAAGCTTTAACTAATTTAGCCCTAGCTACTCAGCAGGGTAAAAACACTTTCTACATTGTAGCCGAAGACAACAATATTAATGTTTCAACCGGTCACGGTAACCGTAACTTTGAAGCTTACGCTAGTGTAGACTTTTATGCCTCAACTACTGCCCCGGGTGCTCCTCAAAAACTAACTGTTTCAGATGTTTCAGACCGTGATAACGATATATGGCGACTCACTCTAGCCTGGACCGCTCCAGCTAGCGGTGGTACTCCAAGTAAATACGAGGTTTACCGGTCCCTAGATGGGGAGACATATTCCAAGGTCGGTGAAACTACAAGTACCGCCTATACCGACGCTGATTTAACTCAAAGTACTACCTACTACTACAAAACAGTAGCCATAGATAACGCCGGTAGTAGTAGTATTGCCTCAAATGTAGTTAACAGTTCCCCTCAAGGCAAGTACAGTAGTCCGCCGTCAGCCGGTGGTATTCCTTCGGTAACCGCCGGCTCAACTACTGCCACCATTACCTGGCTAACTTCTCGGTCGGCATTCGGTAGTGTTGAATATGGTAAAGACATAAGTTATGGTAGTGTCTCTTCAGAAGCATCAGCAAGCGCCAGCCATTCCATTAAAGTTACCGGTCTTTCCCCGGGAACTGAGTATCATTACCGAACCCAGTCACTAGACGACTCCAGCTTAGTAGGGTATGAGCGGGGAGAGGCGTATACTACTGATTACTCATTTACTACTTTAACCTCGCCATCTATTTCCGGTGTATCTACTTCAGACTTATCATTAAATTCGGCTGTTGTTTCTTGGAGCACCAACAGTCTTTCAACTGCTACCATTCATTACGGTAAAACTACCGCTTATGGTAGTATTCTAAATGTTAATACCTCAGCCAGTGAAAGTTCACATTCCGCCAGGCTTTCTAACCTTGACCACTCAACCACATACCACTTTAGTGTTAAAGGGACAACAGTTGATGGGGACGAGATAGCGAGTGACGACTATACCTTTAAAACCGTTACCTTTCCTAAAGTTACCGCTACTGTTTTTAATACCGACCAGTCTTCCTCAGGCACTACCATTGTGATGGCCTGGGCTACTAATATTGCTACAACCGGAGAAGTTCAATACCAGGCACTGGAGCCGGATATGGAGCAGATAAAGAATTCAAAATCAAAAATTAAAAATTTACTTACAACCCTCTCGGGTGGGAAGGAAGGGGTAGATTTAAAGAAACTGCAAGCCTTAACTCCAAGTGAGTTAGGGGAAGTGCCAGCTATTCCCAAAGGCAAAGTTTTAACTGCCTATTCGGGTAAAATGGAAACCAAACATATTGAATATATTTCGGGACTGGACGATGGCTCCTTGTATGTCTTTACCATTCGGGGTCGGGATGAGTATGGTAACGAGGCCATTGGTGAACCGGTACGTTACTTAACCGGTGCCGATACCAGGGCGCCAGTAATTAAAAATGTAATTATCGAAACCCCAATCACCGGGGTAGGCAGTGAAGCAAAAAGCCAAATAATCATTAGTTGGGAAACAGATGAACCGGCGCTTGGCCAAATTTTATGGGGGCAGGGAACTGGGAATGAATACCCGCAATCTACTGAAAAAGAAGAAAGCTATTCCACCAAACACGTTATGGTTATGCGAGACTTAGAGCCAACCAGTTCTTACCATCTTAAGATTGTTTCAATTGACAGTTCAAACAACAAGAGCGAATCTAAAGACACAGTAGTAGTAACGCCAACAGCACAGCAGGCCGCCTTTGACATAATCTTAAAGAACCTAGAAGATGTGTTTGGGTTTTTGAAGCTTTAGAAAATAGAAAATAGTTTC
>CAYPVH010000005.1:43622-63889 GCA_964414145.1 uncultured Gammaproteobacteria bacterium
TAGAAAAATGGAAATTAGTTAAGAAAATAGATAATAGAAATTGGAGAAAAAAGAAGTAAAAAAGAAAAATATAGAAGAAAATAGAAAATAGTTTCTAGAAAAATGGAAATTAGTTAAGAAAATAGATAATAGAAATTGGAGAAAAAAGAAATAAATGATACAGGAGAACAGGCAAGGAACAAAAACAATAAAAAGTTATCGAGATCTAGTAGTTTATCAAAAATTATACGAAGCAATGCTTGTTGTATTAAAAGAAATTATTCCAAAACTGCCAAAAGAGGAGAAGTATGATTTAGCAGATCAAATGAGAAGATGTTGCAAAGCGCCCCCAGCTTTATTAGCTGAAGGTTTTGCAAAAAGGTATCAGAAGGCGAACTGGAAACGTTATTTAAACGATACATTAGGTGAATGTAATGAAATGATCAACCATCTGTCTGTTTGTATTGATGTTTATTCAAAATTTGTGAATGTAGATCTTTGTGAAAAGGTATTAAGCAAATACGATGTCTGTAGTAAGCAGATTACCAGTTTGAAAAACAAGTGGAAAAACTTTCATGAACAGCGAAGCTAGAAGTTGGTATGTAGAAAATATAAAGTAGTTATGGAAAACTTAAAAAAGAAAACACAATTCTGTTATGATTTTCTACTTTCAAGTTTCCAATTTCTATTACCAATTTCTATTTTCCAGAAACCAATTTCTAATACAAATAGCTGCAATCTAAAAAATAAATTAACATATATTAATGAATTTCTAATTTTTAATTAAGAACATGTCTAAATCTAAAACAGCGCCAGAAGTAAGTATAGATATCTCGGCGATAGAGTCTAAGCTACCACCAAAGCGGGGTAGGTCAAATCATATTGTGCTTAAAACAGAAAAACTGCATAAGTCGTTTTTGGTTGGCAACCGTCATATTTCTGTTTTAAAAGGGATTAGCCTAAACTTATATTCGGGTGAATTTGTTATTCTGTACGGCCCTTCAGGTTGTGGTAAGTCTACATTTTTGCATACAGTGTTGGGGCTAGAACAACCAACTCAAGGTCGGGTATATTTGCGTGATTCCGACTTGTACAAAATGAATAACGACGAAAGAACCAACTGGCGCCGGGAAAAAATTGGCATGGTTTTTCAGCAGTCAAATTGGATCAAATCGCTTAATGTAATTGAAAACGTGGCCTACCCATTATATTTATCGGGGCTACGTGAACTGGCGGCCCAAAAAAAAGCAATGGCGGTATTGGAAGAAATTGAACTGGCCAATTACGCCTATCATTCACCCCTTGAGCTTTCGGGTGGTCAACAGCAACGGGTTGCTTTAGCCAGGGCACTGTCTACAGACCCTTGGATGATTATTGCCGACGAACCAACAGGCAACCTAGACACTCAAGCCAGCAGTGACATTATTAGTCTACTGGCCAAGTTAAATCGGGAAAAAAGAAGAATGATTTTAATGGTTACACACGACATGAGTTTTTTGCCAATTGCAACCCGGCGAGTGGCAATGAAAGACGGCGAAATAATATTTGATGAGCACGACAAGGTAAATTAAGAATATACGAATTTAGGAATTTAGGAATTTGGGAATGTAAGATTAAAAAATATGAGTTAGGAAAACAAATAAAAAATTAAAACTAAGAGTTAGGATTTAGGAGTTAAGAGATAGGATAAAAAAAAGAAAATGGTTTCTGGAAAAATGGAAATTAGTTAAGAAAATAGATAATAGAAATTAGAGAAAGAAGTAAAGCAAAAAAAATAGAATGAAAAAAGGAAATAAAAAAAACACAGAAAGTAAATGGTTACATTGTTTCAGTGTTTCATTGTCAAAATTAAAAGCGTTAGCGATAAGGCAAAGTAACAACAAAATATTGTTTTATGCCTTTAGAACAATGAAGCAATGTAGCAATAGAACAATAGATAAATTTATTAACTCTAAATTTATTCAAAATTCGAAATTCAAAATTCGAGCTTCTAGATCTGGTGTTCTGTATTCAGCAATGAAGCAATGTAGCAATTTAACAATTGTATTTAGGGTCATTCTGAACGCAGTAAAAAACCTTATTTCCCGATCAAAGGTACTAACCGTAGTTGCATCAAAAGTAATAATAGTCAAAATTATTACCAAGGGTTTAATGGTAAAATTGAAAAATAAAGTGTTTAGCTTTTTAACCAAGGCTACACCAGGGCACTTATCTTGGGAAAGAATATTTAAGCTGGCTCTCAAGAATTTGTTATATGCAAAGTCGCGAACAGCCGTAACAATATCTGCTATTGCGGTTGGTTCGGGAGCAATAATCTTTTTGGTTTCGTTTGGTTTTGGCTTGCAAGACATTGTAACCAAGCGCTTGGTACAGCCCAATTCATTAAAACTAACAGACGTAAGTAGTAATTCAACAGCGCTTGTTCTTTCCCCGGAATCGGTAAAAACCATTAAAGCAGTTTCGGGGGTAGCAGATGTGGCTCCGGCCATATCCTTGGCTGGTTCGCTTAGTTACAATAATTCGAAAATGGATGTGGTAGTTTTAGGTGTAACCAACTCATTTTTAGATTACTCCCACATTGCCCCGGAAACGGGAAGTGTTTTTTCAAAAGCAGCAAATAGTCCTTATACGGGCAAAGCAAACGACTTAATCGAACTAACTAAATTACTTGAAAACGGCGTTGTTGCCGGCGAGTCTACTGACATGCCCGAAATAACAGAAGGCAGTAAAATAGTTGACGAGCGTTGTAATTTTAGAATTCGTGATTTTAAGTATGTTCCGCTTCGTAAGGAACCCCGTACTGATTCGGAAATTTTAGGCTATGTTAGGGGCTCTATTTTAGAAACATACAATGGTTATCAGGTTTGGGGGCAAATATATGAGAGTGTAGACACAAGCGGAAAAGCTATTAAAGCCAAAGGCGATACGTGGTATGGTAAGTGGTTACTAACCGAAGTACCGCTGTTTACCGAAATAGCACCAACGGTATATGTTCCACTTCAAGATGAGCAAGGCACACAAGCCAGAATGAGCGGTTACTTGCCCCAGTCCAATATCGAAATACTAACGGCAGAAGATATGTTGCTTGAAAAGCAGATAGAAGAAATAATTGAAAACGGTAATAAAAAAAAGGTACTTGGCGAAACAACCACAGCTTCTGAATCGGCAGAAATAGCCGAGTTACAGAGCTTAATTTCGTCTGGTGAAGACAGTAGTGCGACAGACGCAGCGGACCTTGAAAAGTTGCTCTTATCTCAACAAGAACAAACACAAGCCTCAACTTCTGCCCAGTTAGCAATAGCCAATGTTGCCAGGAAGGGTGGTAAAGAAATACTTGTTACAACATCGCTTCTAAACGTTTGGAAACTGAAACCAAATGCAGTTATTAACAAAGCGGTTAAATTGGAATATATTGTTAGCGGTGGTTTAATTCCAGGCGTTGCCGGAAGGGTTTTGAGTAATAGTGAGGAATACAGAATTGTAGGGGTAATTAAAGATGACACCAAACCCTTAATTTACGCCCCGATTGCCGACCTTGAAAGTATGGGTATTAAAAAATATACAATGGCCAAGTTATTGGCAACAAACAATGAGGAGCTTAGCAGTGTTCGGGAACGGGTCGAATCGTTGGGCTTTACAACTCAAAGTATAGTAGACACATTATTACAGGTTGACCGATTGTTTAGAATTATGCGTTTTTTGCTTGGGGCCTTTGGTATGATTGCGCTGGTTGTGGCCATATTCGGCATGTTTAATACCCTAACCGTATCGCTTCTGGAGAGAACCAGAGAGGTGGGTGTAATGAAAACTCTTGGTACAACGGACGCCGACATTGTTAAGTTATTTTTAGTAGAGTCATTAATAATCGGCTTTTTGGGGGGAGTGGTGGGGATTTTGGTTGGAGCCGGAGGTGGTAGTTTTATTAATTTGTTTTCTGCATTAGTTAGTGGCAACTCTACAATTTCACTCTTCAAAACACCACCATCGTTTATGATAATCATTTTATTAGTATCGGTAGCGGTGGGGTTGTTAACCGGCCTATACCCGTCTGGCCGTGCTAAAAAGATTTCGGCGCTGAATGCGTTGAGATATGAATAAATTTAAGAATATAGGAATCTAAGAATTTAGGAATTTAGGAATAAAGCACCAAAACACAAAAAACCCCACTTCGCCAAGGCTTCGAGGGGCAGGCAATATCAAATTCACAAATGACAAATTCACAATTCAAACTCAAATAATAAAATTCAAAACATTGTCATTCTGAAGGAATGAAATGACTGAAGAATCCCATGATAGAAAGTGTAAAGTTTAGATTTAATAAAAAGGAAATTAGTTTCTGGAAATTAGAAAGTGGTAATAGAACTATTATCCTAGTAACTCCTAAATTTTGCCTTTATACTTAGCCCACAATCTTTTATACTTTAACCTAGAATGAAAAAGATTGATAATGTTTACCTACGTTTACTCTTCTTTCGTACCTTAGGTAATCTTTTAATTATTGGTAGCTTGTTGGTAGTTGGCAAAACATTTGCTCCGGTTGTTTGGCAAGAAGCGGTTTACTTACTTCGTACAGTTAAAAAGGTGGAAACTGTAGTAGTAAGCGCCGAAAGTAAAGAACCCGCCAGCAACAAAGCTCGGGGCAATGCTTTTGCTTCATTGCTTTCCAAGTTTACAGAAACAAAAGAAGTTATTGTTCCCAAAGATCCGGAATACTCGATTGTAATTCCTAAAATTGCAGCCAATAGCAGAGTTATTAAAAACGTAAACAGTGCTAATTACGAAGAATATATAGATGCTTTAAAATACGGTGTGGCTCACGCTTTGGGAACAGCCTACCCAGGCGAAAACGGGCATATATACTTATTTGCCCACTCAACCGATACCTTGCTTAACGTTGATTCCTATAACGCTGTTTTCTATTTACTTTATAAACTAGACCCGGGTGATAGTATTTATTTGTTTTATAAAGGTAAAAAGCATATTTACAAAGTGCTAGGCAAGAAAGTAGTCGACCCTTCAGAAGTATTTTACCTAACAAGAAGTGCAACCAGCGAATTCTTAACCCTGCAAACCTGCTGGCCACCAGGTACAACCCTACAGCGAATGCTAATTTTTGCCGTACCTATTAGCGAGTAAATAAAAGTAGCTTGCTGTGTCCTCAGAAGGAATCGAACCTTCATCTAGGGTTTAGGAAACCCTTGTTCTATCCGTTGAACTATGAGGACAGTCTGGATTAATTTTATCACAAGAGAGACTATAAATGCTTTATTGCTTATTGCAATATCTAATATCCATTAGACAATAGTTAAGAAGCAGGAATCAATGCATAAACTCCAATAACCAATTTTCAAGTATCAATTAACAATTAATATTCAATTTCCAAATAGCAGCAGACCAATTGTTACTCGTCATCCTGAACGCTAGTGAAGGATCCCATAAGATGTTTCACTAACGTTCAACATGACAATACCTTTTCACCCGCCGTTAGAGGAGGGAACAATGTAGCAATTTAACAATGTAGTTTGTGTCATTCTGAGTTTATCGAAGGATCTTATTACCATAACACCATAATACTTTTATACGATTATACTTTCTCGACTTAACAATTTACTTAATAGAAATCGTATACAAATCAGGATATTTATTCTTTTTAGGGTTAATGTTGGTTAAGGTAACCAGCTTACCGTCGGTTGTACTTGCTAAAAATGACTCGTTAAAGGGGCCCGAGTAAACCAGGGTAGAATTTTGGCCATCGTATTCAATAATAGAAATAGTTTCGTCTTCTGCGTAGATTAAATGACGCGAGTCTGAATACCAAACAATTTCTTCAAACATTTTGTTTCTAAAGTGCATGTCCTCGAGTGTTATTTCTTCGCTTTCTGTAATTTCAATTATTTTACTTAACATTTCTTCTTTATTCTTCTTACTTAAAAAGTTAATTAGGTAATTTTTATCTTCTTTAGAATCATAAACATAAAAGTTTCCTTTAACTAAATTACGATGTTCCTTTGTGGGTACCGACCCAATCAACGGTGGTGTTATTACTCTTGGTAAGCTGGCGTTATTTAGACTAAAGTAAAGTAACTTGCTCTTGTCGGGTGATAGTTCAACAACAAAAGTGTTATCCTGTAGCACCTTAGACACTTTTTTCTTAAATGTTTCCAGTATTTTATTGTTAATTTGGGTTTGTTGTTCTTGGAAACGGTTGATTAATTCAACATATGAAAGAGTAGCATCAAAATATTGACCTTTTGAACCATTGGTTGAAGCCATTAGTACCTGCAGTAAAGTATTGTCTTCGTCGTAAAGAAATACTAGTATATTTTTTTCGTCAGTTGAAAAAAGGAATTGAGTATATTCGGGTGAAAAACCCAGTGGCAATTCTGAATAGGGAATGAGTAATGAATTTTGTCTGAAAATACTTAAGGCTTTCGAAGAAATTTCGGCAACAAAAACACCTCCGGTTTCTTCAAGAGAATATGTTGCTTCTTCGGGTGTAACCAAATAAGCCACCTTTTCTTTTGTAGGTGACAGATAAGGATTAATTACACCCCGGTTGGTAAGGGGCGAAAGTGAAGGGTTAAGCGAAAACAGTTGCGAGTCGACCCGAGAAACCACTTCACCTTTAATAGTGAAATTTTTCTTCCAGGAAGAATATCCTTCTTTTTTAATAACAACGGTGTAATGCCCGGGAGGCAAATATATATTTTCCGATGTAAAACCCTTAAACTCATCATTAACGATTATTTGAGCGTTGTCTGGTGCCGAATTGGCAACTAGAATACCGCTGCTCTTTAAGTTTTTGCCTTCAATATTAAATCTATACCCACGAGCTAATGTAATAATTAAAATACCAACAAAAACAATAACACCGGCCACAATAAGCATAGAAACAGAACGTTTAAAGTTAACCATAAATACAATCAATTATACCAGGAATGGGAAACGGGAATCCATGTATAAATACCAATAACCAAGCTCCAAGTATTCCAAACAAATCACAAACACCAAAAAACAAACAAACATAAATAACAAAATCCAATTTTTAAATTTAAGCTATGAATTTAGTACGCCGGCTGGCGGACTTCGAGGGGCATGCCCTCCGAATCGGGGGGCAAGCAAACATCAAATCAAATTTAAACATCAAATAATAAAACAAGGTAGGTATCCATTTAAACAATATTTAATAGACAGTATCTAAGAATAAATTCCAATTACCAATAACCAATTGACCAAATAATTTCGAAATCCGAATATCAAAATTCGAAACCCCACTACGTCCGCCGGTGGGCGGACTACAAGGGGCAAGCAATATTAAAGTTTCAAAATCCAAAAAACCCCACTTCGCCAAGGCTTCAAGGGGCAGGCAATTTCTAAACCCCCCGAGTCGGAGGGCCTGCCCGCCTTTGGCGGCAATCCCATGAAAGAAAGTGTAAAGTTTAGATTTAATAAAAAGGAAATTGGTAATTACTAAAGTACTTCTGTACTATAGTACTAGCTTCTGTATATTGAATATTGTCTATTAAATATTGTTTTAACAATGAATCAATGAAGCAATTTAACAATATAGTTTATGTCATCCTGCTTGCCCACCGAAACTTTAGTGTAGGTGGGAGCGCAGGAGCTTGTCACCCGATTCGGATGACATGTCCGCCAAATCGGCGGAAAGGATCTCATACCATAACACTATAATACTTTTATACTATTACACTTTATTGATTAACTACTTTACCGCTTTACCAACTTACTTTTGTCTCTTGAATTTTATCTCCTGGATACTGAATAATGGATAATGAATATTGTCTTCTGTATTTTGACTTTTGGATATTGGATACTGAATATTGTCTAATGTCTTCTGCCTCTCGAATTTTGCTAATATTGCAATATTATGATATATAAAACTACTATAATGATACAGTAATTTGATACATTTAGTAATTTTATTTTTAAATCTTCTATAATAAAGATATGTTCAATAAACGCATTGGAATAGATTTGGGAACCGCAAATTCACTGGTATACGTGGAAGGCAAGGGAATTGTTTTGAATGAACCAACAGTTGTGGCTTATTCATTGGTAGACAGGAAAATTGTGGCGGTAGGTGAAGAGGCAAAAGAAATGCTCGGTCGAACTCCGGGTACTATTGAAGCAACTCACCCAATGAAAGACGGTGTTATTGCCGAATATACAGTAACAAGGGTAATGGTTCGCTACTTTTTAAGCAAAGCTTTGGGCAACTTCTTTTTTAAACCAGATATTGTTATCTCAATTTCAGGTGGGGCAACTCAGGTAGAAAGGCGAGCTGTAGCCAATGCCTGCACAGCGGCCGGCGCCCGGAATGTTTATTTGATCGAAGAACCAATTGCTGCGGCTATTGGGGCAAAAATTTCAATTGCCGAGGCGTCGGGCAATATGATTATTAATATTGGCGGTGGTACAACCGAGGCGGCGGTTATATCTTTGGGCGAACTGGTTTCTTATGAATCCGAAAGAGTTGCCGGGGCGAAGATTGAAGAGGCAATAGTTAATTATTTAAAAAGAAAACATTCCTTAATTGTTGGTGAACGTACTGTTGAAGAGTTAAAAATAAAATATGCCAATTCATATTTAAAAGAAGCCAAGACAGATCTTGTGTTTGAAGTAAAAGGTAGAGATTTCCGTACCGGATTACCAAAGGCTTTGGAATTATCCGAACGCGAGCTCTCGGAAAGTATTCAAAAACCGCTTCGGGCAATAGCTCAGACTGCCAAAAAAGTTTTGGAAACAATTCCCCCCGAGTTATCGGCAGATATTGTAGAAAAGGGAATCATTTTGTCTGGTGGAACATCTACTTTAAGAAACATAGATAAGTACTTAACAGAAGAATTAGACGTTCCTTGTTATGTAGCTGAAGAACCTCTTTTATGCGTTATTAGGGGTTTGGGGTTAATAGCCGAGAATTTTGAACTCTACCAGAAGGCGGCAGGAAAGATATAACTTATAATATATTATACAAATATTACAGTAATAAATAGTTAAGGATGCCTTAATAAAATAGTAATAAGTAAAAAAGCTTATAGAATAATTAATTAAGAATATGTATACTAGGAAGGAAAATAAAGTAATTAAGAAATAAAGCAAATTAACAATAAGTAGAGGATACATAATAATACAAAATAATTGAACAAAACATAAAATTATCAAAAATAACTAAAAATATAATAAGCCTATATTAAACAACCTGATTATGCACAAAATAAAACTACTTAATTTACCACTAAAACTATATAGTCAAGATGAAGTCCTAGAGCATATTAGTAAAGGATACTCAAAAAAAAGTGAATTTAGTCACATTATTTCGATAAATAGTGAAAATTTTGTTTTGGCAATGAAGCATAAAGAGTTTAATAAGGTCATTGCAAAGGCCCAAATACATATTGCCGATGGGGTTGGGGTTGTAGTAGCAACCCGGATACTATATAAGCTAGATATAGGTCGCTTAACAGGGGTAGACCTTATGGAAGAGTTGGTAAAGTATGCATACGAACATAGCCTGATATGTTTCTTAATTGGTGGTAAGGGCAAATTAGCAGAAGAGCTAGCCAACTGCTACAAAACAAGGCATAAGGGGATTAAAATCTACTCTCATCACGGTTTTTTTAACAAAAATAAGCCTTCAAAAGAGGAAATAGATGACATTAAGAGTATAGTAACCTCTATAAAGCCCCATTTTATTTTTGTATCATTTGGCTCACCATATCAAGAAATATGGATAGAAAAGAATAGAGCTATGTTTGGCGCCGCAACCGTTATGGGGGTTGGAGGCGCTTTTTCGCTACTTTCGGGTAAAATCAGCAGAGCCCCGATTTTAGTAAGAAAACTAGGATTGGAATGGTTGTATCGGCTACTGCAGCAGCCCTGGAGACTAAAGCGGCAAATAACACACTTACCGTTATTTATTTTCTATATGATTAAGTTCTATATCTTTTCATTAATTAATAGAAAGAAGTTACAATGAAATTATGATTAACATAATTGTAGTTATATTGATAATCGTATCAATTTTTTTTATTAGTCAGGCAAATATCAAAAAACTGGGACACTTATTACACAGGTTATTTGCTTCAACCATAAGTGTGGTTAAATGGCTTTCATTCATACTGCTACCCGGAACATTTTTGCACGAAATTGGCCACCTTATTTTTGCCGAAGCTATGTTTGTAAAAACAGACGACTTAAATTTAATTCCACAGATTCGAGAAGACTCGGTAAAAATGGGAGGGGTTAAAATTCAGCAGACAGATATTATTCGTAGAACCATAATCGGTATTGCTCCGGTGCTGTTTGGAGTTGTTGTAATTTGGACCGGTACCTATTTCTTTTTACAAAATGTATCTAATTTTGTCTATTGGCCAATATACATTTATTTGTTATTTCAGGTGACTCACACAATGTTTGCTTCGCGAAAAGACCTGGAAGGGGCGTTTTTAGGCTATACTGTTATACTGCTCCTTCTGTATTTCATTAAGTACTTAAGCGAAGTGGTTGAAATTAGTTATTTAGAAGGAATTACACTCCGGATTAACAATTTCTTTAGTATCAGTTTTCCTTATTTATTAAAAGGGCTGTTGATGGGTTTGGCAGTAGACGTGCTTATTTTTGTTATTCTGTCTTTATTACTTAACTTTGGCAAAAGAAAATAGATACGCTTCTAATAGCTTGGAATTGTAAACGCTTCTGTTTCTGTTATTTCCTTTTTTAAGGATTCTAGCCTTACTTTAACCTCTGTTAGCTCGGTTGGCTCTTTAAAAAGTAGAAAGTGGGTTACTGATGGCTCTTTATTTATCTCAACAGTCCACTGAGTACTTTTGGTACTAAACATAGCTGTAGAAATAAATGGCTCTTCTGTTGTAAAGAAAACGGCCATTTTGCCATTACCAACCTTTTGAAACCGAAGCTGTTTTTTTATGGCACTGGCTTGGCTTTGAATGGTAGTTTTCTGTCCTAGCTTGCTAAAAATAGATACATTTAGACCCACAAAAACCAGTAATCCAACAACAATTACTACAGATTTTAGTTGACTTAATTGTAGTGGTTTAAGTGTGTTTTTAATTCGGGCAGTATATTCTTTAGTTTTGGTTTCGGATTCTTCAACTAGATTTTTGCTTTCATACAGAACACCGCCACAGCTATAGCAATGGTGGTAGGTTAAGTTGTTAGACATTGGTTTATTGCACCTGGGGCAGTTGTATTCTTCCTTGGTTAAGCTACTTTTTTTATATTTAGCCTGTAGTTCGGTTGTTTCTTCTAGGGTTAAAAAATCGTTTTCTTTGTTATCAAACCATAAGGCATGGCACTTGGGACAAGCCCAATAAACAACACTGCCTATTTTTTGTGGCTCTAATAATGTTTGGCAATGTGGGCATTTCATACAAAACAGATTTTGCCAAAATTTTAGGTTTTTTGCAATCAGACCTGAAACAATAGACAGTAGACAATAGACAATATCTAATATCCAAGCTCCAAAAAACAATTTCCAAACCCTCCGAATCGGAGGGCAAACAAACAACAAATCACAAATGACAAATGACAAATCCACCCCACTTCGCCAAGGCTACGAGGGGCAGGCCCTCCGACTCGGGGGGGCAAGCAATTACAAATTACCAAAACTAGATACTATACGCTCTTTGTCATCCCGTGCTTGTTTATCCTGAACGTAGTTGAAGGGACATGGGATCCAGGAACATAGATTCCTGCTTTCGCAGGCCCTCCGAATCGGAGGGCAGGAATGACAAAAATTACAGTGTTAAATTGCTAAATTGATGCATTGTCAAATACAAATAAACAATTTTGAAGC
This sequence comes from uncultured Gammaproteobacteria bacterium, assembly GCA_964414145.1. Taxonomy (GTDB): domain Bacteria; phylum Patescibacteriota; class Microgenomatia; order UBA1406; family UBA1406; genus UBA1406. The sequence goes on from CAYPVH010000005.1 coordinate 55,438, forward strand.
TCGAATTTTGCCCCGATACCAGAGCAAAGCACGATACGGGGTTGATAATAATTGATTACGGATTATAATTATAAGTTTGGTTTTATAATTTAATATTGCCAGCCCCTCGTAGACTGCCTGTGGAAGACGAGTCGGAGGTTTCCATTTGTAAGTGTAGTGCTTATGGGATGTTTCTCCGCCAGTCGGCGGATCAACATGACATATTCACCCGCCGTTAGAGGCGGGAACAATGAAACAATGGAACAATTTCTTGTATTTACTCTCTATATTTGCAAATTATTTGTTATTAATATACAATCGCATTTGGTAAATAAGAAGACTTAAAGTCACTGCTGGGTATTTTGCCCGGCGGGAAGACTTAGTGCTCTAAAATAAGCGCTGATATATACCCCTTAGGGGTATAAATATCTGGGGAATCCGGTTAAATTCCGGAACTGTGCCGCAGCGGTAACCACGTCTGAAGGGCGGGGGAGTCCGAACACCTAGTCTTCATATGTTAGAGAGATAAATAATCTCCCGAGCAGGAGCAAATATATATGGTAAATATAGAATCCAAAGCTAAATTTCATACATCAACCAGGGCAGATAAAATACCGGTTGTTGATCCGGTATATGAGTACTTAAGACAACTTTATCTTCAAGACCAGATCAGCACATTCTACAACCCTCGAGCAGACAGTAGAACAGCAAGAAAATTGGAACAACAAGGTGCAACAAGACTTGAAGTTAGTGACTACATTGAAGCGCAGGTGGTAAACTTTGTTCTTGAGTTTGCAGCCGGGGTAAAGAATAAGGGTATACATTACCAACTTGGGGCCGATAACCATCTTTATTACCCGGGAATACCGGGGCCGGTAGGTAGAAATATGTACGAAAACGCAGTTGACCCGCTTAATCCCACATCTCGGGAAAACGCAGAGTTATTGGGCTGGGAGCAGATAGAACAGATGTTAAGTATGGGAGCGGAAAATGTTATTCAGTTTTCCCCGCCCAGCGTTACTCACGCCGATCACGGTGATTATGGTTTTGTATTTTGGTTTCAGCAGTTAGGGCGGGGCAGAATTAAAACCCACATTTTAAAATATGATGAGCTTAAGGGTTCGGGTTTGAAAGCGAGCAGCAGTATGTTTAATGAGTTATTTGGAAAACAGGGGTTAAAAAACGAAAGAGATTATTTAAAAAGCCCGATAGCGTTTAATGGTAGTTCGGAAGAGCTGGTAGATTTACTGAAACAACAAGGTTTAACCACTTCAGATCATCAAGCAGACAGGTTTGAAATAGCTTTATATGAAGATAAAATCTTTTTAAAATTGTTACAGGCTTATAAACGGGGAATATTTAACGGTGGGCATGTTTTTGACTTAAGAAATACCCTGCTGGCGGCATTTGAACGAGCTGTTGAATTGGCGTCAATGCATGGATTGGGGGTAAATAAGATTGATGACTTTATGACATCTACTTTTATACAAGGCATGCAAGGCAGTTGCCCCATTCCCGGTGGGGGAATGGCTAATTATGGCTTTGGCGAATCACTATATTACCAGCCATTTGAGTGCCCCAAATGCCATAATGTTAGCTACAGTCCGGTTGGTAACAAATGCCCACATTGTGGAATAACAAAAGAACAATGGGCGAAAAAGCTTAAAGAAGAAGAAAATGACAAAGAAATTTGCGACTAGCTTTGCTGTTATTTATTCTTTTATTTTATATACTAATTCTTAAGCTATGACAAAATTTATTCCCGACATTAAAAGCAGTCGTTGGGTTATATTAGCACCAGGCCGCCTTAACAAACCCAAATCATTAAAAAAAGAGTACAGGTTGGTAAAAAAGAACGGGTTAACAATTGCTCCGGAATGCCCCTTTTGCCCCGGTAACGAGCATACCACTCCACCTGAGATTTGCCGAAATGGCAGTCATAGCAACTGGACTAATAGAGTTTTTCCAAATAAATACCCAATTACCGATATTCACGAAGTTGTGGTTCACCACGCCGACCACTTAAAAGATATCGAAACAATGAATTCTAAAGAACTGCTTGAACTGTTTCAAATTTACCAAGAGCGAGTAAAGACTTTAAGGAATCAAGGAGTACCTATATTATTCAGAAATTACGGTGAAAACGCCGGTACCAGCATTGCTCACCCCCACTCGCAAATAATTTTACTACCTGAGCAAATTAATTTAGAAGATTTGGCACTAGAGCCGATTAAAAATGTAGTTAAGGAAAATGATTATTTTATTCTCTATTGTCCCGATTTTTCTCAGTACCCATATGAGATTTGGATTACCCACAAACGGGCGGAAGGCCTAGAAGTAGGTGCAGAAACACTCAAAGATATAGACTTTGGCCGGTTTTCGGAAGAAGAGCTGGGGCATTTATCACAACTTTTGCAAATGTCATTACTGGCACTTAAACAAATTTTGGGCAACTTTTCTTATAACTACTATTTTAGTCCTCGGCCACCTTTTTTCTTGCGATTAATTCCTCGTCTTTTAACCAGAGGTGGCTTTGAAATCGGTACCGGATTGTCAACTAATATTCTTGACCCTTCTAAAGCGGCAGAAGAAATAAAAGAGAGAATAAAACCTTAGTTCAGATATATTTATCCTATTTAAATATCTAATTATTACTATTCTAAATCATAGGCATGGTTATTTTTAGTTGTTCAAATTGCATATGTGCTATATAATACATTCATGACAGCAGCACAGGCTGTATCTAAATTACATCTAAAAACCTATTTTGTTTTATCACTATTTTTTGGTTTAATTCTTTTTTTGGCCAAAACAGTTGGCGGCTGGTTTAATGCTTCTTACCTGGCAACTCAAATAGGTTTGGTTCTTATTTTAATCATTAACCTTCTTTCATTTTTCTTTGCCGATAAGTTCATTTTGAAAGCTTCTGGGGCAAAATTATTAAAACGGGAAGATGCTGCAGAAGTTTTTGAATTAGTTGAAGGAGTGGCTAAAAAAGCCAATACTCCGATCCCTAAAATTTATGTTATCTATAATAATTCCATGAATGCCTTTGTAACCGGCAAAAGTAAAAATAATTCTCATTTGGTTTTAACCGGTGGGATTATTGAGAAACTAAAAAGCGCAGAACTTGAGGCAGTTGTGGCACATGAGTTGGCTCATGTTAAAAACAAAGACATTTGGTTAATGACTTTTATTTCGGTTTGTGTTGGTGTTGTGGCAATAGCTGCCGAAATAATTCACCAAAGCCGGGTTTACGGTAAGGTACAAGAAAAGGATAGTTCGGGTATAACTGGCTGGTTGTCTATTTTTTTATTGGCCTTTGCTCCTTTAATTGCAACAGTAATACAGTTTTCTGTGTCTCGAAAAAGAGAATATTTGGCCGACCTTGGTGCAGTAAAAATTTTAGGTAGCACCAGGAGTATGATTTCAGCTTTAGAAAAGCTGGGAAAAGATATGATTCCTTTACCTGCCTCTTACGGCACTGCTCACTTGTATATTGCAAATCCCTTTAAAGATGAGGGCTTTTTTGACCAAATTTTTTCGACTCATCCACCACTTAACGCCCGAATTAATAATTTAAAAGTTACTAAAATTTAAAAGCCATGAAAGCAAAAGAAGCAGAAAAAATGCCAGCCGTTAAAATTGGCGCACAAACAATCGAAAAAGGTAAATGCCAGGAGTGCGGTAAAGAAGAACTAAGTGAAAATTTGTATAGTTTTGCCGGAAAAGGCAAAAAAGATGTAGTGGTTTGTAAAAATTGCCTTGACAAAATCAACGATATGTACAAGGCAGAAACCAAGAATATCAATCTACCATTAGGTTTAATAACCGGCATTGTTGCGGCGGTAGTAGCCGGCATTGCCTGGTACTTAGTTGCCGTAACAACTAAAACGGAATTTGGGTATCTGGCGCTTGGTATTGGTTATTTAATAGGTTATGCTGTTTTTTGGGGAGCCGGAAAAAAAAGAGGCATTCAACTTCAGCTTGCAGCAGTTGTTCTAACAATTATTTCTTTAGTTGTTGCCGAGGCGTTTATTTTGGCTCATTTTGTTTCAATAGAAATCAGCAAATCTTGGGGTGTAAAACCAAGCATGGTTACAGTACTGGAAAAAGGAATTTTGGCAGAAGGTGAATTTAAAAGCATATTTTTGAGCGCATATAAAAGCGCGCTTACTTCACCGATTGGTTTGTTAATAAAGGGCTATGCTCTTTACTTGGCCTATAATGTGGCCAAACCAAGAAAAATAAAGGCATAACTATGGCTTATTATAACCAGCAACTAAACAACAAGCTGTCTAATTGGATTAGAAAACATATATTTAAATCAGAGGGTGCATTACTAAATGATCCGGATATTAAAAAAAGGGGTATAGGTAAAAGTGTACCTAAGTTTGGCAAGTATTACGAACTGCTTTATAACCTAACTTGGATATTTGTTGTGGTCTATTCGGTTTTACTGCCATTTCTGGTTGTTTTTAGCCTAGTTTATTTACATGAGTGGTATCTTTTATCTAATCCACCGACAGCAGAAGTTGTTCTGGCTTCACCGGTCAGATATTTGGTTTTGGTACCGCTGTTTTTTTATTCATTAATTGGCAACATTCTTGTTTTTAAATTTGTAGTTACCAAAATCTCTAAGTCTTTTGCCAACTATTTGATTTTCAGAGAAATTTATCAGCAGCAATTAACAGAGATGGGTAGAGGTGAAAAAGGTTTTAATTTTGGGTTAATAAATAAAGAAGCGAAAGAAATAAAAGAAGAAATTTTAGCAACTGTTGATTTAGCGAAAGCTCGGCAAAAGCGCCTTGAAACAGATAAACAGGTTTTAAAAAGAATCTGGCTGCCTTTTACTTTAGTTTCATTACTTTTTTTTATTCCTTTTGGTTTTGGGCAAAAATTTAATTATGACAAGATTACAACTATTTCTTGGTTTAGGGAAGATAAGGTTTATGGTTGGAAAGATATAAATCGGCTAGACTTTCAGCATGAACTGGATTTTGACAAAGATGACAACGAGTATAATTTCGACCTAGATTTAACAATTTATTTTAATGACGGGCAAATCAATAATGTACTTGGTGGCAGAGCCAAGGGTAATAAAGATTACCGCCTGGCTTTGTTGGAGATGTTCACAACTCATAAAACAAAAATTACAGCTAAAGATCTATCTGCACAAGAGCTTGCGGTTTTACAACAAAAATCGGTGAAGGAGCAGTTAAAGTATAAAGCCTATTTTGACCAGCTTTTTAGGGCAGGAGCTGTAATATCTACAAATTACAAAACATTAGGGCAAGAAAAGAGTAATGGAGAAGAGCCGGCAAAGCAAGTTAACTACTTTAGTCAAGACGATCCAATATTTAAAGAGGCGGTTAAAAAAGCACAAGCATCGTTACCAAAATTGAAAGCAGTGGTTAGCTCTGCTGAATACACACAAACAAAGATGGCGCTTGTTTATCGACCATTTACAGTTGAAAAAGAAATAGTCTATTTTTGGGTCATGGTAAATAGCTACGAGGGGAAAATAATTAATGGCAATATTATTAACGAGCGTGGTTTATATACCGAAAACGAAAGCGTAAAGCATGGAAGTGAGGTAACTTTTCCAGACAAACAAATAGCCGACTGGGTAGTAATAGACAAAACAGGCCAAATTCTTCTGGGTGATTATTTAAATAGCGAAATAAAAGAGTTTAAATAAGTTAATTACTATATTAAATTTATCTTCTGCTAAAATTTAAGTATGATGCTTTTGCAATGGAATGTTTGGGAGGACGAGGATCCAAAGAAAGTTGCTGCTGAAATTAAAAAAATTAACCCCGATATTGTTTGTGCACAAGAAATAATTAAACATTCAACAAATCAAATTAATACTGCCAAATACATTGCCAAAATTATTAACTATAACTACTATTATCACAAAGCCGATACTTGGAGCAGTAAAAACGACAAAGACGAGCAGGGGAATGCGATATTTTCAAAATTGCCAATAAAAAAGGAGGATTACAAATATTTGCAGGCACCAAAACATAACCCAAAAAATGCCTGGACAGAGGGAAGAGTTTACATAGAAATAACTGTTGAATATAAAGGCAAAGAGGTAACCATTGGCACTAGCCATCTATCGTTTACCCATAAGCTTAAAATAACAAAAGAAAAGAAAGACGAAGTAAATAAATTACTAAAAATTATTAAAAATAAAAAAGAAAACTACCTTTTTGCCGGAGACTTAAATTCGGCGCCCAATTCTTACACTGTAGGCGAGATTGAAAAGTATTTAAATAGTGCCGGGCCAAATTATACTCAAAAAACATGGCCCACTAAAACTTTTGAATACAGAGAAATTAAAGAAAATATATTAGCCTGGCGCGCTGATTATGTGTTCACCAGCCCCGATATTCGGGTAAAAAAAGCAGAAGTTTTAAAAACCGAAGTTTCTGATCACTACCCAATTCTAGTTGAGATTGATATGTAGAGCCTATTTTTAAGGTCCGTCCTCTTTAAGGTCCGTCCTCTTTAAGGTCCGTCCTTGTAACAACAATAACTATAGGTTATAATACAGCATGGTAAATTATGAGTATTTTACTGGTTCTAGATTAAGCGAGGCACAAAAAGAATTAGCACAAGGTATTGTATGAAGAGCTCAAGGTTTATGGAGACTTCATGAGGGTCAGTTTTTATGGAGTGCAAATGAACAAGAGTCTGTTTCAGAAGATGAAAAGTTTTCTGAAGATTATATTCTTGTATGCATTGACTCTGAAGTTAGAAGATTTTGGGAAGAAATGACATGTGGTGGAACTAAAACAGATATTCCCCCTCATAGTTTAGATAAAAACAAAAGACAGCTAGAACAAATATTGCATAGAATAGCTATATCTGATGTTGTTCAAGATAATCCAAGACTACTTCATAGAGTTTGTGCTCATCTTTTTGAGCATCTTGGCATAAATTCAGCCATACTCTTTGAGTTATTAATAAAAGCATCAAGCTTAGCTAGAGACCAGGGCAGAACCGATTTAGGATATATTATTACAGATTTAGTAAAGTTGCTGGATTTAATGATTCTGTCAGGTGATATCTCAAGAAGTTATTTGTCTATGGAACCGAATAAGGATAGGGACATGTCTTTGTATTATGATCCAAATACTAATTTTGGAACAAGAGGTGATAGTGTGTTAAGTTATAACCGTGTTCATGATGAATTGGAAGTACTTGAACAACTTGAAGATCCGTTTATTAACCACCTAGGTGCAATTGTAAGACTAAGAATAGGTGAGGGGCTTTCGCTTGATCAACTCGTAAGTAGTGCAAAAGAAATTGAAAAAGTCAACATTGATAGTTCTCCAATTGAGCAAAGATTATTTATGGCTTCACCAATTCGAGTACTGCAAGGCTGTTTGGCTTTAGCAAGACAGGTGTGTAATTTAAATAATAATGGGCAAAGTCAAGAAGCAGAATTTGTTAATAATAATCTATTAAGTAATTTGGAAGATTACTCGCGCTTTTTCAATATTGAGAGTAGGAAGTCTGCCAGTCGTCCAGGATATAGAAGTTTACAAGTCTTAATAGCTGAGGTACAGGATATTCTTGAAATAATCAGGTGGAAATTCAGTATTAATTGTGGTACATGTAGTGAGACATATGTTATAGACGATTTATCAAGAAAACTCCAAGATTTACTCATTCTTGCAAATAACCAATAAAAAACAACCCAACCAGTAAAATCTTAATAAACCCCGATATTCGGGTAAAAAAAGCAGAAGTTTTAAAAACCGAAGTTTCTGATCACTACCCAATTCTAGTTGAGATTGATATGTAGCGCTGGTTTATGAGGTCCGTCCTTGTTATGAAAAGAAGGGTGAATACGCTTGAGCAAATTGAAGAAATGATATGTAGAACAAGAAATTTATATCTACAGCTCTTTGTTTAGAAATAGCTAGAAACTGGGTATTTATGTCGTTTGCGAACGTCACAGTAGGGGCTGCCATGACTCGTTCAATGAGATCCGCTAGTTATGAACAGTATGTAAAGTAAGTAGTTGTGACTTAACGAACACTATAGATTTAAGAGCTACCATCTAAACTAGTCTTTATTCTCTTTAGAAGTGGGGTTAATACTGAACCACTTTTCTTTACAGATGATTCACGTAACCTAGCTGTTGTTTCAGTTAAATAAGCTTCATAGTAAACTAGTCTCCATGGAGAACGAGATTTTGTTGATTTCACAAGATTGTTATTGTGTTGTTTAAGTCTTTTTATTAAATCTTTTGAAGAACCTTTATAAAAATACGCTTTGTCTTTTTGGCTTTGAAGAATGTAGAAATAATACATAAATGAGATAGATAAATTTTAGTTATATATAAATTAGCATTTTAGTTGATATGTATAAATGATTTCTATCACAATCACTATAAGTTTATTTATATAAGATTTTCTTAAATGGTATTTAGCGAATGATATTTATTTGTCGTTCT
>CAYPVH010000005.1:63989-78414 GCA_964414145.1 uncultured Gammaproteobacteria bacterium
TCGGTAATGTGGCAGGCCACGTCGTTCTTCGGTAATGTGGCAGGCCACGTCGTTCTTCGGTAATGTGGCAGGCCACGTCGTTCGCGAACGACGTGGCAGGGGTACCAGGACTCGAACCTGGAAGAGCGGTTTTGGAGACCGCCATGATACCATTTCATCATACCCCTTTTTATACCTTCTTCTTACAATCTAAGTTTAGACTACCAATATTATATAATATAAACAATACATGGTCTTTACTTATTTATTAGTTTACCCGGCACTACACCAAAGCGGTGTAACTTTTTATGGCCAGGGTTAAGCTATCGGAATTCCAAGCAAAAGATATTCTAAGCAAAAATTTAGGTTTAAAATGGCAGGGTTTATTAGTAAGCCCGAATATCAAACAAGCCGATATAACTAGGCTTTTTAGAAATAAAAAACTGGTAGTTAAGGTTGACCAAGGAATCAAAAAAAGAAAAAAGCAGGGCTTAGTTAAAGTAAATTGCACAGCTGAGGAAGTAGTTCAGGAAGTTACGAAATGGGCTAAAGAAAGATATAGGCAGTTTTTGGTAGAGCCCTTAATAGAACACCACCCACTTAGCGAGCAATACCTTTCAGTAGAACGGGTTAGGGAAGGTTTGAAGGTGCTATATTCAGAAAAAGGCGGGGTAAATATAGAAGATGATTGGCATAGTGTTCAGGAATATATTGTTTCTTATAACACAAAAACTGATTTAGGTTACATAAAAAATTCGCAATCCGTAATCCATAATAGTCTAATAGAGAAATACGTTAGGCATCTAATAAAGGTATTTAACAAATACTACTTTTCGTTCCTCGAAATTAATCCATGCGTTGTTGAGAAGGGTAAGGTACATATACTAGACGTGGCGGCAGAAATAGACAGCGAAGCTTTAAACTTAATTAGTGAAAAAATAAGCACATTAGATAATACAAAACTAACAATAGCCGAACAGCACGTGGCAGATTTAGATAAAAAAACTCCGGCCTCATTAAAATTAAATATTTTGAACGAAAACGGTTCTATCTGGATGCTTTTATCTGGCGGCGGGGCTAGCTTGGTTTTAGCCGACGAGGTAGCAGATTTGGGGTTTGGAGCTCAGCTAGGCAACTACGGCGAATATTCAGGCAATCCAACAACAGATGACACGTATCTATACTGTCGTGAAATAATACAATTAATGCTGAATTCAAAAAGTAAACGTAAGGTATTATTAATTGCCGGGGGAGTGGCTAATTTTACCGACATTCAAAAAACATTTACGGGCGTGATTAAAGCTTTAGAGGAATATAAGAAACAGCTAAAAAAGCAGGGTATAAAGGTATATGTGCGGCGTGGGGGCCCGAACGAAGCAAAGGGATTGGCACAAATGCATCAGTTTTTAACCAAAAGCGGTTTGCTTGGTGTGGTTAGTAACTCAAAAAGCCAGCTAACGAACGTAGTAAAATTAGCACTAAAAAACATTTCATAACCAAAATGTTAAATATAAATAAAATAAGAACAACAAACGTGCGAATATTAGTACTTGGTAATCACGCTAAAATTATCCAGTCAATTCTAGACTTTGATTACTTAACCAATAAACAAGCTCCCTCCATAACGGCGGTTATTGGTAACAGTAGCGGCTACTTAAAGTACTTTTGGGGTAGTAATGAAGTGCTAATTCCGCAATACAGTAGTTTGGATGAAGTTAGTAATAAAGATAAAATTACCTACTTTTTAAATTTAGTATCAAAAAGAAGGGTATTACAAACATCAAAGGAGCTAATTAATGCTTTACCTAGCTTAGTTGCCGGGGTAGTTTTTGCCGAAAATCTACCCGAAGCGCAAGCGCTGGAGTTGTACCACTTATCAAAATTAAAAAAAATAACCCTAATTGGCGCCTCAAGCGTAGGTCTTTTAGTACCGTCTGTTTTAAAACTAGGGCCAATCGCCGGCATTACTCTGGAACAGGTTAACAACCCGGGAATACTTAGTAGTGGAAATATTGCTGTGATGTCGGCAAGCGGTGGTATGACTAACGAGTTAATAAATATTGTTAATTTAGCAGGCTATAAATTATCGTTTGCCCTGTCTTTTGGGGGTGACCGCTTTCCTTTAATTACTTTACCTGAAGCGTTTTTAGCAGCAGAAAAAGACAAGCAAACCAAGGCAGTAGTATATTACGGCGAGTTGGGCGGATTTGATGAATATGAGATGATTAAACTAATAACTAAAAAAAAGTTTACCAAACCTATTATTGCCCATATTGCCGGAACTGTAAGTGAGTTATTTCCTCAAAAACCTCAGTTTGGGCACGCAAAGGCAAAGGCCGCTACAGCACTTGAATCGGCAAAAGCCAAGCGAAAAGCACTTAAAGAGGTAGGGGTAACGGTAGGTAATAGTTTTACAGAATTTGTTAACAATATTAAAAATATAAGTTATTAGTAATATAAATGAAAAAAATAATAGATTTGGAAAGCAGGAAACATACAAAATTTACCAGTACCGTGTCTGGTGAGTTGGGTGGTGAAGTTAATATACTTGGCAACAAGCTAACCAGCCTTGCTACTAATAAAAGCTTTGCCTATATTGTAGGTTCAGCCTGGCTAGGAAGAGAATTAAAAAGTAAAAAAACAGAAGAGTTTATTAATTTAGTACTCAAATTACTTGTTGACCACGGGCCCTATGTTTCGGGGGCGGTAAATACAATTATAAGTGCCAGAGCTGGTAAAGACCTTGTTTCTTCACTTGCAAGCGGTTTGCTTACAATAGGCAGCCGGTTTGGTGGAGCAATCAACGGCGCGGCAGAAACTTTCTATACTGCAACTTTGCAAAAAACGAAACCAAAAGAATTGGTAGAAAACTTTGCCAAACAAAAAAAATATATTCCCGGAATTGGTCATCGCAAATATAGAACTGATTTGCCAGACCCGCGAGTTACTTTAATCAAAAAATTTGGTGAGCAACTAGCTAAACGAACGCATATTAAATACGCTCTCGAAATAGAAAAAATCACAACAAACAAGAAAGCAAACTTAATCCTGAATGTAGACGGGGCAATAGCCGCTACCATGCTTGACTTGTTGGTTGAAGAAGAAAAGCTAACAACCTCTCAACTGGAGCAGTTAATTAAGAGTGAATTTTTTAATGCCATATTTGTGTTATCACGATCGGTCGGTTTTATTGCTCATTTTCTAGACCAAAAGCGACTAAACGAGCCACTTTTCCGCCTGGAACCGGTTGATGTATTTATATTGACGAAATAGTTTGTAATTTGTAATATAATTACAATTATGAACAAGCAGAACAAAAAAGTTTTTGTGAATAATCTTAAGAATTTCCTTGCTCCAACCAATTTAGGTGTCTATATATTAATCAGTGCTATATTGTGGTCTGTATTTTTCTACAGGAGTAAACTAATAGATTCTTATGGCTCGGTTACTGTTACCGGTATTGCTTATCAAGATGTAACATCAGATTTTGCTGAGTGGCGAATAGACATTGTAAGCGAAAATTCAGATAGAAGTACAAGTTATAACAGTGTGCTGGAAAGTGAAAAAAAAGTACGTAATTATTTGAAACTGGAAGGATTTGATGACTCTGAAATTAGTGAAAGTAGCTATAAAGTTGTGCCGGTATATAAAAAAACGGGTGATTACGGGGCGGAAAGCACGGAGATAGACACCTACAAATCTTATGCGTATTTAAACGTATCAAGTCAGGATGTGTACAGGGTATCAGACGCAAAAACAAAGTTTCAGCAATTTATGGTTAACCAAAATGTTTTTGTTAGCACAGAATCTGTCGACTATTATTTTAAAGGACTAGAAAGTTTAAAAGTAGATCTACTTGAAGACGCAATTAAAAACGCAAAAGAAAGGGCAAAAGCGATTAGTAAAAATACCGGTTCTCGGGTTGGTAAAGTTACTCGAGCCAGTCAGGGAATATTCCAGGTTAATGCAGCGAATGACTTAAGCGTATCTGATTACGGCAACTACAACACTCAAACTATTAACAAAACCATCAGGTCATTGGTAGACGTCACTTTTTCTGTAAGGTAAAGGTATAAAATTACAATAATTCTTTATAACGGTTATAATTATAAATATGAAACTAATTGTTGGTTTGGGAAACCCGGGAAGTAAATACGAGAAGACGAGGCACAATGTTGGCTATATGCTCATAGATCATATAGCTAAATTGTTAGATTGCCAAACTGCTAAAAAAAGTAAGCTCTATTTAACAATGAAACAATGTAACAATGAAACAATTTTGCTTGTTAAACCCCTAACTTTCATGAATAAGTCGGGCCAGGCGGTAAAAGAAGTGCTAAAAAATAGCCCATATTCTGTAAAAGATTTAATTGTAGTGCATGATGACTTGGATATTAAACTGGGGGAGTGGAAAATTCAAAAGGGCAAGGGGCCAAAAATTCATAACGGCATATTAAGCATTGAAGAAGCAATTGGCAAAGACTTTATCAGAATCAGAATTGGGGTAGATAATCGCGCCCCAGAAAACCGCATACCGGGAGAAGCTTATGTACTTCAGAACTTTACAGAAGAGGAATTGGAAATAACTAAAAAAGTATTTGGAAAAATAACTAGTACAATTTTTAACTTTTAATTATTAACTTTTAACTAATATATGCTATTTGGCGGTCATGTATCTATAGCCGGGGGGCTAACAAAGGCAATTGAAAGGGGGGAAGAGCAGGGGTTTGGTGTAATTCAAACATTTGCCAGTTCCCCAAGGTCTTTTAAGGTCAACAGTTATAGTCGAGAAGAAATAACAAGCTTCAACAAAGCCTTTAAAAAAAGTAATATTAAGCGGATATTCTTTCATGCTATTTACTTAATTAATTTGGCGTCAGACAAAAATGAATTGGTAGAGAAGTCGGTAGAGTCTTTAGTGAGCTATATGGAGTTAGGTAGCCAAATAAACTGTAGTGGCACTATAGTGCATTTAGGGAGTACTAAAGAATATACATTTGCCCAAAAAAAAGAACAGGTGGTGAGCGCGGTAAATGAGGTGCTAAAAAAATCACCAAAGGATCAGTACCTGGTTGTAGAAAACGCTGCCGGGGCGGGAAACGTTATTGGTGACAATTTAGACGAGCTTGTAGAAATTTATAAAGCCGTAGAATCTAGCCGGCTTAAGTTTTGCATAGATACTCAGCACTTGTATGCCAGCGGAGTGGACACATCCAGCTTTGAGCATTTTAAAGACTGGTTGGAAATGTTTGATAAAAAAATTGGTATTAATAATTTAGCCTGTATACATGTAAACGATAGTAAAACCAATCTTAGTAGTAGTAGAGATCGGCATGAAAATATAGGTAAGGGCTTAATTGGTAAGAGTGGATTTGCCAATATTTTAAAGCAGCCACATTTACAGAATAAGCCGTTTATACTGGAAGTACCGGGTATGAATGGTAAAGGACCAGATAAAGAGAATTTAGAAATACTAAGAAAATTAGTATGAAATCCGAAATTCGAATATTCAAGATAATATCCAATATTTATTATCCAATATTCAGTAGGCAAAACAAATAAAATACAACAATACCAGATATACAGAAGATAGTTAGTTCTTGAATTCATAAATTTAAAAAAGTCTATTCTCCACTATTTAGGTTGTGCTACTATTTTCCTATTTTTCAGAAACCAATTTCTATTTACGGATTATTATGTCCTAACTAATGTAGGTTGAGATTTTATTCTTTATATTGAAAATTGGATACTGTTTAATGTATTTTGGCTATTATCACCTGACTTCTGTCTTTTGGCTACTAACTCTTGTATACGGAACATTACCTCTTATCTAATGGATATTGAATATTGGATTTTGACTATTGTTTACTAACTTACAACTTTACAAATTTTCTGTTAAACTTTTATTTATGGATATATCAAAATTTACTCAGAATAATAAAATTTTAATGTTGGCGATTGACCACCGGGGCAGTTTTTTAAAACTGATTAACCCTACCAATCCTGAAACGGTTACCACAGACCAGGCAACGAAAGTTAAAAAAGAAATAATTGACGCGTTAAAAGATGATTACAGTGGTGTTTTAATTGATCCGGAATACGGTTTACCCGCTTACTTTAAAAAACCGCCTTACTTGCTTTGTATTGAAAAAACTGGCTATGGTGATGGGGGAGAAGAACGTACAACAGAGCTGGAATATACAGTAGACAGTCTTAAAACCATGGGGGCGAGTGGTATAAAATTACTTGTATATTTCCATCCACAGGCGAATAATAGATACTTACAGTTACAGACGGCAAAAAAGGTGCTAGAGGATAGCCATAATAGGCAGTTACCTTTATTTTTAGAAATAGTAACTTATAATTTAACCGGTCAAAACAACCATAGGCCCGAATTGGTGGTTGACTCGGTCAATATGTTTCTGGAAGCAGGAATAGTGGCAGACGTGTTCAAATTGGAATTCCCCGGCGACCCGGCGGCTTGTTTTACTATAACTAAGATGCTTAAAAAAACACCCTGGATTTTGCTAACCAGAGGTGAAAACTACCAAAAATTTAAAGAAGAGCTGAAAATTGCTGTTCGTGCTGGTGCGACAGGCTTCTTAGCCGGCCGTGCCTTGTGGCAAGAAGGTATGGCACTAGACGAGCAGCAAAGAAAGGCGTTTTTTGAAACTACAACCAAAGACCGGTTTAGGGAAATATGTAGAATTGTGAAGGAAGGGGCAAATAGTTAAAATTTAAAAATCAAAAGTTAAAAATATAACTAAGAGTTATGATTTAGGAGTTAGGAGAAAAGAGATATTAAAATTCAAATTCACCCCACTACGCCAAGGCTTCGCGGGGCAAGCAAATTAAATTCAAAATTCAAATGCGAAAACTATTATTGGATTTTATAAGTTTCAAACTATTTACTGCAGTCATTGAATATTGACAACTATAATAAAAATAGCTAGAGTTATTTTATGCAAAAAAATCTGCTTTCTTTAACCTTTCTTTCTTTCGCAACGATTTTCTTGACTTTAACAATCTCTGTATCGGCCCAGATGCAGCGGGGTATGAACGAAGAGGAGGTGTCTAATTATATTGAAGACACATCAGCGGAAGCAGCCATAACCCCAACCGGTAGTGAAAATACAGTCAATCAGGAAAGAAATCTAATGTACACACAAAATACTAAAGAAAGATTACAGCAACAATTAGAGACAGGTAATAGCGAACTGGGTGAACTAATTAGAGAGAGGTTGCAAACGCGAACAGAAGAAGTACTTAAAAGAAGAGAAGCGTTTAGTGCCAAAGTGAAGGCTTTTAAAGACCAAAAAAGACAACAGATTGCTACTAGGGTGGAAGAAAAGTTAAATACGCTTAACGAAAAATTTGTTAATCATCTTGTTATTATGGTTGAAAGATTAGAATTACTGTTGACTAAACTAGACAAAACAGTCACAGAAATTGAATTGGTAGGGGCAGATGTTGTGGACATTCGTACCGATATTATTATGATTAAGAAAGATCTGGAAGCATACAAAGAAAAACTTACAGACCAGGCAGATGTTATTTATACCCCCGAAATTACCACTGAAGCTACGGTTGGTTTAAAGTTTGGGCAATCTTATCAGGCAGTAATTGCGGCTATTAAGTCTTTAAGAGAAGAACTAATTGGAATTAAACAAGAAATAAATAATGTGATTACTGCAATTGAAGAAGCAGAGGCTGGCTTGGAAGAAACAACAGAACCAACAGCAACCTTACCAGTTATAACGGGCCAGGAATAATCTATGGAAGACACTAACTTTTGCCCGGTTACAGAAGAAAACAAGGTAGAGCAGGAAAGTGCTGTTAGTATACCGGAAGTTACTAAACAAGAAGAAATAGCAGACAAGAAGTCTATCGTGATGTTAGTGGTTGTGGTGGTTATCTTGCTAATTACCAGTGTTGTTTTTGCCTACTTTATATTTATGAATAAAAAAGAAAGCACAGCAGTAGTAACAACATCAAACCCGACTCAATCAGTACCGACTCAATCAGCTACCAATATCACTCCAACTGCAGTACCAACAGTTTCAACTGATAATTCGGTCAACACTATTAAAAAAGAACTGAATCAAACAGAAGTTGACGACTTTAGCGAAGACCTGGAAGCAATAGAAGCAGATATTGATGAGCTTTAAGCGTTATCTTTTTTATTGAACCATTTGGTAAAACCTAGTCCCGACGCTCTTAACCCGATAGCTTTTTGAATAATAACTCTGAAAAAATTGTCTTCGTATAGCTTTCCTTTCAAAAATTCATCTTGCCCATCTTTCATATTACTTAAGTACTCTTTTTGCTTGTTAAAAAGCCGTTCTACAGAAGATTTACACCTGTCGTCTTTACAGATATTGGTTTCAGTGGCTAAAAAATCTAGATTATATCTGCATCCAAATACCTTTTTAAAAATAAATTCTGCTCGCTGTTTATGAAAATCGGCACAAACAACCAATATAGTTTTATGCTTCATCTTTTCTACAATCCTTTTTTTTAAGAAATAGGCGTTACCGATTGTGTCTTTAGACCATTCTTCTTTTATAACACTATTGAAGGGAATACCATACCTGGTTAGTATTTTTTTCATCTCTTCGGCTTCGGTGGTGGGTGGGATTATTTTATGGTTATCCCAGTACAGAGACCACTTACCACAAACTGCAATATGAGTAGCAGCGCCTTTCAAAAACAAGTTAGCCACGGTTTGCAATCTGGGTGTAACATGTTGTGGTAGGCGCCAACCTTCTTCAAAGCGGTAGCCAAGAACTGCAATTAGATCGTATTTATTTTTGCTTTGACTTGTAGTCTTCAATGACTTCCTTGTAAGTTTTAATGTATTCGTTTGTCATTCTTTCTATAGTGAAGTGCTTTTCAACGTGTTTGCGGCACTTTAGGCGCATATTTTGGTACTCTTGGGGCGACATATTATATATTTTGTTTACTGCTTCTACCAAGCCTTCTATGCCAGTTTTCTTGATTATCCAATTGCCTCGTATGTCTGCGTCTGACGAGTTAACAATAAAACCGGTTTCACCGTCTTTGATTATTTCAGGAACAGATCCACGTGCATAGGCCACAACTGGCGTACCGCAAGCCATAGATTCGATCATAACTAAACCAAACGGCTCTTCCCATTTAATAGGGTTAAGGAAGAGTTTTGCATGCTGATAGTGTTTTGGTAACTGATTACGGTTTATATCAAAGTTAGTTTTGATATCTATTTTAGAAGAAAGGAGGTTTCTTTTCTTTAAGAAATTATTTTTCATCCAGGTTATATGTTTATTTTTTAATATTGGGTATATTTTAGCGTTGTAACCGGTTTTTTTAATAACCGCCATTATGTCATCCAATCCTTTATCCGGAACACCACGACCAGCCCAGAATATGGCGTCTCCACCATCACTATTAAATGAAAACTTGTCTGTATTTATACCATGGTAAATATTTTTAAAATAATTTAGAAAATCTACTGTTTTTCTTTGGTCGTGGCTAATTGATATAAAATAAACATTATTTAAATTTTTAAACAAATGTAAATATCTAATCTTAAGTTTATTTAATAGAGAAGAATGAATAGTAATAACAATTGGAATTTTTGATAAACGAGCAAATGGCAATGCTAATTCACCTGCCCCAATGTTCACGTGAATTAAATCGATGCTATTTGATTTGAAGGCTTTAGATACTAAAGCTATCTCTTGAAGCATATTAATTTTTTCTTTATCCACTGGATTTTTGATTGATTGCATCTCAATATCATTAACTGTGGCTTTAGGTAATTTCAAACTAACTGTTTTTACGTCTACATTTGAATCGGATGAGGCAAACAGAGTAAACTCAAACTTATCTTTTTGATTTGATAATCTACTTATTAGTTCATAAATGAATATCTCAGTTCCTTTAGCAGTGTTTTCTGATATATTGATAAAATTAGACGCTAGAATTCCAATATTCATTTGCTTAACTTTTTATAAATTTTTAGATATTGCGTTGTCATTCGTCTAATAGAATACTTCTCTTCCACAGTCTTTCTTGCCATTATTCGCATATTTTGATATTCATCTTTGTTAAGGCTTTCAATTCTTTCGATAGCTTCTATAACTCCATCTACGCCACTTTTTTTAGTAATGAATTCTCCATTATTCTTATTCTTTGGATTAACCAAATAGCCGTTTAAACCATCTTTAATAATTTCGGTAGTAGCACCCCGCGCAAATGCTATAACTGGCGTTCCTGTTACCATACTTTCTAAAAAAACTAGACCAAACGGTTCTTCCCACATTATTGGATAAATAAAAAATTTTGCTTTACGATATGCATCGAATTTTAAAGTTGGAGACAAGCCGGTAGTCATTATCTTACTGTACTTTGATAAATTTGGTTTTACTTTTGTATCGTAAAATTTTTGGTCTTCTATTGTTATTGCTGCTTTCAAATATTTTTTTGTCTTTTTAGCTGCTATCACTGCTTCAGCCAAGCCTTTGTTGTGTTTACTGCTTACTCTTCCGATCCAGAACATGTAGTTGCTATCAAAGCTGTCATAAGAGGGTTCTATATTCGAAATATCTAGTCCATTTGGAATGATGTGGTATTTGCTTAGGCGGATATGGTTTTCTCTGATAAATTGTAACTGATGCTTTCCAATCAGAATATAATAGAAATTTTTAAATTGATTAAATAAATGATAAGGAATAATAAAACTTGGACTGTCAAAATTGGTATGGACTGTAGTAACCACAGGAGTAGAAAGTTGACCAAGTAGACTATTTAGAACGGTTGAAGTTGAATTATTGTGAATAATATTAATATGCCTTTTAACAATAAGCTCTTTTATTTTGATAAACATTTTTATGGCTAATCCTCTTTTATACTCGGAAAAAAAGGCAATTTCTTTATTTATTGATGCTATTTTTAAGATATTGGTTTTATTGATTAAGGTATTGGTTTCACAATCAATAAGAGGTATAAATTTTAGTTTCTTATTACTAAAATAGTTTTTTCCAACACCCAGTAAAAATATTTCTTTAATTTCTGAAAAAGATAATAAATCATTAATTAGTTGATAAGTAAAGCTTTCGGAACCGCCTCGAGTATTAGGTTTAATCTCTTTTCCTAAGTTACCGGTAACTAGTATTTTCATAGAAGTATGCTATCATAGACAGTAGTTAATAACAAATATGAAGTATGCTTACGCAGAAATACCAAAGATTCAAAATAAAATTAAAGGCTTTCTAAAAAAAAATGGTTACATACTTCCAAAATCTTTTAGAAGTATTTATGACAACAAAACTGTACATGCTTTTGTTAGCCCGATTCAATATAAGAATAAATTATATTTTATTAAAATTAGAACACTAACTTTAGATATTGAAAAGATTAGATTTAACAAACAACTTAAAGTAAGTCAATTTTTATCACAAAACCCAAATTTAGCGATTAACAAATATACAGCAAAGTTGTTGGATTATGGAACTAGTAAAAATGATGGGGTAGACTTTATGATATATGAGTACAAGAAAGGTGCTAATGTCGGTTCAAGATCGCATTATGGAATAACCCGATTAAAGATGTCAGATATTGAATCTTTAATCAATATTATTATAGCTCTGCTTGAGATCCCGACTAATGTTTTATCTAATTTACTAAAAGTGCAAAGCGCTAATTTTTATAAAGATAAAATGACTTATCATAAGTTGTCAGACAAGTATAATAACTTATTAACTAAAATTAGTTGGAACATATTTAACACCAATAACAATTATTTTTCTCATGGTGATTTTGGGCCTCACAATCTTATGAGAGGGAAGGATAATTTGATTTTAACAGACTTTGAAGATGTATCGATTACTAATCCCTACTTTGATATTGCTACTTTATGGGTTTATTCGTTTGTTAAAAATAATTGGAGAGAAAAATTACTTAAAGTATTTAAAGTAAAGCACGCAAAAATCATTAATGAAGATTATCTCAACTACAATTTGTTGATATATACACTAATACAGATTGGCTTTTTGTTACGGTATGATAAAAAAGTCATTAAAAAATACCTATGGAAAAGGAATAATGACCTATTGGAATTATCAAAAAAACTTGGATTAAATATTACTTTAAAAGATCTGTATACAGTTTGATAAATTTGTTTGAAATACGATTCCAAGAATAGTGCTCCTTAATTGTAAAGGCTGCATTAGCCGATATTTTTTTTTGTAGTTTTTTATTTGTCATTATTTCAAGTATTACCTGACTTAATTCTTCTTTATCACTTGTATCTACTGTATATCCATTTAGACCATCAATAATTACTTCTTTACTACCGGCTACTTTAGAAACAATTGGTGTAACACCACAAGCCATGGCTTCAAGGGTAGTTAGGCCAAACGGCTCGTACCTTCCTGCCAATATAAAAAGATTGCTATTCCGATATATTGCTGGAAGTATTTTATCGTGATCAACGTAGCCAAAAAAAGATACGTTTTTTTCCATCTTGTATTTTCTGATTAAATCATCAAGACCCTTTTTTGTTATTTCTTCTTCTTTTGAATCACCGTACGAAGAACCACCAGCTATATACAAATGAAATTTAAACTTATTTTTTATTCTGTTTAAGGCTGTGATTACTCGATCTATTCCCTTTGCAGGTACCAAACGACTTACTGTTAGAATTGAGTTAGGTTCCATATTGACTTTTTTATCTTGATTGGTCTTTTTGGTATTAAAATAATTTGTATCGATTCCAGGAAAAATTACATTCAGTTTTTCAAAATCAACAATGTAGTGTTGCAAAATTTGAATTCTTGAGGTTTCGCAAATAACTACAATGGCACTTGCTTTGTTCATTATTTTTTGTTCAATTGCAATACGAACATGGTAGCGATACATTGGTTTAAGTTTTTTTACCGGGAGCTCCTGAACATTCATTTCAATCTTCTTCATTTTTCCTAGTGAGTGTGGGGTATGAACGTGGGGTTTGTCTAGCATTTTAGAGAGCTGAATTCCGGCATATCCACCGTCCCAATAATGTGAATGAATTATGTTGTACTTTTTTCTGGTTTTACCAATATGAAACATTATGCCTTCAGCAAATTCGGGCATTAATTTATAGAGCTCTTCTTTATTAACAAACTTATTACTACCACAAGGAATGCGTATTATATTTACGTTTGGCCAAGGGCTTTCATCTTTTTCTAACTCATTAAATTTTCTAACAAAAATGTCAACAATTAAACCCTGCTTTGCCAAGGCTTTAGCTAACTGAAGCACATATAGAGTTTGACCGCCAGTATCAGTTTTACCCAATGGGGCTGGATTAGTAACATAACCCTGCGGATTTAACATACAGATTCGTTTTAAGTTTTTTGACATGAGATTATTATACCATGTAGTTAAAAAAACGCTATTGAGCAGTGTATGTTTTGTTTTCTATTACCATCATTTGTATTACTTTATCTTTAAGGTAATATTTTAAAAATTTAACTACTTTATTATTATTTGTTTTACTCCACACCCCGGGCCAGGGGGAAAGGGCGCGGACCATGTTGTGTAACTCCAGCGGGTCGATTGGTTTTTCGATATTATTGGGTAGTAAATGGAGTAGGTTATACTTTTTAAACAATGGCAAAAGGTAGGGAACTAGGCGTTCAAATTCAATAAAGCCATCGGCTTTGCTAAGCTTGTTCGTATGAGTGGCCTGGCTATGTTTTTGGGGAGTGGCGTTTTCTAATGATAGTTGGGGTTTATTTATAGCTTGTGCTGCTATTGCAGCCCCTGCTGCCCCAAGTTTTTGGTATAGGCTAAGGGTTGTATCTTCCGGTTCTATTTTTAGCATTACTTGGGCTAAGATTGGTCCGTGATCTATTTGCTCATCCATTTTTATTAAGGTTATGCCCGTTTCTATTTCGTTGTTTAGGATTGCTGTTTGTACAGGGGTTGTACCCCTGTACTTTGGTAGTAGGGAAGGGTGTAGGTTCCAAATACCAAATTTTGGAATATTCAGTATTTGAGGGGTTAAAATTCTGCCAAAGTCGGTAAGAAGGATTGGTATTTCCTTATAGCTTGTCAATATATCAACAAGTTCAGCTTCTGCACTTATTTCTGTAAAGCTTAAATTTCTTGTCTGGCAAGTTTTTTTAACATCGCTTGGAATTAAGGTTTTTAAACCTCTACCACCCAACTTATCTTTTTGAGTAACAATAAGGGTGGGTTGAGGTAAATTAATCAGCACGTTGCTGGCAAATACGCCGCTGCCGATAAATATGTAGTCCATATGAACATATTATAATTAAAAATTAATCCGTCGGTAAACGGATTTAACAATAACTAATTTCCAATCCGCCGGCTAGCGGACTAATTATCGAATTATCCAAACAATTTAACAATGGAGCAATTTATTTCGTGTCATGTTGAATCGCCAACTAAGGCGATGAAA
>CAYPVH010000005.1:78514-125030 GCA_964414145.1 uncultured Gammaproteobacteria bacterium
CATCCCATGGGATCCTTCGGTCGTCCGCCTAAGGCGGACTCCCTCGAGGATGACACTAATTAGTAACCAATTACCAATCCGCCAGCTGGCGATGAAACATCCCATGGGATCCTTCGGTCGTCCGCCTAAGGCGGACTCCCTCGAGGATGACAGGATTAATTATCAAAATCCAATATTCAATTGATCAAACCCTACTTCGTCCGCCTAAGGCGGACTTCGAGGAGTTTTTTGGAACTTGTAATTTACTAACAATTTAACAATTTAACAATGTAACTGGGTATAATCTAACCTATGCCGCAAGTTGACAAATCAAGGTTGGAACTAAGAGTAATTGAAGAGTTAATTAAAAGCAGTAATTCGTTTTCTTTAAAGGCAGAAGGTAATAGTATGGTGCCCCTACTTTTGCCCGGTGACTTGGTACGCTATAAGAAAAAAACATTTTCCCAAATAAATGTAAATGATATTTGCCTGGTAAAGCTCACCAACATATTTGCCACACACCGCGTTATTTACAAAACCGGGAGTTACTTAATAACCAAAGGCGATAACAATTTAACTTCAGATAGCAAAATTTACCCCAAAAATTTGCTGGCCAAAGCTTATTCAATAAAAAGGAAAAAACAGGAAATACTAATAGATAGTATTTACCTACTTAAGTCTTCAGTGTACTTTAAAGAAATCGTTAAGATACACAAGGCATTTAAACAGGCTAAACTTAATTACCTGTTTTTAAAGGGATTACCGCTTTACTTGTATTACACCAATTCTCACCCCAGGCGCTTGTATGCAGATTGCGATGTTTTGGTTAGTAAAACCCAACAAACAACAGCCGAAGCCATTTTATACAGCAACGGTTACAGAAAAGTAAACGCCAGTATAAATAAGGTTCAGGAGAAGCTAAAAAACAAAGAAGTAGAATTTACTTACTACAAACAAGTTGGCGGCATTGGTGTCACCTTTGATTTACATGTAGAAGTGGTTTTTATGATGACTCAGATTGGTAAGCTGGAAAGTCTTTACAAAGAAAAAGATGTTTTGGCGCTGACAAATCTTTTTTTGGAAAAGTCCCGGTTGGTAGCTGTTGAAGGGGAAAAGTTACCTTTTTTGTCTCCTGGTCATTTGATTTTGTACCTTTGTCTACACTTATTTCATCATAATTTTAAAGGGGCGTTCCGTTACCAATTTATCTTCGAAGTAGCCAAAAAGCATAATAAAAGCATTGTTGAAAAAGAGATAGCTAGTCTTTGCAATAGATTTAGACTACAAGGTTTTGTTTTCCCGGCAGTTTACTTTTTGAACAAATATTTTAATAATTCACTGTTTAAGCGCCTACAGGAAAGATTAGGGGCAAATGAAAGAACCAAAAAAATCACAGCAGAAAGCTTGGAAAAAATAGATGTATTTAGTGAAGACAACCGGTTAAGTGGTGGTATTGCCAGATTCAAATTATTGTTTTTGCTTTCGCCGGAAAAGTTATTAAAAAAGTTAATGGTATTTGTTACTCCGAGTGTTTTATTTGCTATTTTTTGGTCGCTACATAAGAAACTGGTGAAATAATCTGTTTTTGAAGTAATTTTTTAACAAATTCTTCATAATCGTGCTCAAGTTTTTTAGCTGTTGATTCAAAAATATTCAACATCTGTTTTACTGTTCTTTCCTTATCCCAACCTTTTTTTAAGCAAGAAAATATAACTCCGCCTGTTTCATTAAAAGTTATTAATTCAGATTTATCAGCATCAAAGATAACTGTATTTTGATTAATTTTCTGAACAATAAAGCCTTTATTAATTTTATATTTTGTCATTTTATTTATTATAACTTTTTACAAAATTTAAACGGAACTTTGGTTATAATAAATTATATGCAGAAAGTGGCAGATGTTTTACGGCGGTTTGATCCAAGATCGGGAAAGTATATTAGCCGCGAATTTCAATCATTTGGGCTCTATTTAACCCAGAAGTTGCAAGATGAGAAACACAAGTCGCTTTATATGCGCTTGGCTAAAACCCAACCACGATACTTGTTAGATGAGGCATTATCATTTGTGCTTAATTCTAATGCAGACAATAAAGGCGCCTTATTTATGTGGAAGTTTAAAGAGCTGAAAAATGCATTCAAGAAAAAAAGTGTTAAGAAAACCCAAAAAAAGGATTAATCTAGCCTTTTAAACCTAATCAGTAAAAGTTCAAAAAAAGCCTTGATAAACTCTGTTACGTTAGCGTTAGACTTACCCCTTTTTCTGTTTGTAAATTTTGTTTCAAGCTCAATAATTTTAAAACCACTTCTTCTTAATACGTAGGCAGATTCCGAAAGCAGCATATAGCCAGAAGATATAAACCTGTAGCTGCATAATTTTTTAGCCGCGGTTTTTGAATAACCACGAAAGCCGTTGGTGTTGTCACAATTTCTTAAACCCAAAATTAATCTGGTTAACCAGTTGGCAACTTTACTGTTTATGCGGCGGCCGAGTGGCCAATCGATTATTTTACTTTTTTTTAAATAACGTGAAGCAATCACAATTCTGTTTGTCTTTATTTTCTTAATAATTGTTTTTAATTCACTGGGGGAGTGGGAAAAGTCGGCATCCATTTCTATAAATTTGGTGGCAGTGGTTTTGGTTAGGGCGTATTTCAAACCGGCTACAACGGCGCTGCCCCGACCGTCTTTATTGTTACGAACAACAAGGTGAATATTACTAAACCTTTTCATTAGCTTTTTAACTCGGCTTTGGGTGCTGTCTGTAGAATTGTCATCAATCACGATTATTTTCGTCTGTGAAGGTTTTTGAACTTGATTAATTTTCTTTATCAACTTACCAATATTACTTTCTTCGTTATAAGTTGGGATTATTATTGCGGTTGTCAATTTGCTTTAAAAAACTGTTTAAACACAAAAACAATATAGTCAAGGTCGGTAACGTTTAAATCTTGATGGCAACCAATATAAAAACCCTTTTTCTGTAGCATTTTGGCATTTGGGTATTTACCGGGTTTAACATATTTTTTATATATGGGCTGATTAATTAGGGGCAGAAGTGGCCGAGTTTCTATACCTTTTTTTTCCAAATAAAATGTGAGTTCATTCCGACTTACTTTGTTGGTAGTAATAATCGGGTAAACCATAAAAACATGCTCACTGTCTTGCCTTGTTTTAGGTAGTTTAAGGTATAAGCTTAGGTTAGCTAATTTTTCACTTAAATAGGCTGCATTTTTTTGCCTCGGCACTATTATTTTTTTATATTCCTGGAGTTGCGATAGTCCAAGCGCTGCTTCCAGTTCACCCAGCCGATAACTATAGCCTTGAAGATTAAATTCAAACCGTTTGTTGATAACCGTTTTAAGCCGTTTTGCGCTTAGATTATCGTCGTCGTCAAGGCAAATATAACTATTATTGCGACCATGATTGATTAGGCTTTGGGCAATTTTATACAATCCTTTATTGCTGGTTAATAATAAGCCACCAATTCCGGTGGTAATTAAGTGTGCCGAATAGGTTGAAAAGCAAGAAAAGCTGCCAAAACTACCCACCGGTTGCCCATTTCTTTTGGCGAACATTGTTTGGCAGGCGTCTTCAATAATCTTTAACCTATATTTTTTGGCAATCTTAACAATTTTTTCAGCCTGAGCTGCTTGCCCAAAAAGATGAACTAAAATGATTGCCCGTGTGTTTTTGTTTATGGCTTTTTCGATTCCGAGCTCATCAATATCAAAATAATCTTTATTTACGTCTGTAAACCGGGGAATTAAACCGCTCTGAATAACCGCGTTCACCGTTGACACAAAAGTTAACGCTGGCACTATAATTTCGTTTTTTGCCGACCAATTATATTTATTTTTTAAGGTTTCAAGAGCAATATGGAGTGAACTGGTACCGCTGTTGGTGAGAATAGCGTATTTGCTATTGTGTTTTGCTGCAAACTGTTGTTCAAATAGCTCTGAAAACTTACCATAGCTTAAACGTTTACTTTTCAAAACTTCTTTAACATATTCTTCACCTTTATTATTTATAAAAACTGTACCTAAGCCAATTTTTTTATTCATTTTCGTTGATCTTTACTAACTAATTTTATAATAATTGCCGAGTAGCCCCCCACGTTGTTAATCACATACTGCTTGTCTGAATTATGTTTAATATATTTGGGAATTTGGGGATTGAAACTAACATTATAAATAATATAATCACTGGAGTTGAGCAGTTTTTGGTTTTGCTGATCTTTAATAGGTACAGTGGTAAATTCGTACAGGGTTAAATCTTTTCGTTCTTGCAATTTAAAATAAGGATCGGGAATACTACTAATGAAGACTTTGCTATTATTTGGAATTTGCCTAGATATTTGTGTGGCAAACAGATTGTAGTTTTTGGTGTTGACGGTTACATCATTAATTAACGACACTGAAATTAAAATATGAATTAAAAAAAACAGCACAACCGGGAAATAAGCAAAAATGTAACTTAGCTTATCACTAAACTGGTAGTGCTTAAAAATTAGAACAATGCCTAGAGCGGTAAAGGGCTGAAGGTAAAGTAAATACCACATTTCTTTACCCCACAGAATTGCAAATAACGACACAGCAAAACCGACTACAGAAAAGAGAAAGGCAAACTTCTTTGTTTTAATATATAAAAATAGAATAGATATGTTTATCAGTATGTAGAGAAAAATCAAATATCTAAAGTAATTATTGGCACTAAAGAGTTGAAATAAATAAGGCAAGAGTTGTTTTTTTCGTAAAAATTGCAGTTGGTTTTGAATAATAAATAATTCCAGGTTACCTCTTAAGCTAATTAACCATAAAGAAACAGAAATAATAACGGGCACAGTAAAATAGAATAACTTCTTGCTAGTAATAACTATTACTTCGACTAATTTTATTTTACTGTTCTTATACAAAACTATATTTTCAATGAGTATTGAAAGCGAAACAACAACTACCGGAATCAGTCCGAAAGGGTGGGTTACTGTTGAAATGGCGGCGAATGTACCCGGGACTAGTAACCACTTTGTTGATTTTTTTCTAAGAGTTAAGAAAAAAGCTATGGCAATAAGATTTAATAAATATGTTAGCATATCCATACGGGCGATTCTGGCAGCTAAACCAAAAAAGGCATCTATAGATAAAAGTAAGGTACCACCAATTGCCACAATACTGTTTTTAGTTATGGTTTTAAGCAGAAAATAAAAAGTTATCAGTGATATTATGCCAAGAGAAAGGGGAAGTAAACGGACAGTTTCTATTGCACTGCCAAAAAATTTTATCCAAGCGGCCAATAAGTAAAAGAAAATGGGTGGGTACCAAGCGGCTAATTTTTCTAAGCCATATATAGCGCCATTAACAATGTTGGTCCGAATAGTGCCACTGTTCAGCAGCTCTTTAGCGGTGTCAACGTAAATGGCTTCGTCGGGCCAAACGGAAGGGCTAGATAGGTAAAGGAAGGCACTAGTGAATAATAGGGGAGTTACAATTATCAACAGCGTTAATAAAAGTTTTGTGGTCTTATTTGCTGTTTCCATTTGTGTTTTTTTAATTTGTTTATTCTATAATTATTTGAAATGAAACGAAATACTAAATTTATTCTACTCCTTATTATAATAGGCATTCTGGTTTATTTACCCACGCTTTTTAATGATTTTGTTTGGGACGACGAGGAGCAGGTGGTGAATAACATTGCCATACAGTCTGTCAAGAACATTCCCTACTTGTTTACCCAAAGCACCTTTAATACCGGGGGCAGTGCCGGAATGAGCGGCATGTATTATAAGCCGGTAATGCCGCTTTTTTTTACGTTAATACACCAGTTTAGCGGTCTTAATGCCTGGGGTTTTCACTTGGTGCAGTTACTGGTTCATCTGGTAAACACTTATTTAATATTTTTGATTTTAAAAAAGCTAGTTAAACCAAGCTGGGCGGGTATGGCTAGTTTATTATTTTTAGTTCACCCGGCTAATGTGGAAAGCGTGGCTTATATTTCTGGGCTACAAGACGTGCTGTTTATGTTGTTTGGTTTAATGGCGTTCTGGCTTGTTCTAAAGAATAAAACAATGACACAAAGAGAGTGGTTAGTGGTTTTTGTACTGTTACTTTTATCTTTATTTAGTAAAGAAACCGGAGTTTTATTTTTACTACTTATGCCGGCATATTTATTTTTATTTAGAAAACATGAGCTTAAAAATTTCTTTTTCCTTTTAAGTCTATTGCTTAGTACGTATGTTATTATGCGCTTTGGTGTGGCCAATATTCAGAGCAATAGTCAAGAAGTATTTCCCATTATGCTGGCCAGTTTTGAAGAAAGATTATTCACAATACCCAAAATTATGTTTAATTATATTAGACTAATGGTTTTTCCCAAAGATTTGGCGATTTCCCAAAACTGGGTGGTAACGCAGTTGTCATTCAATGAATTTGTTTTGCCACTAATTGTTAGTGCAGTCTTTTTCTTGGGGTTATTAGCGCTCTGCATTGTTAAAAGAAGTAAAAAATTATGGTTTTTTAGTTTTCTACTGGTAATTGGTTTGGGAATGCATAGCCAGCTTGTGGCGCTGGATATGACAATGTCGGAACGTTGGTTGTACTTCCCCCTTTTTGCTTTTTTGGCAATTTTGGTAGTATTAATAAATAGGCTTAATGAAAACAATAGAGTGATTTGGGCGGCTTTTTTGGTTCTATATTTGGTATTTAGCGCCAGAACTTTTATACGGGTTTTAAACTGGCGAAACGGGCTAACTCTTTTTAACCACGACTACAAGTTAGTGAAAAACTTTGAGTTTGAAAATAATTTGGGGGTTTATCTGTTTCGGGAGGGAAAGTATAAAGAAGCGCATAGCCATTATTTACGGTCGGTAGATTTACAGCCCAACTGGTGGACTAATTGGAATAACTTAGGTGTTACTTACCAGATGCAAGGCCAAAATAAAAAAGCCGCTGAGGCGTATTTAAAAGCAATAGAGAAGGGTTCTTACTACTTGGGCTATGTTAATTATGTCGGTCTCTTGGTAAAACAAAACAAGCTGGAAAAGGCTAAAGATTTTTTGGAAAACCAGGCAATACCCAGGTTTCCTTATAATGACAGCTTAGAAAACACCTATAGGTATGTAATTGATGAAATAGAAAAAGATTAATTATTAAATAGGGTATTGTCTAGATAACAAATAGTAATTATTTTTACGTAAACTTTTGATTATTGAGCCAATATTTTATACTTAATATAATCTGTATCTAAATTGTTACTGTCCAAACCTAATCCATTTTTTTGGTTCTGATTATACCAATGATTCTATTGTATAAACACTAACGAGAAGGTATAGCAACTGCTACTGCATACATTGGATAATGATCAGGATTTGGTAACCAAAAAGATGAATAAGAATAAATATATACTCTTTCACCAGCAAGTTCTGGTAAATGCCTTTCTAATATACTAGGAAAGAATTCATCATATTGACCTTCAAAAACATCTTTGATAACAAAAGGCTCCCCGTCAATTGTAAATCGTTGCCCTATTTGTAATGACCTAACATCTACCCATGAACAACCGACAACTTCTCCAGGATCATGTATAGTGTAGCTATTGGGGTCAGTATCTACATAAATTGTAGGACTATGAGTTTGCAACCATGGTTCTATTAGTCCACTTGTTTCATCCTGTTTCCAAGATAGAGTAAAATGATGAGTATGGGGATCATAGCCATATTTAGGTACTGGTATATTTGTTTCATCGTTAAGGCCGATTGGTAACTCTATTACGTTTTCACTTGGATCCAGGTCATCACCATGAGGTACTTGATCATTTGGAACTATTCTTACGATTGCGCCTGGTTTAACAATATCTTCAATTAAACGCCCAGATAATAATGTTATGCTATCAACTGACTCTTGCGGCGGGTCTACTATTTGCTGTTGAGGATCAGAAGTAATTGTTGCTTCAACATGCGAACTGTTGAAATCACTATTTCCTGAAAAATGGTCTATAATTTTTTGATTAAAATCAAATTTATCATCTAGTTTATTCCATGTAACAAGGCATAATGCAAGTAATGCTAAGCGTTCAATAGTACGAATTTTTCTTCTACAACCTTCTCGACAACCAGCTTTTTCTTTACTCATGTTACGTATTATAACAAACCTATAGTAAATAAGTAAAGGTTATTAACAAAGTTTATCGTAGCTCTTGTTTTGTTTAAAAGAAGAGTAGGTAGGTTTAATGCTATTAAAAATAAGGAATTTGGTATATTTATTCAAGAAATAAAATAGCGGCTCAATCATAGGAAGATGGTAGACATACTGATAAGTAAGTTAATAAAAGATAATTTGAAATAGTCGGTAATCTAGTCAATGCCCTTAAACATATGTTAATAGACACTCACTGCCACTTAAATTTTAAAGATTTATTACCGAAATTGGATTTGGTGATTAATCAAGCCGAAGGCGTTGGAGTAAAACGATTCATTGTTCCCGGGGCAGATTTGGTGAGTTCCAGAAAAGCAGTAAAGTTGGCAGACAAATACAAGCAAATATATGCGGCAGTAGGAGTGCATCCGCATCACGCAGTAGGCAATATTAATGGAATTATTAAAGCATTAGAAGTACTACTAAATAACCCTAAAGTAGTTGCAGTGGGGGAAGTAGGAATAGATTTGTATGAGTACCAAAAAACCAAATATGCAGATTCAAAAATAACCCCGACAGTTATTGGCTTGCAAGAAGAACTGTTTGCTAAGCAAATAGGGCTGGCTATTAAGTATCAAAAGGCTTTAATTTTGCATAACCGAGAAGCGGTAAGTATTTTTTTGGAAGTACTTGGTAAAGAATGGAATAGCAAACTGCAAAATAAAACGGTATTTCATTGTTGTGAAGCTAGTGAAGAGCTTTTGGCTTTTGCTAAAAAGAATAGCGTTTATATTGGGATTGATGGAGACATAAGTTGGTCTAAAAAGAAACAGCGGTTTATTAAAGAAGTTCCCTTGGAAATGTTGGTTCTGGAAACAGACTCGCCTTATTTAACACCACTTGAAGGGAGGGAAAAGCAAAAATACCCCAACACTCCGGCAAATATTATTTATATACGTGACTGGGTGGCAAAAGTAAAAGGAATCGAAAGCAGTGAAGTGGAGAAAATAACTACAGAAAATGCGCTTTCACTTTTTGGTATTAACTGAGCTATAAACTAAGCAAGAAAATCGATATCAATGACAAAGCAACTCCCAATCCCTGAAGTAAGGTGATTTTTTCTTTTAAAAAAATTAAGGCTAATATAACGGTTAGGGCAGGGTAGAGGGCAGTAAGCGGAACGGAAATAGAAGCTTGTTTGTGGGTTATAAGCATATAAAAGGAAATTGCTCCGATTGACCCGATTATTCCGGCGATAACCGCTAAAGCAATGCCTGTTTTGTCCAACGCAAATAAATCCTTGGCATGTATTATTAATAGACCATAGATAATAATTGCCGGAGTGTAACCAATAATGTCGAAGAATATGGCTTTGTCTCCAATCCGGTTGGCTGCTAATTTAGATATAATTGAACCAACACCCCAAGAAAACATTGTTAACATAGCTAAAGCAAACGATTTTGAGTCCATTAGTTAAGTATATAGCAATAACCCTTAAGTATAAAGAGACGTTTTAATTACAGAAGATAGCTGGGTATGTCGAATTTTGCTAGTGGTTTACAACCTTTTTTTGTTAGTAAAACAGTGTCTTCAATGCGCACACCAAATTTGCCAGTAAAATAAAGCCCAGGCTCAATAGTAAATACCATGTTTTCCTCAAGCTGTTGTATAGAGTTTGAAGAAAGGCGGGGATTTTCGTGAATTTGCAAGCCCACCCCATGTCCAAGCGAATGGGTAAAATATTTTTCCAGGTTATACTTTTTGAAAACCTCTACTGCCAGTTCATAGGCTTCGCTGGCAATCATACCCGGTACTATTTTAGCCATTGTTGTTTGGTTTGCTTCTTGTACTCGCTCGTAAACATCTTTAAATTTGCTAAGCACATCATTATTTGCTCTTCTATTTATAAAAAATGTTCGGGTTAAGTCAGATAAGTAATGCTTGTAAGTAACGCCAAAGTCAATTAGTAAAGGCCCGCTTTTGATTGGTTTTTTACTTGTTTGGTAATGGCCCTCTGCCGAAGAAGAACCACTCGCTACAATCGGGGGGAAAGCTAAGGCAGAGGCGCCTTTTTCCTTTGCTAATGTTTCAAGTATAGCTGCTAAACTTTCTTCTGTTTGTTCAGTGTTGTTTAACAACATTGTGGCTTCCTGAAGCACTGTACTGGTTATTTGGCAAGCAACCTTAATTTTTTTAATTTCTGCAGAAGTTTTTATTACTCGTAATGTTTCAATTGTTTGGCTGGCTGGTTTGAATTCAATACCCTCTAGCAAAGCCCTAAAATAGCTATATTCAAAAAATTTTAAGTCTGTTTCTTCAAAATGCAAGCTTTTAATTTTTGTTGCCAGAGCAATGTTATTTATTAATTGATAGTAATTCTGCCCTTTTTCGGTTATTTTTGTTTCAAACCCAGTTGCGACTTTGGCCGACTCATAATATCTGGAATCGGTAATTACAAATTGAGAATTGTTGGTAATCAGCAAAAAACATTCCCGTTCTTTGGGAGACAAGCCATTAAAGCCGGAAAGGTAATAAATGTTTTCCGGGTCAGAGACTAAAAAGTTGTCTATCTTTTCTTTTTCAAGAAGTAGGCGAAGTTTATTTAGTCTTTTTTGATACATAAGTTAATTATAAAATAAATTCAAATTCACAAATGATAAAATCTAAATCAAGAGTTATGATTTAGGAATTAAGAGTTAAGATAGGATAAACTCGAAATTAGAATATCGAAATCCGAAATAATATTAAAGATCAAAGATCCAAAAAACCCCACTTCGCCAAGGCTTTGAGGGGCATGCAATTTCCAAACAAATTCCAAAACTCAAATAACAAAATAAGATAGGAATAAGCTTAATTACCAATGACCAATTATCAATCCGCCGGTTGGTGGAGAAACATCCCATGGGATCCTTCGACTCATCCGCCAGCTGGCGGATTCGCTCCCACCTACACTTGAGCTTCGGTGGGCAAGCAGGATGACAAAAATTAGATTGCTAATATGTTAAATTGCTAAATATAAGTGAATATTTTTAATAATAGTTATAAAATAGCCCTATGACCAAGCTTTCAATTAAAGACAAGCTAGACTTAATAAACCAGGTAGGCGAAGAAATTATTCAAGAAGATGAGCTCAAAAAACTACTCGAGTCTGGTGAAGATTTAGTAGCTTACGACGGCTTTGAACCTTCTGGCCAAATCCACATTGCTCAGGGTATACTGCGAGCCATTAATGTTAACAAAATGATAAAAGCCGGGTTTAAATTTAAGATGTGGGTAGCAGACTGGCATGCTTTTGCTAACAACAAAATGGAGGGAGACTTAGAAAAAATACAAACTGTAGGAAAATATTTTATAGAAGTATGGAAAGCTAGCGGAATGAACATGGAGAGGGTAGAATTTTTATGGGCGTCTGATGTTGTTAAAGACCCAAATTACTGGAAGCTAGTATTGCAAGTTGCAAAAACAAACTCTGTCCGCCGATTTATACGCACAGCCGAAATAATGGGCCGAGAAGAATCTCTAGACAATCTTACCGCTGCCCAAATCATTTACCCTTGCATGCAAACAGCAGACATTTTTTACCTTCAGGCTAAACTAACTCAGCTTGGAATGGACCAACGTAAAGTAAATATGTTGGCTCGAGAAGTTGGCCCACAACTTGGGTATTGGAAGCCTGTTGTAGTTAGTCATCATATGTTAATGGGGCTCAGTAAGCCCGCAGCAAATGATTTAGATAAAACCAGCCGGACCATTGCTTTAAAAATGAGCAAATCCAACCCCGACAGTGCTATTTTTATGACCGACAGCCAAGCAGATGTAAAGCGAAAACTAAACAAAGCCTGGTGCCCGGAGGGCGTTGTTACTGAAAACCCGGTACTTGAATACGTTAAATATATTATTTTTGAACGGTTTGACCAGTTTACTGTAGAGCGCCCCGAAAAGTTTGGTGGGAATCTGGTGTTTTCAACATATGCCGAACTGGAACAAGTATACGCCAATAAAGAACTTCACCCCCAAGACTTAAAAACTGCTACCGCAGAATACATTAACAAACTACTTGACCCGGTTAGAACTCACTTTGAAAATAATAGTCAAGCCAAAGAACTTTTAAAGAAAGTGCAGAGCTTTAAAGTAACAAGGTAGTTTATTAGTCAGAAGACAATATACATTATTCAGTAGACATTATTCAATATACAAAAGACAAAATACAGAGGGCATTATGCAATATAATTTCGAATTACGAAACTCGAAATCCGAAACAAATTCAAATAACAAAACCTAAATCGAGAGTTATGATTTAGGTGTTAAGAGATAGAATAGAGAAAAATTCGTAATCCGTAATTCGTAATTGAGAAATAGATTGATAGTTTCATTGCTCCATTGATTCATTGTTGAAAACAAATAAATTCAAAACTTAAAGAAATAGATTCCTGCTTCCGCAGGAATTACAAGGAAAATCAGGAATGACAGAGAATAAGTTTGTCAGACTGTTCTCTTTTTTGTCATTCCGTGCTTAGACACGGAATCTATAGTTTTGGGTAATTTGGTGTCTTGAAATTATCTGATTAATTGATTATTGGCTCTTGGTAATTAAGCTCATTTTTGTGCTCTTTTCTCAGTTTGTTATTTGATGCTTGAGATTTGTTTGGAAATTGATTTTTGTATCTTGTAATTTTTAACAATTTAACAATTTAATTTTTATTCCACTACTATTTCGCCCCAAACTTTGTCTTCACTGTTGCAATAGTCAAACAATAAGCTGTGGTTGCCTTTCTTGCTAAACTCAAGCTTAATAAACTTATTTTCATCAACCGTATATTTATTTTGGTTTACAAATAAACACTGATTTATGGGCAAATTGCTAATTTTTAGGTAATAAGTTTGATTAGCTAAAAACGTATATTTTTCTTTTTTTGGGTTATGAAAGTCAATGTTAATAACTTTGTTTTTTTGGTCACTGGGCAAATTTTCAACTTGTTCCATAGCTACATTTGTACCTGTTTCTGTCATTGCCCCAAGAACAGTTTCGGATTTTTCTTTAATATAAGTAGCAACTGTATCTACGGTGTTCTTGACTTGGCTGTTGATAGAGTTGGTACTGTTCTTAACTATTCTGTCGGTTTCTTGTTCAACTACTTTTTTTCCATTTCCTTTTTGTTTTTGAATAGTCTCAGACAAAACCATACCACCACTTTTTATTCCATCTTTTACCATATTCGGTTTCAAAAAGTAGAGAATCCCGAAAGCAACAATAATAAGTATTAACAATCTTTTCATGCTAGTTAACATAATACAATAATTAATTTTGAAAGTTAAGGGTTGACAAATAAATTAGGGTTGGTTATAGTGTTTAAATGGATGACCAAAATAATCAATCAAACCCAAGTAATGTTAGCGTAAATAATCAACAACAAGCACCTAATCAGCCAACCAATGTAGCAGATTCGTCTGTGTCATCAGGTGTTCCAACAGCTTCTCAACCAACAGTATCACAAAATACAGATAATGCTGTTAGTCAACAACCAAGTTCACCGCAACCAACAATGCCTCAGAACGAAGATTTGCAGAAAATCAGCAATGACCTTGAAAATTTAGCCAAAGAAGCGGAAAGTTCTGTTGCAGGCACACCGCAACCAACCGAACCGGCACCAGCTGTTGTAGCTGTAAACCCTGTTCAAGAGCCCCAAACAGAATCAGTAGAACCCCAGGCGGCTGAGAAACCAGAAGAAAAGCCTGAAGAAGGAAGCACAAACATTACCGTATACACAACTGCCAGTTGCCCGTTTTGTAAAACAGAAAAAGACTTTTTAAATACCGAAGGCCTTGCCTTTACAGAAAAAAATGTAGAAGAAGATAACGAGGCTTTAAAGCAAATGTTAACTTTATCCGATAATTTCGCCGGTGTTCCGGTGACATCTGTTGAAGGCCCGAAGGGTAAAAAAGTGATTAAAGGTTTCACCAAAAACGAATTCATAACTGAATTGAAGAGTGTGGGAATAGAAGTAAAAACACAACTTAGTGAGGAAGCAGCAGCTCCTACAAAGCCAGAAGAAACTGCGGCCCCCACAAAACCCGAAGCAGAACAGAATCTAGCAAAAGACTCGGTACCAAATTTGCAGACCAATGAACCGGTCGAACCTGTTGCATCACAACCCCAAGCACCAGTTGCAGAGCAGCCACAACCAGAAACACCTGCACCGCAGTCGTCACAGCCAGAAGTGCCGGCGGCACCTGTAGCTGAAGAGCCAAAGGTTCCGGATTTAAACTAAAACTACACTAAATAATTTTTCTCTTTTGTCGATTATTGTATATACTTTTTATATGGTCAAGAAGATACTCACTAATATAACTTTATTTGCATTACTCTTAACAGTTGCCATAATGCCTATATTTGCAGAAGAGGTGGATGACGTTGGTAAAAACACAGAAAAAATAATTGAAAACGTTTCTTCACAAAAAAGACCAGCCGCTGTAGAAGTAAATACACAAGACTGTGGCTTATTTAAACTAAAATGTATTGTAGACAAAGCAGATTTTGTACATAAAGATAGCTTACCAAAGGCAAAAATTGAAGAAGAGGAAAAATTAAACATTGTGGAATCGGTGATCGACTTGTTTGCAAAGTTATTCAAAAAATCTGCCGAAAAAGATACCGGTTACTCGTATACATACTTACCTAAAAATGTAGAAGCAATTCCCGAAACCGGTTCGGGTGAAGGGGGAATGAGTAACAAAGAAAAAGCTGAAGCGGCTCACAAAACGGTGAATAAGTCTCTTTTGCCATACAAACTGCAAACAGAAAATAATTTAGGATCTGCTTCTAACTTGGCTTTTACAAATAGTGTACCAACGGCTATAGTTGAAGAGGAACCGATTGAGGACTTGGGTAAAGGTACGGATGACACGGGGAAAATAACGTACTTTGCCCAAATAGACCCGACTTGGAAAAGTATAGAAGGTAGAGCATATTGCGACGACAACAAGAAGGTTAAAGAAACCATTGGTAACAGCGGCTGTGGACCAACGTCTGTTGCCATGCTTGTGAACAGTAAAAACAGCAGTATTGGCCCGGTACAGTTGTGGAATGAATATGTAAACAATAAAGATACCTATTGTGGTACTATGCTTATTGATCACTCTGCTTATCTAAAGAAATATGGTTATGTTTCAAAGGGAATTGAAACATGTAAAGATATTTCCCAATCGGAATGTTTAAGCAATATGACTAAATTTGCTAACGCAAAACCCGTGGGGGAAAGGTTTTTGGTAGTAATGGCATATTTACGAAAAAATGATACAGGTGAGTGCAAAAAAGGTGGCCACTTTTTTGTAGTTACGGGTTTTGAAAATGGAGAACCGCAAATTTATGACCCGCACTACGGATATAAAAAAAGCGTACCAATTTCAGCCTCGTCACTGAATTATCAATGCCAAAATTATAAAATGTATTTAATTGTTGACAAATGAAATTAACTAAAATTAATATTAAGTTGTTTGTTCTGGGACTGGCTGGTTTTATTTTTTTTATTGTAATGGTTTTATTTGTACTAACGCTGAACGCTGAAGAACAAAATAACAAGGAAGTCCCGAGTATTATGCCAACTTCTGTTTACAGCTTAAATAACAATAAACCAACCCCAAAAGTGCCTATACCTGTTCCAACTCGACCAACATTCGAAGTAGATGAATATTCAAGTGGGGTAGTGCCAAACCAAGAAGAAACCTATTTGAAAGATTATCCCGAAACAGAAGCGCTGCAAAAGCTAAGGAATTTAACCCCAATTGAAACAGATAGTTTTAAACTTGAATATTCGTATTCAGATGTAATATTTATAGTTTACTTAAAAGAACCTGTTGACGAAAATCGAATTGCATTTCTAAACTTTCTTAAGGGTCACAATATTTTAAGAAGTTTGGACAAGTTTGAATTTACTCAATTTTAGTAAAGTCGGGATCAAAGCTTTCTTGAAGCTGTTTAAATAACTCGTTACTACCATCTATAGTTACTTGCAGACCGTTCCTAATGTTTCGGTAAAGTACTTTATTATTTAGGTTTGCTCCATTTGAGGCACAGGTTATATTTATTTGATCAGAGTTACTTTTTAATATAGCGCTTTTTGAAGCAACTGTAGCTTTCAATGTACTGGGATAGTTAAATGAAAAATTGCAGTCTTCGATGATTCCCTGCTTTAAGCTGAATACTGGGGTAACTAGTTTTTCTTTGGTTTTTACCTCTTGTTTAACCGGTGTATCTATCTTTTGAACAGCTTTGCCAATTCTGAACCCAAAGAAAAAGGCCACAAAAACTAATAAGATCAGTATGAAGTTAATAAATCTATCCATCTAATTAAAGATAATAACAAATTCTAAATAACGCTGCCGCCACCAATAAATAAGTCAAGTAACAGTTTAACAACAGGACTAATAAGAATAAAAAGGGGGCTTTGGCCGTTTACAATTGGTAGCATAAACATTAATAGAATAAACATGCCGAATCTTCTAAGGCTTAGCCATTCTATACGTTGACTTTTTGGTAATATACCGGCCACAACTTGAAACCCGTCTAAGGGGTGAATGGGCATTAAATTAAATATTCCCAAATAAACATTAAGAACAACAATAAAACGAAAGATGTTGGTTAAATACGATATATTTACGAAATTAAATAATAGGGCACCGATTAAAGCTAGGGCGATGCTACTAACGGGCCCGGAAAGTGCAATTTTGGCGGCATCTTCTTCGGGGTCTTTAAGGTTGTATGGGTCGTAAGGAACCGGTTTGCCCCAACCGAAACCGAATATAAGAATAAACAGCATTCCAACCGGATCAATATGAACCAGCGGGTTTAAGCTAAGCCTGCCGTTAACCCTGGCAGTTGGGTCGCCCAGCCGGTCGGCGGTAAAAGCATGAGCAAATTCGTGAACAGAAAGTGAAACCAACAAGATAGCAATATAGACTAAAAAAAAACGAAAATCATTAAACATTAAGTCAAGCATAGGTTTGATTATAGCAAAAAGGGAAGTTACGGGTTAAGCCCCGAACTAGAGCAAGCACAGTTCTGGGTTAATATATTTAAAATTTAAGAATTTAAGAATATAAGCATAATTATCAATTATCAATGACCAGTTTACCAAATAAACTGGAAATCCGAATATCTAAATTCGAAATAATAATAAATTACAAATATTAAGAAATAAGGTAAACATATTAATGTTTTGATATTTGTTTTTTAATAATTTGAATTTGCTTCGGATATCGAGCTTCGTGCTTCGAAATTATATTAAATAATGTCTAATGAATATTGCCCTCTGTATTTTGACTATTGCCTACTGAATATTGTCTAATGGATTCTGAATACTAGTCAAGCTTTTTCTTTTCTTTGTGTTCAGTGCGAACCCGGCATTTTTTGCAGTACTTTTTAAGTTTTAAAGGGTCTTGGGTGTTCTGCTTATTCTTTTCGCTAATATAGTTAAAGCGGTTACAAACGGTACAAACTAAACCAAATTTTGTTCGCTGACCTTTTTTCTTTGCCATGTATATTACTCCTTAACAATAACGTTTGCTTCGTTAACTTTTACATTTTTAATTCTGGCTTGATTCAAGAGTGATAGGGGAACAAAAGGTAATTTTTCGCCTTCCCAAAAGTCCTTTTTTAGCCGCTTGTAACACTTAGAACACATTCTAATTTTTACTTCTTTTTGTTCATTGGTTTTTACCGTTAAACTATGAAGATTAGGTTTAAAAAATTTGCGGGTTTTTACGTCTGAATGCGAAACTTTATAACCTTTTAGCGAGCCCTTATTACATATAAAACATTTTGCCATAGTCTTATATATTAACAAAAAAACCGGTGCAATGCAATTGGGAGTTAAGAATCTAGGAATATAAGAATTTAGGAATTTAAGAATATAAGCATAATTATCAATCCGCCATCTGGCGGATCAATGATCAAATTATTCAAACAATTTAGCAGTTTAACAATTTATCTTGTGTCATGTTGAACGCCAGTGAAACATCCCATGGGATTCTTCAGTCATTTTATTCCTTCAGAATGACAAAATAACTAATTTCCAACCTCTAGAAACTAATTTCTTATTTATTAACTCTAAATTTTAAACTCTAAATTATTAATATAAGATCCTTTTGCCGCCAGCCATAGGCGGGCTCCCTCGAGGATGACGCTGAAGAATCTGACAGAAAGAGTAATAAAAAGCTTGAGGCTTTAAATAGTTTTGATCTTGCCCACCATATTCGTGAATTCGCCTTATGGGTACTATTCGTACACGGCTCATTCTCTCATTTATCGGTGGGCACAGAAAGAGTAATAAAAAGCTTTATGCTTTAAATAGTTTTGATCTTGCCCACCATATTCGTGAATTCGCCTTACGGGTACTATTCGTACACGGCTCATTCTCTCATTTATCGGTGGGCACAGAAAGAGTAATAAAAAGCTTTATGCTTTTTAAACTCTTTCTAGTGAGCCCGAGGAGGGAATTGAACCCTCGACCTTCCCCTTACCAAGGGGATGCTCTACCACTGAGCCACTCGGGCAATTTTGCTAATTCGGCGGATTACACAACAAACTATACTTTATCATAACTCGAGCGGCAAATAAATAGGCTAAATTAGCTTGAAGTTAGTTATTTTTAGAGTTACAAACAGACCAGTCTCTTAGGTTAACAACACCATTGTCGTCTTGGTCGTACTCGGCCACATCGGTATAAAAACGGCTTTTGTATTCATTCAATATACATTCGGTATCTTTTTCAACAGTACCAGCTGTAGGGCTGGGTGTTGCTGTTGGGGTTTCGGCTTCGGTTGGTGTGGGGGTAGTTTGGGTTTCAACGCCTTCGGTTGGGCTAGGCAAGGTAGAAGGCGAGGGTGAAAATAGCGGGTCTTCAGTGGTTGAGGTGGCCTGGTCTGCATCTTTTTCGAGCGTAGTAAAAGTCCAGGGAACACCGCCGTTATCAAAAACTTGGTCACCAACTTTAACTTGAAAGTAATAGGTAGAGCCAGCCGAAAGAAGGTTTAGTTCTACTTCGTGTTGGGTAGTTTTGGTGCCTTCCGGGGCAAAAAAAGTGAGTGAAGTTGGAGTGGTACCGTATTCAATAACGCTTTGGGTTTCAAGATCGGTAGTCCATTTAACTTTTGCCGAAGTTGTTGAAATCTCCTGAATACTTACGTTTTGGGGGGCTGCATTACTAGCGCGTGAAGTTAAGTATTCACCCAAAAATCTAAACCCCAGAATGCTAAGTAAAATAGCAGCGCAGACACCAAGTACTGTGGTAATAACTTTTACTTGTTTTTCTTTAATAGAAGGCATATTAGAATAGAGTTTAATAGAAATTGAAGCAGGAGTCAATAATATAATTAAAAGTTAAAAATCAAAAATTAAAAAATTACAAAACTTATCTTTTTGACAGAGTAACCTACTACACGTCGTTCTGAACGCAGTGAAGCTTGCCCTCCGAGTCGGAGAGCCTGCCCGCTTTTTGGCGGGAATCTTATGGGAATGTGCAGTTAATGATGGGATCCTTCACATATGTTCAGGATGACTAATAATACGAATGTCATTCTGAAGGAATAGAATGACTGAAGAATCCCATGGGATATTTCACTAACGTTCAATATAACATGCCTTTCAATAATGCAACAATGAAACTACGGACAATCAAACAATTTATTAATTGCGAATTACGGATTATGAATTATGAGTTCGGTTTTATAATTTGATATTGACTATTTAGTATTGTTTAGGATTTCGATATTCGTATTTCGGGTTTATATCTTTTTATCCTAACTCTTAACTCTTATTCTAAAAACACATTATCTGCTGCCAGTTCCGGATCTATATTATTTTCGGTAATTAAGTGCTTGGCTTCTATGGCTTTTTTGGCCTTTTTAATTAACCATTTATCTGCATTATTAGCCAAAATTTGCTGATGAACATAAATACAAAACTTGGTTAAAAAATCTGTAATCTGTTCCTTTTTCTTTGTAGGACTGGTTTTAATAATAGAGGTGAGTAGGGTAGAGTTGGCCTTTAGCTCGTTAATAGTTGTTTCAATTAACTTGATATCTGCAGGAGTTAATACAGCGTCGGTGTTGCTTAAAAAAAACAACTGTGAGCGAGAAAGAATGGTTGGCAAAATACCGGTTGAAGAGTGGCTTATCATAAGAAAATATATATTTTCTTGGTGCTCCTCAAGGGTTTTTAAAAAACTATTTTGAATTACTTCTTTAGCGGTTTCGAAGTTGTAAATTATAAAGACAGTTTTAGTGCTAAAACTGTTCCCAGCAAGCTTAATAATCTCTCTGATCTGTTCGGCGCCAAGACGGCCTTCAGAGGGTTTAACTTTGTAAACATTGCTTGCTTCTATTTTTTCTCTTTTTAAAAAGTTGCTAATATAACTTTCAATCTTGGTTTCATTTAACCCAATAAGAATTAAGTTATTCATATTGTTTATTCTAGCAAAGTTCAAAAGTGTTGTTGACACTGTGGTTTATCTTTTGTAAATTAGAATGGTTACTAATTAAAAATAAACAAAGAATGATAAAAGTAAATAACGCTGCTTCATTCAATGAGGAAGTAATCAACGAGGCAGAAAAAACAGTGTTAGTAGATTTTTATGCTGAATGGTGTATGCCTTGCAAAATGATGGAACCAGTTTTGGAACAATTTAGTAAAGAGAACCAAGAAGTAAAGGTGGTTAAAGTTAATGTTGATGAGTCGCAAGACTTGGCACAAAAATACAACGTTATGAGTATTCCCACCCTTTATGTGTTTAAAAAGGGACAGGTACAAAAACAGATGATGG
This sequence comes from uncultured Gammaproteobacteria bacterium, assembly GCA_964414145.1. Taxonomy (GTDB): domain Bacteria; phylum Patescibacteriota; class Microgenomatia; order UBA1406; family UBA1406; genus UBA1406. The sequence continues at coordinate 99,438 of CAYPVH010000005.1, forward strand.
GGGTAAAAACTCAGCAAGCACTTGAAGAAGCGGTTAGGTAAATCCTTGCTAGTAAATCTTCTATTAGCCTATAACATGCTATAATAATATTCTTAGTATATTTATAAATAAAAATGTTAGCAGAGCTAAAACCAGGGTTGATGAGGCAAAGATTAACAAGGTCTGTAATTGATAGACTCAACGGTCCAGAAACAATTTCCCAAGAAGTAAGGTTAATAAGTAGATATACTGATGAGTTGGGAAATTTAATTGAATTATCAGAAGGAGCAACTGATCTGGAAAGATATGGGCATTTGGTAGCAAAACAAGCCTTGGCAAGGCAAGAGGCTAGAGTGAGAGGAGAAGCAAGGCTGAACGAGCTATTTTTTGGCGAATTAAGTCAAGAACAAAGAAACTTAATAATAAAATATACAGATAGAAACGGGGTGTTATATAGGCATCCCGCGGAAGGTACAGTTGAATACAGTGAATGGAAAAGAGCTAGGCGTATTTTATTTAAGCAACAATTATTAATGTTTCTAAAAGTAAAAAGTTGGGAAGCGGCGATGTGGCTACCTGCCTTAAAAGGAAATAAAGCCTTAGGTAGGGCAGTAGCACTTTCTACTACCTCAGCTTTAGCAATAATCATGGGGGCAACAATACCTGAAAAGGCACATGCGGATGGGCCAGATTTAGAAAATGCTTGTACTTATGATCAGATAGTTGAAGAGGATTGTCAAACTCTTGTTAATCCGGCGGGTAACAAGCTAGAGTGTTTTGGGCTAGTTGAATCTGATACTTATAACCCAGAAACAGGCGCACGAGGTGAAGAAAGGTATTTTGAGGAATGCGAAGGTGGTTTACTGCCTGATCGTGTGCCTTTTGGTTGGGTGAATAATGACCGTATTGAGGGAACAGATTATTGGACCGATAACGATATAGATAAAGTAAGGCTAATGACTAAAGGTGCAGGGCCAATAGTGCTAGACAGAATTACCTGGCTTTACTATTTTGCGCCGGGAAGACTAAGGCAACAAATGGAAAGGGAAGGCACCACGAGAATAGAAGAGATGCTGGCAGAACGTATTCCCGGTTACGACCCGTCAAGAGAGCTTGGTGTTGAAAGTAATAAACCAAGCCTAGTACCAATTGCAGTGGCTGCCTCGGCTGCTTTGGGTATAGCTGGGGCGCTAGTTCATAGGTTAAAAAACAGATAATAGAAACTTCAAAAGACATATCTCTCTTTTTGTAAAAACCCATAATATATGTTATAATATAGCTCTAAACTATTTATTAAGCTATTATTATGACAGCAGAAGTAATAAGCCAACAAGAAGTATCTAGTCGTGTATTTAGTCATGTGGCTATTGGCTTTGAAAAAGCAGGCAATGCTTTGGCGGTAATTAATGAAGTAAGAAGTGCAGTTAGGGAATATTTTGTATCACAAAAGGAAAGAAGCATTGAGGCATTATTGGAATTAGTTTTGAATACAGTTTACGGACCAGAACCAACACATGAAGAAAACTTGTTAATATACCGATTTAAAAATAATCACGGCTGGAGAAGAGCAAAGAATGGAGCAGAAGCATTGTTGATAGTGCAAGCTAAGAACGTATGGGAAAGAAAATTTAACAGGGCCTTGTTAAGAGCCAGATTAGAACAAATGGCTGCGGATTGGGCACCTGATTTTACAAATGCCTCGGGAAAATTTGTAATAGCAGGAGTACTTGCAGTTGTTGGATCAGTGCTTTTAGGATTGTTAAATCCAGAAGAAGCTTATGCAGATTTTCCGGATACTCATGACGCCTGTACACAACAACAGTTAGAAGGTGGGTATAATTGTAAAACACTGATTTTAGATGAAGATGAATTGGGTTGCTATACAATGCAACAGGAAAATGGATATAAAGATGGTCAATACTTTACAGATTCTTGGTGGCAAGAATGTGATAGAAACGGTAAGCCTAAGGGTAAAAAACACGATTATGATAGGTTTAAATATATTGCATGGACAGAGAATATGCCTACCTGGTCAGCTAGTGATATAGATAAATATACTCGCGCAATGGGGCACCCCCCAAACCCGCCAAGCAGAATGGAATGGTTAAGATTTTTTCAACCTGAACGGTATGCTGAAGAAATAGAAAGTCAACAACAAATACAAATAAGGTATGGGCAACCCACAAGAACAGCAAAACCAACCTTAACACCTACGGGTATTCCTCTGCCTACAAATACTCCCGAGCCGCCAACAAGTACACCAGAACCAACGGCAACATCTGTACCTACACAGGAAGTGGCTATTGTTGAGTTGCCTTCGGAAAATAAGTCGGAAATAGCACCGGGCTTGGGGCAGGCAACAGCTCTACCTGGACCGGAATGGTTAACAGCCACTCCAGTACCAACAAATATACCAATAGCTAAAGTAGAAGAGGGCGACTTGGTAGAAAACGATATTGAAAAACAAAGAGTGGCAGTTGAAGAAGTAGAGGATAGGGAAAGTGAAAAGAGTAATGATGGCGATAACTTGAAACTTTTGGGAATAAGCACTACAGCAGTAGGCATTGCTGGTATAGGTATATGGAAGATTAGAGCACGCATTGCACGAAGACTAAATAGTTTTACAAGTAGACAAGTTTCAACATTAGCGATTGAAGATGGAAAAGCTAGTTTAAAGTATATAGATAAAGCTAAGATAAGATTGCTTCTTAGTACCTACGGTAGTCGAATAACCGAAGTACCTATTGGAAACAATCGAAAACAAAGAATATATTTGATTTTTACTGTAGAAGGAAACGCTGGAAGCGAAACCATAAAGGCATGGATTATAGACTTTAATACCACTCTTTCACATTCTAGAGTTGTAGGACAAGAGATTAATCAGTTACATGGAGTTCCAGTTGTTTCTAAGCAGGTCAACGGAACAGCAAGTAGTTCAGTTATAGCAGACTTTAAGCGAATTGCAGTTAGTGACTTAATAAACAGAAACATAGCTTACTATTTAGGAAGGTATAGGGCAAGAATCCCAGAGGAATCCAATTGGATATAAAAGTGTTATCCTAGTTAGTTAGCTTCCAGGTATTTTTTCTATTCAAGCTTAAGGGTTTAATGCTGTACCACTAGCATTGGAAGTCTCCTGACTAGTTATTAGAACAGACAACATAGATTGTGCATCTATGAGCTTATTTATTTGTTCTTCTCCTAAAGCACTCAGTCTACTTTGAACAGCGGCATCAACCGTAGTTAAGGACCGGGCATATTGATGAAATGTTCTTTCAAGTTCTTGTATGGCTATCTGGTATTGGTGTGCAATAAGGTCTGCTTTTTCTTGTGCTATTTTTAGTTGTCCATGCTGAATTTGCCTAGCAGTTTGTAGTTGATCAGTTTCTAAACCTATTGCAGTTTCCAGAAATCCCGCAATTCCTGTTTGTTGAAGCAATTGATTAGCAGAATATTGATTGAAGGCTTGACTTAACATCTCTGGTAAACTTCTTACACCAGATTGTTGGCCAGTTGCTTGCCCTAGGGTTCTTGGGGCAATTACATCTTGATATCGTTTAAGACCGGCTACTATTGTTCTTTCAAGTTCTTTTGGGTCAGTTATTACTTTAGCAACACGTTCTTGTATATTTTTCCATAACCCGGCTAGTGCGGGATCTGTTTGAAATTGGTTTTCAAGTTGGCCAATTTCTTGTACTAATCTTCCTAAATGAGCTTGTATCTGAAAATATATATCTCGACTTGCACCGCTTAAATTTTGTGCAAAATATTCGACTCTGCGTGATTCAAGTGCTCTTAATGGTTGCCAGGCCATTACTTCTGCCGCCCTACAAACAGTATCAAAGAGTTTGTCATTTACTTTTTTATCTAGTAGATTAGAGGTACGACCTGCCCAAAAAAGTAATTCTTTAACACCATCTATTCTATCTGCTAAAACCTCACCTCTGTTTCCTCTGGGTATTTCTTTATCACCTTCAACAAAGTTCAATACATGTGCCCAGTTAGGGGATTTTTCCATAGCTAATGTGATAAAGTCTATGACCATTCTTAATATGTGTTGTCTGCCATGATGTTCGTCTGGTATTGAATCAGTGGACGTTCTCCATAATAGCTCTGATAACCAGTCTACTACTGGTTGGCGGCCAAGAACTCCAGGTTTGTTAAGTATGCGATTTGCTATACCGTTTGGGTGACCTAGATTACCAGCTGTAAAATACTGTATTCGCCATTCTTCTGGCCACAATGGTATTAATCTTCTGGCCATTAGTTTGGCTACATTACACAACCTCCTTTGATCATGGCCACTAGTGCTTGAATAATCGGCATCTGTAAATATTTCCGAAAGAATAGTAAAAACTCTATCCTTAACGTCTTCGTTGTTTGCTGCAGTAGCCATATATTCTAATGCATCTGGCCTTTTTGCTTCATAGTCTTTTTCCCTTGCCAAGCTGGCAAGCCAGTAGATGTATGTATAAAACATACCATCCCTAGCAGCTATGTTTTCTGGCCAATTACTTGAACTATAGGAAAGCTCTTTTACTCTTGCGCCAATCAGACCAAATAGACTATCTCTTAAAGTTGTTGTCATAGATTGTACAACCTTACTACACTCATCAACTTTAGCTTGAATGGCTGGATCAATATTTCCTGGTCTTATGCTAGCAAGATCCTTAGTGGCTTGAAGGTGGGCTTTTTGAAAGTCTTCGGCCATTAAGTCGGGCAAGGCCCTAATTCTTTTGTGTCTAGCATCAAATTGTAATTGAGGATCAAACATAAGCATATTTCTTCTAAATTCTCCTTTAAATCCCATAGTCATATGCTTCCCCGCTGCTCTAATGGCTTTTGCTGCAGTAGCGGAAACATTATCTGTTGAAAAGCCATTTACTTCAAATGCTTGACCTAGCATAAGTGCATTGTTAAATTCATCTTCTATAACTACATCTTTTAATTCTCCACTTACTGCCTCTAAATATGCTTTTGATGTTAAAGATACGCCACCCATTGCTTTTCTAACTCCTCTGGTTTTCTCAAAAACGTTAATTTCAGGCTCAGCTGCTGCAAATAGTTCGAGCCCTCTTAATGGGCTGTAGTAATTCATTAACTGAAAGACCATTAAATCAGCAAGACTGTGACTTCCTTCGTTTCTTAAGGTGTTAATTGCCTCTATGTAAAAGGAAAGAGCTTCTTGATGTCTGATCATTATTTCCGTTTTCCCTTCAATCTGAGGGCATCTTATGGATTCTTCAACATCTGCCTTCATTAAGTGCCAAAAAACAACAAGCGCTGTATAAAAAGATCCTTCCGTTTGACACCACCTTTCCTTACCGCCGTCTTTAGTACCACCTTTTAAGTAAGCGCCAATCTCTGAAGAAGAGCAACCTATTTCTTTTAGATCTTGGGCTAGTTGCTTAACTTCTTTCCATCTTGTGCTGGCAGGGCTTCGTTTATTTTCGTATGCAAGACGAGAGTAATTTGCTAGTGGGAAGTCAGCCATATTTGGATGCAAAGCGTTGGGACCAACTTCACAAGCAACAGTTGTTTCAACGCCATACTTTTTTTCCTTCTTAGCTACAGTAAACCGCTTTTTCTTAAAGTCTTCTTTCCAGGAATGTACACCAAAAAGCTGAGATAAAAGTGTATTTGAATATTCCCAGTCAACTTCTCTTCGTCTCGCTAGTTCATTAATATATGCAGCGCGAGAGCGATGAAGAGAACTTAGCATTGGCCTTTGTTTTTGTTCATGTCGCCTTCTAAGTGGGGGAATAAGACAGAACTGTGTTGTTCGTACTCTTTCAGCAACGGCTTGTGGATCGGCAAAAAACATCATAGCAGTAGCAAGAGCTCCATATTCAGGGGCTTCACCATGAAGCCTTTCATGTGCTTTTTTTCTCAAATTGTCTTGAGTGTCGTACTTTTGAACTCTAAGCTTTTCACCTAATGACATATTTTTAATTTAACTTAAGAAAACAATTTTATCAAAAAAATAACATTAAGTCAAATTATAGGATATAGAAAATATAATGATATAAATCTGCAGAAGTTAATACCAACAGTATATAAGCTAATTAATGTGGTATAATAATAAACCTATATAAATACTATTAAATTTTTATGGCTACAGAAGTAATTCACTTTAATCAGGTAACTATAGCAGATATTTTAAGAGCCTTAGTAAGTAGAAGAAGTCAAGTCGACGAGGGCGAATTTAGTGAAGTTGACAGGTCGCTTAGTAGTGCTCGTAATTGGTCAAAGTTGTCAGGCATAGCAGCAATTCTAACGCACATTGCAAGTATTGCTATTGCAGAAGGTGACTATGAAAATGCCCAAGGGGCTATTGCCAGGTTAACTCATATAGCAGCTAATGATGAACTTTCAAACGTCGTGGTTAAACAAAATATGTTAGGTCAGGAATTACCAGAGAGAACGACTGCAGCAAGGCTAGTAGCAAGCGAGGTTCTAATACAGCAAGTAAATATGTTAAAAGCATTGGTTGTTGGGAAAGATCAACTGTCTCATAAAGATAGATTGGGCGCAATTCTTGACTGTATTGGTTTTCCAAGAGTGAACATAGAACTATTAAAGGCAACTGTTGGTGTTAAAGTGTTAGAAGCTTTGGTTGGATTAAAAACTGTAGATGACCTTGGTACTGTAATAACAGGTCGACAAAGACCTGTTTTAGCTGAGCAAGTTGAAAAAACTTTGTTTCTAACAATCCAAAATGAATGCGGTCGTTTAACGCTTGAGGATCTTCAAGATACTGTTACCTTAAAGTCTTTAGTTGGTATTTATAAAAGAAAAACGGAGGATACAAGTACAAATCTTGCTCAAATAACAGATTTAGATGAGGAAGAAATAGATAGGCTTTGCTTAGACGCAGAAGTATTAGATGAACCACGAGCATATGAGGCCATGGCGATACTTGAGTACTGGCTAAAAATAGGAAAACTAAGGCATGCACCTTTACAAATTAGGCATGGAGCGCCTAGAATTAAAAACACTGCAGAATATGTTTGGAGTTCGTTAGTTCGTGCAAAACTAAATAAAATTAAGCAGTTGTTGGGAGTAAAAACAACAGAGGTAAAATCTTTTGAGGGACCGGTAGTAACGCATGAAATTAGATCAGTACCTACAGTATCTTTATTAGAAGCTGTGGAAAAGGTAATTGGTGATGTTATGTTTCTTGAAGATTGTGAAATAAGAGATCTGTATTTCAGAGCAGTTTGGCAAATGCACGAAAAATTATTCGATAGAGAAACAAATTTACGTCCAGCCGATCAAAGACTAGAGGCAATAGCCTTATTTAATATAGTTAGGGAAAAATAAAGCTTTAATACGGATAAATTTCTAGATCTATTTTATTACGATGTAATCTAAAACCATTAGTTGTTATTAAAAACCTCAGTTACAGGTACCAGTGCAACCCAGGCTTCTTGCCATTGCCAGTTGGGATTTGCAGAACCGTAGCAAGAATGAAGATATACGCGGTTATCAAAATCAGAGCCAATTGATGTTATTTCTTGCCATATAGCTTTAAATACTTCAGTTGAATAATAATCTCTTTCAATTTGAACTATTTTTTTATTCACTACCATAAAAGGCCGACGGGATATATAAACAATGTCTCCTTCATTAAGACTACCTACCGATAGGGCAACATGTTCGGTCTTTGCTTGTTCGGCAGTTTGCTCGTTTGTAATGCGCGCTTCGTGTATGCTAAGAACATGATGAATGTGGTTATCTACAGGAACGGCTCTATACTGTACATAAGGAGTATAATCTGCTGTTCCAACGAGGTTGGTAACTGGTGTTTCGGGTAAAATATCAGCACAAAAAGTATCTCCGGGGCAAGTATCACCTGAATGAACCGGACTTACTTTAGCAGATATTTCCATATATGCACCCGGTGCTTGAATAATATCAGCAAGGTCAACAGTACAATCATACTCATATCCTATGTTGATAGACCCATCAGTAGCCGAAAATACTTGTTCGTTAGTTTGTAAGGATGAGCAGGTTTGAGCAGGGTAGTGATTTAATGATTCAGGCACTGTTTCTGCTGGTGGCGTTGTGGTTTGATTGTTATTAAATTTATCAAACACTGCCCAAGCGGAAATAGAGCCAATACAAGCCGATGCTAAAAAAACCAGTACAGCTGTGGAACAACAGCTTAAAGCTAACCTTTTTTCTTTTGAAAGACCAATCATGGCATATAAGTATACCATATAGTATAATATATAGGCTATGATAGAGTTAAAACCAGTACCTTTAAGAACAATAGATCAACAAAGACCAGAGAGAGAAACGGTGTTAAGCCGAGAAGCTTTGGTTTGGCAATCTGTAGAAAACTACTGCTTAATGTTAAATGAAGCTGGCGTAGGCCCACGGGCGCAATTAAACAATATTCAGGAAGAGGTAGTCAGGATTGTGGAAGACTTTGATATAAATCCAATGTTTTTCCATAGCAGTAAGTTGTTAACAAGACCAATATTGTTAATCGCCTTAGTTGATGATTGGCTAAAGCTAGAAGATGGTACTAATTCAGAACAAGAAAGAGTTTATAGAGCAAGAATATCATTATTAATCAAAGAAAATACTGAAGAGTTATCGGATTTTGTTGGAACAGAAGAATTTACGAATAGGTTAAGGCGAATAACATCTACGGTGGATATAGAGGCTACTCAATTTATTAAAAACGCATTAAGATGGGATAGTTCGTTCTTAGAGCTCGGTTTAGTAAGAAAGAGACTAGGAATAACGCCTGACAGTGAAAAGCCTTTTGACTTAGTTGTCTTAGGAATTGATCAGTTTACACTAGTTAGTGAAATTGGCTGTGGAGCGTTTATATACAACGATACTATATATCTCCCCCAAGGTGCCGATAATACTGCTATTTGTCATGAATACGTACATAGTCAAAGAAAGCATCTTGGGTTTGGAAGGGATCAAAGAATTGCTGATGGCTTAAACGAAGCCTGGGTAGAAAGCAGACTTAGTAACCCAAGGGAATTTAAAGAATGTAGGGAGCTATTAAGATATCTCAATGAAAGAACTAGGGGATTATTCAATACTGCTATTGAAAATTTTCACCAGGATGAAAGCCCCGCTAGTCAGGATATGATATTTTTACTTATACTAGCAGAATTTGGCCTGGCCGGATTGCTGAACACATGTTTTGTTATTGCTGATTTTTACGTTGAACAAGATGTATATGGCGAAGATACTTGTGCCTTTAATAATGCAGTTGACGTGATTAAACAAATAACAAAAATAAAGGGTAATCAAGGTAGTTTAGAAAGCTTAACTGGTCATAGGAGAGTTAAACAAACAGACACAGAGGTTATGCGCTATTTTAGAAATGAGGTTAAGAGCATAGAATTAGCGGTAGCAAGGGCAGTTAGTAATGATCAGCTCTTGGAAGCTTATAATAGATTAGTAAAGATATGGCAGCAAAATAATGAAGCTGGTTTAAATTGTGCTCAAAAGGCCCTTAACAAAATTGTAGCTTTGCTTCCTAATGACAGGCGGGAAGTTTATAAGATTTTTGCGCAAGCCATTGGAACAAGTATGCCTAAAAGGGCAATTTACCCGGCAACATGTGCACTTAGAGGTGTCCTTAACGAACAAGTTATCAAGGAGCTTGTTTTTGAGATATTTAATCACACAGAAGTTGAAGCGGTCTTAGGTATAGAACTTATGGAAGGCAGTGACTACTGTGTAGAGGAATTTGAAAAAGTAAAAACTTTATGGAATAGGGTAAGAGAAAAAATTGAAGCAACGAATATATTTGAACTCGATGCTCTTCAGTTGCAGAAAGCCTACTATTTATTTGTTGATTTAGTTGATAGGGGATTAGAGATGGAAGAATATATTCATGATAATCTTGGTTGGTTATGTAGCAGTCTTTGCTTGTGTATACGTATAGCCAAAAATGAAAAAGATAAACAAAAAATAAGAGTAATGATACAAGGAATTAGTCGACATATGGTCTCTTTAGGTGTTGACATAACAAAGGTACGGCAACTAGAGAAAAAATATTTTGATGCAAATATGGATAGGTTAGATATTGAAAACCAGTATTGACAATTGCATAAATTACTGATATTATATCCTATAATATAGAAAAAAGAACACAAGCGCCTTATGGTTACTATGATAATAGAGGAGGTTGGAGAGATAATCATCAACCAGAAGCTACAAGAACTGAAGTATTTAGGGAATGGGTAAGAAACCATTGGAGAGCTTTGGCATTAATTGGTGGTGGCATAGTACTTGCTGCATCTATGTTTACAGGAAAACCGCACGAAACAATAATGAATCCACTAATGCCAACAGACCTTCCTTATGAACCTACATTAAAACCTGATTCAACACCAATATCTGAGACCGCTACTGATAGTCAAACAACAGCAACTATTACACCTACAGGCACAATTGATCCAGGTTATTGGCATGATGTAGAAGCCGATCATCATGAAAAACCTGTCATATCTGGAGCAATATTTTTTGGTGAAAACAATAATTAATTTATCCTTGCTTTTTTGACTTATATCTCTTAAAATATAACTCTTAGATTTCCCGAAGAAGAAAGCTTTCTAAAAGAATTTAGAATTAAAAGTCTTTCGGAGGAGAATAAATATGAAACAAAAACAACGTACACAACATTCCCCAAAGGAACTGCGCCAAATGCAGGTGGCTCAAATTAAAGAAGAATTGGAAAAGGCCAATTCGTTTATATTATTTTCGAGCCAATTTATAACCCATCAGCAGTTTGAAGAACTCAGAGCCAAGTTGAGAAATACAGATTCTATTTTAAGATTTGTAAAAAACTCACTTTTCAAAGTGGCTGCAAAAGAACTTAAATTACCCGAAAGTCTATATGAAGAAGAAGTTTTGACAGGCCCCAGCGGTGCCGTTTACATTAATACCGAAGACTTTGTTAGTGCTTTGAAAGCACTGGACGAGTTGTTTGGAAGCGAAAAAGAGAAAGTTCAGGTAAAGATTGGTTTTATAGACAAAGAAGTTTACAACAAATCGCAGGTTATGCAATTTGCCAAAATCCCGTCGGTTGACGAGTTGAGGGCAAAGTTGGTTGGAATGTTACAGTCGCCGGTATATGGGCTGCATAACGCTCTTTCATATAACATTGGAGCATTGGTAAGAACATTAAAAAGTGTGGCGGAAAAACAAAGCTAAAGTAAGAATACAACTTACAGTTTAGAGTTTAAAGTTAATAAAGAAAGACAGGAATAACAGGAAGCCGCGTCATTCTGAGAGTAGCGAAGAATCCCATGGGATCTTTCGCATTCGCTCAAGATGACAGATATACCATGTTATTTCGTGCTTGTTTATCCTGAGCGCAAGCTGAAGGGACACGGAATCTAGGAAAGCAAAAATAAGAGTTAAGATTTAGGATTTAAGAATTAAGAAGAACAACTTAGTCATTAAAAGTTAAATAATTTATAAACTATTAGAAGGAGAGATGAACAAATATGGCAGAAGAAAAAAAAGAAGTAAAACTAAGCGCAAGTGTTGAAAAAATAATGAAAAGTATTGAAGACCTGAAAGTTCTAGAACTTAACGAACTGGTTAAGGCTTTAGAAGATAAGTTTGGTGTTAGCGCTGCCCCAATGGCAGTTGCCGCTCCAGCAGCAGGTGGAGCCGCTGCTCCGGCCGCAGAAGAGAAAACCATTTTTGACGTTGTTTTAACCGAAGCAGGAGCCAATAAACTACAGGTAATTAAAACCGTACGTGAAATTGACCAATCATTAGGTTTAATAGACGCAAAGAAATTGGTTGAAAGCGCACCCAAGGAAGTATTAAAGGGCGCTAAAAAAGAAGACGCCGAAGAAGCTAAGAAAAAACTTGAAGCAGCAGGCGCAAAGGTAGAACTTAAATAAACAAGTATATTTGTTTTAAATTAAATCTCCCCCCTAAAAAGGGGAGATTTTTTACTAAAAAATTAATTACATTCAGCTCGGTCGTCGTCACAGGATGTTCTTGGGGGTGGATTTTGGCAGCTACTTGTTGCTTCAAAAGTCACAGAACAACTGATAGGGCTACTTTCATCGAATGAGGCTAAACCATTTGAGCAGGAATTGGTACTGGCCTTTATTGCGTCTTTCGTTACTTGAATACATTTACTAACTGTGCACTCATTTTCGGTTGATACGCAGTAGTAAGATGTTTCGTCTAGTATTCGGCATTGCTTACCAATTAATGGAGCATTAATATAAACCTTTCCGGTAACATGAGTAATACATTTACCGCTACTTGGTGCCGGTTTTGGCGTAGGGGTAGGTTTCTGGGTTGGTTTTGGTGTAGGTAAAGCCGTGGGGGTGGGTTTAGTGGTTGGCTTTGGGGTGCCTGTTGGTGTTGGCAGGGGAGTTGTTGGAGTTGTCTGAGCTATATCTGTGGGAGTTGGAACACTAGTTGGTTCAGGGGTAGCGGATGGTTCTAAAACTTCTGTTGGTTCTGCTGTAGGAATTGGTGAGGCAAAAGCAAACAGAGTGTCGTCTTGCAAGTTTTTGGCAATGCTTTGTAGAACAAGTGAATAATCAATACTGTTAGTAACAAAATCATTATTAATATCGGTTTCGAATGAATTTTTTTCACCCAGTTTGCTAAGTACTAAGGATAAGTCTTGTGCGTTAACTTTACCGTCTGCAGGCGCTATATCTCCAGCATAAAAAGTATTTTCTCTCAGATTAATTACATTGGTACCGTTTTTGAAACTAAAAGCCGGAGTTTTACAATTTGGACCGGTAATATTTTCACTGCAGAAGAGCTGACCGATATATTTTTCCGGTTTAATGAAGAGAGCGTAGTTACTGGTTTCGGAAGCACTGGGAACAGCAACCGACCCATGGAAAAGTCCGGTACTTTTATATTCAAAGCGAACTGTGTCTTGACTGACCAGGCCAGTGTTTGAATATATTTCAACTTTTGCGTTCATGGTTGCTCCTAAAACTCTCTTACCCTGAAGGTTTATTATTACATTAATGTGAGCGTCATTGGCTCTAGACTTTAGTAATACTGAAGTTTTGGAGAGTACAACTAAAAGGAGAACTATAAATACAGACAAAACTACATAAATTATATTGTTTAATATGAATCTGTTATTTTTCATAAGTTAATTGTTTTAAATGTGTTGTCAACGCTAAAAACGCTTTTCCCCATGAAATAAATATTAGTATTTTCTGGTTCAAGTCTTAATTCTTTAACAGCAGACTTAGCTTTATAGCTAATCTTTATAGTTGCGAAAAGAGAATTTGCTTCTGCTAGGGTTAATAGATTATTTTTGACTATAGTGGCACCGGTTATAGTTAGGCTATTTGAATCAAAGGTTATTCGCGGATAAATCGGGAAAGCAACACCCTTTTCAATACCTGTTATTTGAATATTACTATCAAATGTAAGGCTAAAGTCGGCGCTATCAACTTTAACCGGTTTGCTATTGGCAAGAAAAACATCGATAGTGGCACTTGTATTTTGTTTCTCTCTAAACTTGTAAGTAAAAGTAACGTTAGTGCTATTTATGGAACTATTTTCTATTTTTGCTTTTTCCTTTTGAGCATATTGATAAATGTCATTAAGTGAGTAAGTGTCTTTGGTTTTTTTGCTACTGGTTGTAATATCTGAAGTATCTGAGCTGTTTTGGATTGCCGAGATTTTTGAAATAACCTGTATAACTAATATAACGTTAAAGGATATAAGAAAAATGATTATCAATAATAGAATTGGGAACTTTTTGCCTACATTAATCATTAACTCAACTATAAGAAAGCTGGCTGGTTATGTCAAGAAATAAATGTATTCTAGCGTATTCTGAACATTGACAATTCATTTAAATATAGTTAGTCTTTTTATATATGAAAGAGTCATTTGATCAGAAGATTTTAGTGATTCTTCTTATTTTTTTAGTCATAAGCACGATTTCTCTTTTATATTTAAGCCGAGAATTAACTTACCGATCAAGTGCGGCAATGACAAAGCCGATATTGCCGCCAATTGATGTTAATATTAATATCGGCAATAATGATCTTGACTTTCCAGATATTAATACTTCAGTTGCAGGTTTACCATCGTTAAACATTAATATACCACTTCCCGGTGCACAAAATTTACCTGTTGCAGGTTTATTTAGTCCACAAACTGCCAAAAAAGGAATAGAGATAGTTACGAAATTTTTAGGACTAGTGGTTGGTGCGGTAGGTGACAAACCACAGCAAACTATAAGCGATCCAAAGCCAGAGACAGTTACAGATCCAGAACCGGTTAGTAACCCGGAAACAGAAGCTAGTAACAATGATGTTTACTTACCGGTAGTAACCAAAGCAGTGCCAACAGTAAAACCAAAGAGCTGTTGGAGTGGTTGCAGTGATATGTGCGACGAAAAGGAAGTTGCTAATCCTAATTTTAGTAAATGTTATGGCTATTGTAGTGATGGTTGTAGTCATCGGGACGAAGATAACTGTGTTTCTTGGTGTAGTCGCAGTTGTGATGAAAACGAGAACTGGTATCCTTCATATAATAAGTGTTATGATAATTGTGTTTGGGGTTGTAGTAATTGATAAAGTTGGATTGCCAAAATTGAAGTAATAATTTATAATACAAAGTATGTCAAACATGACAAAAGAGAAACAAAACTTATCCTTTGATGAATTACCTGATCTTCTTACGCTGGACGAGGTGGCGAGAATTTTAAGGGTATCTAAAATTACACTGAAACGGTGGGGTAAAAAAGGCAAACTTCCCGCTATTCGAATCAATTCACGAGGTGACCGGCGGTACAAAAAACAAGAGGTAATGCGCTTTTTGGGAATGCAGGCAGAGCTTTAAGCAACATTCATTAGTCAGTATTCAGTATACAAAATACAAAATACAAAATACATTAGATAAAATACATTAGACAATATTCAATATAAACTCGAATATCGAAATCCGAATTCCGAAACAAATTTAAATATTCAAAACTTAAATACCAAAACAAACACTACAAAACATATACTTGAAGTCAATAGTCAGTAGACAATATTCAATATACAGAAGCCAAGAAACAGAAGATAATAGTTAATATTCAGTATTCATTATCCAGTAGACAGAAGTCATAATTCAATATACTGGAGTTAAGAGTTAGTAAATTAGTAAACAGTAGACAATATACAATAGCCAATATCCATTATTCATTATCTATCAGGCAATATAAAAATTTAATATATAAAATAAAATACCAATATACATTGGTCAGTATTTAATAGCCAGAAGACAATAGACAATATCCAATATTTAGTAGACAGAAGATACGAAATTCAAATTCAAATTCAAATAACAAAGCTTAAAACATTGTCATTCTGAGAGTAGTGAAGCCTGCCCTCCGATTCGGAGGGCCTGCCCGCCTTTGGCGGGAATCCCATGGGATCTTTCATCGCCTCAATAGGCGATTCAAGATGACACAACATAAATTGTTAAACTACTAAATTGTTTAATAATTTGATTATTGATCCGCCAACCGGTGGATTGGCAATTACTTGCCCTCCGAGTCGGAGGAATTGGTTATTGATAATTAAGTATGTTCTTATATTCCCAAATTCTTAAATTCCTATCTCAGATTGTTTTTTGTGATTTGCATTTGATCTATTAACTAATGGATACTGTCTATTGTATTTTGACTAATGACTAATGCATACTGGATACTGTCTATTGACTAATAAATCATATCTCAATCGGTACCAGTTTCTCTTTCCCTTTTTCGTTCTTTTCAATTCTGTAAAACTCTTCGCCCTGCTCAAGCGAGTGATGAGTAAACAAAACTCCGTTTAAGTGATCAACTTCGTGCTGAATGATTCGGGCAATAAACCCGGTAAACCTTTCTTCATGAATCTTTCCTGTAAGATCCTGATATTTAAGAACTACCCAGTCGTGCCGGGTTACATGAGACCAAATGTTTTTAATGCTTAAACAGCCTTCCAAGCTTTTAGTATCACTGTTAACTTTTTTAGACTTCTTAATTATTTGAGGGTTAGCAAAAAATCGTATGGCAGAATCTTTTTCGGGTTTGATTAAAAAAAGTTGAAGTGACAGACCCACCTGGGGGGCAGCTAAGCCTACGCCTTCGGGATCGGTGCAACTTTTAACAACTCGCTCCATCTCTTTAGCAATTTGCTTAACTTTTGAATCAAATTTTGTAATGGGTTGTGCTTTCTGGTTTAATACTTTGTGAGGAGTGTAGACAAGGCCAAGTTTTATCATATTGAGAACAAATTTATATAAGCAAGGGAATTAAACCAATTATTATGAAGGCGAAACCCATCATAAGCTGGGGTAATAGTTGAAAGGTGTCGAAAGCTCCGGTTTGGGGTATTGCCGTAGGTTCTGATGAAACAGTTCCACCTGTTTCAGGTAGGGAAGTGGGGGCAACTGTAGCCGTAGCTACGCTATCTCCTGTTATAGTATAGCTCGCATCGGTCAAGCTTGTACAAACAATAATATCGGTAGAGTCCAAATCATTTTTAGATACGTTTGAGTCGTCGGTTTTGCCACTGGTGCAGTCAAAACTTAGTGTGGCAGTACCTGCAGTTAATGTATTAAAGGTTATAGTTGCCAGAACACCGGTACCGGTAACTACATCGGTTGGGCTGTCTACCATGCCAGAAATATAAAGCTTATCGTTTTGTTCACTGTGAAGTACGGTACTATAGAAAGTACCGTATTTAACCGAGTCTACACTCAGGAGTTCGTTATCAAAAACAATTACAGCATCGGTACTGGTTGTTTCTTCAGTGCCGGTATTAACTTTAATTTCTACATCAAAGGTGGTGTTAGTGCTGTGACTACCTGAAGTAGGGCTAAATTCCAGCGTAGCCGCGTTTACTACTCCCGGTAGCATTAAAAATACCAGTGTGGATATAAGTAGTTTTTTAATTTTAAAAATTTGCATTTTTCAAGTAACTATTTTATTTTAATAAATATACTATTAATGCTTTGTAATTGGTCTTGGTCTGAATTTTCCACGTAAACCATAGAGGTTTTACCGCTCTGCTTTAATACCGGATTAACTGTTAATTTTCCCGGTTTTAATGCCTTAAAAACTAAGCTTACCATATTACTTTGCATTTCTGAACTACCGGTATTTAGTTTTTTAACCACCGACACAGTTAATTCGTTATTTGCGTAGTTAGCCCTTGGTAATAAGTAAAGTGGATTTAGGTTGGTTGTTTCAACAAACTCAATCATTGAGCCGTCGTAAGTTAAAACAATATCGGCTGCCACCAGGGGAGTAGTGAGGTTTTCAAAAGATAATTTTACAGTAAATGTTTCGTTTGCGTTGGTTTCAATATTAGCCGGAGTAAGATAACCTACTACCGAATTACTTTCTCTTTCATTAGATTGAACTGTTGGTGTTACAATATGTTCGGTTGCAACGTTTTCGATACTTGGCCTTGAAATAACTATATTAACTAGAATTGCCGCAAATACTAGTGTTACTAACAAAAGTAACAAAACAACTACTTTATTTTTCATAAAAATTGATTAACTTAAAATTGTTATTCTTCTTCATCTGTTTTAAGCTGCATGCTTTGAATTAGTAACGAAAAATCGGTTGCGTTAACGGTATTATCGTAGTTTAGATCGGCTTTATTAATGCACTCTTCAGTTTGGTTGCCAATACAGTTGCTAACTGCGGCCACATCTTTGGCGTTAAGGTAGCTGTCTTGGACCGGTAAGTCACCTACATAAATTGGAATGGCGGAAAAGTCTGCTGTATTGGCGCCGGGTTGAAGTGTGATCGCTTCTGTACCTTGACAAACATAAGTACTTTCTTCAATGCCATCGGGTAGCTGTGGGTTTAAAGAGCAAAACTTTTTTTGTAAGTGTTTTGGCGGTTTAACTAGAATTCGATAATTATCGTTGGGGGTAACATTACTTAATGGAATAGTAGCTTTAAAAATATGATCTGTTTCGGCCGTAAATACTACGTTTTCATAATTGGCAATATTAGTTCCGTTTCTGGCATTAATTTTTACAAGAACCTTTGTTGTGTTTAGGGTTGGTTTTTTTAGAGCTACTCCCTGAAGGCGCAATGATATATTAAGATTCATATCACAACTTGTACTAGACTCACAGCCGTTGCTCCAATCGTTATCGCAGTTATAAAAGCCAGAGCCACAAAAACAATAGTTATTTTCGCAAATACCATTAGCACCGCATTCGGCGTTGGTGGTACAGCTTTTACCGGAAATACTAATATTGGTTGTTGCATTGGTGCTATCGATTGTAAAGGCATGATCGGCGTCGGTTCCTGTTAAGCCAACGATGGTACTGCTTTCATTTGAAAGTTCGATTTTAGATGTTCCCGGATTGTATTTGGTTTTAAAGTTAAGCGTTACTAAAACTGAAGAACTTAGGTCTTGATTTGGGCTTCTGGCGATTAGGGATAATTTTAGTACTCTTTCGTCTGAGGTGGTGTCTGACTCAGAAACTTCTTGTGCTAATACTTCGGTAAAATAATTTTCCGGTGTTGTTGCAATGGTTGTGTTTTGTGCTACATATTCAACAAGATCACCACTATCTTTATTAAATCTTAAAACTAATTCTGCAGCACTGATACCTTTTGCAGAGTTATTGGTGTTCATAGAAACACCTACAGAAAAGTTTTGATCTGGTCCAACGCTAATGTTATTTGGAACAAAATTTACAGTTACTATGTCTTCGGTAGCCTTGCTTTTGTAGATGTATTTATTAACAATGTAGAAAGAACCAAAAACGGTAACAATAGCCGTAATAAAAATAACTAATTTTTTTAGCTGGGAGCCGTTGGAATCCTTGTTTGTAGTAGCACCGGCTGGTGAATCGTTTTTCAAAATTTGATTGGCGGTTTGATCTGTGTTATCGTTCATTGTTGTTTATTTACTTCATATGCTATTCTAGCTTATTTTCACAATTATATTTTACTTCATTTATCAAAGTACTTACATCTATTATTGTAGTTTTGTTTAAAAAAAGCAAGAAGAAGTACTATTTTATATCAATACTAACATCAGAAGGTACTGCTCTACAGGTATTGGTAGTTTTATCTAAAATACATGACATGTTTGGCGGATGCATAATGTCTGGACAAAAAAGCTTAAAATTAGTTTTTGGTACACATTGCTGGCCACACCAAAAACAACTTGTTATAGATGTGGGTGAAGGTGTTGGAGTATTAGTGGGAGGCATTGGGTCGGCAAAGTTAAAGTTTCTTCTCCAAATCTCAAAGTCGTTAATTGTAACTTTACCGTTTCTATCAAAATCGGCGTCGTCGGATGGCTGTAAATTACAGCTAGTACTATTTAAATATTGGCATTTCCAGATATCAAAATCTTCTGTAGTGATAACAGAGTCACAATTTGCGTCGCCATTAACTTGACTGGGGCAGCTGGGTACAAGTGTAGGGGGCGGAGTTGTTGGTTGTGGTGGGTTGGTTGGAATAGCTGTTGGTGGGGGGGCCAAGGATGTAGAGTATTGAAAATAACCATTGGCACAGTGTAATATTTCGGATTGTTTATATCCTCCTCCACACTGATTTTCCGCACTCCAACTCCCGGAAGAATAGGTATTGGGGGACTCGGATTGATAAGTATTTGAGTTAACAGTGATGCTATCAACAAATAAATCCCGGTTTGAAACAGGTGTAGTGTTTGGATCATAACAATCTCCGGTATATTTTACTTTTACCTGATCGGCGGTAACAATACTGTGGTGTTGATAGGTCATAAATGCCAGTATTCCATTAGATGGAGCCATGCCTTGAAATACGGATTGATCGTTAATAAGTAGTTGGAATTGAGCTCCTGTTGTCGTACAAGACCCTGTAGCGATAGATTTGACCCTCATAATTATTTGAGAACCGATACCGGGGGGAACTATAGGTTCGTCGTTGTCACAATCATTAGGGTCGGGAGTACAGCTTTGAGTTTCGGGTTCGGGAATCATCATACATTCATCCGGCTGAGCATCTCTTGTAAAGCAGCCTTGCTTTTGTTCGCAAATTTGAGTATTAGTTTCGCAACTGCACTCTCCCCAGCCATTATAATTTGTTTCAAAGGTAGGTGGGTTTGCAAGAGGTTCACAATCGGCGTAGATTGACGTAGGTAATAAAACAGAAAGAAATATAACTAATACAAATATCGCTGACGCTATAAATTTATTTTTCATTAAGCTAACAACTACTTTCATATCTATTATTGTAGTTTTGCCAAAAAAAAGCAAGGGAAAAAGCTATCTTAGTTCTACACTGTCGTCGGATGGTACAGTTGTACAGGTATTTGTGGTTTTGTCTAAAATACAAGACAGATCTGGCGGATGCATAACGTCGGGACACATAAAAGTTATTCGAGGGTCTTTGGCAACGCATTGCAAGCCACACCAATAACATGTTGTAGCGGTAGACAAAGATGGCGTTGGAGTAACAACAATAACTAGGCGAGGCGTTGGAGTGTTGGTTGGCGGAACAGGCGTTGGAGTGTTGGTTGGCGGAATTATTATGTCGTTTCCGGGTTGAGGATCGGCGAAGTTAAAGTTTCTTCGCCAAATTTCAAAGTCATTTATAGTATAACTGCCGTCTTGATCAAAGTCGGTACTGTAGCTGTTTTCAGAAGTAAGGTTAGCATTTCCCAAATATTGGTCTTTCCAAATATTAAAATCTTCTATAGTAATTACGGTATCACAGTTAGCATCGCCCTGGATTTTATTGGTGCAGTTGGGTGTTGGAGTAGCTATAGCGGCGTATACCCCTGAAGTAAATATGAAAGCAATCACAGTCAAAAATATTAATGAAAATGTCTGTAATCTTTTTGTCATTAAATACAATTATTTAAGTTTTTTGTAAAAAAAGCAAGAGAACAATCTATAAGCTTTCTATTAAGTTTACCGCTTCTGTATAGTTGGGTTTTAGTAATAGCGTTTGCTCTAGAAGTTGCCTTGCTCTTTCTGTATCACTTTCCAAATATAGGCTGGCCCTATTAAAAGGGATTAGTGGGTCGGTAGGAGCGAGTTGACCGGCAATAATTAAAGCCTCGTCGGCTTTTTGGGCATACTTAATGTTAAGTTCTGGATCGTTCATATTACCAAGACTTAAAAGATAATAGATTTTTGACTGTGTTTTGTAATACTGTGGATTTTCGGGGCTATTTTGAATGGTTTGTTGGTTAAGATTTATGGCTTGCGCAGCTAGGTTATCGGCGTTTAATGATTCGGATGGCTTTAAATTATTGGCTTCAATTTTAAAAATAAGTGATAGATGGGCACTTAAATAAGCTTGTTGGTCAACATAACCTGGTTCGTTTCTTAACTTAATTGCTTTTTGGGTTAAATAGTAAGATTCTGGTACTTTTTCCATTTGCCTGTATTCTTTTGATCGGGCAAAATAGTAGTCGGCAAAATAGTAGTTCATAATGTAAACTAGGCAAAAAACGACTACCAAAGAATAACCAACTAAGTTTCTAAAGTTAAGGGTTGGTACTTCAATAATTTCTTCATCAATTTCTTCCTTTCTCTTAATAACTATAAATAGAGCAGGTAGACTAAAAAAGAACAAAGCAGTTACACTGGTTGAAAAGCCGAAAAAGTTAATAATAAAGATGGCCAACATCGTAATGATGTAAATAAGCGAGAACTGACTTTGAATTAATCTATGAGCAATATTTTTTGAGGAGTTGGATTTTTGAGCAAAGCGCTTAATTAACAACAAGAATGCTGGCAATATAAAAGCAATAAACATAAGTAAGTAAGTTGCTAAGCCTAAAAAGCCAGTATTGGCAAAATAATTCAGCAGTTCGTTATGAGCCTTATTGTATACAAAATTCCATTCAGAAGTTAGGTTATGTTCATTTGGCCTGGTTTTGTAATAAGCATAAGCAAAGGTTTCTGGACCAGTGCCAAAAATAGGCTTGCTGAGCCCCAAAGCTACTGCGCCTCGCCAAACAATAAGCCTGATTGTAGAGGAGGGTGTAATTGTGTCTTCCGGCACGGTCCCAGTTTTTACTTTTGTGCTCTTAACTACTTTTTGGTTGGCTGTTTGCAAGGCTAAATTGTTAGTTTTAAAATCTGCTATTAAATTCTGAGTTAAGGGCTTTAGAAAGGTAAAAGCAATAAATGAATATATGCCAACCGTAACTAACTTTTGAACTGCATTAATGTTTTTTAAACTGTTGTTTTTAACTTTAAGAAACAAAAGTAGTAAAGGAATAGGAATAAGAATTGAATAAGCAATTAAGGCAGAGTCGGACTTGGTCCATAAAAGTTCTACTGAAAAAAGAAAAAATAGTAAAACCAGAAAGTAAGTAAATATTTTCTGGAATGCGCTATTTGTAAAGGTTTTATTTTTAAGAAAAAAGTAAAGAACAACGAAAATATGAATTAGTAAGTAGGCGGCATACCAGTTTGGTTGGCCAAGAGTGGCAAAGATTCTTTCTTCGGGTATAAAATCTGCAGACCAGCAACTGGTGTTGAATTCACCCTTAACAATTAAACATATAAAGTCTTTACCAAAATGGGAAGGTAAGCCAAACAAGGCAATAATGAACGCAGTAAACAAGCTTATCAGCAAAAGCCTATCAACGTCTTTTTTTTTAAAATAAAAAATTATACTCAAGAAAATTATTAAATACGCCACTAGTGAAAACAATCCACCCTGAAACCGGGAATAGTAACCAAAAATAGATACGTGCTTATCCATGGAAAGGATTGTTGAGATAAGTTGAGAACACAAAAATAGAATAAGAGATAAAAATACAAATTTATTTTTTGTAAAAGGGCTGGCAAATTGAGAAAATTTAGAAGCTACCCCTTTTGCTTTTTCACTAAAAATCAAAAAATTAAATTTGAATAAAACAAAAGGTAATAGTAATCCGCTAAATAAATATATAGTCAACATCTTGGGAAATTCAAAAAGTTCGGATGATTTTGGTGAAAACAGAATCGGTGAAAGAACAAAAATTAATGATACAACGACAAATACAAATATTTGCATTCCTTCATTATAGAAATAGATTTTAAGATTCACAACACTTGTAGTAGTGTTAAAATAGCCATAGCTTGATACTGGCAAATTCTATATACTAAAATAATGCGCAGAAGAAGATCGGCTCAGATAGATGTAATGAATATGCTTACTCAGTGGGCAAGAGATATTTTTGGAGCACCGCCATACTTGGGAGTTGATTTGGGAAGTTTTAATATTCGTATTTACCTGGAATCTAAAGGAATCATATTAAAAGAAAAAATATATGTTGCCAAAAACAAAAGTAAAAACGAATTTGTTGCCGCCGGCGATGTGGCTTATGAGATGCTTGGTAAAACACCGCCGAACATTGAGGTGTTTAGCCCAATAGAAAAGGGTAGAATTTCAGATTTTGACGGCGTGCTGTTTTTGCTTAAGCACACTATTTCTAAAGCACTAGAGCCGTATTATAAAAACCAGCTATCACAACGCTTTAATTTAGTATTTGCTATTCCTCTTGGGTTAACAGAAGTTGAGGAAATGGCAATTGTTGAAGCCGGAAAAAAGTCGGGGGCAAAAGAAGTATTTTTAATAGAAACCCCACTGGCTTCCGGATTTGGTCTGAAAGCTCCGGTAATGGAAAATACCGGAACTTTTTTAGTTGATGTTGGTGGTGGTACAACCGAAGTAGCACTTGTATCTTTGGGTGGGGTGGTTTTGTTCAAGATTTTAAAATTTGGAGGTATAGACTTTAACAAAGCCTTAATAAACTATTTAAGGTTAAGATACGGTTTATTGATTGGTGAAAAAACAGCAGAAGAAATAAAACTGGCCTTAGGGTCTGTAACCGAAACAGACAAAGATTATTTGGAAATTTCGGGGCGGAGCATGGAAAACGGGATGCCCAAATCTATTAATGTAAAAAAGAAACTATTGTTTGAGCCGCTATACCCATATTATGGTCAAATTATTGATTTAGTAAGGGAAGCGGTAGAGGAAACGCCGCCCGAGCTGATTAAAGACATTAATAGTAAGGGAATCATTTTGTCTGGTATGTCGAGTGGTTTTTTAGATCTGGATACATATTTTACCCGTGAGTTAAGAATTTCGGTGAAAAAAGTGAGTGAACCCGAATATACGGTAATTAGAGGATTGGGGTTTTTAATTGAGCACAAAGACATTTTAGAAAAAATAGCGGTTCATTTTGCGAAGATATAACGGTTGCATTTTCCAACATACCAGTCTACAATGAAGCTCTTGTATAAATGCCCTTTTAATTGACTTGCAATTTAGGGTGTTAATTTATAGAATATTATACTCATTGAAGAGAGCGAGTAGGATTGGCTTGTGCCAACAAATTGGTACACAGTATTCTAGAGCCATATTTTGAATCAGATTGTTCTTTAACAGGTAGAGAGCCAGTCATTCAGAGCGCAAAGCGCATTGAATGAAAATACTATTAAATTTATAGTGGAAAAAACGGATTCATTTGAGTGCATTTTTATCTCTTGAAAATAATAACGGATTATATTTATTTGTAATCCACCTTTTTTTAAGAGTTTGATCATGGCTCAGGATTAACGCTGGCGGTGTGCATTAGGTATGCAAGTCGAGCGGGATTCCGCCGTAAGGCGGATGAGAGCGGCGGACGGCTGAGTAACACGTAGGTATCTACCCTTTAGTGGGGGATAGCTCATCGAAAGATGGGGTAATATCCCATAGCCTCGCAAGAGTAAAGAGCGTAACTGCTCGCTAGAGGAGGAGTCTGCGGCCTATCAGGTTGTTGGTGAGGTAACGGCTCACCAAGCCGATGACGGGTAGCTGGTCTGGGAGGACGGACAGCCAGAGGAGCACTGAGATACGGGCTCCACTCCTACGGGAGGCAGCAACCAGGAATTTTGCGCAATGGACGAAAGTCTGACGCAGCGACACCGCGTGCGGGAAGAAGGCCCTTGGGTCGTAAACCGCTGTGGCAGGGGAAGAAGGTTACCTTTGGTGACTTGACGGTACCCTGCTAGAAAGTAGTTGCTAACTACGTGCCAGAAGCCTCGGTCATACGTAGGCTACAAGCGTTATCCGGTTTTACTGGGCGTAAAGGGACGCGTAGGCGGTTTCGTAAGTCGTGTTTAAAATTTTGCTGCTTAACAGCAAATTCGGCATGATACTACGAGACTAGAGTTTTTCTCAGGAAAGCGGAACGTGCTTTGTAGCGGTAAAATGCGTTGATAAAGCACGGAACACCAATGGCGAAGGCAGCTTTCTAGAGATTTACTGACGCTGAGGCTCGAAAGCTAGGGGAGCGAAAGGGATTAGAGACCCCTGTAGTCCTAGCCCTAAACGCATGTCTGCTAGTTCTTCTTACCCGATTTATCGGGTTGAGAGGGGCGTAAGCTAACGCGTTAAGCAGACCGCCTGGGAAGTACGGTCGCAAGGTTAAAACTCAAATGAATAGGCGGGGACCCACACAACGAGTGGAACATGTGGCTCAATTCGACACGAACCGAAGAACCTCACCAGGGCTTGAAATACTACTGCAAACCTGCAGAAAAGCAGGAATCCTTAGAGGGTGTAGTACAGCTGGTGCATGGCTGTCGTCAGCTCGTTCCGTGAGGAGTGCCCTTAAGTGGGACAACGAG
>CAYPVH010000006.1:0-116619 GCA_964414145.1 uncultured Gammaproteobacteria bacterium
TTCATGGTTAGTACTATATCATACATCTGTCAATGAATATCGTGACAGATACAAGAATGACATAGGCAAGTTGCTTTGTTAGAAAAGTAAGTTCTGCAATTATTAATTTTTGACTTTTAATTTTTAACTAGACTACCCTTTATGATACGGTGCATTAATTAAACCACATTTTTTGTACTTGTAGGGTTTGCCACTTTTGGGGTTAACGGCGCCACATGGGCAAGGGTCGTTACGATTAACACCAGCCTTTGTTTTCGGTCTATTTGAAGCAAGTGGTTCTGTATTTGCTGATTGGTTAGTAGCAATTTTGGCGCTAAGGGCAGATATACTTTCTTGTTTTGCCTGACCTGCTTCTCTACCGCTTAGGCTGGCAGCAATAGTTTGTGGTTCTACTTCAAGGTGAATTAACCGGCGCAAGAATTCGGATCGAATACTACTTAACATATTATTGAAAATGTCAAAAGATTCCTTTTTATACTCGTTTAATGGGTCCAGTTGGGCGTATCCTCGAAGATTAATGCCTTCACGTAGGTTTTCAATATGGGTTAAGTGCTCGGTAAAAAAGTGGTCAATAGTAGAGACATACACCAACTTTACTCCTTCTTTAAAAATTTCTTCACCAAAACGCTCTTTCTTATTTTCCATTATTTTGGTAATGTTTTCTTCTATTCTCGACTTTAACTCACTGTAATCCATAGCCAATAAGTCTTTTTTTGCTTCGTCTGGAATTGTAAATAAGCTTTCCATGAATTTTATAAGTTCTGCCTTTGCTTCACTAATTCCCTGCTTAATAGGCTGAAGGTATTGTGAAAGCACTTTTTCTGTTTGGTCTGCCAAGAATTCATCCAGTTTGCCATTTTTTTCGGCAGCCATTTCTATAATTCTTCGGCGTTGAGCGTAAACAATTTCTCTTTGTTTGTTTAATACGTCATCAAATTCCAGCAAGTGTTTGCGAATATCAAAGTTAAAGCCTTCTACCTTCACCTGTGCTTGCTCTATGGCGCGGCTGACCATACCGTGTTCAATAGGTTGGTTTTCGGGGAAATTAAAGAAGTTCATTAACTTACCAATCTGTTCACCGCCAAAAATACGAAGCATATCGTCTTCAAGAGAAATAAAGAACCTGGTTTCGCCCGGGTCACCTTGCCTGCCGCTTCTGCCCCTTAACTGATTATCTATTCTTCTGGATTCGTGCCTCTCGGTACCAACCACAAATAAACCGCCCAGTTTAATAACTTCATTATGTGTTTTTTGCCAGGCTTGGTATTCTTTTTCATAACTTTTAGTATTACCTTTTTCGTACTTGCTTGGTGGTGTACCGCCTAAAATAATGTCAACACCACGACCGGCCATATTGGTAGCAATAGTCACCGCGCCCTTGTTACCGGCGTTAGAAATTATTAAAGCTTCACGTTCATGATTTTTGGCGTTTAAGATTTCGTGTTTTATACCTTTCTTTTTTAGTAGTAAAGATAAAACTTCATTTTTATCTATGTTGGTTGTACCAACCAAAATCGGTCGCCCCGTTTTGTGAATTTTGGCAATTTCTTCAACAAGTGCGGTGAATTTACCCCGTTCTGTTTGATAAATATAATCGGGCTGATCTTTACGTACTATGTTTTTATTGGTAGGTATAACTATCACTTCAAGCTTATAAATTTTATTAAATTCTTCGGCTTCTGTTAGTGCTGTTCCCGTCATTCCCGCCAATTTTTGATACATTCTAAAGTAATTTTGTAGCGACACGGTTGCTAGTGTTTTTGATTCTTGTTTTATGGGCACGTTTTCTTTGGCTTCAATAGCTTGGTGAATACCTTCGGAAAAACGCCTACCTTCAAGCAGTCGACCGGTAAACTCGTCTACAATTACCACTTCGTTGTTGCGAATAATATAGTCTTTGTTATCTTTAAACAATGTACGAGCTTTAAGTGCTGCTTCAACATGAAATAGAGTATCGTAATCTGATTCGTATATATTGTTAACCCCTAAAATTTTTTCGACCTTTTCGATTCCCCGCTCTGTAAGATTGGCAGTCCTGAGTTTTTCGTCTATTACATAGTCGGTATCGCTCATTAACCGTTCTACTATTTGGGCATATTTATAGTATCTGTCCACACTATCACCGTATGGCGCCGAAATAATGTGTGGGGTACGGGCTTCGTCAATTAAAACAGAGTCAACTTCGTCGACAATAGCATAAAAAAATTCCCGTTGAACTGTTTCTTTTGCCGAGAAAGCCATGTTGTCGCGCAGATAGTCGAAGCCAAACTCACTATTTATGCCGTAGGTAATGTCGGCTAAATATGCGTCTTTTCGACTAATTTCCTTTAAATGTTCTATTCGCCAGTCTTTGGTATTTTTATCTGTAAACTTGGCGTCAAAAATATAAGAGTGGTCCGAAATAATGGCTGAAGTAGTTAACCCTAAAAAGTCGAAAACCATACCCATCCAACCGGCGTCGCGACGTGCCAGGTAGTCGTTTACCGTTACCAAATGAGCACCTTTACCCACTAATGCATTCAGGTATAGCGGTGCAGTTGCCGAGAGAGTTTTACCTTCACCTGTTTTTTGCTCCACAATTTTGCCCTCGTGAAGCGCAATGGCCGCCATTAACTGAACATTATAATGCCTCTCGCCTAAAACTCGGTAAGCAGCTTCACGAACTAAAGCATAAGCCCAAGGCAGTGAAGCGGTTAAATTTTGTGCTTTACCGTTAATTGTTTTTTTTAACTTTTCGGTTTCAACTTTAAAATTAGAGTCAGTAATTTTTTTGGCTTTCGCTTCTAGGTTATTAATTTCTTCAACAATCTTTTGCAGCCGGCTTAATTCTTTTTTATTTGAATCAAATAAATCTTTAAATATTCCAAACATAAAATAATGAAATAAACTAATGTTTAACCTATCTTATCAAATCCGCAGAAAGGTTGTAAGACTTTGGGAATTATTATTGAACCGTTTTCTTGTTGAAAATTTTCGAGTATGGCAATTAAAATTCTGGGTGAAGCAATGGCGGTATTATTTAAGGTATAGGCATATTCGGTTTGTTGATCTTTTTTGGTTTTGTAGCGAATATTAAGGCGCCTGGCTTGAAAACTTGTCATAATCGAATTTGAAGCAATTTCGCCGTACTCACCTTTATATGGCATATATGCTTCTGTGTCTACCTTTAACGCCTGCGGTTCACCCATGTCACCGGTACACATTAGTACGGTACGGTATGGCAAGCCCAGAAGTTCTAATACTTCTTCCAAATTTTGTTGTAATTCTTGGTGAATTTTACGTGATTCTTGTTCACTGGCCCTAGCTATAACCACCTGTTCTACCTTTAGAAATTCATGGACCCGAAACAAACCCTTGGTATCTTTACCGTAACTGCCAATTTCGCGCCTATAGCAGGGGGAGTATGCCACAAATTTTTTGGGCAGGTCTTCTTCATATAATGTTTCGTTGGCAAAGTAAGCCGTTACCGGCACCTCAGCTGTCCCCGATAAGTAAAGCTCGTCTTTAGGTAAACTGTATACTTCGTCTTTACCCCATGGGAATTGGGCATTACCAAAAAAAGCAAACTCTTTAACTAGTGACGGGGCAATAATGGGGGTAAACTTTTTTTTAACTAAATAGGTAAAAGTAAACCAAATAACAGCTAAGTGTAAAACTGCCAATTCACGTTCCAGAAAGTAGCCGCGAAAGCCGGAAACTTTAGAGCCCCGTTCCATTGATGCTAAATTATGTAGCTTAACTAACTCAATGTGTGACTTAGGCTGGAAAGAAAATTTAGGAAGAGTGCCAACTTTTTTTATTTCTTTGTTATCTTTTTCACTTTTGCCAATTGGCACTTCTTTAAAAGGAACGTTAGGAACAGTTAAAAGCAATACTGTTAACTCTTGACTAACTTGTGCCTCTTCGGTTTCCAGTTGCTTTAGC
Source organism: uncultured Gammaproteobacteria bacterium (assembly GCA_964414145.1). Lineage (GTDB taxonomy): Bacteria > Patescibacteriota > Microgenomatia > UBA1406 > UBA1406 > UBA1406. Next base: position 3,925 of record CAYPVH010000006.1, read on the forward strand.
TTTTCTTTAATTTGCTTGCCTTTTTTTATAGCTTCTGGATTACCGCCTTTTTTGGCAATAACATTCCGCTCACTGCGCAAAACATTGATTGCTGTTATTAATTCTCTTTTTCGCTCGTCAAGCTGCAGTAGTTTACTAAAGTTGACCGGGCGGTTTTTATTTTTTGCCGCCGCCTTAACAAGTTCTAGGTTTTCACGAATAAAATTAATACTGAGCATAGAGATATTATATAGTTTAGAGTTCAAAATTTATAGTTAATAAATAAAAGCTAAAAATAAAATTAAATTGCTAAATTGTTAAACTGTTAAATTGTTGCTTATATTAATTCTAAACTTTATATTTTAAATAATTTATATGGGATCCTTCGGTCGTCTCGCCCGATAGGCGGACTCCCTCGAGGATGACAGGATTAAATTCCAATGATCAATTTTCAATATGCAAACCCCACTACGCCAAGGCTTTGAGGGGCAGACAATTTCCAAACCCTCCGATTCGGAGGGCAAACAAATTCAAATTATTAAATGTTAAATGTTATAAAACATTCACTATTCTGTTTTGTACTTAGTGCTTTTGTAAATTTGATATCGTTTCGAGTTTCGATATTCGGATTTCGAGCTTATGCAAACTATTGCATAATGTCTATTGAATTCTGTCTACTATATTATGATCTTGTTTTCTACTTTAAAATACTCTGTAATTTGTCTTAGATAAGATTTGCCCGCTTGCCAGATTGTTTTTTCGGCAGCACTATTATTTAACAACGGCTTAAACTTTTCTTTAGCTTGCTTTTTGGTTAGTGTTTTACCGATGTGTTTGTACCAGCTAATTAATGCTTCGCGGAGTGAATTCTTTAATTTTTTGTCTGACTGTAGATAAAGCTCCGATAAAACAAACTGGTACATATTTTTTTGCTTGCGAGGGGTAAGGGCCACCAATACCCCACTAAAGCGTGGCGCGGGGAAAAACTTTTCTTTTTCAATTACTTTAATAAACTCAACTTTAAAAAACGCCTGCGCAATTTGGGAAAGCACACTATTTTGGTTGTTATATTCTTCCATAAACTTTTTACTAATAATAAAAACCGCCTTTTCAAATTGAATATTTGTGTAAAGCTGTTTTAATAATGGTTCGAAGATGCTGTAGGAAAGGGCGCCACAAATTTTGTCGTAGTTAAAATTTTGCCACTCCAATATATTCTTAAATTGCACATTCAGGTTTGGGTACTTTTCTTCTAGTTTTTGGAGGGGTAATTTAAAACGCTTATCTATGTCTACTGCAGTTAGCTGTTTAGCCTGTTTTACAATTTGCCCGGTTAGTGTGCCCAGCCCAGGGCCAATTTCCAGTACCAAGTCTTCCGGGTTCAAAGATAGGGCTTTAATAAACAGGTCGGCTGTTGGCTTGTCTATTAAAAAGTGCTGACCGTAATTGACTTGGTTAGGGTCTAACTTAAGGTTTTGTAACAGTTCTTGAGTGCTTATTAATAGTTTATTTTTCATATAGTTGCTTAATCTTTATACTTAACCGTTTAAGTGCAATAAAACGGTGATTTACAAGGGTGTGTTCCGACTCGCTCAGATCATCGTAATATTTATTAAACTTATTAACAATAAGTAAAGACCTGTAAGGAAAGCCTTTAATACGCGCCTTGCTTGATTTGTTAGCCACTACCCCTTCTACCTTTTCCGTTTCAAAAAGTAATTGCCCACTTTGCGGATCAAAAAAACAAATACAAGTTTGAAGAGCAGCTTGGCGATTATTTCTTGGCACATGACTAAGCTTTTCTAAAGTGAAGTGGATTAGTTCCTCGTCTGTAGCTTCTCGCCCTAACCAGCGTTTGGATTTAACCCCCGGTTCACCATTTAAGGCATTAATTGTAAAACCGCCGTCGTCGGCAATTGTTGGCATTCCGGCTATTTTGGCAAAAAACTTGGCTTTAAGTTCGGCGTTTTCCTTGAATGTTTTGCCCGTTTCTTCAACGCCAACTGTAATATTCAGGTCTTTTAAAGTTTTAAAATTAAAGCCATTTTTTTCAAGGTTGGATAGCCCAGTTTTCAGCTCTGTTAATTTACCCGGATTTGTAGTTGCAAGCAGTATATTCATAAACTAAAGCCCCAGTTCTTTGCTAATTTTTTGCATACCTTCTAAAACTATTTGTATAAATCTATTAAGTTCAATGTTTAATTTTTCTTGGCACATGGCTATTTGTTCGCGTTCTACCCCAGCAGCAAAGCTTTTTTGGGGAAATTTCTTAAGCACCGATTCAACCGTAACGCTAGATAAATTCCTTCCCTTTACCAAAGCAACCGCTACAATTAAACCGGTCAATTCGTCGCAGGTGTAAAGCGACCATTCCATGTTATTTTTTGGTTCTCGGTAATCGGTATTGGTGTAGTTATGGGTTAACACGGCTTCGATGATTTGTGTATTTGTTTCGCCCGCCTCGTGCAGCCAGTTAGCAGTTAACTTTGTATGCAGGGAGGAATTATTGGTTGTTTTTTCCCAGTCGGCGTCGTGAATTAAACCAACCCTACCCCACAGTTCTTCGTCTTCATTAAAATGGTTGGCTAATGCTTTCATTGCCGCCTCAACCGCTAAATTGTGACCAATAAGATTTTTATTTTTAAGGTTGTTATTGAGTATTTCTAGGTATTTCTCTCTGCTGAGCATAGGTTTCTATTAACTTTTAAGTAGCTTATTTAAAAGAGTTGTTAATTCGTATACAGTAGGTAAAGAGTAATCTATGTAAGAAGCTGCCTCTTGTGGTATTAGGGTTTGCCAAACAAGTGCCGTTTTCATTCTCAGTTTTTTAGCCGGAAGCAAGTCAACACTAGGCCTGTCGCCAATAACCAAAGTTTGATTAGGATCCAAGCCAAGTTCGTTTGTAAAGTACTCGTATACTTCAGGCTTCGGTTTAGTAGTATTGAGTTGGTCAAATACACCAACCACTTTAACAAAAGGCCCAAATTCACATTTTTTTGCTTTTATTTGGTCAAGTCCAAGTTTTTTAAGTATTAAAAGGGTGTTATTGGTCGTACCATTTCGGCAAATATAGTTATTAATTTTAAAATCGTTTACCAATCGATTAAACATATCAATTAATTTTGTGTCTTTATTTAAATAATATATTTTGGTTGTGTGTTTTTCAATGTAAGCGCCCGGGACTTTAATAGGCTTTTTTGTAAGATAGGCCATTGAAGCTGTTGAAGTGCCAATTTGTTTATGAGTTTTGGCAAACAAATTTTTTACTTCTTCCCGTGTTAATTGCGGTTTATGTTCTGCCAGATAATCTACATAAATTTCGTAGATTTCGTTACTAAGCTTAGGAGTTGATTGGTATAAAGTTCCGTCTACATCCCAAATAATGTTCTTGATTTCTATATCCTTATTTACTTTCATTATTCTTGTTTTACTTGTTTATTTTGTAGTTTTTGGTGTATTTAACTATTTCCTCGCCATAAATTTTTTTAGTTGAGTTTTCAAGTGAAAAACTAAGCTGAGGAAATAATGTACCTTCGCGACCGGTTACATCTTCTAGAAACCAAAATATTCGTTCTGACTGGCCGTAACCAGAAACCGGTGGCATACCGTATTCGAGCATTTCAACGTAATCCAAATCTAACATTTGCGCTTCTTCGTCGCCCGCTTCCCTAAGTTTTTGCTGTTGTAAAAAACGTTCCAACTGGTCTTGTGGGTCGTTGATTTCGGTGTAACCGTTACCTAATTCGGAACCGGCAATAATTACATGAAAGCGTTCGGTGAGCAATGGGTTTGAAGGGCTACTTTTGGCTAGTGGCGACATAAATTTAGGTTCGTTAACCAAAAATGCCGGGCCGCTGATTGTTTTGCGAATTAATTTCCACAAGTTGTCTATCAGCCGGGCTTTGTTAACTGTGCCGGTTAAAACTATGCCATTTTCTTTTAGTACTTGGGCCATTTTTTGCTCAGTGTCTGCAAATATGTCTATTCCCAGTTTTTCAGTAATAATTTTTGCGTAATCTATTTCTACCCATTTATCCATTAAATCAAACTTATGGCCTCGGCTTTCAAAAGTGGTTTTGCCGTAAACTTCTTTAGCAGTAAAGCGAAAACACTCTTTCACCAATTCCATATTGTCGCGGTAATTAGCATAAGCCCAGTACCATTCTACTTGAGTATATTCCTGCAAGTGTTCGTCGCTAATTCCTTCATTTCGAAAATTGGGGCCAATAGTAAAAATTTTTTCGAAGCCCGCCCCAATTAATCGCTTTTGGTAAAGTTCGGTAGAAATTCTTAAATAAAAGTGTTCGTTAAGTTCGTTGTGATAAGTAGCAAAGGGGCGGGCATCTGCCCCACCCGTTGTGTGTTCTAAAACCGGTGTTTCTACTTCAATAAAGCCGTGCTTTTTTAGAAAAGTACGATTAGCTTGTAGGTATTTGGCTTTTCTTAAAAACAGTTCTTTCTTTTGCGGGTTAACTACAAAATCCAGGTAGCGGCGGCGGAGTTGCTGTTCTTTGTCTTCGAGTAAACGAGGTATGGGGCGCAAACTTTTTGCCAATAATTTAATGCTGGAAACCATAAGCGTAACTTCACCCCTGGCGGTTTTGGTGACTGTACCCGTTGCTTGAATAAAATCTGCAACATCTAGTAGTTTTAAATGGCTCCAGCCCAAATAGGCATTTTTTAGATCTTCTTTAAGCACATCTTTTTTTAACCACAGCTGAATGTTACCCGACTGATCTTTAATATTGGCAAAAATAAGTTTACCGTGTTCGCGCCAAGAAATCAGCCGACCGGCCAAAACAACTGTTTTGCCACTATATTTTTCAAAGTTGTTAACAATTTCAGTGTTTGGAAAGTCTTTTTGGGCAGTTGAAGGATATGGATTAACACCTAATTCCTTTAGTTCTTTAAGTTTTAATAAGCGGCGAGTTCTTTGGCCCAACAAATCATCTGAAATCTGCATAACCTTATGATACCTTAAGAATCTTATATTGTGTAGTATGAGAATTAATATTTAATTCTACGGTTTGCCCTACCTTTTTGTGATGCAACAATTTACCCAAAGGCGATTCCAGTGAAATTTTTTTTTGCTTTGGGTCTGCTTCGGCTTTTCCGACTAATGTATAGGTAACTTTATTACCATTAACTTGCATTTCTACCAAACTACCAAGCTCTACTGTGGAAGTATTTGTTTTTTTAACAACGTGAGACTTTCGTAAGGTGCTTTCTAAATACCTTATGCGACGATCCATGGTACGAACCCTGTCTTTAGCAGCTTGGTAAGCACTATTTTCGCGCAGATCACCCATGGCTCTGGCTTCTTGCAGTTCTTTTAAAGCTTCGGGCCTTGTGGTTTGTAGCTTTTGTAGCTCAGCTTCCAGTTTAGCCTTACCTTCTGGGGTAATTAATTCTTTCTCGGTAATTTTCATTTGCTATAATTTACTTTATTCGGCTTGATTTGTCAATATGCCCTCATAGTCTAGAGGCCTAGGACAGCGCCCTCTCACGGCGCAGACACGGGTTCGAATCCCGTTGAGGGCACCCTCTTTCGCTAAAGCTTCAGAGGGCAAGCAAATCAAATTCAAAACTCAAATAATATAACAGTAATCGGACCTGTTGATTCCGGACTAGTCCCAAACAGAACTGTTCGGGGGAATCCCGTTGAGGGCACCCTCTTTCGCTAAAGCTTCAGAGGGTAAGCTAGTTTTTTTCAACTATAATATTTATTAAAATTAAAGTTAAGTACTAGGATGTACTACGTATATATACTTTTTAATTCATTTACAAAAAGATATTATGTTGGATATACACCTAAACTTAAAGAGCGTGTAAAGCAACATTTGAAAGGAAATGTTAAGTCCACAAAGTCTAACCTTAACTATAAACTCATGTGGTACTGTGGTTTTTTTAATAAGGAAAAAGCTGTAGAATTTGAAAGGTATTTAAAAACAGGTTCAGGTATTGCCTTTATGAAAAAAAGATTCTTTTGTATTACTGGTTTATCCCTCGAAGCTTGAAAAGCGAAGTGGGAAATCGGTGTTGAGGGCACCCTCTTTCGCTAAAGCTTCAGAGGGCAAGCAATAACAAATTCACAAATAACAAACAAGAATAGGAATTTAAAAATAAATCCGTAATCCATAATTTTTAACCACGTACCGTGCTTTGCTCTGGTACGTGGGCATAATTCGTAATAGTTGCACTGATAATTTGATAGCTACATAGTTTAGACAAAAGAGTTTGCTATTGATAAAATTAAATACTATGAGCAAAAATATAAATAAGATACTGCTCCTTTTTACCGGTGGCACCATTGCCATGGTACGAAAAAGAGACGGGAGCCTAAAGCCTTCCAAGTCTGTAGAAGAATTACTCTCTTTATTACCAGAACTTGACCAGTTGTCGGCATTTGATTATGAGTACATAACCAACATAGATAGCAGTAATATGCACCCGGGAATCTGGACCAAATTGGCTCAGGCAATCTATAAAAATTACGATAAATATAACGGTTTTGTTGTAATTCATGGAACAGACACAATGGCATATTCCGCTACTGCCTTATCTTTTGTTTTTCAAAACCTAAATAAACCTATTGTATTTACCGGTTCTCAAAAACCAATTGTGGACATTGGTAGTGATGGTAGAAATAACTTAATTAATGCTATTAAGGTTGCCAATATGGATATACCCGAAGTTTGCATTGTTTTTGCCACAGAAATACTCAGGGGTAACCGTACTGAAAAAAGAAGTGAGGTAAAACTAAATACCTTTTGGTCGCCCGTTGCTATGCAGCTTGGAACAATAAATATTAAACCAGAAATATTTAGCGAAAGAATTTTTAAGTGGAAAAGTAAAGAATTAATTTTTAAACCAAATTTTGAAAAAAACATAATGCTTTTTAATCTTTTTCCCGGAATAAATAGCAAGTACATAGAACAAACTATTAATAACGGCTGCAAAGGGATTATTTTAAGTTCTTTTGGCGCTGGGAATATTCCCAATAAAAATAATTCGTTAATTCCTTTAGTAAAAAAGGCTTATAAAGCCAAAATTCCGGTTATAATAACCAGCCAGTGTGTGGAAGGTTCGGCACAACTTTACATGTACGAGGGGGGCTTTGCTGCGAAAAAATTTGGCGCTATTTCAGGGCTGGACATGACCAATGAAGCAGCTATAGCTAAATTAATGTGGGTACTAGCCCAAACAAACGATTTTGAAGAAATTAGAGAACTCATACAAACTAACGTAGCCGGTGAAATAAGCACAGTTCAATAATAATGAAAGCTCTTGACACATTGAATAAAAATTAGTTGTCCCTCTGCATAAGTTCCTGTGTTCCTTCATCCCAGCACTCAGGTACCATACTTACCGGAAAATTGTAGGGATCTATTTTTTCACAGCTAACTGTACCATTCCCATCGGCTACTATAATCCACTCACCTTTTTGTTCATTAAAGGCCAAAAACCAACCACCACCCATTTCACCCTCAAAACTAATTCCTCCACTGGCATATGTGCCATCTGATTCATTCAATGTTACTTTCACTTCTGACTCAGGTCGGTTGTATTTTTTGGCAAAAGCTGCTTCAATACCGTCTTTGTCTGAAACGGCCTCTACAGTAGGATAAACAGTATTTGCCGAACTGGTAGTTTCTGAAGGTTTTACTTCTATTGGGTAGTGTTCTTTTTTTATTTCTTTATCACCACCAGGGGCACTTCTTCCCGAATTTTCAAAAAGCGTTTGCCCTTTACCATAATATAAACCAGCTAGAAAGGCCAATGCTAAGAACAGTAAAACAAGGGTAACAAAGAATAATAATTTATAAATGTTTTTAGAAGATTTTTCGTTTTCCATTATGTTTGTCTTTGAATTACTAATATAAACATATTAGAAAATTGTGAAAAAAAAGGCAAGAAACATTAGGCAAGAGATAGTATCCAATATACAGTATCCATTATTCAATATACAAAAGACAATATTCATTAGGAAAGAGGTAAAGGTCATTAGACACTAGTCAGGAGACTGAAGGTATTAGGTAGTAGCAAACAGACAATATCCATTATTTAACATACACTAGACAATGGTTACATAAACCCGAATATCGAAATCCGAAATCCCACTACGCCAAGGCTTCAAGGGGCAGGCAATATCAAATTTACAAACTTAAATTATATTGTTAAATGGCTAAACTGTTAAATTGTTGAAAACAAATGCATAAAAGAACTTAAGGAATGGATTCCGTGTTCCTTCAGCTAGCGTTCAGGATAAACAAGTACGGAATGACCCCACTTCGCCAAGGCTACGAGGGGCAGGCAATATCAAATTTACAAATGACAAATCCACAAACCCTCCGATTCGGAGGGCAAATCAAATTCAAAACTCAAATAATAAATAAAAAAAACGAAAATAGGAATCTAGGGTTTCGGGAATACAAAAGTATAAGAATAAATTCCAATAATCAATTATCAATTGACTAAAACTGGAATTGTAGTTTTTATTAATTCTAAACTTTGAACTATAAACTTTACCTGGGATCCTTCGGTCGTCCGCCAGTGGCGGTCTCCCTCGAGGATGACAGGATAAAATTCCAATGACCAATTTTCAACATCCAAGTAATCATAAAATATCAATGTCTAAAATTAAATAAACAATAACACTATAATACTTTAACACTATTACACTTTGAGGACTTACACCCGCCGTTTGAGGCGGGACTAACTTACTTATGTATTTTGTCTATTGTCTATTGAATACTGTCTACTGCCTAATGGCTATTTATTCACTGCCCCTCAGCCCTTGCCAAAAACTTTGCCATGCCGACTTTATAGAGTCTCGTAAACCTTGCAAAGCCGACTTATTCTGGGCTTTAACTGATCTTTTTGCTTCTTTTAGTTCATTATTCATGGCTTTCTTTTCGGCTTTTATTGTTGGTGCTAGCGCCTTCTTTTCTTCTGCAGATTTACCTTCTAGCATTTCTTGCCATCTTTCTTGGTATTCTGATCGTACTTGCTGTGCGCTTTCCTTCCCTTCTTCTATTCTTTCACGTACTTCCTGGCGAACTTCTTGCCTCTGTTGAGCAGCATCTTCACGAACTGCGCTAACGGTTGGCCCAATCTTTTTGCCAAAAAAGGCAATTTCATAAGCATTAGCCTTTGATATAACGGTAGCAAACATTAAAACCGACAAAGCCACAAGGGAAAAAATTACTGTTTTTTTCATTTTTTATTTGAACTATTAATACTATTTTAAGTTTACCAAATTACTATTAATACAACTTTAGGCAAAACAATATTTCATTAAAATAAATAAAAGCTTGCTAAAATTGCTACACCAGTCTGTATTACTAACATCTCCATTTTACGTGATATAATTTACACTATGAGTTTAGAAAATTATGTAGATACTAACACCTTTCAAAGCTTATTAAAAAAGGTTCGAAAAGGTATTAAGTTAGGCGAACGCGATCTATATGGATTAATACAAAGAGATAATTCCCAAATCCTTCAAAAAGACCCCGACCCGGATGGTACGGTTCTTTATTCCTTTGTATCAGACGGAACAGAAACTAAAACGCTAGTTGATACTGATAATAGAATAATCTATGCAACTCAATCAAGCAGAATATTAGTACCAGATATTGGTGAAGTTAGCATTGTGGATATATACCAAGCCAGAAAAGGAAGAAAACACCCTTTCAGAGTATACAAAAGCGTAAGTGTACCATTAAACACACAACTATCGCCATTTAGCGAAATAGCGGTAGAACATGAAGTAAATAATAAAGGTAAAATGCAAAATAGCGTTACCTGTACACTAACACCAGCAATTGCGGAAGCATTACTTGTTGGTACAACGGTAGATATACAAAACACAGAAGATCAGAAGCTGACATACAAAGCTGATAGTAATGAATTTTACTTTTGCTACAACTTATGGACAGAAAGTTCTTGGGAAGCTGTTAAAATTTGCGTAACTCTTGATCAGTTAGCACAGCTTGGCATAGCAGAAAACCTACCCACTATAAAAACAAACACCTATTCCCAAGCTACTGCTAATACTAGGTTCGCAGTTGGTAGTAATATAGTAGAAGTTACCATGCCTGCAGCTAACCCAGATATAAAAGAAGCAATACTTAGCGGAGAAAATCACATGCTTAAAGCCCAGATTAAAATAGCAAATATCCCACAATAAAGTAAATAATCAAAAACTAATATTTCATATAAAAGGTGATATAGACTTTAATATTACGCGCAGCAACGCTCCCTAAAGCCCAATAGATATTACTCAAATAAAATCACTAACTGAGTTAATTAAAGACCTGAAAACTTCACCCATACTTACCACCATATATTTTGTTTATACTTAAAAAAACTAATGGGCGGTTACTAATATAAATATATGACCTCAATTTGGACCAAATTCTTTCCTAGAACCACGAGTTAAATCCATAACGGCTCTATTTATAGGTAGTCGACCACCACTACTCCTTACTCTGCTTAACATACTATCTAAACTTATAGGATATTCTAAAGCAGCTTCTAATTCAACAGGACTATTATCTACTATATGAGAAGCAGTTAAAAGTCTGGAGTGATCAATATAATATTTAACTTGAGCATAGACAAATTCTTTGTCTGCTTGAATTTGATTATAAATTCTCTCAATTTGCTGCAACTTTGCTAAGTCCACTTTACCAGCTCTATACGCTTCTCCCGCCCTTTCAACTAATATATTCAGATCTTTTATATATGGAAGATTCAGTAATTTTTGAATTTCACTAACAATAACCTGATCAACAAAACTATAGAAATGATCAATACTCTGCTTTAAACTAAAAGCAGAATATACACCAAATCCTGCTGGAACTTTCCCTTCCATATAAGATCCGGCAAGCTCAAAAACACGAGAGATATAAGGTAAAAATGAAAGTGGCGGTAACTGGTTTTTTCTTGAAAAAAAACTGTAAGGTGAATAAATAAATACCCCTTGGTTTGGCAATCGATCTTCAAAAGCGCCTCTACTCCAGGCTGCCAATAGCCATCCCGAAACTTTTTCATAAAAGACTTCTAGGTTTTTTGGGTCTAATAAACCTGCCTCAACTAAAAGATCAATACTATTTGCAGAAACTAAATTAGACAATCCTAAAGATAGAGCTCTATAAGATGGCCGCACTTGATCACCCCAAGGACAACCATTTAATTGAGCTTGATGAACTTGAAAGTAACTATCAAGATCTTGAGGGTTGTAAATACCGTGGTCTGTGGCTAAATCTATTAAATCAAAAGCTAACATGGTATTTATGGTATCGCAATAGTTACTTGATGTTTGACCTCTGTAAAGCTCTCTTGCAATAATAGTATCTCCAAGCTTCAGGTCTGGATAACCTAATTCGAGTTTTAATCTATCTCTGTCTGTTACAGTTAAATTAGTTGGATCGCTTAATTCTATAGCGCTATTTGGGTTAAGTGCAACTACCCTGAACTGTCTGGCAACTAGATCTACTATTGAAAAAGGATAGCTCGCTATAAGGGTTTCAAAAGAAGGAGTTTCTGATATCCAGGTAGGGACATACAGGCGAGTATGAGTTGCCCTTGCTCTTTTTAGTTTAGCTTTTAATTCATCACTGAGTCTCAAAAACGGAGCCATAGATGAAGAGTTATTAACCGGAGTAAAAGGACTTCTTAAAACAAATTTAGCAATATCACCTAGTGGGATATAAGGCTCAACCTTTACTGTCTCAAGTTCTGTCACCATAATTTTAAAAAATAGCTATTGCTGAATTACTATACTAAAACCTATAGCTACATTTATATTTATTATATTAATAAAATATTTTATTTTAAAATTAATTAAAATATTATCAAAACAAAATTAAATCAATTATCAATACAGTTGGAATAACAAATTTATATTAAATAATGACCAAAATAGAATTTGTTTATTTTGATATTGGCGGAGTACTTTTACTGGATTTTACCACCACCAACAAATGGATTGAATTAAAACGGGATTTAGGTGTTAAACCGGAATTAGATGCAGAGTTTGATAAAGTGTGGCAAAAGTATGAAGCTAGAGTATGCCTGGACTATGATGTAGACAACATGGTTTTTGAACTTGCAAAAATATCCGGAATAAAAATCCCACAAAAATATTCACTCCTTGATGACTTTATTAATCGCTTTGAAAAAAACCACTCAATCTGGCCGGTTGTAAAAAAGGCTAGCCAAAAATACAAGGTTGGCTTATTAACCAACATGTACCCCAGAATGCTTAGTTTGATAGAAAAGAACAGGTTAATTCCTAATATAAACTGGAACGCAGTTGTTGATTCAAGCAAGGTTGGCTTTCAGAAACCGGAAGACGGAATTTTTAAAACAGCAGAAAATATGGCCGGCTTTAAAAGGCATGAAATTTTATTTATTGAAAACAGTAAACAACATGTTGAAGCCGCTAAAAAGTTGGGCTGGAACACTCTGCTTTACAATACTGCCAACCCGGTTTTGTCTAGTAAAAAAGTTGAACAAGTTTTACAATTGTAACAATGACTTGGCCAATATTAGCTGCAATTTCGATATTTTCCGTTTCAATTGCCAGCGTTATACAGAAAGTATTGATGACCAACAAGAAAAGCGATTCAATCACTTATTCAATTGTTTTTCAATTTTTGTTAGGTGTAATTTTTACCGTTTATGTTTTATTTGTGGGTTTTAAAATGCCCCCGCTTGCCAAATACCCTTTTAACTACTTTGTTAGCACACTTTTTTGGGGGCTGGCAACCTTTCTTTCATTTCAAGCGTTAAAATATATTTCTGCTTCACTTTTTTTAATTGTTGGTTCGTTTAGCACTCTTGTAACTATGGTGGCTTCAGCAATATTTTTAAATGAACAAATATTTGGTAGGTACATAATTGGGGCAATATTAATATTACTGTCTGTTTATATAGTTTCTCGGTTAAATAGTGACAAATCTGAAAATAAAAACCAAACCAAAGGCGTTTTGCTTACGCTTCTTATGGCGCTCTGCGGCGGATTAGCAGTTACCAATGATGTATTTTTGTTAAGAACCGCCGATACCGCTTCGTATTTAGCGGTTATGACATATTTGCCCGGAGTGGTTCTTTTATTATTAGCCCCAAAAAGCATTAAAAAGCTGGCAACTTTTGCCCAGCCGGCAGTTTTGGGAAATATGCTAATTTTTTCGCTCTTTTACGCCGGGCAAGCTATTACATATTATATGGCGGTTAACGCCGGAGCTAATCTTTCTCAAATGGCACCTATTTCGAAAGCCAGTATTGTAATTGCCGTTATACTTGAAGTAATATTTTTGAGAAACACCAAAAATATACCTGCTAAATTACTGGCAACTGTTTTATTAATGTTGGGGATTTTGTTTTTAAGGTAAAAAGGTATTTTTTGTTATTAGCTCTGAACTTGGATACGTTTGTATAAATCATAGGCGCTCCCCTCTTCCCCAGTTGGTGGCTGAAAAACCTGAAAATTCTTTTTTAACGTTTCTTTACTAACAAAGAACTCGTTAGTTTGACTATTTCTTTTGTTAACCCGTTGCCAAAGTACATTGAATGGCGTGTCTAAAAAATGCAGTTCTACTTTTGCGCCAAGCTTTTTTGCAATTTTAAGATAACCGCTTCTCTCAGACCGCGACCAAAAACCATTTTCAAGAATTACGGTTACCCCAAGTTTTAACAGCTTTTGTGCTTCTTTCCACAGAAGTTGTTCAACCGGGTCCCTTAGCCGGTGTAATTCAACCATATCTGTTGGGTCTTTAAGTACACCCATAACCCAGTCATCCGGGCAAAAACGATGAGCCTTCCGTTCAACAGCAAGCTTTTTTGAAAGGGTTGTTTTGCCGGCGCCAGGTAAGCCGCAAATTAGTATTAATGTTCCTTTTTGCATAACAAAAATTATACCTAAAAAAACAGTAAAAATGCGTGTTCTGCAGTTTGCTAAATAGCGCCCTTGTAAACCTCGTAGGTTTGCTGGGGCTTTGTTTATTATTTAAACAACTGGCTACAAACGCCTAGCTGCATTTTTAATGATATCTAGTATCGTTTTCTCTAGATAGTATCCTGTAGTATAATATGTGATATGACAAAAGAAGTCCCTCAGCTATTTTTAGTAGACGATGATCCAGAGGTACTTGAGCTATTGGCAATGGTTCTTGAACCAGATAACCATATTGCACTAGTTGCGTCAGCTGTTGGCACGGCACTAAGACTTATTCCAGACCAAGTAATAGAATTGGGAATAGATGTGGCCATAATTGACGGGGGTCTTTTAGATGGCCGAGGAGAAGAAGTGGCTACTGCCCTAAGGGAATGTATAAAAGCAGGCACACTGCCGGCAATAGGGATAATCGGTTATTCTTTGGATAAAGTTAGTTTTGGAGATAAAAACCTAAAAAAAGGAAGACCAACAACTGAATTAAAAAATGCTATTGCTAGTCTAATTTTACAAAAATAATAAGTAGATTATTGAACTTAGTACAGGATTATGAGAGTTTCAAAAGGTTTGATATAATAATGCCTATGATAGAGGCTGTTGCAAACCATGAAAAAAGATTTGATGGAATTATTCGTGATATTCGGGCTACTGATATTCCCCAACTGATTCCAATTCTTGAAACATGGATAAGGAATAGAGTTACGGGCCAACTTGAAAAAGAAGAGATACAAGAAATACTAGAAGCTATAGACATATTCTTTACTAATGGAAATAAAAGACGGTTCTTTGTTGCCGAACTTAACCCAGATATAGTGATTGGTTTAATAGATTGTGGGCCAGCGAGAGAAAATATGGCAGTATATGCGATTACTCCTAACCCAGCTGAAATATTTAATGCATACGTAGCTAAAGAACACAGAGGGGGGAAGGGAGTAGGAAAAGCACTAGTAAATAGAGTTGTTCAATGGGCTACTACTGAAGGCTATACAGAGCTACTCCTGAATAGCGGGCCAAGATATAGGTTTTCTGGTTGGCCAGCCTGGACCAGAATATTTGGCAAACCCATTACGGTAGCAGAAGATTATTACGGTGAAGGCGCGCACGCACCTGTATGGAGTAAAATTTTGAGTTAATAGGAAACTTTTTTTGTTATTCCATAAACATCAACTAAAGAAAGTTTATTATTGCTGTGCTTAATTTTAATATAGCCGGTGTTTTTTATTGAACCATAGGGCAGTTGATTAAAGCTGGCAAACTTTAAATGCACAAGCAAAGAAAGCATAACGTTTGCATGAGTAACAACCAAAACATTTTTTTTAGTTACTGCGCCTGCAACGCTTGTTAAATATTTTAAAACCCGCGCTAAGGTTTCGTGAAGAGATTCCATATTGTCAACAATTTTAAATAAAAGCTGTTCTTTACCGGAAAGACTGGTAAACAAGTTGTAACGTTCTCCATGCATTTCCATCATTTCTTTACCTGTTAAGCCCTCAAGAGCACCAAAATGGCGTTCGCGCAAGTGAGGTGTTTTTATTGCCGGGATTCCCTTTTTTTTAGCAATTATTTTTGCCGTATGCGAAGCACGAGCTAAATTAGAGGTGTGGATTTCTGTTATATCTATTGAGTTAAGTAAATCAGCAAGTAATTCTGCCTGATCAATACCTTTTTTTGTGAGCGGTGGGTTTGTGCCAATTATATCGCCATTAACATTGCCTTCCGATTCGCCGTGACGAATAACATAAAAATACGTGCTCATTTACTATTAAATTTAAACTTTACTTTTAGCAACAAGTTCTTGTATTTTTGAATATATGATTTTGGGATCTTTAATATCTGCAATTGTTATTCCACTTTGATTTATTTTGTCTGTCATATTTATTGCCGGCGTAGATATGACAATAGTACCCAAGTTATGTTTTTTTTGGATTGGTCCTCTTCTTAGGCTTATTTCTTTAATATCACTATACTTTATTGTTTTTTCTTCTACAGTAATAAAGCCTTCGAAAAATTCTAAATGATCTGAATAAAAATTATAGTTAATTGCCTCGTAACTTTTCTTTTTGCTAATGAAGGCCAGAAAAGGTACACCAAAAAAGAATAAAGAACCGAAAAAAGCAAATGTAGACCAGCCCGGCAAGTTTGGAAATAATGCTTGCCTAATCATAAAAGTAAAACCACCAAAAAACATTGCACCCCATAATGTTAGAAATAACTGAATGGGCAATATAGTTAATATAGTTTGGGATGGCAGAAAAACTGGTTTTAAGGTAAAGAGCGGTTTGTTTTGCATTTGTATATTATAGCAAACTTAAACTCTTATGAGTTTTGTTATTTTCGGATATATAACTATTACAAAATATATTGATAATTCTGCGTTTATCTTGGCAATATTAGGAACGTAATAAATCCTTCGGATTTAAACGTTCTATAGCATAATCTCTAAACTCTCCTTCGCTCTCTAGGACATGACTATGGTCTATCCCGCTTTCGCTTTCGTCCAGCGGACTTTGTCCGCCGTAGCCTGTAAATATGCCCGCCGTATTCGTGAACAAGCCTTATGGGTTTTATTCGAACACGGCTTGTTCTCTCATTTACTGGCGGGCACTGTTGTTTCTAAGCTCGATTACTCGCTAAGAAACATCAGTGCGGAGCAGTTAGGTCTAGCACCCTTGTGTCCTGATAACTGCTAAGTGCATTCCTCTATTATTTTAGCAATTTTATGTACTTATAACCGAGACAAATGGGACAGTATAAAAAAGAAGTTAAATTATAAAGTGTGTATTGACACACACGCACACTTATAATAAAATAGTGGCTACATGACAAACACAAAAGTACAAGTCTTAAAAACAGAAAGGGAGGATGGATATAGAATCTTTACTCTTTCACTTGAGGATGAATCCAACAACAAACGTGAATATCAGATTTACGTCTTTGATAATGACTTCCCCATACAGGAGTCTGACACAACAGAAACAATGCTTCAAGATTTTGCCAAGAAACAAATGACTGACTGGTTAAGGGATTCGGATGGAAAATTTCCTAAAGACAAATATCGTGTTCTTGTTAACGGTGGAAGAATCACAACTGACAATGTGAACAGCTTTCTGTCAGTACAGAAAAAAACTGCAGATCTTACTCGTACCAACGTAACCATTTCCGCACCTCTATTTGAATGGGCCAAGGCTAAGGCTAGGAAAGAAAATACTAGCTTTAGTGACTTAGTCTCCAGGGGTTTGCTAACACTTAAAGATTCGGATAAAGAAATTAATGCATGGTACAAAGCTCAACGAGTTTTTTTCAATGAAAAACTAGGTGATTTAGGTTCCTTTGAGGTTTTTCATTACCTACCCAACAATTATGAGGTTTTTGACACCGATAAGCTAAAGGATGTTCTCCAGAAGGTAGAAGTAAGGCGAACTGGTTGGCCAATTGGAGCGTATCTAACGGGGAGCAATCAGCGACCGTATCCACAACAGGATGGTATTAGGGCTGAGTATAACCCTACAGATTATCTAAAAGTAGATTACTGGTACGCCAAGAATAAGGGTGAGTTTTATTTTGCTCGGAATTTAGAATCTGACTCTGGAAATGGCAAAGACAAGCCCAGAACTAGTCTTTATTTTGACACCTTGATTTGGAGAATAGCTGAATCCCTTGAACATTGTCTTGCCTATTATAAAGGGCTAGAAATAGATGAAGGGGAAAGAGTTAAGATAAAACTATCTCTTGATGGACTCACTGGCAGATCGCTCAGCGCTTGGAATCAAATGAGAGCGTTAACACTAAGGCACTATGTTTGTGAGTCGGATAGGGCAACGTGGGAAATGGAGATCACGCTCGATGAGTTAGAAAAACAGTTAGATGAGTTGATTTATGACGCTACAAGAAAACTTTTGGTGATGTTTAACTTTTTTGTTCCCAACAAAGAAGTGGTACAAGATATTCTTAAAAGAGAGTACAGAAAGTCGAATCTTTAATATGAAGGCTAAAAATTATATAACTGCTAAAGCACGTCAAGATATTAGAAAACTAGCAGAATTAATTGGCGAAATCATTCCTGCCACAAGTCTTGGTAATTTTTGTTTCAAAAAAATCGCTAACCAACGGACATCTACAAAAAAATTCTGGGTTAATGGAAATAATAAGAAAGAACAAATCAGTGTTTTTTTGACCAACTTATACCGTTACCACCCAAACCTTATATATAAAATTATTAGAGAGAGTCTTCCAAAAGGAATTGAAAGACGTTATAAAATGGGTAATCCTATTCTCCAAAGTGAAATTGGAGAACTAAATCAAGCACTTCTAGCACTAAACATAAATCTTTCTAAAGAAATCCATGATCTAAATTTACCAACAGAAAAACCTAAGATTGTTCCACCTCCTCCTGAATTCCAAAATATAATGAGGAAAATGTCACTTGATGTCAAATTAGAAGAAAATGTAAAACAACTCTACCTAGATGGACATATAAATGAGTCTGTAAGAAAGTCTCTAGAAATTTACGAAAAAGAAGTACAGGACTTAAGTAGACTAGAATTAATTGGTAAGGATTTAATGATTCGAGCCTTCAATGAAAATAGTCCAATTATCTTAGTAGCAGATGTATCTACCAGAAGAGGAAAATCATTTCAAGAAGGTTTTAGATACATCTCGGCAGGGATAATGCTACATTGGCGAAACAAATTCAGTCATGGAAATGAGGATCAAATTTCATACATTGATGGTTTTCAATTAATTATGGCAATAAATCAATTAATGTGTGAAATTGAAGTCAACAAAGCTTTCAAAAATAAAAACTCCTATTAGAATGGAATTTCATCATCTGATATCTCACTGCTTTCAGAATCTTCGTTTGTATTATTTCTTCCAGTAATTGATTCTGTGTTATTATTTGATCCTTCTTCTAACTTAAGCTCATTAAATCAATTCTCAATATTTAATAAAGGCTGGAACCATTTAACCAACTTATCTAATTCCTTTATATTACTAGGTATTGAGTTATCTGCTATAAATTTTGCCTTATAATACTGATTCCAATAAGCTTCGCCTGATCGTCGTGGATGCTTACCCAAAAAAGAATCATAAAAAGATTCGTGAATTTCATAATGATGAGTGTGAATAAAATCAGACCATGTTTTACGGAGTTTGTTTTGATCGGAGCCTGGGCGGCAAATTATTTCTGTTTGTTCCATATTTCTTTCTACAATATCTCCCCATCCTTCTTTTAATAGCTTTATTGCTTCAATATCTGTCTTTGGCGCACTATAGCCAAAAATGCTAACCATAAAACATCTTTTCAAAAAACACCGTATTGCATCCCATTCTCGTTGAATAAAATCCCCATCATTATAGTTCTTATTTTCTATTGGATATAACAGTTGTGAAGGCAAAAAGTAATTTCCACATTTTTTACATTTCCTCCCTATTACACCTCTCTTTTTATCTTTGGAACAATAGCCAACTTGTACATTTCCATGTAAAAAAAATAATTTAGGGAATTTGGTCACTCCATGTGAAGCTAATCTTATTCTAGATTGCATCAAAAACGGATCCCAATTAAAAGTCGCAATAACATCTTTTTCTCTCAATGAAAGAGTAATAACATCATATAAATTTGCTTCTCTAGGTAATTTAAGATTATTAAAATATTCTGAAATTTTTTCGTTTATTATCTCTACTTCTTTAGTATTTCCATTTTTAAATAATTTAGAATAAGCATCTTCAAAATTAACCTCAGACAAGGCTTGTAATTCTGTTGGAAATAAACTTTGAAGTGATAATTGTTTTGCTAAATCTTTCATCAAAGGAACCGGTTGCCCGTTCTCGTCACCATTATGCAATGCGGCATTATTAACTCCAGCACCAAGAATTAATACATGCGGTTTACGCATAAATATTTTTCCAATTTCTTCTTTTGCTGATACATTTAGATTATCCATTCTTTTTTATTAAATGCATTAAATCATCTTCTTGTTCATATGCTTTCAATCTACCTGTCAATATACCTAATCTGTAATTAACTCCATCACTCATTAGTCTCCAATTCGTATCTTTAAGAGCTGAAATAACCGTTTTCTTCAGTATGTTTTGACTATCTCTTTCATGTCTGTCTTCCTTAGTATTGTTTACTGAAAAATCTACTATTACATACTTACCAATATTTGGTTTGCCAAATTGTAAGTCTTGATAATAATTCTTTGCAAGAGCATTAATTAATGCTCTTTTAACTTGGATAAGTGTAAGTTTCTTAAGTTTTTTTGCTTTAATGTACCTGGGGTCTTTTCTTTTTTTTTCTAGTCTTTTTTGTTCATTTCTAAAACTCTTTAATCTTTCTATTGTATATACAAATTCATCACCTTCTTTTTTACTTAAGCAAAATTTATCTCGGTACTTATTAAGTAATTCTTTGTCTTGTTTTTCTTTATCGGCTTGTTCTTTTTCCCATTTCTTGTGATCATCAATCTCTTCTATAATGTAACTACATTGAGAACATTCATCCTTCCAAATAGTTTTAGTTTTTAATGTTCTAATAGATTGCTTTAGTACTGAATTACAGCTTGGGCACTTTGGTTTCTCATATATTATCCTTTTTCCTAAGTGATTAATAATTATTCCTTCTTTACAATGAGGACATTTTAGAGCAAAGTGAACTTCAAGATTCTCACCAACACTTCCGTGAAGATTTCTAGCTACATATTCCATCTTTGTTTCACATTTTTCACAGAATCTAGGTGGTGGAGTCGAGCAGTCGTATAGTTCTTGTTTTACCCTATCTCTCTCCATCCATTCATTAATTATCTTTTCTTTATTACAATATCTCTCTCCTGTATATGCCCAAATTGCAAGATTAAGTACTCTCTCAAGATCCTTTTTATTTTTGTCTAAAAAATGTTTAAGTGACTTGTATTTTGGATACTTAGAATTCTTAACTTCGTCTATTAAATGAAGAACATACTGGATAGTTCCAAGATCATAGAGTTCCTCGTAATAACTTCTATCTTTTAAGTATTGCATTAATTTCTTAATTCATAACGATATACTGTACTGTTATCCTTGTCTTCGCTATAAACCTTGATTGAATATTTAGCTCTGTTTTTGGGATAGAAATGAAAATTCATTTCGTTAAAGAAAATTATTCGGTAGCGATAATTCCCCTTCTCTAGAACCTTATCTAGCTTGATTGATAACTCGGAGTTGGAGAAACTACCCTGAGCTTTTGCAAAGTAACGTTTGTCGAGAGTTAGATAGTTATTTTTATATCGCGCCTCACTAATTTTGTAGAAGTGCAGAATGTAGACATATCTATCTTTGTATTTGCCGAATGTATAAGTACAATCTCTGAATTTGTTTTCTGCCCTATACTTCTCCCCATACCTAATATTTGAGAGCATTGTAACCCCAAATCCCACAATTTTGGTTTCTAACGAACGCTTTAGGTAATCCTCTCTAGTAACTAATTTTGCCTCAGGGTTCCAAGCTTTGGCAGAGCTACTAAGAATACTTGAACAGGAAGCTTTGAGTTCGTTGAATTTTCTCGTATCAAAGAACAGAGCTTTTCGAATACGATTCTCAGGCGATAACTTCTTCCACTGAGTAATGCTTTTCATAATTTTATTATATACTCATACTATGAGATTAAAGGTAATATTGGTACTTGTTCTAGTAATAGCTTCAATTGTTGTCATTACTCACAAGGAAAACTGTACAAATGCTTTTTCTGTTCAGGATTATACGGAAAGCAAGAAGGGCTCAATAAAGATTTGCGATAAAGCAGTTTATTACAACGATTCTAAAATTGTTGATGATAAGGAAAACAGCGAGCTTTTTCACTACAAACTATCCAACAAGATAGAGGACACTAAACAATATGTAAGAATCTTTGAGGACAATAAGCAAACATATATAGGTATAATCTCAGTAATTGATTATGCATCTTGGTTCAAGTCTACTATTAGCGTATATAAAAAAGAACCAGTCGGATTTAAGGAAATTTTTAAACTGCCCTTTAAAGATGTACCCGGGAGATTCGCTAAGATTAGTTTTGTTAACTATAACTTGTTTGATTATCACAATATTGAAGTTTCTGGAGATGTTGGATACTTGGGTTGTTACGGATGTCTTATTAATTGGGTAGACTATTACCGTTGGGATAGCAAAAAACAAAACTTTGTTCTTGTTAACAATCAACATAAGCGCGAATTTGAGGATTTACTAAAAAGATTTGAAGAACAAAATCAAAGTGCTTGTTTGGAAACTTCAGGAACTCCGGGAGTAATCTCCGAGTTATACCCTGCTCGTAAAGATAGTAAGGGTTTTTGTGATGATAGAGCCATTGTTCCTTATATAACTACTAAGCAGGCAAAAACGCTACTACAGGCAATAAGGGCTGCAAAGTTAATCATTAAGAATGATAATATTTCCAGCAAAGAAGTAAAAAATATTGTAATAGAATAGGCTATTTACTTTTATCTACTAGGAAAGTACTCATTCCAAGGCAAAAGCAAGTCTTCCACATTATGTAACGATTCATCTCGATAGTATTTTCTACTCATTGTTTTAAGAACAAGTTCTGTACATTTTTCAGACGCAATCTTAACTCGCTCTGTGAAAAGTTTATTTTCATCAACTGGATCGCTCTTTTTTTCGTTCTGAATATGGATTCTATTTCTTATTTTTCGAAGACTATCTAATACCGAATAAAATTTAGTATCCTTTGCATCAAAGAAATCGTTACTTTTGGCGTGTTGGATATATTTATCAAGCTTGTCGATTTCTTTATTCTTTATATACTCTATTACTATTTTAGGTACGTTTATTACTCCCTCAAAAGTATGATATTTGATTCTATGATAAAAATCATGTAGAACAGCCTCGTTTATAGACATTAACCATATTACAATTGGTTTAATCAAGAGCATTTTAGTTTTTGCATTATCGGAATTATACAAATCATAAAAATGATTTAGAATTTCCAAATTATAAACAACATTGTCACCCGTTTTAAAGCTCCCAAAAAAATTAGACTTAATTATGAAAGTCATACTTTTTGGCTTTCGACAATTTTAATTTCTTCTTCAGTTAACTCATACAATTTATAAACCATTTGGTTGATCTTTTTTTCTAAGTTCACTTGCTCAATAGGTGGATTCTGAGGATCGTAAGAATGTTGTTTTGTTATTTCTAAAATCTGATCAACTAATTTGACAATTTTATTTTGCTTTGTTTCATCAACAAGTTTTATAGGAGTCTCCTCAAGAGGTTTTCCATAAAGTTCAAGTGAGTTACCTTTTTTCTTTCCTCTGTAATAAAACCATAAAAAGTAAAGTTTGCTATTAAGTAGAGCCAATATATATTTAAGTTTGAAACTCTCTCTAAACTCTTCTCTTAAAGTTGTGATCATTATATCTGATTGTTCATAGTTCTTATCATTCTCGTAAGCAAATATGTTTTTCTTAGCCCTTCTAGAATTAGTTATTTTTTCTTCTTCGAAATACCACCTATCTCTTGGCCAATGAAGTGAATACCAAGGAATCCTACCGTTTTTACATTCTCGTTTCTCTTGTAATATTTTTTTATATTTTATTAGGTGCTCTTTCAAATTTGGAAAATCATCCAAGTTATGATCTTTAGTTAAATAGATTATAAAATAGTCTTCTTGTTTTAATATGTAGTATCTAAAGATATGAGAATTTTTATAAAATGGATGAACAATTTTTCTCTCTCCATCATTCAAATTAAGATTTTTTAATTCATCTTTATTCAATACGAATATACCCTCACCTTTAACGCCATTAATTTTGTATTTCTGCATGTGTTTAGTAGTTAAAACATCGGCGCCCGACACAATACCTTGCTTTATATGACAAATATTCCCTAATAGGTAGCCTACATCTTCTATCTTATTAAGAATCTCATTTGATTTACTTTTTGAAACTCCAATTCCCTCAATTCTTAAATAGTTTTCCACTCCATCATATAAAAATTTTTGACCAACCTCATAGTAGTTTGTTTTTTTATCGTTTCCAAATAGAATGTTGTTTAATATATTTTCATCTGCTTGTCCCACTTGTTTTGTCAGAATATTTTTTGACTTCAATAAACGGTCATTATTTTTACTAAAAATAGTTATCATGTTATGTTGACCTAGCGCTGATTTAAATATTTTCAACTCATTAAAATTAATTAGATTTAGAATAACTGCTCTTTTTTTCAAATCCTCTCTCAATTTTTTAGCACCATATGCTGTGACATAATAATTGGTTGTAATAAAAGCTACATAACTATTTTCTTTTGCAATGTTTAAGGCTAAGTGAAAAAAGAAGTAAAACAAATCCATTTTTCCCTGATAAAAGTCATTAAGGTTTCCTTTTGCAATTTCTCTAAATATTTCTTTATTTCCCTTTTCTCCAACATAGGGTGGATTTCCAATAACTATATCGAAACCACCTTTTTCTTTAAACACATCACTAAATTCAAGTTTCCAAATGAAAAATGGCTTAATATTTTTATGTCTAAGCTTAATTAAATTGTTAAGCTCTTTAATCTTCTTCTGCTCTTTAAATGATTCCTCAATGATTTCCCATTTTAAGTTATCAATATATTCTTTTAATGTTTGCTTCTTTGTCTTTTGTGATTCATCTACATATTGACTTATCTTATTTTGTAAATCTTCAAGTTTAATTTCTGAATTTGATTTACCAAAACCAAAAGGCAACTGCTCGGCTTTAAACTCTTTTGATTTCTTAAATATTCCCTCATCAAACAACTTAATTCCTTCATATTCTGAAATCAGACTATTACCTTGCATTATTTTGTGATCAAGGTTGGGAAGTGGACTTGGAGTAGACTCCTCTACAATAAGAGTTAGCCACAAACGTAGTTTGGCAATTTCAACTGCTCCTGGGTCTATATCAACTCCATGAATTGAATTAGAAATCGCATGTTTTTTAAGTTGATAGTCGGTTAGTCTTTTATCTAAATAAATGTTTAGGATTTTTCTGGCTCTGACAATTTCATTAATCATCCCCAATGGAAAAGCTCCTGAGCCGACAGCTGGATCAGCAACCTTAATGTTCATTAGAAGCTCATCCAACTCATTTGCCTTTTTTATAATAGATTCAGCCAATAAGAGCTCATATTTGCCAGTATACTTATAACCTCGTTTTTGCTTTTCTCTAATCTTCTTTAAGGCAACACTATCATTTTCAATAATTCTATCGCCCGTATAAATAAAGCTCTCAATGTCTTTTCTTTCAATCCCTTCAGTTTCAGACTCTAAATAATTGATCAGACACTCTTGGCACATATAATGCACAATTTCTCTTGGGGTATAAAAGGCACCTTTGCTTTTTCTATCTCTTACTTGGAGTAAATTTTCAAAAACCTTACCAAGCATTTCTGGATCAACAGCAACTTCTTTTTCTAAAGGTTCATTTTCATTAACAGTGAAGTTATACCTATCAAAAACATCTAAGATTCCGTTACCCTTATCTCCATTTTTTGTGGGAATATTATTGGAGAACACTTCATCTGGGATGTCGATGTTGGTAGTTTCCCATGCATAGTCATTCATTGGCTCAAACAAACCACCATTTAAAAATGGCATCTTACAATTATTGAGTTTTGGGTAAAATGAATTCTTACCTCTATCCTGAGCTAGTGCTTCATAAAACAATGGCTCTAATACATCATTGAAAAAGTTTTTTCCATATTTTGATCTTCTCTCAAAAAGCTCTCTTAAAAAGTTTTTAGGTCCATCTCCCCAAGACTTATTTGGTGCAACTCCAAACCAACCTTTCTTTTGAAGAAAATACAAGAAGATAATCTGACCCATTGTCTTCTTTGCAAAATCAACAGTATCGATTTCCTTAGAACTAAACTCATCTTTAACACTTTCATCATTCAAAATGATTTTCTCTAAATTCTCTTTGAAAACTAAGAAGAGTTCTTTGTATTTTTCAAAGAACTCATTAGTTACGACTTCAATGTCAAACGCAGATTCAAATTCTTCAAGGTTTGGTTTTTGATTGCTTACCAGTAAATTAACAAATCTGCTCTGTGCAGTATGTGTGCCTTCATTTTTCCCGACCAAAAAAGACCATCTTTTTGCTGGTGTAATTTCTTCTTTAGTAGTAATCTTATTATTTTTAACTTCTAGAGAATGCTCAAGTTTTATAAGTGAGAAACGCCAATCATTTTTACTCTGAGGGATAAACGCAACTAGTGCGGCTAGTTTATTATTTGATTTTAAGTAGTCTGCAACGAAATTTCTTTGGGCTGTTCTTGCTTTATCCAGTGATTTATCATTTGTTAAATTTACTTCTAAAATATCTATCTTTTGTGACTTATTATCCTCAAAATAACCAAGCACTCTATAGTTATCAATAAATGACTTGAAAGAATCTTTTACATACGTGTTGTCAACATTTTTATTGACTCTTGTAAAATCTTTTAGCAAATTGCTAATAAAGAGTTGAAATTTACCATCAGTAAACTCTGTACTAAAAACTTCTTTTATTATTCTTTTTGCATCACTTTGTTTCATAAAATTAGTTACCTATAAAATATTCTGAGAGAATAATTTCCTTTTTTGCAGAAGCGTTCATATTTATTCCATTATCTGAATCTTCTAAAAATTCTGATGGAAGAGTAGTTTTTAAAATCCCCAAAATCTTGATTGGATTATTAATAATCTCAATATTTTGAGATAGCTCTTGATAAATTTTCTGAGTTACTTTTTTAGGGATGCCTCCGTTATTAAGTTCAATGATAACTCTTCGCACATATTCTTCGTCATCTTCAGTAAACTTTTCATAATTTTTTACTTGCTTAGCATTTAAGATTTTAAAAAGCCTAGCGGCATTATCTCTACTTCCTCTTTTGGTTGAAAATTCATTCTCTTCATAATCTTCTACCTGATTTAACATCGAAAGATTCTTTTCAAGTAATTGGTAGAATAACTCATCAATTGTCATTTTCTTTTCGCTAACATTGGCATGCAATGTCTTTGCTGCTTCAATAAAGTCTATTTCAAGCGCATCAGTAGAAAAAGAGCTTTCGACAATAAAGAATTTCTGAATTTTTCCTTTTCTAAAGTATGTTAAAAGCTCTGTTTTATAATTCTGTGACTTTCTTGCAGTGCGAGCTTTCTTGGGGAGTCTTTTTATTTTTGCAAACAGTTTGGGATCATTATCTCTGATATCTCTGATTTCTCGTAAGTATCCCAAGTAGCTTTTTTCATTTTGATCTTCTCCCTCAATCATTTCTTTTGAAAGTATTCGACTAAATAAACTATGTCCTTCTGGAACTTCATCGTCTGTAAGAAGCTTTGCATCAGCACCCAGTAAAGTAATAAATGCTTGAATTTTTGCTTCGGCTAGTTCTTTTAGTTTAATTTGCTCGTTGGACTGCTCAGTAGGGAATAAAGTATAGGTATAAATTTCTTTATGCTTGGTATCGACTCTATTTATACGGCCCACTCTTTGCATAATCTTGGTGGGATTCCAAGGAATATCGTAATTAATTACAACATTGGCTTGATGAAGGTTAGCACCTTCAGATAAAACGTCAGTAGTTATTAAAACTTTATAGTCATTTTTTATGACTCTGGAATTTGCATCAAAATTTTCCATCACAATTTCTCTCTCTGCTAGAGAACTACCACCTGAAAAATAAATGATTTGGTCTGGAAAAATATCTTGCAGGTTTTTTAGTAGGTATTCTGCCGTCTCTTTTGATTCAGTAAAAATAATAGACTTACCACTTTTTACTGGTTCTTCTAAAGATAGTTTTTCTTTAAAAGCTAGAATCTTGGGATCCCTAGAGATATTAGCCCAAAGTTTCTTTATATTTCTCAAAATTTCTAAATCTTTTTGTAAATTCGTAATATATTTTTCAGTGAAATCCTTAGACTTAAATTTTTCAGCTTTATTATTTTCTACTAATTTGTCGATAGATTCTAAATTTCCTTCATCTAAATAGTCAAATATTTTTTGTATATGGCTTCTACTGACATATACACTTCCATTTTCATATGTTTTAATAAATTTTTCGTAGGAAGAAATAAATCGATCAATTGTTTTATTAAAAGCGTAAAAGCTACTTTCCAGTCTTTTTATCAACAGCATTTTCATGAATTTCATCATGTTTTTCTGTTTCTGTTTTTCTTGGTTAGTAATTCCTTTGTAGTATAAAAGAGGAGTGTAGCGTGAGTACTTAAAATCATTAGTAATTATTTTTAAAGTTTCAAAAAAAACAGCGTCTTCTTCTTTGCTAAATTCGTAAAATATTGGTGCAGGATCAGCAATTTTAGGAAAACTCATTTTTCGATTTTGCAGATCATCACCATAATATTTAATAATTTCTGTTCGGGTTCTTCTTACCATTAAATATTTAAGAACTTTTTCCCTAATCAACCTAGAATTTTCTTTTGTTACATCAATGTATCTTTGCTTATCTCTCTTTCGATCTAGATCCTTTAATTTATTATCCAAAACCTTAAAAAATCCTTCTAAATTCGGCAAGTTAGGAATGGTACTTTGCTTTGATCTTTGAAAGAGTTTTATTTGAGACAGTAGGTCTTTTGGTGAGTTATTATATGGAGTAGCTGTAACAAGAATAACCTTTTTCCCTCGGCATATTTGAGCAAGCTTTGCATAGGTTTCAGTTTCTTCTGTGCGGAATCGATGTGATTCATCAACTAAAACTATATTATATTCTTTATGTAAATTTTTATCGATAATTTTATCCAGCATTCCAATTGATTCACATCTATAGTCTTTAGATCTAAAACCAAAGTTTTTAAAAGAATTTTTCCAGCTACCTTCGTTATTTTCATCAATCAAGTGCGGAGGTGCTAATACCAAAATTCTACCTGCTAGCTCTTGGCAAAGCATAGTACCCATATATGTTTTGCCAAGACCAACAACATCAGACAAAAATACACCACCATACTCGTCAACAATTTTCTTTGCGTTGATAACAGCATGATCTTGATATTTCAGTTCTTTGAAATTATCTGGTCTGTAATTGTGACTTAGATTTTCTTCTTCATTAATTTCTTCTCTGAAGTATTCATAGAGAAATTTCAGATAGAGTTCGTATGGTGTAATGTCTTCTCTAATCCAAGTATCCTTTTCAATTGTCTCAATATATTTTTCACAAACATCAATGCCATGTTCCCAAAGTTCATTAAATTTATTCAATGCAAATTTGTAGTCTGAAGGGTTTTTAAGCTCAACATTAAATTCTAAGTTATCTATCAAACCACTTTGTGTAAAATTACTGGAACCAGTAATGACTCTCCCAAGATCTCGATCATCTTCATTAAAGGTCATTATGTAGAGTTTTGAATGAATTTTTTCTTCAGGGTAAGCTCTTATTTCAAGCTTTCCAGACTTTGCCCATTCAAGAAACTTATGTACTCCTGTCTCAACTTCATGGTTGTTTTCACTCTTATCCATCTCATTTTTAATACTCTCACCAATATCATCACCAATTTCCTTGTAGGATTTTGAGACTTGAATAAGATCGTAAGTTTGCTTATTGGTACTGATTCCGATTAAGATTCTAATCTTTTCAGTTTTTTCGAGCTGAGGGTATATAGCGTAAAAACCACTGGTATAGAAATAACCAACTAAAATATCAAATAGACGAGTATCTTTGACCAAAACATTAAATCTACTTTTTAGGTTTTCACCATTCTCATTAGTAATAAATGTTAAGTCTGTACTCATATTTACATCCTTTTCTATATAGGTTATTCTTAACTAAATTCAATTGAACTCACATTCAATTATAAAACAAATGCTTTTACTTTTATATTATATGTGTGTGATTGCTCTGGGCCCAAAGCTTTTCACATAAATCTTTCTTTGAATTCAAACTTAATAATCACATAAATTTTATTAACCTATAGGACTATTATAACTTAGTTTTAACAAAAAATACTCATTGGGAGAGAAAAAAAATAATTAAAAAAACACTATAATATTAATAATGTGATGAATTTGGTGTTCACCAAATTTAAGCGGTTATTGAAAACCACTGAATCACATCTCTTCAAATAATGAAAAATGAAAAATGAATGAGGTGTGAGGTGTAGTTTTTAGTAGCCGCTTTTTTTGTTGCTGCTAAAACTTAGAAAGTAAGTGAGTTATTAACAGTTACTAGTTTAAATATGGAAAACAAAACGAAACTTAATGTCGAATATGTCGACATAAACAAACTAAAAGCAGCGGAATATAATCCACGAAGATGGGAAAAAGCTGCAGTTACAAGTTTAACTAAAAGCATTCAGAAACATGGCTTAGTAGACCCTGTTATAGCAAACAGCTTTCAGGAAAGATATGGAGTAGTTATTGGCGGACACTTTCGCTTAAAGGTTGCAAAGGACTTAGGTTACAAACAAATTCCAGTTGTCTGGCTAAATATTTCAGAGATTGAAAAGGAGAAAGATTTAAATCTGAGACTAAATAAGGCAGTTGGAGATTGGGACTGGGATTTATTGAAAAGCTTTGATGAGAATCTGCTTTCAGACATTGGTTTCTCCTCTGAGGAGCTCGATAAAATCTTTGATTTTGATAACCCTGAGTTGTTTGATCTTAATAAAGAATTAGAAAAGCTGAATATAAAGGAAGTTAATACTAAAAAGGGAGATATTTATCAGCTGGGAGAGTCAAGATTAATGTGTGGTGACAGTACAGTTGAAAGTGATGTTTTGAAGCTGATGAATGGAGAGAAGGCAGATCTGTGCCTAACAGACCCGCCATATATACTAGACTACCTTAATGGCAAGCAAAGACATGGGAAACCAACCGTTGGTTTTGGGGCAAAGAAAAACCGAAGGTATCTGGAGACGGATATTTTGCCTCCTGACTTTACTGAGAAATGGATGGCTAATATTAGCAAAGTACAAAATAAAGACTTTTCCATAATAGTATATGAGAACTGGAAAAACATAAGAACTATATGGGGTGAAATGGAGAAATACTGGAAGGTAAGAAATATGATTGTCTGGCATTTGCCAAATAGAGTTCAAGGCTTCTCAGCTAAAAGCAAGTTTTTCAATAAACACGATATTGCAATGGTTGGAACAAGCATTAACTCAATTGATTTAAATAATGAGCAGGAAGAAGAGCTTCTTCAAAACGAATATGAGACAGCTCTCTTTGCAATATCAGGCAAGGCATACTGGGAACCATATAAAAAGGGGAAAAAACATTGCCCAACAGACTTTATTGAATACAAAGCAAGCGACGAAAAATCCTCAGGGCAAGGAGTGATCTTCGGTACAAAACCAATAGATATATTAGTTCCATATATTAAGGTATTAAGTAGAAGGGGCGATCTATTAATTGAACCTTTCTCCGGAAGCGGCAGTACTTTAATTGCAGCAACAAAGTTAAAAAGAAGGTGTTATGGTATGGAAAAGTCTCCTGTGTATTGTGAAGTAATTATTAAACGTTTTGAAAAGTTTACCGGACTGAGAGCTAAAAAAATAACATGAAAAGCATAGAGAAAAGAATCAGTAGAAACAAAAGAGAGCTTCTAAAACATTTAGAGACTATGCCAATTGTTCAGATTGCCTGCAAGAAGGAAGGTGTTGGCCGATCAACTTACTATCGTTGGCGAAAAGAAGATCCAGTGTTTTGTAGAGAAGCAGACAAAGCACTTTCGCAGGGTAAAGCACTGATGAATGATTTAGCAGAAAGTAAGTTATTAACTGGAGTAAAAGAGCAGAATATGACTGCAATAATATTTTGGTTGAAGAATAATCACCCTAATTATATGAGTTCTTTTAACAAACTAAATAAGGATCAAATGGAAACTCTACTAGACATATTTGTCAATGCATCAACAATTAATAATTACAACAGTTTAAAAAAGATATTTAACCTAGAGATACCAGTTAAAATAATACGTCCAGTATTAAGCCTGTTAAAAATCATTGTCAGTAACAAAAGAGAGAATAATAACTACAGAAAATTAAAATTATTGTCTGAACTCAAAGGAAAATGACAAACAAGTCTATATTCAGCAAATTCAAGTTAACAACTAAGGAAAAAGTAATTCTTACATATCTTAAAATTGAAGAAAAAAATAAGATTGTTAATCCGTATGAATTTAATATGTTAGCAGGAATTAAATCAAAAGAAGAAAAAATATCGTTTAAAAAGTGGGTTGTTGTACTAAGATATTTATTAGAGAATGATTCGACTGCAATAACATACTTCTACAAAATCTTATATCTTCACAATGTTTTACAAATAAAAAGTCAAAACAAATCGATTACAGAGGGTATGAAAGATGCATATAAAGGATTTTTTCTTTCAGTTGCTATTTCATATTCACTCTCGCTTCTTTTTAAACGCTTAATTAATTTGAAAACATCAAAATTAATAATAGCAGTTAGGCCACTTGATGAAGGTAAGCTAGATATATCAAAAAACAAAACAAGGTTCTATAAAGAATATATTAATTATCAAAATAATATTTCAAATAGTGTTATAGATGTACTTGGAGATATTTCATATAAGTTAGAAAAGTATGAGTATATATCTGAGGCTTTAATATGCAGGTATGCAGATGAGACAATAGACTATTTAAACAGTTATGTTTTACCCTTTACAAAAAAACCTTAAACCAAGTCTCGTACCTTTACCTTAAGTTTTTTTGCAATTCTATTTAATAAAGGAAGTGAGGGGTTGTTTCTTCCTTGTTCAATATACCCCATATACACCCGGCTAATACCAACCATGTCTGCAAGCTCTTCTTGTGATAATTTACGCTCAAGTCTGTATTTCTGAATTTTGTTACCGACTTTTTTAGCAACACGGCCAAGTTTACCCATATTGGCATTATCGTTAGAGAAGGTGAATATATCTACTAAGCAACACTTAGCAGTGTGTTTAGTATTGGCCTTGCAATTAACCTATTCATAATTTATTATTGTCATCAGAAATACTCTAATTTAGACTTAGCAAGAAAGGAGATGAAAAGAAACTGAAAAAACTACTTAAATGGGGAGGTATAGCTTTAGTTGTGATTATTGTTATAGGTGCTGTTGCAGGTGGTGGTTCAAGTTCTACTCCCAACTCAAATACTCAGGAGGTGAAGAAAGAAAGTTCAAATACTGAGACAGAGAAAGAAGTAGCTAAAGAACCTGAAGAAATATCTGTACAAGAACTTGCAGATGACTTTGACGGCAATCAAGTTGCAGCAGAGTCAAAATGGGGAGGAAAATTTGTAAAGTTTAGTGCTGAAATATCTAATATTACTGATACAGGTATATCCTTTACCGATGTAGCCACAAAAGATTTTTCAATGACTCAAATTAGTTGCAAGATAAAGGATAAGAATCAGCTTATGCCTCTAAAGAACGGCGAGACAGTTACAGTAAAAGGTGTTATTGGTGATCAAATGATCGGTGTAATAGAACTAAAGGAATGCGAGGTTGTTAATTAATGTAAAGACAGTCTTGTGAAAAACCGCTCTATAGAAGAGCGGTTTTTCTTCTGTTTACTACTCACTTATATTTTCATACCGTCCATCTTCATAAGGTGGGTAACAAATCTCATAAGCGGTTAAACTTGAATCATCATCTGCAAACCATTGCATTGTCTCGTCTATATTAACAATAACACTTATTGGTCTACCATCTGCTATATAAACTGTTTTTCCATTTATCTCCAGTCTACCTTTTCCAGAAATATATCCTTCTATTGTTTTATTTCCCTTTAATACTCTCTGGAGTGGAGTATGTTTGCCAGGCGAGATACGAATAATACCTAAGTCTCTGCTATTATCTCCTACAAATCTATAAACATCACATTCAACACCATCTATTACTTGAATTGTCTCTATAAATTCTACTGGCAATTCTTGGCCTTCAAATAGAAATACTTCTATTGGTTTAAATGGAGCTTTTTCTGCTGTCATAAACTTAATTTATCAAATAGTAAGCAATAATACTAACCCAATATAATTGAGCAACCAAAATGCATGATATAATATATTGTAGAAGCAAATTTTAAGCATTTATAGCTCCGCTTTTAAGCGGGGCTTTTTTTAATAATTAAATATAAAGGAGATGAGAAAAATGAAGAAAAATAAAATAGACAGTGAAATTAAAACAAGTTCTTATTTTAAAGAGACAGAAGCATTATTTAATAAGATAGTTATAGCAGTAAATTCATTAGAGGAAAGAGTAAATATACTAGAATGTAGAGATGAACAAATCCAAGAGCAGGATAAATAAGAAAAAAGTAAATATTCGTAGCAATCTAAATTCTAACAGACTATATGAGATTGCTACGAATTATTTTGAATATATAAAGTTCTTCATCACTTGACTTCCCAAACCCTTCCGGTATTCTTGGGTTAAATGAATGATTACAGTAATCTAAATAAGCATAAGAAGCAATTAATAAAGCTAATAAAAAGATGTGAAAACTACTTCTATAAGTACCTACTTACAGAAGACAAGGAATACATAGATAAGTTCTTTGCTATATCTGGAAAACTAAAGAGGATAATCCAATATGATAAACGGAAACAATAACATAAATTACTGTCTTTATGCCAGAAAGTCATCTGAATCAGATGAAAGACAAGCGATGAGTATAGATGGACAGCTAAAAGAAATGTACTATGTTGCCAAAAAAGAGAAACTAAATATATCAGATGTTATTACAGAAAGTCACTCTGCGAAAGAGTCAGGTGAAAGACCAGGCTTTAATCAGTTAATAACAAAAATCACAAAAGGAGATTTTAATGCAGTCCTTACTTGGGCACCTGACCGATTAAGCAGAAATGCGGGTGACTTAGGAAGAATAGTGGACCTAATGGATCAACAAAAGTTAGTTCAGATAAGAACTCACTCCCAATCATTTAGTAATAATCCTAATGAAAAGTTCCTGCTTATGATTCTCTGTTCTCAAGCCAAACTAGAGAATGATAATAGGGGAATAAATGTTAAACGTGGACTCAGAAGTAAATGCGAAGCAGGTATCCGTCCGGGTGTAGCTCCTGTTGGATATATAAATGTACATAAAGAAAATAGAATAGCAACTATTGATATTGATAAAGAAAGAGCAATGATTATTAAGGAAATGTTTAAGAAAGTTGCAAATCAAGGATATTCCGGACGAATGGTAAAGAAATGGTTAGATAATCTTGGTTTTAGAACAAAGGGTGGATACAGAATTGCTTTAAGCAAAGTATATACAATACTAAAGAATCCCTTTTACTATGGAGAATTCAAATATGGCGGTAAATGGTATCAAGGAATTCATGAGCCACTAATTACAAGAAGCCTGTTTGACAAAGTACAGATAGAACTTGAAATAACCCCAAGACAATGGAATAAACAGACATTTCCCTTCAAAAAACTATGTAAATGTGGCAGCTGTGGTGGTAGTGTAACAGCAGAGATTAAGTACAGAAGAACAAAGAATGGAAAGATTAATACTCATATATATTATCACTGCAATAGAATTAAAAAGTATGATTGTAAAGAACCGTATATTAGAGAGGAAGACCTTATTAAACAACTAATATCTTATTTACCTAAACTTAAACTAGATATTAATTACTTATACAGAGAATTTGAAGTAGAAATAAAAAGACTGCAACATTTAAAAGCAACAGTTATTGATAAATATAATCCCTACAATATTCAACTCACTCCACATAATACGAGTAGTAACAAAATGAATCTATCTAAAACTGATGTAGTGAAAGACTATGTTTTACACGTTTTAACATATGGTACACCTGAGGAGAGATTGAAAATATTGAAAGGAGTGAAAACTAGGTTTTTGCTCTCAAAGAGAAGTCTTAAGACTATCTAAGAAAGGTGGGGCGGCCTGTGGCCGCCCCTGTTATTGGATCAACCGACACTGATAAACTCAAGCTTAAAAGTAAGCAGCGCCGGAATCTCCACGAACCACTTGGTTCGCTCCTTGTTGGCAGGCTCAATACGAGCCGTCATACCTGCGAGACCTGCCCACTTTTCCACTTCGTGCGCCGTCAGGTCGGCATCAAAAACCTTTATTCCGAGATGCGCTCCTGGAAGAATTGCCGGGTCATCAGGGTGACCCAGCTCTTCTGTAAGCTGTACTCGAACTTTTTGGTTCTTGGGCCTTACGAAACGCGCACATCCCCAATCGCCTTCGACCCTTGATTCTGTGTCTTCAATCCAACCTAGATGGTTGGTAAAAAAGAACACAGCACCTCGCATCATTCCGGTTCTGACCAGGAAGGCAGCATGGTCAAGACCGGCGCCTCCAATGAGGCTCCTCAGACTCTGTGTCATCTGACACCTCCTCGTGATTTGGGTTCTTAACCCTATTTTGATTATACCACAAATATTATAGGCTTATATTCTTAGAACCAAGCACTATTTCTAAAAGAGTTTTTTATGGAGTTTTTCATTCTCTAGGCCGTAAATAGGCTCTTGAAGGAATTATGCATTTTTCTAGCAAACCATAAAAGGCCATAGTAAGCAGGTAGTTGGGTCTTGCGAAACTGTTGATAAAATGCGGAGCAGTTGGGTCTAGCACCCTCATGTCCTGATAGTCTAAAACAAATTGAACTCACAAAATTTAATAATCTATAATATTAGCAACAATGCAGGAAGAAATAACAACAACACCCGATAACTTTGATGGAGAATTAGATTCAAAGAATAATGGTGGTGAGACTCAAAAAAGTGACAAGTTAGCTCCTTCAATTGAAAGGGCAAATAATATTCAAAGATATATTGTTACCAGAAATGGCCAGATGGTAGAGGTAACATTTGATCAAATGACACAAGAAGAAAAATCGGTTTTTGATGATTCACCAGAACTTGTTCAATTTGATCAAGACCCTTTAATGAACCCTAGTGGATTTTTTGATTATTTAAAAGTTAAAAATCCTAATTATAAATACGATGATTTAACTTCGCCTGAGATGATTAGGAAAGCAGTGGAATGGGCTCAAGAAAAGGGATTTGATCCATCTGAACTATCACCTGCGCAAATTCTGCTTTCGCAAGATTATACGCCAGGAACAAAGACTAAAGCTGAAATCGCACAAGAAGTTATAGAAGAAAGAGTAGAAAGATTACTATCGAAAAAAAAAGAATTGGCTCATATTCTTGTTCCTACCGGAAATAGATATTTTCATGCAACGCCAGACCTAGATACTGTTAGAGCTATTTTTAAAGAAGGGCTTTACTGTGATAGTAGATTAGGCCTAGATGGATCTGCAGTTCCTCTTGCTTCTTTGCCAGCTGATTCTGGTGATGCTTCTAGAGATATGATATTAAATCTCAATGTTAGAAAACTTGCAGAACCACATCGAGGACATAGATATGAAGTTATTATAGATTTACCATCTCTTACTTCACAACAAATGGCTGATTATGAGTCTAGAGCTGCAAATGGCGAAAATGTATCAACTAGCAGTTATTTTGTTGAAACTAGAGATCATGAAGTTGGGGGAGAAGGTGCTGTAATAACTTATGATGCAACTCTACCTCCAAAATACTTAAAAGGCTATATTGACCTAAATACAGGAGAATATTATCTTAAAGAATAAGTTATGACTATTAAGATCGTATAATTTAATTAAAATAACTTTCATACATTAGAACCAGACGCTTTTTCTAAACAAGCTTTTTATGGAGTTTTTCATTCTCTAAGCTGTAGATAGGCTCTTGAAGGAATTATGCAATTTTCTAGCAAACCATATAAGGCCATAATAAGCAGGTAGTTGGGTCTTGTGAAACCGTTGATAAAATGCGGAGAGGGTGGGATTCGAACCCACGTTCGGCGTTAACCGAAACACGCTTTCGAGGCGTGCGCAATCGTCCGCTCTGCCACCTCTCCAATTTAGTTGTCAGTTCTCAGTTGTCAGTTATAAGATATCGGATATCAGATATCAGTTCTCAGATACCAGATATTACATAAATATTATACCTTAAGAATATCGCCTTAATGATTTATAAAACGTATTTTTTTGTATTGCTTTTGATTATATAGTCAAGTAGTTCACTCAGGCTAATACTAGCGCCACAAACCACCTTGTCGGCGCCACCGTAATAAAGATAAACTAAGTCCCCTTTTTGCACAAAACCACAGGGGAAAACTACATTATTAACTACCCCTTCTTTTTCAAACCAAGCTTCTGGCTCTAAAATTGGGTAAAGGGTACGACCAATAACTTTAGACGGGTCATTTAATTCTAGAAGTAGGGCGCCAACTCGGTAGTGCCGATCTATTTTACTTATGCCATGATAAAAAACCAACCAACCCTCTGCAGTTTTTATGGGAGGAGTGTTGATGCCTATTTTTACTGCGTCCCAGTAACCGGCGCGCGGGGTAATTATTCCTTCCGAACCTAAAAAATGGCCTTCTTCAAATTTTAAATCGGTAACCATGTCAATAACTATGTTTGGCTCTATTCGATGAAAAAAACAGTAGTTGCCATTAATTTTTTCGGGGAACAGAACGCCATCTTTATCCATAATATTTGGGGGTGAGATGATTTTAGGTGGCGCCCAATTTTGCCAGTTACGATTTAAAAAATCGGGAACGGTAATGTGGGTAAAGGCCAGTTGGGCTAATCGGCCATTATGGGCTGTGTAGCACATATAAATAATGTTATCAATTAACGTGAGTCTAGGGTCTTCAGCGCCATGGGGTAAACCAGGCTCAGCAGGCAATTCGAAGGTTTCCCGAAGGGGATAAATTGGCTCTGGTAAGCGCTCATCAATATACAAGCCGTCGATACTTATTGCCAACCCCAGGTGTGAAACGTTATTTTCAGATTGCGTTCGGTAAACAATGTAAACTTTGCCATTTATTTCGACTGCCGCCGGGTTAAAAACAGCTTGGCTTTCCCAGCTGTTTTGGGGAATTCTTTCCAGAAGCGGATTATTGGGAAACTTATGGCACTTGAGTGTTGCGGCGGTATTTGTTTCCATTTTACTCAGTAAGTTGGGCAACTTAATACTGGCAACGGCACATACCGAGTCGGCGCCACCGTAGTAAACTTTTAGCTGATTGTTCTCAACCAGCGCCCCTTCTGGAAAAACTATGTTTTCTACCTGACCCGTTTTTTCGTAGTCTGTTTGGGGAATAAGTAAGGGGTTTTCTACCCGACCAATAATTTTTTTGGGATCCTGTAAATCCAGCAAAACGCCTTCGATACGAAATTCTGTGGGAATATTACTACTTGAATAGTGCTTCATGTATGAATATATGATAAGCCAACCCTGTTCAAGCTTTATAGGAGGCGCCCCAAATTCTACATGGTCGCTATTGACCCGTTTCAGATTAAAGGTATGCTGGTTTAAATTGGCATACCAGTCTTGCCAAAAAGACTGATCCCACAATGTTTCTATATTTTTAAATTGAGCAATGGCAGTTGAGGCAAATGGCGTATCGGTGTTTACCGAAAGCATAACTGTATACAAGTCATTTATTTTTTGTGGGAATAAACTCATGGCCTTGGCGTTAAAAGGTGTTACCAAATGCTTTTCTTCTACATTTTCAAGGTCGCTGCTTATGGCTAAGGCAACCTTAATACCATGGCTTGAATGAGGGTAATTGGCTAGCGCGGTATAGAAAATGTAATACTTGTTGTTAATGTAAGTAACCCGCGGATCTTCACAGCCATACCTTTCCCACGAATATTTTGGTTTAATAAATTGTGTTCGATCTGTAAAGTTATAACCGTCAATACTCTCTGCTTTACCAATTGTTGATAATCTTAATTCTTTTGTATTAATGTTTACCACGTTACTCATTGCTCGGTATAACATGGTGTATTTATTGGCTTGCTTAACCACACAACCGTTAAATGTGGCAAAGCCTTCCCAGTCGTTTTGCAAATTTGGCTTTAAAATTGGGTTTTGAGGGTAACGAATTAGCATTTAGGGTTGGTAACTTACTTCTTTTATTTTAATTGAATGCATATGAATAATTTGATTGCTTTTTAATTCATTAAGAAAAGTATTGATGTTAGCAGTTGCCACACAAACTACCGAGTCGGCAGCGCCATAATAAACAAGTAGCTGATCTTTAACCTTAACCGCTCCACAAGGGTATGCAATGCCCGGTTTAAAACCGGTGTTTTCGTAGTCTTTTGTTGGCATTAAAATTGGCTGATTTGTACGATAGAGCACTTTTTCGGGCCTGTTATAATCTAGAAGCATAGCGCCAATATGGTATTTGCTAGCGTCGCGGTCATCTACGCCGTAATATATAAGCAGCCAACCGCTTTCTGTTTTTATAGGTGGTGCACCGGCGCCAATTTTACGACTGTCCCACATATCTTCCCTAACCTTTATTTGGTACTGCCCTTTCAAATATCTGTCTTTGCCTGCAAAACTTAAATTATCTACATAATCGATTAAAATATTGGGGAAAATTCGGTGAAAAAAAACATACTTGCCGTTTACTTTTTCGGGAAGCAAACAACCGCTTTTATCAATAACCCCGGGCCTTGAAATAAGTACCGGTTTTGACCAGTTCCAACGCTGTTTGAGAAAGTCGTCTAGATAAATATAGGTTAGGGCTAGCCGAACCGAATCCCAGCCATTAAAGGCCACATATGTCATGTAGATTTTGTTTTCAAGCAGTGTGGCTCGCGGATCTTCAACTCCGCCATAACCCCCTGCAGACATAAGATTAGGGTTAACTTTGCCCGTATCATTTGTTTCAAAACCGGCAGAGGGCTGGTAAATTGGTTTGTTAAATCGCTTTTCTATACTTACCCCGTCGCTGCTCACTGCATAGCCAACCGATGAGATATAATCAAAACCTTGCGCTCGGTACAAAATATGAACTTTACGGTTAGCATAAACAGCAGCCGGATTAAGTGTATTAAACGCTTCCCAATCATTTTTGGGGTTTGGGGAAATAATGGGGTTATCTATATGTTTTTTTAAAGTTAATTCGCTTTTTTTAATTTGGGAAGGGTCATAAGTAAAACCAGATAAAATGATGCCAAAAATAAATTTGTTTTCAACTAACCAGTAAGTAATAATTTTACCACTAAGCATTACAACTCCTAGGGGTTTAGCGTTTTTATTTGGCCAAATATCTTTGTGATTCCAAAGTGGCTTTGTAGTTTTCCAGATTAATTTTTCGGGGTTCGTGTGGCTAAAAAGAGCAAGATAAGCCGAATAATATGTCATGCCGTTTTCAATAACTGTTTGGTAATAAAGGAGTAATATTTTATCTTTGCGTTCAAAAACCGCCCCACAACAAAGCGGGTTTGGAGCAACGATAAGCGGGTTTTGCCGCGGCTCCAATACACCATTTTTTTGGAATGCTATATTTATGCTACGGTTGCCAAAATAGGCAAATTTTTCTTTATTATTTGAATCAGCCAAAACTTCACTTAGATTTGGCAAATTTGATGGCTTTATTTCATGAGTAAATGGTTGGGTGCTTTCGGCAAAACTAAAGCCGTCGTTACTAATG
The DNA here is from genome assembly GCA_964414145.1 of uncultured Gammaproteobacteria bacterium. Taxonomy (GTDB): domain Bacteria; phylum Patescibacteriota; class Microgenomatia; order UBA1406; family UBA1406; genus UBA1406. The sequence goes on from CAYPVH010000006.1 coordinate 45,349, forward strand.
GCAGTGTTTATAGAAGAGCTGCCTGTATTTTTATAATAAAGGATTACCTTGCCTTTTTTTTCGGTTATTTTGATAACAGTTATTAAAGCGCCGTTAAGAGGAGTTTCGATGTATTTTTTTAACCTGGCTTTTATTTTTTCAATAGACATTTAAATTCACAAAATACTAAAAAGTTACACCATAAAATATCATTCACACACCACACCTAACAACTTCAAGGTGATATAAAAAGTATGGCAAAAATTTAATTTTTTGTATACCTAATGTGTCACTTTATCTGTTATATAAGCGACCGTATTTTTTATTGGAAATAATTACCAATTGTATTTTATAAAAAATTATTTATATTAATAGTATGCACAACCACGATAAAGAAACCAGTAACCAAGAAAAGAGTAAAAAAAACACTAAGTTGTTTTTAATAGCGTTTTTATTTATGTTTTTTTTAGTTACAGGCTTTGTTACAGGTATATATTTTGAATCTACAAAAACCGTAACCAAACAGGCCGGTAACAAAATGCAGTACCAGGCAGTTAATGCCGCTCACGCTTATTCGGTTGCGCTTCTTAAAACACAGGAAGTATTTGAGCTAAAAACAAACCTAAACTACAACCAGTGGAGTGCTAAATTAAATGAAGCAATTAATCTTTGGGCAGAAGCAGAAAATGCAACAAAAAAATTGAAAGTTGAAAGTAATAATGTAATTGCCCAAAGGCAATTAATTGATAAGTACTTAAATAATTACGTTTATGCCTCTTCTGCCCAAGAAATTATTGCAGTATTTGATTCTGCCCCGGCCGGAAAAAAACTAAGAACTCTTGCCAAACATTTAGGAACTGATGCAAAAAGAGCCAGATCAATATTAAAAAAAGCCCAAGGAGACATTGATGCCCCCTTCTATAACAACGAAGAGAAAAGATTGGAAAAACTTGAAAATGTTTGGCGCGGTTTAAAAAGTGGCAGTAAGATTGGTCTGTATGTTGGTGGCACAATATTGTCTGGCGGGGCAACTTCCACAGCCGGTACTATTCTTGCAGAAGCCGGAGCAATCTTTGGCGGAGTAGATTTGGTCTTGGAAGTTGGTGAAGATGTATCAAATATTGCCTTTGGTTATAACAGCGAGGCTGTGGCACTGTTTAGCGGAATAAGAAAATTATCAGAACCAACAGCAACAATAATTGGTTTTGGTAATATAGGAGCCTCTTCTACATTCGACAAACTAAGTAGCTTTATGTTTGGTGCCGAGCAAATCAATGCAGCAATTCAAGAAAATAAGTATATGGGTTTAGCTATTGACTTTAATAACATGGCCGTTAAAGTTGAAGGTTTAAATGAAGGCCAAGCAAAAGCATGGTTAAAAGAGCAAAATATAAGCGAAAACCCAGGCAATCCAGAGTTAATTTTAGCAAACGTTGAAAATGCTTTGGTAAAAAGCATATCACCTACCCTTTCCCAAAACAAAGATAATACTTTAAGTAACAATGAAAAAGAAGAAGATAACCTAGCAGTTAAACCCAGTGGTAAGTGCAATATTTTGGGTAAGTGGAAATTAATAACTACAGTTGCTGCAAATAGTACCGTTAATGAAGGCGCCGATTGGGGCGAGGTATTTATAGAATTTTTTGAAAACGGAGTATTAACGGCAACCGCACATGTTAATGGTGAAACCGCATCTAACAGCGGCAAATATCGATTTCAAGGTTGTGAAGGATCAATCGCATCCACAACAGATAACGCTGATAGTAATTTAGTAATTAAAGACGGAAAACTATACCAGTATATAAAAGTTATGGGGACAGGACTGTCTCACAAGTGGATTTATGAAAAAGTTAATTAAAAATTTTGCCTTAACGGTTTTTATTGTGCTTTTGTTTACCACTGCTTTCTTTGGGGGGAAAGCCTTGGGGCACTTTGCCTACTACCCTCTTTTTAGTAAACAAGCAACCGTGAATACTGAACCTGTTAAAAATCAAGTTACAAGCAGCAACGCTAAACCAACAATAACCAAAGCGGTTTCGGAAACGACAACATATACAAATGAAAATTATGGCTTTTCGCTTGAGATGACACGAAATTGGCAAGATTATAAAGCAGAAGAAGAGTTACTTGGTGGGGTCTTTAATATTGCCGAGGTATATTTTATGTTAGAAAACCAAAAACTATTCTCACTTTCTGTTTTTTTAAAAGAGAGTTGGGAAGAACCGGAACGTGACAGATCCAAAGACGACCTGTTTGGAGAAAAAATTGGTGAAAATGATACGTATGTATTTCTATATTCTCACATAAACGGTGACCCTCCCAAAAATGTTTCTGTTTTGGCAATACAAGATATGAGTAAAATAGCAAGCAGTATTAAAACATTCGCCCCAACAAATTTTGAACCAGATAAGAATGAAGCAACCGAAAACGAACTTGAATTGTTAGCTACAGATTACAGAAATAACTCAATCAATTACTGGAATTGTAGTTACCGATATTCACTTTATTACCCGTCTAGTTTTACCAATAATGATGCCACTTTTGAATCTAGTAAAGCTGTATTTTCGGGAACTAATATATTTGCGTCGGTTGAAGCCCACACCAGTAGTGAAACACTAACGGATTTTGCAGATAATACGGTTACTAGAATCGGCGGTGAAATAGTAGACACTAGAAATAAAGAAAGATACGGAACAAAAATAATTGCTTACGAAATGACAAATCCCGATATGGCTTTAATATTTTGGCAAGAGGAACAAAATATAATGGAATTTAGAATTTGGGGTAGTGAATATATAAATAACCAAGACATTGTACAAAACATGATAACTACCCTGGAATTTAATGTAGATAATTCAAACTGTAGAGACTTTTAATTTATATAAAGCCTAATATTAATTAATTAATGCATAGGAAAAGAGCAAATACTGAAGGTTGTGAAGTTACGGACAGCGAGCAGACTTTGTGTAACCAGCAGCTTTAGCCTGTTTTTCTGAACAAAACCACTGCTCTCCCTTATCTTGTTCAACAACTGTGGTTTTGTAGTGGACACAACCAGGAATGTAGTAAATTTTGTTATTAACCTTGCCATCAGCAAAATTGCCTTTAATATTGCAATTTAAATTAGGTGGCTTAGTATGAATGCATTCACTCCAAACGCCAAGCTTTTTTACTTTAGCCACGTCGGCCAGTCTTTTAAGCTCGCTAGCTTGAGGATTAGTATCGTGATGATACCTAACCCAACCACTTTTTAACATCTCCGCGTTTAAGAGAGTATTGCCTACATAAACAAGGGCCATTGGCCTGCCTTTCTGATCTATAATACGTTCCCTTATATCTACATTATTTTTGCCAATTTGTTTTTCAAGTAAAGCTTTAGCTTGACTACCGCCACAGTTTTCCAATTCTGGTGCGTCCAGATTACGCAATCTTAAACGGACTTTGTTTTCAAGAACAATTGTGTCACCATCTAAGACTGCCAAAATAGCATATTCGCCGGTCTTTTTTTTATTAACACTTGCCCCAATTTTCAAAAACATAAAAATGTTAAGAATGATTGAGGGAATAAGGAACATAATAAGAATAAGGGAAGTACTTGGTAATTTGGTTTCTTTTTTTGGCACTGATTAATCATAACAATTTTATAGATTCTTTTGTATGCTACTAATCTATATTGTATTATTAAATCTGTATATATAAGCACAGGCAATATTGAGAAAAGGTTGCTGAGCAATAATTTAAATAACTACCAACCACCTTTAAACAGAACTTAGTATTTTGATATATTATTATTATTATGAAAAATAATTGCGGGGCCGGAGCCGTATATGGCTTGGGCTTTATTGGCGCAGCAATTTACTACATTCAACAAGCCGCCAGTTTTGGTGAAGGTGTGCTAGGTGTGCTGAAGGCACTTGTGTGGCCAGCTATGCTGGTACACAAATTGCTTGGATTTTTAGGAATGTAGTAAATTAAATTGCTGCATTGCTTCATTGTTACATTGCTAAAGACAATATATAATAGACAATATTCAAAATTCATTATAAATGCACAGATGCATTTCTGATTTCTATTACTATTTTCTCATATCCAAAAACTAACTTCTTATTTATTAACTCTAAATTTTCTGTGATGGGATCCTTCGACTCGTCCGCCGGCTGGCGGACTCGCTCAGGATGACGTGGGAATACTTAAACAGGCACATTTCAATACAATTGTGTGTATTTTATGTGTATGATATAATTTTTACTATGAGTTTTATTAAGGAGTCACGTCCCTTGCCAATCAATCCGATGGATACAAAAAATCGTGTTTTATATCCATTAATAGATACTAGTTGCAAAGCTACTCATCTTACTTCATACAATCCACTTACCACAGAGGTAAGAGTTGTCGATAACGTCGTTATTTGGGCTAAACAACAAATTGAATTGGCAAATGGTATTGAAATATTACATATATACGCAGAAAACTGTGAGTTACCAATTGTAGCAACGACAATACATCTACCTGACATGGATGACCTTGGTATTTCGGAAATTAGTATTCGGCGTGCTTGTCTGGAAAATGAAGTTCAATTTACAATTTATTTCACAATAAAAATAGATGCTGTGGTAAATGCAACTCAAGGCACTGCTATACCTTCAACATTGCAAAACCACTGCTGGGGAGTTGCCGTAGATTTAACCGGTAATAAAAGATTTATTTGGAATCAAGACCAGAAAGGTACCCCCCTTGCCAACTGTTTTGAAGTATGTGGAAATACACCCCAAGGCAGGCAAGTAAATACACTAATTAGCCACTTTTTACCTGAAATAGAAGAAGAAAATGATTATATAACTTTGAACTTTACAACAAACGGACAAGTAATAAAAGTTGTGCTTCCAGTAAAACCTACAGAAACTAAAACTGTTGCCGAAGCAATTTTTAGTGGAAGGCCAATGGTAGAAAACACTGGAATAAACACACATAAATCTCACCAATAATATGTCTATAAAAAGTCACATAATAGTAAGTATTAGTCTTACATAAAAATTACATATTCCAAATAAAATATAAACATGGTAGTAGAACAAGAAATTAGTTTAGATCGATATCTAGACACCGTAAGAAACTACGCAAATGGTATTGTAGTAGAAAGAGATACTTTTTCGGAGTTAAAAAAACTCAGATCTCCAGATAGTCGTTATTACACCTACGTACAGCCGAGTGCAAACGGATTAGGCAACACATATATTACTTTGCTAGAAGAAGATGATAGCTTAAGGATCGTCGGAGCAAAACAAACAACCCCATACTGGCCAGGCGCACCTTATTCAGCTGTATATATATATGGTACACATGGTAATGTTTTAGAAGCTTCATTAGTTATTCCAAGAACAAAAGGTGGGTTAACAAACGAGGTTGTTGTTGCCAATCATATAGTTACACAAAATAGTGTTAAAAATAGTGTTTTTCTTTCGTTGGCTGACCACTTACAAATATGGGAATTACTTGATTTGGAACAAAAAAAGAGATATCGTGATTCCTCTTTAATAGGAAGTGGTTGGTACTTAGAAGGTGTAATGGTAGATAATGAAGTAATATGGAAACTATTAAAAATAACAGGAAGGCATAATGTTAAGTTTAATATAGGACTCGAAAACCTAGACCGAGCAGGGCTACTTAGCCATTTACCAGAAGTAACTCAAAACGGTGTTGTTTTAAACGTTTTACACACAAGCCCAATTCAAACAGCAAACATTACCCTTCCAACTGGTACTCCAAATATAAGAGAAGCCATATTAGGTCAAACTCCACTTGTGCCAAACAAGGTTCTAATTACAGGAAATGGCTAATTTATTTCCTTACTACATAAGAATTTTATATTATAAAGGATAATTGCTATACTAGCCCTATATGAATACACAAATTAAGTGCCCGTATTGCCATAAACAATTTGAACCAACAGACGCTTACAAACACGAACTAGAAGAAAAATTATTAAGAGAAGAGCAAGAAAAACACAAAAAAGAACTTGAAAAACTAGCGGCAGAAAAAGAAGAACTGGCAAAGTCGAGAACTGAAGAAATTGAAAAAATAAAAAAACAAGTAGCCGAAACCGCCAAACAAGAAGCAAAAGAAAACTTAGACAAAGAATTAAAAGACAAAGAAAACCAAATTCTTTCTTTAAAAAAGCGGGCTGAGGCGGCAGAAGAAATAGAGCTTAAAGTAAGAAAAGAAAAACGTGAATTTGAAGAGTCGAAACGAAAGTTTGAACTTGAAAAACAAAGACAATTAGATGAGGAGAGGGAAAAAATTAGAGCTAAAGCCACCAAAGAAGCCGAAGAAGGCCAAGCTTTAAAAATTGCCGAGAAAGATAAAAAACTGTCGGACGCTGAAAAACAGATTCTTGAGTTACAACGAAAGATAAGGCAAGGTTCGCAACAAACTCAGGGTGAGGTAATGGAGTTGGAAATTGAAAACATATTACGAGCTGAATTCCCCCTAGATAATATAGTCGAAGTTAAGAAAGGTCAGCGTGGTGCCGACATATTGCAAAACGTTGTAGACAAGAAAGGCAGGAAATGCGGTGGTATATTATGGGAAAGCAAGAATGCAAAGTGGAGCCAGGGGTGGATAAGTAAATTAAAAGAAGACCAACGCCAGGCTAAAGCTCAATTGGCGGTTTTAATTGTAACCAACCCACCAGAAGACATAAAGGGTTTTGTTTTTAGAGAAGGCATTTGGGTAACTACTTGGAAGTTAGTAGTCCCGCTTGCTATGGCACTAAGATTTAATTTGGTTAATATGTTTCATGAAAAAGCAATTTCGGTAGGTAAAAACGAAAAAATGGAAGTACTTTACCAATACCTAACCAGCGTTGAATTTAAACACAGAGTTGAGGGTATTGTTGAAGCTTTTGGTTACTTGCAAACAGACATTGAACGGGAAAAAAGATGGTTTCAGACCAAATGGGCACGCCAAGAAAAAGAACTAAGAAAAGTAATAGATCACACACAGGGAATGTATGGCGACCTTCAGGGCGTGATGGGAAGGGCTTTGCCTGAAATAAAATCTTTGGAATTACCAGGAAAAGAAGAATAAAAACAAAATAAGCACCAAACTTCAAAAAACAATTTCCAAACAAATAACAAATCCCAATTTATAAACATCAAGCTAATTAAGAATCTTGGAATTTGTAAATATAAATAGACACATTCTAAATCCGAAGATCGAAATCCACCGATTCGGTGGACAGGTCCGAAATAATATTAAAGTACCAAGCACCAAAAAACAAAAACCAAAAAATGTTTCACTGTTACATTGCTTCATTGTTGAAAACTAAAACAGAAATCCATTCTCTACTATCTAATTTCTATTACTATTTTCCTGCTTTCTAGAAACTAATTTCTTATTTATAAACTATAAACTTCAAACACAAACCAGTATTTTTTCTATTTTAAAACTTTGTTATTTGAATTTGATTTGATGTTTGTGTAATTTGTTATTTGTGAATTTCTTAATTGTTTCGGATTTCGAGTTTGGTGCTTCGAGTTTTGCATTGCTGAGGATGGCATTTACTACAACACGGGCCATATTTATCGGCTGCACCTAATTCTATTTGTTTTTCCTTAATTACTTTTGAATACGAGTGCTCTGCCCTTTTCCCACAAAAGTCACAAACAGCATATAGTTGAATAAACTCATCAGCTTGTTTTGATAAAGGCAGAGTTGCCCCAAAAGGTTTTTTGTTACTGTCGTATAAAAGCCCTGCTGCAATAACATTAATCCCTTTTTTTAACAGTTTTTTAATTTGTGGTTTAATAGCACTATATTTAAAAAAATTTAGCTCGTCAATAAAAACCGATTTTATTTGATTACTTACCGCCGGAAAAACCGGATCTGTACTGTTTAAGTTTACTGCCTTAATTGACTGCCCGTTGTGAGTAACGCATTTATTGGTGCTATAGCGAGTATCAATATTAGGTTTAAAAAATAAATAGCTTTTGTGGGGTAGTTTGTTGGCAAAATCTATTAAATATGTAGTTTTACCGGCAAACATTGGTCCACCAATTATTGTTAGCATCAAATAATTCTATAACAGCAGAATATATTTTGATAAACTAATTTTTATTAATGAATAATATCAGTCACTATTTTTACCCTCTATACCAAAGATTCGAACAAGAATTTTTTGTAACCTTATAAAGGGCGGTAAAAGAAGATTATCATTTTGTTGGTACGAATGAGGATAAAGAGTATTTTTTAAAAGCACTGCTCTGTTTTCAGGTTGCTAAAGATTACCGAACTCCACTGGAAGCTGTAAAAAATCATTTATCACCTGAAACTGATATCGCCCAAATTAATAAACAGGTAAAAGAGCAAGGTTTTAATATTGATTCTTCTTGGGTCATATGGAGCAGTGATTTAGAACTTATAAAATTAGCTAAACAAATATATAAATCTAAACTTGATATTAACGGAAGCAGTGCTGAATTTGATGAATTTGTACTTCGCTATTTGATTTCTGCTTGGTTAGTTGCCTGGCAAGGACCACTTTTTATGATTTTGAAAAATATCATTGGAAACAAGGGTAACGTTAACTTAAAAACACTTAACGGACTGATGAAAAAGTGGGACTTTACTAATATATTTAGTTAGTATATACTGATACTATTAGTAGTTTGTATTTTTAAATATGAAAAGTATAATTTTAGATTCAAAAACAAATTTAGAATTAAGTGGTATTAACCGCCAAAAACATATATTCATTAGTGGTTTGCCGGGAAACGGTGTGGCAACTTACGTTTGCAATTTAATTAGCCAAGACGTTGAAAGCAAGCAAACAACAATAGTTTTAGATTACTATGGTGACCTTTATAAAAAAGTAAAAAATACCACCAGCTACACTGATAATTTGGGTTATATTAAGCTAGGCGAAAATAATTTTTCTTTGAACATCTTTGAAAACGTTGAAACCGAAACAGAAAAAATACTTTTAGTAAAAACTATTCTTGGGCAGTTAAGAAAATTGTTTGATCCACAAAGTTTAGGAATTATTGGACCACGATTTGAACAAGCAACAAGAAGCGCCATACTGGCAGTACTCTACGACAAAGAACCATCTTTTTTAAAGGTAGTAAAGTGCTTTACCGATAGCTCATACCTAAATCAATTACTCCTTAAAATTAAAGATCCAATGTTAAAAAATTACTTTGGAAAAGTAAAGGAAGGGCCAATTAGAAATAATGACATTGGTGTTTTTATTACTTCTAAATTACTTCCTTTGGTTAGTGACTCAAGGATACAGTTGTTACTGAAAAGCAGCGACTACAGCAGAATTTTAGAAGAAGTAATTAAAAACAAACAAGCAATTATTTTAGATATGAGTATCTTTAAACACGAGGAAGATATGGAAGAATTTATTTATAGCTTGTTACTTTTTAAGCTAGAGCAAATTTTACAGAAAGACAAATCGGATAATAAAATTTCTGTTTATGTAGATGAAGTGCAATCTGCAGGGGAGGAATTAGCTAGTCTTTATAGGTTTAGCGGTAAGTACGGTTTAGCAATAACAGCTATAAGCACAAGGGCTTTACTAATTCCGGAATACTTACAATACGAAATTACCCGATCAGGCACAGTAGTTAGTTTTAGGCAATCTGTTTATGATAATCATTTTGTTGAAGAGTTGTTTGAAAATGAGGGCATTAAAAATGAAATAAAATTGTTAAACCTGCCGCAATTTAGTGTTTATATAAAAACACTAAACAATAAAGGCGGAACAAAGATTGAAAGACTAGATTTAAGTAAGTAGACATATTTTTATAATCAGTAACAGAACATCCTTAACGAGCAAAGGATTCCTTTGATAAATTTAAAGTTTAAAGTTAATTAATAGAAATTGGTTTCTGGAAATTAGAAAATAGTAATAGAAATTAGATAGTAGAGAATGGATTACTGCTTTTGTATCTTAATTTATACTTCAAAATTAATCTTTGTTTGTTTATTGTAGTTTGAGATTTGTTTGGAAATTGCTTTTTGGATTTTGGTGCTTATTTACTTATTCTTATATTCTTAAATTCGCAAATTCATAAATTTTTATTTTTTCGTTTGCTTTTATTTGTATTTTGTTATACCTTATTAAAATTAATATTTATTTTTAACAATCAAAAATAATAAAAATATTTGCTGCCCAGAGTTTGACCCCAGTTTGTGGAACGAAAAAAAACATATGTGGAAGAATAAGCTATTTATAAAATCGTCAATTCCGGTATTTTTTCACATTCCCCTACCTTTCCTGGTTGGCAATATAATGACAAAATTATGGAAAACAGCTGAAAAAGCTGGCGCTACCCCCAGTAAAAATGGCTTTCTCTGCTTAACATACGATCCCAACCCATTTGTAAGTGAATATTACATGCATGTAACCAAAGAAGTATCAGACATAAAAAATGTTAAACTTTCGGGTGAATTTATTAGCAAAGTTTATGATGGACCATTCAGTGAAGTTAATAATTGGTTAAAAGATATGACCGGTTATATTGAATCGCTTGGCAAAAATGTTTACCGAAATTTTTTATACTTTACCACTTGCCCCGAATGTGCCAAAAAATACAAGCATAATTATGTTGTGGTAGTAACTGAGACGGAATAAATTGCTACATTGTTAAATTGTTAAAAGTAAGAGTTATGATTTATGAGTTAAGAGAAATAAGCACCAAGATCCAAAAAACCCCACTTCGCCAATGCTTCGAGGGGCAGGTAATTTCCAAACAAATATCAAACTACAAATAACAAACAAAGGTAGGAATTTAAGAATTTGTATTATGTCATATTGAACGCTAGTGAAATATCCCATGGGATCCTTCGGTTACTTCGCTCCCTCGAGGATGACATATAAAGATCCTATGGGATTCCCGCCAAAGGCGGGCAAGTCCTCCGAATCGGAGGGCAGGCTTCTGTTAAATCAGAATGACTAGTTAAATTGCTAAATTGCTGCATTGTTCCATTGTTTCATTGTTGAAAACAAAAACAGAAATCCATTCTCTACTTTCTTATTTCTATTACTATTTTCTAATTTCCAGAAACCAATTTCTAATTTATTAACTGTGAATTTTAAATTATTAATTTTAATTTAACTACTTATCAGATATTTATAATAGCTCTACCCTTTCAGGTAAAAGTTGTTTATGTACCACTGGTCACATTTTATGGTAAAATTCTGCTTCTATGAAAGAAATTCTTACTGATAATGGGCAAAGCAAAGAAATAACCCCGGGGCAGACCGCTTGGATTTATGAAGGAGCAATTATTTATTTGTTTGGTAATACCAAAAGGCACTTAATAGTTTCTGTTGGATTCGAAGCAGAATTTATCCGTCAAGAAGGTAATTTGTATTTTTTTATAATTACAAATGTTGCTACTGTTTTTAATTCTGACCAATCAAGCACTCAGTCGCTTAACCCGGGAATATCTTTTGCGGTTGCTAAAACAGCCTTCAAAAAACTCGCCTAAAAATATATGGGCTTACAAATGAGGCGAAAATTTAGTATATTAGTTTAAAAAATGGACCAGATAGAAGAGATAAAAAGAAAACTAGATATTGTTGAGTTTATCAATAAATACACCCCTTTAACTAAACTTGGGCGAAACTTTAAGGCCAACTGCCCATTCCACAGTGAAAAAACCCCCTCGTTTGTTGTTTCACCCGAGCGGCAAATTTGGCACTGTTTTGGTGCTTGCAACGAAGGTGGTGATATTTTTAAATTTTTAATGAAGTGGGACAATATTAGCTTTTTTGAAGCAGCACAAATTTTGGCAGAAGAGGCTGGAATTAAACTGGAGATGAGCAAAAGCAAAGATAATACTTATAGTCAAAAGTCTCGAATTTATACGATTAATCAAATCGCGGCCGACTTCTATGCCTACATATTAAATGAACATAAAATTGGTAGTAAAGCCAGAGAGTATTTAAAGTTAAGGGGCGTTTCAGAAAAAACCAGAAAACACTTTCAGCTTGGCTATTCACCCAATTCCTGGGATTCTTTACTAAAATATCTACAAAAAAAGGGTTATACCAATGAAGAAATTGTAAACGCTGGTCTTTCAATAAAGTCCGGTAAAGGCCGAGTTTACGATCGGTTTCGAAGTCGTATTATGTTTCCGCTTACAACAAGTCGAGGAGAAGTTATTGGTTTTGGTGGCAGAACCCTGAATCAAAGTCAGAAAGAAGCCAAGTATATTAATACTCCCGAAACACTTGTTTACAAAAAAAGAGAGCATCTTTACGGATTACAATTTGCTCAAAACAGTATAAGAGAGAAAAAAGAAGTAATTGTGGTGGAAGGTGAATTCGATGCAATATTAGCCCATCAAAACGGCTATAGCAATACCGTTGCCATAAAAGGTTCGGCCTTAACTAATGATCATTTAAAATTTTTAAGACGTATCAGTGAAGTTATTGTCTTCGCCCTTGATATGGACTTGGCCGGTAGTGAAGCAGTTAAACGCGGCATAGTTGAGGCAGAAAAATTCGATTTCCAAATGGAAGTAATACAACTTACGGGCAATAAAGACCCAGCCTACGTTTTCTTAAAAGACCCGCTAATATTTAAAGAGGCATATAAAAAAAGAAGTACTATTTACGATTTTTTAATTAACTCCAGTCAAAAAAATCATAACATTAAAACTGCCTATGGCAAAAAAAGGGTAGCTGAAGAAGTAATGCCCTATTTATTAAGAATAAAGAATCCGATTGTTCAGGATTACTATTTAAAACAATTAGCTAACCAATGTGACATTCCCTTCGATTCATTAAAACGTTCCTTATTTTTATTGGAAAGAAAAATCAGCAGTAAAGATTTAAATAAAACTCTGGTAACTGTTAAAGATAAAAGACCAATTGACGAAATGCTAGAGGAACATTTGATTGCACTTTTAGTACAAGCCGATTCACCCAGGGTTTTTTTTAGTCAGGTAGACAAACACTTATCTCTTGCCGACTTCAACAGCCCCTCAACTTTTAAATTAATCCAGATTGCCAAAAATAAATTCGAGAAAGAAGGAATTAAATATTTGGAAGAACTTGAAAAAGATATTCCCAAGGAGTTAATCGAACTATACAATAAAGCCCATCTGCTTGAATTTAAAAAACAAAACAATAATTGGGAAAAAGAAATTAAAAAAACAGTACTCTCTGTTAAGAAATATTCATTAAAAAAACAAATTCAAAAAATAATGAATTCAGTGGATGAAAAGGGCTTAACTGATAAAATGATTTTGCTAAAAGAAGTGGACAAATCGCTCTCAATATTATAAAATGATACATAATATGGCAGTTTCTGCAAAAATATTCCCCAAGTCTGTTCGAGCATTTATTAAAGACGGCGCAATCGCCGGATTTGTAGTACTTGACGACATACTTTCTTTATACCCGGAGCCAGAAAAAAATGTTGAAGAGTTAGACAATTTATTTGATTACCTCCTTGAACACAAGACAGATGTATTTGAAAACGTTTCCACCAGAGAAGAACAAGAAGCTAAAAAAAGTACCGAAGAGTTGGAAAAGGAACTTGAAGGTATGATAAAGCTTGAGAAAGGTGAATCGCTGGACCCAATAAAAATTTACTTAAAAGAAATTGGTTCGCACCCTCTGTTAACTTTTCAGGAAGAAATTGAACTGGCCAAAGGCTATGAGCAGGAAAACGAAGCCGCTAGACGAAAATTAATTGTTTCAAATTTACGTTTAGTTGTTTCTGTTGCCAAGAAACACATCGGTCGAGGTCTATCGTTTTTAGATTTAATTCAGGAAGGTAATCAGGGATTAATGAAGGCAGTTGAAAAATATGACTGGCGCCGAGGTTATAAATTTTCTACATATGCAACTTGGTGGATTAGGCAAGCTATTACTCGTGCCATTGCTGACCAATCCAGAACAATTAGAATTCCGGTTCACATGGTAGAAAACATTAATAAGCTGTATAAAACTCAGAGAAAATTAATGCAAAAATATAACCGAACCCCGAGTGTAAAGGAATTGTCTAAAGAACTAGAGATGAAAGAAGATGAGGTTAAAAATCTTTTTAGAATTAGCCAAAGAACCACTTCATTGTCAACAGCAATCAATGACGAAGAAGACGCAACCTTAGAGGACTTTATAAAAGACCCAAACCAAAGTAGTATTTATGATAATGTAACTAACAAATTTATTAAGGAATACCTGTTTGAAGTACTAGACACTTTAACACCTCGGGAAAGAAAAGTTTTAGTTTTAAGATACGGCTTGGAAGATGGAAAACCACGAACCCTTGAGGAAGTTGGTCGCCAATTTAGCGTAACTCGCGAAAGAATTAGGCAAATTGAAGCCAAGGCAATTCGTAAATTAAAACATCCGTCCCGGGCTAAAAAACTTAGGGGTTTAATGTAAATTTTTTGATTCTACAGTTCAATTTTACTGATACTACCTTTGACTAACTTAACTATTTCCCAATCTGCAGTTGTTATTAGACTCTGATAGTTATTGGCTATTGTAAGCGCCAGTTCTGCGTTTTCCCTATCCAGTTCCGAAAAACAGTCATCGAGCAAAAAAATTGGTTTTTTACCCAAACGTTTTTCCAAATAACTTAATTCAGATACTTTTAGCCATAAAACTACCAAACGCTGTTCACTTCTTGACCCGTATAAACTAAGATCTTTTTTCACATCTGACTTTAATTTGAAGAAAGCAAAGTCATCAAGTTGCGGCCCAATCAAAGTTTTTCCCATTTCTAATTCTTTTTTCTGAAACAGAGCAGCTCGTTCCATATTAAATATACTGGCTCTATATTCTATGTTAAAACTTACCGTAGTTAATTTATTTTGTGAATTTAAATATTCAACAAAGGCTTTTCGTTGTTCATAAATAACAAGAGCATTCTTAATTAAGAAAGTATCCCAAAACCGAAGTACTTCTAAAAAGTTATCAGCTTTATATTTTTTCTGATTCTCGAGTAATTTATTCCTTTTGTACAAACCCTTACTATAATTATTCTTTGCTTGATAATAAGTATAGTTAACTCTTTCTAAGATTTGATTAACATAATCCCGTCTTAAACTTGGTGATCCGGTAATAATAGCAATGTCGGATGGTTGAAATAAAACAGTGGGAATAGTACGAGAAACATAGTCTTTATAGCTTTTTTTTAAATCATTAACAAAAAAATACTTCTCTGTTTTATTTTTCTGTTTTTGTAGTCGAATAGAAAAATAAAACTCTTCATTATCTTCTTTATCAAAATACTTTGCTTTTACTAATGCACTTTCCCGACTGTTTTCAAGAAGATTGTCTAATTGTTTTTCACGAAATCCATGGCAGTTATTTAAAAAGTAAACAGCTTCTAGTAGATTTGTTTTGCCAATAGCATTTTTGCCAATGATTAGTGTTTGCTTATCGTTAAAACTAAAAACAGTTTTTTTTAAGAAATTTCTAAAACCTTCAATAGTAATTGACTTTAATATCATAGCTGATGTCACCACAAAACCCACCTTTATTGATTTTTCTTTAATAAGTATATGGTTTCGATAGCTGAGGGAAGCTTAAAATATTTACGTGCTACAGATATAGATTGAATAGAGTTAAACAACCTATCCCAAAAACCTTGGGAAAAAACAGAAAGATGAGAAGGGTCGTCGCCATGAGTAAAGTGCAATAGTGAGTTTTCTTTCGTATAGATTTTGTGTAAAACACTTTTTTTAGCTACCCGTACTGTTTCTTTTGCGGCTTTTTTTAAATTTGACCTTTCCAGGTGTTCAAGCACATCAAAAGTAACCACCATATCGAAAGAATTATTTTTAAACGGTAGTTTTAAAACATCTCCCTTTATTAGAAACGGTTGCACTTCCTCGTTGGCAAGTTCTAAGGCCTCTTTAGATATTTCTACTCCCTTGGCGTCTACACCCAATCTTCGTAACGCCGAGACTAATTCGCCGGTACCGCAACCTACATCTAGTAAAGTTTTTGGATTAAATTGGGTTTTAATGTAGAGTGCCCTGTACCAAGCAGCTAACTTGCGCATTGAGTTATTAATGAAATTAGAGTTAATATAATACTTGTATTCACCTTTCCCCCCGAAATAATAATCGCGATTATAATAAGCAGCTGACACTTCATAAGGTCTGATTACAGAACCCTTAAAACTTTCGCCGTCAAGTATACGCTGTAAGTTTCTAAAGTCGTCACCTTTTGTAATAATAGTTGTTAAGTCTAGTGCTTTTGCAAGTTGCGCTGCGACCGGATCAAATGGCGCCGACAGGCCCGGAACCCATTTGTCACCAACTAAAGTTTCGTAATACTTCCAGGTAGTTTTTTCTATTTTTTGCGCGTTCTTGAACTTTCTTGGATCTTTGTCATAAACCCAGTAAATATTGGAAAGATTAATAATAAGACTGGCCCCATAATCTCTGGCCATGATTACTGCGTCGTAATCGGTTGACCAACCCGGTTTCCAACCACCACCAATAACAATTGGTTCTTTTAAATTATAAATTTTTCGGTCATAGTTTTCTACAATTCGATTATGAGCTACATCTCTAAAAATTGTACGTAAAAGATGTGCATTAAGCCGAGTGGCGTGAATTCCCAACCAATCCAAGTCTTCGTCTGTAAGTTTGTCTACAACATCACGGCCCGAATCAATATAATGCCTTGCTGTTTTGCCACCGCCAGCTATTAAGAAAAACCGCCTATTCTTGGAAATGTTACTTCTGATAAAACGATTTAATTTGCTTAGAAAGTCGGTATTTGGTCCGCCATTTGGAACAATAAGCGAACCACCAACCGAAATAACAATTGATTCCTTCATTTTATTATTTTATTTTCACCGAAAAAAAAACCGCCCTTACGGCGGTTGTCATTTTTTGTTTTTTCAAAACAAAAAAACATAATTTTTAATTTGGCTTTTCCTAATCTGCATAAGTTGGTGACTCATTTGTAATTTTCAATTATAAAGTATCTTCTGTGTTTGTGCAAACCGGATTTGTCTTTTTTTAACTACATTTTTTGTATTTTTTTATATAAAAACTAATCTTTACTGCTTTGCACAATATGCTTTACATTTAATTGTGGTTCAACTCTGCCATTCCACCTATTTATTTCCACAGTATAGGCAATGCTGAGCGCTTCTTCACTTGATAAATTATTAAGAACAGTTTTGAAGTTAAAAGCTATTGCCTTACTTAATTTATTCGAGACCGGTTCTAAAATAGATATTTGATAGTGATTGCCATTTTTACCTACCGGTCGTTTATACACTAGCTGAGTATTTTTACTTAAAAATATCGGTTTTTTGTTACCTTCTCCATATGGTTCAAGAGTTTCAAGTAATTCAGCAAGTTCCAAGCTAATATTCTCGAGTGATAGAGCCAGATCAATAACTATTTCCTTTTTTTGTATTATTTCTTTTTGTTTTTTTAATATTGTTTTTAGTAATTGGTTTTTAAAATCCTTAATATTTTCCTTTAGCAAACTAAATCCTGCAGCTTTAGCATGACCCCCACAACTTTCAAGAAGTGATTTATTTTTGGCAAGAATATCAACCAAATTTAAACCGTCTATTGATCTGGCACTTCCTTTAACAATTTTTTCTTTTATTGCGGCTACAAAAACCGGTTTACCGTATTTATCCACTAATTTTGATGCCAATAACCCAACTATGCCTTCGTCAAACTTTTCCGAATAAACAAATATACAACTATTGTCTTTCTGTAGCTTTGCCATTTCAAGAGCAATAACCACTTGTTCTTGCATTTTCTTTTGTCTGTTTTGATTAACCTGTATCAGTTCTTCTGCCAATACCTGTGCTTGAGTTTTGCTTCTGGTACACAACAAGCGTAGTGCATTCATTGCCGACCCCATTCTGCCTGCCGCATTAATTCTTGGCGCAATAGTATAACCGATGTCATTTGCAGAATATTTTGCTTTTTTACCTAAGCCACAAGAATTAATTAATGCTGGAAGACCAGGTAAGCTTGAGTGCTTAATCCGCTTTAATGCAAAATAAGCCAAACTTCTTGAAACACCGACTAAAGGTACAAGATCGGCAATTATGCCAATTCCGGCAAAAACAAGAAAATCATTTTCCAACATTTTTTTTAAACGACTACTTTTATAATGATTATCTAGAGCAGCACAAAAATAATAGGCAATTCCGGATGCGCTTGTTTTTTGAGAATGAATTATAGAAAGTGCACTACGGGGCAAAGAACTTCCCACTTGGTGGTGATCAACTACAATAGTGTCGATATTCTTATTTTTTAGTGTCTTAATATATGATTCTCCGGTAATTCCGTGGTCCAGTGAGATAATTAATTTTGGCGAAAATTCATTTATAACATTTTTTATTCCGGCATGAGTAAAACCATAGCCTTCTTCTTCCCGACTACCAATATATGGCATTACTTTAAAACCTAAAATATCTAATGCTTGCCATAATATTGCCGCACTGGTAATGCCGTCTGCGTCGTAATCGCTATAAATAACAACCCGTTCCGAATTTTTTTTTGCCTTAATTAATCTTTGAATACTTTTAGTAATTTGGGTTTTACTTATACCTAAGGTTTCGAGAGAAAAATTACTGGGGTTGGGCGGGTTAATAAACGAGTCATGATTTTCGTCGGGTATACCTCTATTCCTCAGTAGAGTTGATATAATATTCTTTGGTTGGTAAAACGACGTAATCTGATCTAATATATTGAATTGCATAATAACAGCACTAATAATAACAAAAAAATGGAAATAAATTTACCCATAAAAGCAAAAAAAATAATAACATTTTTTGAGAAAAATGGTTTTAGTTGCTATGTTGTTGGCGGCTTTATTAGAGACAGTTTAATTACAAACAAAGTAGCTGATAATTCAAGTATTGATTTTGCCACAAACGCCACACCGGAAGAAATGTTAAAAATTTTACCTGAAGGAAAGTATGAAAACCGCTTTGGTACCGTTATTTTTTCTCTAAAAAAAATAGGCGAGAAAATCGGACTGACTAAAAAGGATTTTAACGAAGAGGATATTTTTGAGATTACAACATTTCGTTCTGAAGATAACTACATAGATCATCGCCATCCGGATAAAGTTAATTGGGGCAACTCCATAGAAGAGGATTTAGAAAGAAGAGATTTTACCATTAATGCTATTGCTTATAACAAAAGTGCATTAATTGACCCGTTTAAAGGAATAAACGACATAAAAGAAAAAACTATTAAGGCTGTTGGTAACCCTTTGGTGCGCTTTAAAGAAGACGCTCTGCGAATGTTAAGAGCGGTTCGTTTTGCCTGTACACTAGACTTTACTATTGAAGAAAAAACATTATTTGCTATTGACCAAAGCAGTCAACTGTTAAAAAATATAAGTTTTGAAAGAATTAGAGACGAGTTTTTTAAAATACTGAGTTCGGAAAGACCAGATAAAGGTGTATTGCTTTTGAGAAAAGTAGGATTATTAAAAGAGTTTTTACCGGAACTAAATGCCACTTTTGGTGTTTCTCAGAAAAGCCCAAAAAGGCACCATATATATGACGTTGGTACTCATTTGGTAAAAACCTTGGCAGCATGTGAACCAACCGACCCAATTGTTAGATTGGCATGCCTTTTGCACGACATTGGTAAAAGCCAGGTTAGAGAAGTTAATCAGGAAGGCATTGTTACTTTTTATAACCATGAAATTATTGGCACCGAAGTTGCTTACGAGATCGGTAAAAGACTTAGGCTTTCTAAAGCAGATCTACATCGATTAACCAAGTTGGTAAGATTTCATCAGTTTTCTGTTACTGAAAAACAGACCGATAAAGCAATTCGTCGCTTTATTCGGCAAGTTGGCAAAGAAAATTTAAATGATATGTTAAGCTTGCGTACAGCAGATCGCATTGGCTCTGGTGCTACACCCACTTCCTGGAGAACCAATCTTTTTAAAGAAAAGTTAATTGAAGTACAAAAAAAACCATTTATAGTTTCTGATTTAAAAATCAATGGCTTAGATGTTATGAGGGTATTTAAGATTAAACCTGGCCCAGAAGTTGGTAGAATACTTAATAATACTTTCGAAGAGGTTGCTAACAACAACCTTGAAAACAAGAAAACAACACTGCTTAAATACTTAGAAAAGCTAAAAAAGGATTCTTAAATTTTAGCGACCGCTTTTTTTAGCTCATCTACCAAATCGATAGGAACATTTACACCTTTTTTCGTTGGGATTTCTGTTCCGTCTTCTGTAATTACATAGGTACGAATATCTACATAATCCTTGCCTTTGAAAGTGGATTTTCGCACCTTTATAACCTCGCGCTCATTTTTAGGAAATGTGGCGATTATACCTTCGTCTTTTTCTTGCACATCTTTGTCTGTCATAAATTGTTTATTAACTGTTAATTGTGAATAGTTTATATATATTAATTATTTTTCTCAACTTATTATTATGCTCAATAATTTAAGAAACAACCTGTCGACAAGTTTCTAGTATTTGCTCTGCTGTTTTTTCCCACGAAAATATTTTAAGTCTTGCTGTTCCCTTCGAAATTAATTCATTTTTTTTGCTTTCTACTATTTTCATTTTATTAACAAGGTCGGAAACATTTTCGGGTTCAAAATATAAAGCAGCGTTGCCGGCAATTTCAGGTAGTGCTCCACTATTAGATGCAATGACGGGTACTTTGTGTAAATATGCTTCAAGAAGAGGTAAACCAAAACCTTCGTAAAACCCGGGCATAATTAATGCTGACGCCCGGTTAAGCAAATTAGCCTTTTTTTCTTCACTTAGGTAATCTGTAAAAATTACTTTGTCGGTTAACTTTCTTTGTTTAACCAAGTTAAATATTTCAGTGTATAACCAGCCCTTTTTACCGACAATGTAAAAATTGTAGTTTGGTTTATTTTGTATAAACCGATGAAAGGCTAAAATGGTGTTTTCCAGATTTTTTCGGGGTTGGATTGTGCCAATGTATATAAAATATGGTTTCTTTTGGGCTTGCTCGTTAGTGCTGTTAATAGAAGTTTTTTGATCGAATCCATTATGAATTACCCTTATCTTTTCTTCTTTAATATTATAATTTTTTATTATGTCTTCTTTGGTATTATTTGAAACCGCAATTATTCTGCTGGCTTTTTTTACTGAGTATGCTGTCCAATTTTTTAGCTGATATAAGTCTTTTGATAAAAAACTTTCTGGATAATAAAAATAAGACAGGTCATGAATAACAACGACAGACTTACAAAAACAGACGCGGGGTAAATAATGTGCCAATGCTAAAAATACATCAATATTTTTATGAAATAGAAATAGGTGTAAAGGTAAATCCAACTGGCTCCATATAGTTTTTTTAGGAATAATAATATACTTAAAATATTTTGACTCAGTTGGTAGATCAGAATGTGGACTTTCTTTAAGAAAAATGTGTAAAGTACAACTGCTATTTGCCTGTTTTTTAAACTGATGTAGTAGATGATAGGCATACCAAGAAACCCCAACTCTATTTGCAACATTGGCTTCGTTACCATCAATTCCAATTATCATTTTTATTTAATAAGCAGATAGCGCTTCTTCTATTTGCTTAAAACTATTATTCCAACTAAATTTGATTGCTGCCTTCTTTCCTTTGATTGATAAGTTTTTCCTTAATTGTTGATCTGTACTTAATTTAATTATTGCTTGGCTTATATCTGCTGTGCTTTCAGGATTAAAAAGATATGCGGCGCCATTACTACCAATTTCTTTGAGTGAAGAGTTATTGGAAGCGGCGGTTGCTGCCCCAAGCTGCATTGCCTCGATTAATGGATAACCAAAACCTTCCCAAATGGAAGGCATAATAAAAAAAAGGGCAGATTTATAAAGCGAAAAAAGAGCTTTATCGGGAACATGTCCAAGAAAATGAATATTATTCTGCTTAGTATTCAACTGTTGCCAACCCGCTTGACCAACAACAACCAAATCTATGCCCGATAGTTGCGCGTTAGTAAACGCCTCAATAAGACGCTTTATATTTTTTCTGGGTTCAATTTTTCCTACCGTTAGTATGAAAGGCTTTTTTAGTTTGTAACTAAAACGCGTTTTTTCTTGTTCTTTCTGACTTGGTTCATAAGTTGATACACCCGGGTAGACCACTTTAATTTTTTTTTCACTGATGTTTAAAAAATTTATTATATCTGCTTTTGTACTTTCTGAGTCGGCAAAAATAAGGTTGGATTCTTTACAAACATGAATAAACCGGCTTTGCTGAGTTTTAAGAATTTTCCACTCTACCGTTTCTGGGTAGCGCAGAAAAGCCAGGTCGTGTACAACCGTTGCTTTTTTGACACATTTAGTTGGTGGTTCGGTCCAGTCTGACGTGATAAACCAGTCAAGCGGGCCGGTAAAAGTTTCAAGATCAATAATATGTAGCCGGTTCCAAATAAAAGACAGAGCAGTTGGTGGCAGTGGTAATTTATAAATGCTTAAACCCTTCTCTTTAATTTCAGATTTCAGCTGACTGCTAATTTTTTTTCGAAAGGAAGAATAAAAAAAAGACCAGTCGTTATTTGTATTACTATTAAGTATCGCCTTCACCAATCCTTCGGTGTACCTGGCCACTCCTGTTCCCTTATATACGATTTGTGAAATATCTATGGCAATTTTCATGTTTAGGTTCTGATTTTTTTATACTCCGCTTCCAGTTTTTTAGCAATGCTCTTCCAACTATAAGTTTCCCTAACTAAATTATAGGCGTTCTTTTGAATTTGATTAAAAAGCTTTTGATTATTTAATATTTCTTTGATTTCATTGGCAAATTGTTCCGGATTATTTGCCAACAATACATTTTTTTTGTTTTCAAGACCCAAACCTTCAACACCTGTTGTGGTTGAGATAATTGGAAGCCCGGCTGCCATTGCCGCCAAAATTTTTAGTCTGGTACCACCCGGCCCGTATATGGGTGAAGCAAAAACAGTAGCTTCTTGATATAGTTTTTTTACAGTTTTTATATCGTTTGGCTCAATATTAACTATTTCCATATTTGCTGTACTTTGATATTTAAGTTTATTTTTTGCGTTTTGCCCAGCCACTACCAGTTTAATTTTCTTATTCTTTATTTGTTTAATTAATGGATAGATTTCTTTTATTAAAATTGTTGCCGCTTCTACGTTTTGTAACCAATAAAAATTGCCAATGAATAAGATAACTGCTTTATTTAAGTTTTTCTTTCTTAGGGGAATTTGAAGCATGTCGTCGCCGGCCCCATTTGGAATAGTTACCGGATTAATATTTTTTTCTAAAGAAATTATCTTCTTACGATCTTCCTCCGACACCGCCGCAACTAGGCTAGCCTTTTGCCAATAAAAACGTTCCCAATATATAAGTTTTAAAATATCCATGTAAAAAAGAGGTTGTATAAATATAGGCAAGGTTTTTACAAAGTGTTGATAAACTTTGTACTCGATAGTCTGTTCTACTAAAACTATTGGCACCGTTGTTTTTGGCAAATGAGGCATTATATAAAATGTTTCGGCATGTATTACGTCATAAACTTCTTTTTTTAATAGTTTTTCTGCCGTTTCTTTGGCTTGCTCTGAAAAATTCCGAACAATTAAAAAGGGTTTGGCAGAAAATATTGCACCACTAATATTTTTTAGTTGCCAAGGATTTTCGGCACGCTTACATAGATAAATTTCGTGACAATATTTTTTAAGATACTGTACATATTCTCGCTCATACTCAAACTTATAAAGAGAAATCAGGGTAATCTTATGTTTCTGACTTAAGTATTTTAGCAAGTTATATGTTCTGATTTGACCGCCACTCGAGGGCGGGTAGGGTAAATAAGGAGTTAGCATTAAAATCTTCATAATTTGAAGATTAAAACCTTATCATTTTCAAAAACCAAACCATAAGTGTCTTCAAGTTTTTCTTTGTAAGATAAATCAGCTGTTACGAAATAATCCGCGCCCTGTTTTTTTAAATCCGGAAACGGTTTATAAGGAGCGGGGTAACCGCGTCTGTCCGATAGGTAAAGTAAGGTTGTGTCTCCAGTTGTATCTGTTACTAAAACATCTGTTGGTTTAGTAAGTGACCGAATAACGTCTGCTACCAGTATTTGGTCATTATTCTGAAGGTAGTAATCTTTAACTTGGTAGTAAGAAAAAAATATAGATAAAACAAAAATAATTAAAACTCCAAAAATCCGCAGAAAAAGTGAACCAAAATTTTTTCGGCGAATAAAATCACCAATACCAACCCCAACTAGAAGTGCAATTGTTGGGGTAATAATAATCTGATAATAATCATGTTGTACATTGCCACCTTGAAAAGTAAAAAGATAAAATAAACTAGCAATTAAAAATGGTATATGCAATGGAATTTTATTTTTTACATTACCTACAAAGATTGCCATAAAAACAAATACAGTTAAATACCCACCCAGTATTAAGTTATTTATTCTTTCAAAAAATATCCATCGAAAAAAAGCCGGTCTAAAAAAAACAGTTTGTAAACCTCCCCCAGTGTTTACTGCAGTTAAAAGCCATTGGCTGGCAGGAATACCTTCCGGAAACTGTAAAATATAAAGCCGCCATAAAATAAGAGGTAGAAAAGCAATAATTGAAAAAACAAATAACAGGATTAATTTTTTATAGTTTTTGATATTTTTCCTTAATAGCAAATAAAGAAAAATAATCGAGTAGAATATGACTACCGGCTTAACAAGTAGCGCAAGAGCAAAAAGACCGGCCGACAACAAAAAATTATAAGCCCTGCCTTTTACAAACCGATAGAAAAAAAAGATAGCCAGCATTGTAAGCGAAATTGCCGGCATATCGGGTAATATAGAGCGGGAATAGTAAACAATATACGGTGCTACAGCGAAAAATAAGCCACCAAAAAATGCTTCCAGTTGCCCGTATTCTTTTTTAAGTAAATAATATATAACTGCCAATGAAGTAACCGATAAAATTGCAGTTGTTAGTCTTGCCCAAACTTCAAGAGAAAACAAACCAAGATATTGATAAAGAAAAGCAAATATACCGCTATAAAGTGGAAATTCTACAAAGCGTAAACCTTCGGGATTATCAAGGCCCGATTGTATATTTGATAAGTCGTAATACCTAGGTTTTAAAAATTTAAAACCGTTTTTAATTAAGAACCTGCCAACAGCTGCCGTGTCGGTTTGCCGCCAAGAAAACCATTCCGTTAATGTGTTGTCTATTTTATAAAGTCGAAGTAAAAAGGCAATAATAACGAGTACTGCTAAAACCAATAATGTTAATCGATTTTTTTTACTCATTTGAAAAGACTTCTTTCAGCTGCGGTTTTTTGTAATTAGTTAATTTTAATGTTAACCCCCATAAAAACCAAACCACAAATGCAACCTTAGACGCCTCAAATACATCAATGTACAGTGCATTAATAAGTAACGCCAAAATACCTGCAATAACACTTAAATAGAAAGCTCTGTATTCTTTTGATATTGATTTAAATTTTTTAAAGATTTTAATGGTTAAACTAAAAATAACAAAAAAGAATAAACCAAAACCCAACAACCCAACTTCACCCAATGATCTCAAGAAATCATTATCTGTAGCTTCAGTAATTGATGATGGGCCAGTACCAATAAACGGATTTTTTAAGAAGGCTTTAATAGCCCTTGGCCATTCAACCTGAAGCCGGGTGGCAAATGAAATATCGGGTAAAACCGAACTGACGGGGGAAAACTCGGCGAAAGCCTGATCGACTAAAGACTCCAGCTCACTTTCTGTAAGTACCTTCCCCGACCTTCTAGCTTGTTCGGCAATGCTGTTGCGAAGTTCTTTTTTTACCTGCTTTACTTCTTTGTCACTGCCTTGTTCACTACTATCTGTACTTTTTTTATTTTTAATAACAAAGTCGCCGGGGGGTAAGTCGTTTGCCGTTATTTCTCTGGGAACAATGGTTTGACCACTTTCATTAACCCAGACCAATTCTTGCCTGAATGTTCGGTTAATTCTTTTGGTAAGGTCTTGTGAAATTGGAGTCAGCAAAAGTGTTGCCAAAATAACAAATACCAGTAATTTAAATTTTCTTAAATAAAGTAAAAGTAGTGGTACTGCCACAAGATAGGCAACAAAACTTGCACGCGAGGCGGTAAGTATTAAAGCAGTAAGAGCAGCGGTAAAGGCAATTAAGTACCATCTTTTTTTAGTACTTATATACATTCCCAGGGAAAGTGGCATTAATACAATTAGGTATGCTGCCAAGTCGTAATGACCACCGAAGGTTGAAGAAATACGGGCATTAGCGTCTAGTGTAAGCAAATAACCCTTAGCGTAATGAGGATTCATCGTTTGAATCGCCGGCCACCCCAAGTACTTTTGACCAATACCATAAAGACTGACAATTAAAAGTACGAGAACCAAACTTTTTAAAAGCAATTTTGCTTGTTTAGGTAGGTTTACCGCTTGGTAAACAATAAAAAAGATAATCATATATTCGACACGCCTTAGGCTGTGCAGTAGCCCTAGCTCAAGAGTTTTAACTGTATTTAAAAAGTAAAAACCGACCATTGTAGAGACAACTACCACAAGCCAAAAAAGAACTATTGGAAGAAATAAGGGGGTTTGCCAAAACTTGGTTTTATTTTTAAGAGTATCAAATAAAAAAACCAAAACAATCAAAGCGATAAACAAATCTTCAAAGCGAATTGCAATGTAAGTATAATTAATAGGTACAAGCGGTAGTTTAGGCCAAAGAGGGATAAAGAAAACATACAATAACAACAGTAAGTGTATCAACCTAAAATTATAGCTTTTATATTTACTAATAAAACCACTAAACAAGTTTGTTAGCTTCTGCATAAGTTTCTTTTAAATATTTATTGTTTATAAACGCTCCTAAAGTATAACCGACCATAGCCTTAGTTTTCAACAATAGCTTTAGTATATAGTTTTCATTTTTATTATGGTGCTTTTGATAAAAATAAATAAAGCCCTTGTATACATTTATGATTGGCTCTTTGCGACCCTGGCTAGAGGCACTACCATAATGAAGTACCTTAGCGCCGGGATAGAAACCAACCTGATAACCTATTTTTCTTGCCCGATAAAAAAGATCTATTTCTTCCATATACATGAATATGTTTTCATCAAAGCCACCGACCGCATTATAATACTTTTTTTTGGTAATAAAACAGGCCCCCGAAACCCAGTCTACAGCTCGACTTTTATTTGGTGAATAACGGGTAATGCCAAAATAGTCACCCTTTAAAAACAGGGCAACAAAAATTATCAATAATGAGTAAAAAGGCCCGGCTGAATACTGAACAGTTAAATCCTTGTTAAATAACTTGGGCCCGATAAACTGGTACCGAGCCTCTGTTTTTAAAAAATAATCATAGAGCTTGAATATGCCATTATTAATGATTTTCGTGTCTGAATTTAGAAAAACCAACACTTCCCCACTAGCCTTTTTAACCAGATAATTATTGCCTTTTCCAAACCCCAAATTTTCTTTAAGAGCAAAGAGTTTTACTTTGTTTTTAAACTCTTTTTTTATAGAAGAAACGCTATTGTCTGTTGAATTATTGTCTAGAAGCAATACTTCGTACTTTATTTTTGTGTCTTTTAAGCTTTTAAATAAGGACCGCAGTGCATCGAGTGTTAGTTTTTTGGTATTATAAGAAATTATGAGAATCGATAAGTCCATAATAGCTTATTTTAACAGATATTTGCCAATTCTATTAGTCTTTATTACCAGTAGTTTAGTTATTTTTACCCTATTCCCCAACATTCCCAAGAATGTTTCTTTTGATGAAATCGAATTTACAAAATTAGCATTATCTTTAGAAAATAAATTTAGCCTGTTTTCTAAAGAAGCTACCGGTCACGCTACCCCATATTTTTACTTAATATTAGTCTCGCTTAAAATTTTTGGAGTTAATTTGTTTGCGCTTCGCCTGCCCGCTGCCATATTTGCAATTCTAAATTCACTTTTAGTGTTCTTGTTACTTAAGCTGCATTTTAAAAAGCAGACCGCCTTTTTTGGTGCCTTTATTTTTTCAACATTAAGATGGGCTTTTAGTTTTGGTAGATTTTCATTTGAAGCCACTTACTTATTTTTTTGGGAACTATTGAGTGTTTATACAATCTATATTTTTGTGAAAAAGAAAAACAAATTATTTTTGGTACTTTCCATTGTTGCCACCATTTTGGCTTTCTATTCTTATTTACCAGGAAGAATATTCTTTTTAGTTCCTTTGGCATATTTGCTTTTCAATAAAAAATATCAGTCGGCAATAATATTCATAGTTTTTGTGGTATTGGCTGCTTCACCACTTATCCATAGCAGTAGAATTGAAAGCCGAGTAGACAGCTTAACTTTTATTACAGATAATGCTTTGGCTTTAAGCAGTAAAGCTTTGTATTTTATTGAAAACGTATGGAAAACCTTACTAATGTTTAGTTTTAAGGGTGACTTAAACGGTAGACATAATTATCCGGGCAAAAGCGCATTAAACCCACTACTGGGTATATCAATGTTGTTTGGGTTATTTTTGGTATTAAGAAAAAGAGATAAAAACAATTCTTTGATATTATTTTGGCTGGTTGTTTCTATTTTCCCGGCACTCTTGACTTACCCAGTAGAGAACCCACATTTTTTACGAACCTATACTTCAATTTTTGCAGTTATTTTTTTGATTAGCACTTCCATTAATACTTTTATTTTAAAAAACAAGAAACGATTATGTTTGTGGGTTTTTATATTATTGATCTTAGCTTCCTCGATATACGAGCTTAGAACCTACTTTTATTATCAGCCAAAGGTATTTAAAAACGCATTTGAATTCAAGGCAAGTGATCTTGAAAAGTTTAGTAATCAAGAATTTTCGACTATACCTAAAAAGTGACCAACATCAAGTGACGCTTTTCCAACCAAAACTCCATCAAAACCGGCAGCACTAAAATTAAGCACATTACCTTCGTTAACACTGCCCCCATAAAACACTTTCTGAGCTGGTAAATCCTTTTGAATATTGCTAACCTTTTCAAAACTATTATACGGGTCTTCTGCAATACCGGTTCCTATTGCTGCAGTGGGTTCGTAAGCTAAGGCGTAAATTTGACCGATATATTTTTCCATTTTTTCAATACAAAGAATTACCGGAATTTGATAAAGGTTAGCCAACTTTATTTTTTGCTGAATTTGTTCAAAACTTTCTGCTCTGTTAATACGACGTTCAGAATGACCAATCAGCACAAAGCTAACAATGTCTGCCAACATTGGAGCCGTAACTTCACCGGTATACTGGCCCTTTTCAAATGCCGAAACATCTTGAGCGCCAATAAAAACATTGCTTAAGTTTTTCAGCTCTTTGGCAAATAACATTAGATATGGAAAAGGTGGGCAAATTATTATTTGTTTTTCTTTTGTGTTGTATGAAGAAAATTTGTTTTTAAATTCTGTTATCCAGTTATGGATTTCTTTTGTGTCTTGTACTGCTTTTAAATTGGCGATAATTGTTTTGATCTGCATTTGTTAAGATATTAAATACATTTAAACTCTTATAAAGAATAATATCAAATTTAACTATGACATTAAACTTTCTTAATAAATTAAATAGTGAACAAAAAAAAGCTGTTAGTTATACCGGCGGACCATCAATAGTCTTGGCCGGAGCCGGTTCTGGAAAAACCAGGGTGCTAACCTACAAAGCAATGTATTACCTAATGCAGGAAAAGGTGAATCCCGAAAATATACTCATGTTAACCTTCACTAACAAAGCGGCAGATGAGATGAAAAACAGAATTATTAGATATATCGACCACGAGTATAATCCAGAAGTAATTACCGCAACAACATTCCATTCCTTCAGTTGCAGAATGCTTCGTAGATTCGGAAATACTAAAGGGAATCGGGATTTTGCAATCTTTGACAGTCAGGACCAACAAAGTTTGGTTAAAGAAATTGTTAAGGACAGCCAATTTAAAATTAAAATCAGCCCCAATTCGTTGCTTTACAAAATATCGGAATTTAAGAATAGATTAATACTGCCCGATGAACTAATTAAAAACAGTGAAGATATAATGCAGGAAGTTATTGCACAACTATACCTAGAGTACAATAAAAGACTGATTAACATGAATGCCCTAGACTTTGACGACTTACTTCTTGAAATGGTTACCCTGCTTAGCGATAAACCAAAAATTTTAAAAGATGTTCAGGAAAAATACAGATACCTACTAATCGATGAGTATCAAGACACCAATCACGCCCAGTACTTAATTGCCAAAAAAATTGCTGAGGAGAAACAAAATATAACTATTGTTGGCGATTTTTCGCAAAGTATTTATTCTTGGCGAGGAGCCGACTTTGAAAACCTGGAAAAATTTAGACGAGATTTTAATAATACACAAGTTTTCAATTTAGAACAAAATTACCGTAGTTCCCAACCTATTCTGGATTTTGCCTATTCTTTGATTTCCAAAAATGTAACCCACCCAATACTAAAACTTTGGACCGAAAAAAAAGAAGGTAACGAAGTAATAATTTCGGTACTACGAAGTGCCGAGGAAGAAGCACAATTTGTAGTTGGTAAAGCACAAGAACTAAATTTATCGGGTGAATATTCACTAAGTGATATGGCAATACTCTACCGAACCAATGCTCAGTCGAGGGTTATTGAAGAAGCTTGTTTAAACCTAGGACTACCATATAAAATTTATGGCGGCTTTCGATTTTATGAACGAAAGGAAATTAAAGATATTCTGGCTTTTTTAAGGTACATGGTAAATAAAAAAGACAAGGTGTCTTTGTCTAGAATTTACAAGCTGGGAAAAAGAAGAGCAGAAAAAATTATTGAAGTAATAAACAAGCAAGACTTAAATAATTCACCACAAGTAATTATTCAAAATATATTAAAAGACTCGCCATATATGAGTATGTTTGATGAATACGATGAAGAAGACACCGCCCGAATTGAAAACATTCAAGAATTGGTTAACGTTTCGTATAATTTTAAAACTCTGACCGAATTTTTAGATACGGTAGTATTAATTGAAACCGGTTATGAATTTGATGAGGGCGACGACAACAGGTTAAGTATAATGACCTTGCATTCGGCCAAGGGTTTGGAATTTTCGACCGTTTTTATAGTTGGGGTTGAAGAAGGCATACTACCCCATTCACGTTCTGTTAGTTCTTTGCAAGAACTTGAAGAAGAACGACGACTGTTTTATGTAGGAATTACCCGAGCTAAAAAGGAATTGTTTATTACTCACTGTGAACGCCGGTTTTTATATGGTCGGGTTCAGTATAATTCCCCTTCCCAGTTTTTAATTGAAACAGGGTATGTGGAGTATTAGTAACTAAAAATCAAAAGTTAGAATAGAAAAAGAGAGTTTAAAGTATAAAATCAAGAGTTAAAAATTAGAGGAAAAAAAGTGAAAAATCAAATTCAAAATTCAAAGCACAACACAAATACTATCTTTATTCACCTGATTGATCAACAACTTAGCAGTATTCTGTTATAATTTAGTTATGATCGTACCTGTTAAACTGCTTTTAGCTCTGGTTTTGGGTGCTGTAATTGGTTTAGAGCGAGAAGCATATGAGCGCTTTCTAGTAGGCCAAGGCACAGTGGTTAAAAAAGATACCAGAGGCAGCTTAGGGGTGAGAACTTTTTCTTTAATCACCAGCCTCGGCGCACTTTCTGGGCTTTTGTACACAGAATTCTTTTCTTTGTTTTTGCTGATAAATATTACCTTTATGACACTTCTGATTTGTTACTATGTTGTTGGTAGTATATTTACCAAAGACAACGGCTTAACCACCGAAATAGCTATTATTTTTGCCTACCTTATTGGTTTATTGCTTGCCCTTGAAGTATTTCCAATACAAATCTTGCTTTCAATGACAATTGTATTAATACTTATTCTGTCTCAGAAAGAAGCAGTTCAAACTGCTATTTCCAACATTAAAAAATTTGAAGTCCGGTCTTTTATTAGTTACGCTTTGATAGCTTTAGTTATTTTACCCTTTTTACCAAACACAATTTACAAAGTTGTTGATATTCCCGGAATTACCACCATACTTAACGCTTATGGCATAAACATTGAAAACTTTATACAAACCGAATTATTTAATCCGTATAAACTGTGGTTTATTGTGGCTTTGATTACTGGAGTAGAAATACTTGGCTATGTACTTGAAAAAACCGTTGGTCAGAAAAAGGGTTGGTTATTTACCAGTATTGCTGGTGGTTTTGTTTCGTCAACTGCCGTAACACAGTCACTCGCCCAAAAAAGCAAAACAACAAATACCATCAATCAGCTGGTAGCAGCTGCAATTTTTTCTAAAATGGCTAGTTTTTTCCAGTTGTTTATATTAATCGCTTCGGTTAATAGTTTATTTTTAGTTAGAAGTACCGGTTTTATTATCGCAATTATTTTAAGTAGTTTAATCATGGGATTATTTTTTTATTTTAAAAAAGAAACTAAAACATTAACTGACACAGACCTTGAGGAAACAAAGAAAAAACTAAACGAAAACCACAAAATTTTTTCTTTGAAACCAGCCTTAAAATTTGCCTTCTTATTTTTAATTATTGGAATTGCGTCTAAAATTGCCTTATCTGTGTTTGGTGAGACCGGATTTATTGCTACTTCGGCGATAGCTTCCGTTACCGGCTTAGACGCAGTAACATTAAACCTTTCCGACTTAGTTGGTAGTACAATTGGTTTTAACTTGGGGGTGCTAACACTAATTATCATTAATGCAGTTAACTTGTTTGCCAAGGTATTTTATAGTTACTTTCAAGGAAAACGGGAATTTACTATCAAGCTGGGTTTATCGGTATTAGTTATTGTTGCCTCTAGCTTTTTGGGGCTATTGTTTGTTTAGTTATGATTGAAAAAGTAGATATATTAATTCCGCCCCTTTTTGAAAAAAGTGGTATTGTAAAAACAAAGAAGCAAGCATTAATTGATCAAGACTGGTTGGGCAGCTTCCATTTATGGATTGTACAAACCAAGCCGTTCCACAGTATTCTTTTTCAGGAACGGAGCCAAGCTTCTACATTTGGTGGCAAACTAGATATTACCGCAGCGGGCCATTTAAGAGCAGGTGAAACCACCAAGGACGGCTTAAGAGAAGTAAAGGAAGAAATTGGAAAAGATTACAAACTTAGTGACTTAACATATTTGGGAAGAAAAATCTTTGTTGGTATTGATAAAAGAGTTGGTAATATTCACACAATCAGTTCGGTATATATGTTAAAAGACAACAGCCCCCTAAATACATTTAAACTTCAGAAATTGGAATTAAACGGCTTGTATAGAATAAAAATAAGCGATTTAATAAACGTGTTTACAAAAAAAGATTACCGTTTTAGCACTCGTTTTATTGATAATAAAGGCATCTATGGAATGAAGGAATTAACAAGAGAAAATTTTATTGAAAATTGGGATAACTACCAGCTTAAAATCGCCCATTTGGCAAAGAATTTTATGAAAGGAAAAAAAGATTTACATTATTAACTTAAATTAACACAAATATGGGAAGAATAAATTTTGACGACTTTAAGAAATTAGATATTCGAATTGGCACAATAACCGAAATTAAAAAGGTAGATGGAGCTGATAAATTACTTTGCTTGAAAGTAAATTTAGGAAACGAAGAACGGCAAATAGTTACCGGTATTTATGAGTTTTACCCAAACTATCAAGAGTTAGTTGGAAAACAAGTGCCAATATTAGCTAATCTCGAACCTCGAATTATACGTGGCTTGGAAAGTCAGGGAATGATATTGGCTGCAGATTCTGAAGACAAAGCAGTACTACTCTACCCCAGCGAAAAAGTAATCAGTGGCAGTAAAGTAAGATAGCCTTAAAGATATTTATAAAACCTCTAGGCTATTTAGAACATTAGTGCTAATTTGTTTATAGTTAGCACTGTCTTGTGGTTGAATAACTTCTGTTATTTCAATTACTTGAGAGCTGGGTGAAATATAATAGTACCGACTTATACCCATTTCACCGTCTACTGTAAAAGTAAAGCCGGAATGACTACCAATATTAGTTGAGTTAACACTACTTACGCTTTCGGTTGTTTCCTGGCTTTGAATTTGAGTCCGTCTTTCATTAACAAACTCTTGTAGTGATTGATTGTTTTGGGGTTGATATGCATTAAAAATCAGAACCAGGCCATCTGTCAATTCGGTTTGTTGTTTTTGTTCTTCTCCTATAATACTAATTCGAAGATCACTCTCCGGTTGATTTTGATTAACTTCCGCGCCTGGTGGGTACATTACAGTAAGGTTAAGAGTATCTGAGGTAAGAGTTTGCCACCCCCGAGTTTGACCAGCGCCATTTGTTACTGCAGGAGTAAGTGGCGGTGTTCCTCGATTACGACCGGGTGGTATTATGGTGATTGCTTCGGTTGGACTAGGAACTGTATCATTATTATCCATTTGCTCTTGATTTTGATTAATCAATAGGGCAACTACAATAAGGAGTAACACCAAAATAGTAGCTCCCAATACTTGTTGTCTTCTATCCATACAAAAATATTATGGTATAAAACTGAAAGAGCTAAGTTAGAGAGAAGTAAATAAACAGTAAGGTGGTGCTGATTTTGTTATGTAAGAATGTATTTGGCACCCTTTGTTTTACCTATTTTTTTAATCAACTTGTTTTCGATTAATTCACTCAAATCACGCAAAACCGTATCATCGGAAAAATCGGGAAAAAGCGAAGCAAAAGCTTTATTTTGCAAATAACCAATTTCTTGAATGTATTCAATTATTTTGGTTTGTCGTTCGTTTAAAAAAACCTGGCGACCACCAAGCTTTTGTTTAAGATGAGTGTCTGAAGACAATTTCTGGATTTTTGTTTTTATCTTTTCAAGCTCTGCCGCCAACCCTTGCACAAAATAATCAAGCCAAGGTGTTAAATCACCACTACCGGCTTTTTGTAAATATTGGTAATAGCGAAGCGGGTCTTTATCGAAATATTCCTCTAGCGAAAAAAAACGCCGAATATCGTAACCTTCACTGTAGAGTATTAATGTTGCTATTGCTCTTGCCACTCTGCCATTGCCATCAATAAACGGATGGATACGAACCAATTCGTAATGAGTGATTGCGGCTTTTAGAACCGGATGTAGTGTATCTTTTCGGGTTGTATTGAGCCACTTTAAAAGCTGAATAATCAAGTATTGAAGCTGTTCGGGTTCTGGAGGTCTGAATGTTACTTCACCTGTATGACTGTCTTTGATTACCACATTTTTTAATCTGTAAGCTCCGGCAATATTATCTGGTAAAATTTTGCTAACCGCTAGTTTATGAATCTTTTTTATTAAGGCTTCGGTTATATCTTTATCTTTTTCTTGCCATTCATCTTCAATGTAATCCATAACTTCCCGGTAATTAATTACTTCTTGAACATCTCTTGTTCGAATACTGTGCAAATTTTGGCTTAGCACTACTTCTTTAGCTTCTTCAAAATCGAGTTGATTACCTTCAAGATGGGTTCCGTGATGTACTGTTCTAACCAGTGCCTCTTCCCGAAAACGTTTTTCCCACAAGGGCAACAATGGAGCGTTGAGAATTATTTCTCTTGCCGCTTCTATTTTGCCAATATTAATAAGCAGATTATTATTAAGTTTAAAATTTGGTTCGTACATAGAGTATGTGTTAATAGAGTATCAAATTTGATATTATTTTAACAATGGAAGAAAAAATGATTAAAGCAGTGATTATTTTTATTGGCTCAGTTGTGCTGAGCAGAATAGTTCCTAAGTTAATTAGGTTTCCGGAAAGTAAAGGTTTGAAAGCTAAGACAATAGCTGACTTTTTGAAAAATGGAGTTGTAATAATAATCTTTGGTTTAGCCGGCTTTAGTATTTTGTCTACATTTGGGGTAGACATGACGCCTTACTTATTATCTTCTTCGATTATTGGTTTTGCTGTTGGTTTTGGCGCTCAGTCTTTAATAAAAGATATTATTGCTGGAGTATATTTGTTGTTTGAACCAGAATTCAGAATTGGCAAACAAATTGAAATTGGCAGTTATGTGGGTGAAATTAAAAAAGTAACTCTGAAAAACACCTATTTAAAAGACACGAGTGGTGGAATTTATATAATTCCCAATGGTGAAATTAAAGTAATTCATATTTTGGCAAAGGATTTAAAAACAGATTAGTAAATTTTTGTTTTCTTATTTTATTTTTTCCAACAGTTCCAAGGCTTTTTTTCTCAGTGGCCAGGCAAGATTAAAAATTGAGTACCAAACTGGGTTAACAACCACATCTAGTGTTGGCAAATAAGATTTGTGAATACCCCCATAACCTTCTTTAAAACGATGAAAGCCTGCCCAAGGATGACTAGGGTTATAGTTTTTTTCTAGTGCGCCCCACATGTCAAACGTTTCTGCGCCTGCTAATGCTGCCAACTTTATTGCCTGCCACATTAATAAGTTAGACGCCATAACTTCTTTATGAAAATGACTAGAGCCACCATACAAGTAATAAGCACCTTTTTTAAAGAAAAATAACTGATAAGCCGAGAGAGGTGAACCCTGATAGTAAGCAATCAATATTTTTACCATTCCGGCCTTTTTAAATTCTTGCCACACATTGGCGTGGTAACTATAGTTATGACCCAAATAATTTTGGCGTTTAATTGTTTGCCGATATAAGTTAAAGAAAGTATCAAAGCCCGCTTTTCTGTTGGTTTCGTCAACTACTTTTACCCCCCTCTTTTGTGCCAAACGAATATTGTAGCGAGTTTTAGATTTCATAAAGCTTAGTAATTTGTCTTCTGGAAATACAAGGTCAATTAAAAAAGTGTGTGGAGCAAAAAGCGTTGTATTTGAGCGAACATATTTTAATCCATTGTTAATCCATGATTTTTTTAATAGTGGTAGCTTATAAATTCCCGATTCATTTTTAAAAACATTGGGTTCTAGTTTAATAAAGATTAATCCTTTGCTTTTGTACTGAGTAATGATTTCGTTTAGCACGGCTGGGGGTACATAAGAACCGCGAGCATAATTGATAACAAGTTTGCCAAAGGCAAGTGGGTGTAAGGTAAAGAGATATGCCTGGGCAATTTTATCATTCTCAATAATTGCAATTTTCAAAACCTTAGTACCACTTTTTTCTTTGGCACTACCCCATTCCCAAGTTTGGAGTGGATGATTAACAACCAGATTCCAATCTTTCTTGTACTTCTCGTCTTTGATAAACTTTATTTGCATGAAAAAGGGATTATTTTTTATATTAATCTTATTAGTCATAATTGTATCAATGACGGCATTAAAAAGAAACGACAGTACAGCAAAAACCTTAAATTTAAAAATTGGTAACAAAACACGAATTTTCATTAATGTGGCAAAAACGATAACAGAAAGAAAAATTGGCTATTCTGGCCACCAACCAATCGGTTACAATGAAGGATTACTATTTGAGTTTGAAAAAGCTGCTATTCATCCTTTTTGGATGAAAGATATGTTATTTAACCTAGATTTTATATTTATTAAAAATAACAAAATTGTAGACATTCTTGAAAATATTCCTGCTCCAAAAAACAATCAAGGAGTAACTGAATACGTGTATTCAAAAAAACCGTTTAATAAAGTTTTGGAAGTCAAGGGCGGATTTGTAGACAAATATAAAGTGAATATTGGTGATAAAGTGGATTATTAGTATTTATATTGTATCTTACAAAATTAGTTTAGCTGTTATATAATAGCTTTTAACCGGTGGGGTAGTGCAGATAGCCAGCATTGCCGTATCATTTGCGGTAGACAAAGGTGCAATTCCTTTCCCCACCACTATGAATGTTGTAAAATTTTTAAAAGAGTATATTCATGATGATTCTGACTATAATCTTGAAAAAAATGAAGAAAAAACTATTCTGCACCAGGGCTTGGTTTCTTTTATTTTTGACAAATTAAACTCTTCCAAATACAGGGCAAGCAAAACAGAAAGTGGTTACAAGCAAAAAATAGTAGACAAAATTAGGCTATCTGTTGACCACCAAATTCCAATTCATATTACCCTGCCCTTTGGCGCTACTAAAAATCCATATTTAAAAACAGCTCCACAAGTTGACTGGGCAGAAGTTTTTAATATTGCCTATATTCGAAACTATTTAAAACCTATTGCCGCAGCTTACAACAAGGGCGTAATTTTAGAATATATTTCGGTGGCAGTTTTTGAAAAAGAAGTGAATTACATACCGGTTACAGACACAGATTTATATGATAAACAGTTTTCCCAGTTAATTGCGTATTTTCAAAATTACTTACCAAAAAACTATAAATTAAAATATTCCAGAGTCGGCGACATAATTAATAGAAATGAAATAGAACGAATGTTAAAGATAAAGAAAAAGTATTTAAGTGAGAGCTGGAATAAACAAGACAAAAAAGTTATAGAAAACAAACTTTTTCGAGCAGAAAGAAACTGCATAATTAAAAAAGGAAATAAAAATAAGGATAAATTACTTCTTCAATCGGCACTTGGGCACGACGCCTTTTGTTCTGAATACTGGACAACTGAGGCAACACCCTGGGACAAAAAACATATGATTACACTTGGCCATAATTACACTAATGGCTGGGCAATTCATGTTCGCTCAACTCCCGGGTCTAGCGTTAACTTTTGGAGCGGAATTGGGGTATTAAGGCAAAACAGGAATAAACTTACACCCACTGTTTTAAGCCCAAAACAGTACGGGGCGGTAAAAACAAAGATACAGACAGAACCTGTAGACATATTTAGTGACAAACTACCCAATCTACAAAATATTGAGATTATTTAGGATTAGTTCTATTATCAGGAACCAGTTTTACATATCTATTACTGACTGTAAAATCCATACCTATCTTAAGCGGCCATAGGCGGGTATCCAAACGCAACATAATAAGTGGATTTGGAAGTACTCTGTATATTGGTTGTTGACCTTTAAATCCACCAGTTCTTACGGCCTTAAAAGGCATTTGTGCCATTCCCCTTCCACCGTTACCAGAGTGTATCGGCTGAATCATTGCTCCCTTTCGTATTGTGTAAGTTTCCAATGGTTTTTCTGCTATATAAACTACTACTACTTCTGGCTCTCTATCTACTGGCGCATCTACATTATCAGTGGGTAATTCTGATACTTGATCAGTTTCATGATTGACTTCCGTATTGCCATTTCCTAAGGGTGGTGGCAATTCGTATTGTAATGATGGCCTTCCTTCTACAGTCATTTTGTTTTTTTAAAGTAATAGTCGAATTTTACTAGGTAGAGACTAATAAAACAACATATTAATGTAGATTTTTGAGCAGTTAGAAAGTAAAAATTGGTAAAATCATACAACTATGCTAAGATGTATAAAAATATTAGCTGGAATTACTATTTTGTTTTTTATTGTTCTAATTTTTTTTAGTTTTTATTTTAGTGCTCCAAGCCATGATAGTAGTAAAGAAATATTTATTGTTCCTATTAAAAACGACAAGTTTAATTATTTAAAAGCACTAAACCAGCAAGGATATGTAAAAAATAAGAACGCCTTTACTTGGCTGGTTGGTGTTTTTTTTAAAGATATAGCACCTGAAAGTGGTGGTTATCGAGTTAGGAAAAATATGAACGCTTTTCAACTACTTAAGGTTTTATCTGAAAAGCCAGAATTAAAATGGGTAAGCATTAATTACTGCCAAAGAAAGGAAGAGATTGGTGACAACCTGGCTAAAATTTTGAAGTGGGAAAATAACAAACTTAAGGCATGGAACACTTACCTTTATAATAATGACCCGGATTACACTGAAGGAGTATATTACCCAGATACTTACTTAATTCCGATTGACGAATCGGTTGAAGAAACAGCAAAGCGGTTTATTGGCAGATTTAACGAAAAATTTAACCCCTTAGCCGATAAATTCTTAATTAGTAATATAAAGTGGACTACAGCATTAAAAATTGCTTCTTTAATTGAACGCGAATCGGGCAGTTTAACAGATAAGAATATAATTTCGGCAGTTATTTGGAACAGGCTAGAAGAGGGTATGCCCCTGCAGATAGACGCCACCATGCAGTACACCAGAGGCAAGCAGACCAACGGTTTATGGTGGGGCGGCGTTGATTTAAGTGAAAAACAAAGTAGTTCACCCTATAACACATATATTTATAAAGGCCTACCGCCTACCCCAATCTGCAGCCCAACTATTGAAAGCATAAAGGCGGTACTTGAGCCGTCAAGCACCGATTGCCTGTATTATTTGCATGACAAAAATGGTTTAATTCATTGTGCAGAAGAATATAGTGAACATCTGGACAACATTGAATATTACCTGAAATAGAATATGAATAACTTTTGGCAAAAACTACCCAAACCCTTTACAGCCTTGGCCCCAATGGAAAATGTTACCAACGAAGTTTTTAGAAAATTATTGGCAAAAACCGCTCCACCCGATGTGTTTTTTACCGAGTTTACCAGTGCTGAAGGATTAGTATTTAATACAAAAAGAGTAGTCGACATGGCTTTGGGGTATAGCACAGCTGAGCGGCCCATTGTGGCCCAACTTTGGGGCATAAACCCGGAAAGTTTTTATAAAGCAGCTAAAATAATTGAGAAATTAGGGTTTGATGGCATAGACATTAACATGGGTTGCCCGGTTCGGGCAATTGTTAAAAGAGGGGCAGGAGCCGCACTTATTAAAACACCCGAACTAGCCGCACAAATAATATTGGCTTGTAAAAAAGGGGTAAAAAAAATTCCCGTAAGCGTAAAAACGCGACTTGGGTACAACAAAATAAACACCGAAGAGTGGCTTGGCTACTTATTAAAACAAAACATTGCCGCCCTTACAGTTCATGGGCGAATTGCAGTTGAGATGTCTAAGTACCCGGCTGACTGGGCAGAAATTGGTAAAGTGGTAGAGTTAAAAAATAAACTTTCGCCAAATACAGTAATAATTGGTAACGGTGATATAGAAAACATAAACGAGGTAATAAAAATGAGCCAAAAATATAAAGTAGACGGAGTAATGATCGGAAGGGGTATATTCAAAAACCCATGGATTTTTGAAGAAACAGAAAGAAAGTATTCAAAACAAGAGTATATTGCTTTATTAAAAAATCATTTAAGGTTACATGAGGTAAAGTACAAAAAACAACCCAAAATGTTTGAAACCATAAAAAAATTTTTTAAGATGTATATAAGAGAATTTAAAGGTTCTGCCGAACTGAGGCAAAAACTAATGAAATGCAGAAGTTACAGTGAAGTTACCTTTCTTTAGATTTTATTATTTGACCTAAATGATCTACGAATATTTTTGTAAAATTAACAACTACACCCATTCCTTCTTTCCCTATCTGTCTTTCCACTACGGCTGTCATACCAACATCACTGTTCCTTACTAGCCTACTAGCATTAGCCACAGTAACTAGATCTCTTTTCTTTTCTACAGTAGACTTAGGTATTAATTCAGTTATCTTATTGTCAATAAAACCTGTTTCTGTCATATTATTGGTATTTTACAATTATGGGTAGTAAAATACCAATAATGGCAAAATACCCAGAACCTGTGGTGGGCGGTTATATTCGGAACTACAAGGGCGAAATACTTTTAATAAAATCACCAAAATGGGGTGATTACTGGCTGGTTGCCGGCGGTCATATTGAATGGGGCGAATCTATAGAAAAAGCCATAAAACGAGAAATTAAGGAAGAATTGGGTATTGAAGTTAAATACACAAACCTGATATGCACCTTTGAAGACATATTTCCTGCCGATTACTATAAAAAGTCGCATATGATTTATTTGCAATGCGAATGTATGGCAAAACCAAAACAGGAGATAAAAATAGACCCTTCGGAAGTAAGCGAAGCTAAATGGTTTTCGCTAAAAGATGCGCTTAAACAAACATTGCACAAAAGAGTGAGAGAAGTAATTGAAATGCTATTGAACAGAGAATAATTCAAGTATAAAAAATTAAGACCTGTTACCCATTCTGTCCTCTACTATTTTTTGTTGAACATTTTTGGGCACTTCTTCATAATGACTGGGTTCCATGTAGAAAAACCCACGCCCTTGGGTAAGGGAGCGAATCATAGTGGCATAGCCAGACATTTCGGCAAGTGGAGCGTATGAGGCAATAATAACCGAGTCCCCTCTTTTTTTTGTACCTAATATTTTTGCCCGCTTACTGGAAAGGTCGCCAATAACTGTTCCCATATTGTCTTCTGGGGTGGTAACTTCCATTTTCATGATTGGCTCGACTAACACTAACCCAGCTCTTTTTACGGCACTAGTTAAGGCAATTGAGCCGGCAATTTTAAAGGCAATATCTGAAGAGTCTACGTCGTGGTACGAACCGTCGTACAATTCCACTTCCATATCTGTTAATGGGTAGCCTGCTAAAACACCCTTATCCATAGCTTCGCGAACCCCTTTTTCAACAGAACCAATAAATTCGGAAGGAATAGCAGCACCACGAATGGAATTAACAAATTTAAAGCCTTCACCACGGGGTAAATTTTTAACTCTTAAAAAACAATGGCCGTACTGACCCCTACCGCCAGATTGTTTAATATACTTGCCCTCGGCTTCGGCGGTACTATTTATTGTTTCGCGGTATGCCACTTGCGGCCGACCGACATTGGCATTCATATTGTATTCACGCCTCATTCGGTCTACCAATATTTCAAGGTGCAATTCACCCATGCCGGAAATAATTGTTTGACCGGTATCTGGGTTATATTTTACTTTGAAGGTTGGGTCTTCGTCTAAAAATTTCTGTAAAATTGTACCCAGTTTTTCCTGATCGGCTTTAGTTTTTGGTTCTATTGCCAAAGAAATTACCGGTTCTGGAAATTTTATTGATTCCAAAACTATCTGGGCAGCTTCGTCTACCAATGTATCTCCGGTTTTGGTTTTTTTAGGACCAATTAAAGCC
Source organism: uncultured Gammaproteobacteria bacterium (assembly GCA_964414145.1). GTDB lineage: Bacteria > Patescibacteriota > Microgenomatia > UBA1406 > UBA1406 > UBA1406. Next base: position 88,218 of record CAYPVH010000006.1, read on the forward strand.
ACAATTTCCCCCGAATAAGCACTATCTATTTCTTCTCTTTGATTGGCATGCATCAGCAAAATTCTACCGATTCTTTCCCGTTCGCCACTTCGTGGGTTAAAAACATAAGAACCTGCCTTTAAAACCCCGGAATAAATTCGAGCATACGTTAGTTTACCAACATGAGAATCTAACTGAAGTTTAAAAGCTAAAATACAAAGCTTCTCCTCGGGAACCAGTTTTCTACTTTCTATAGTATTAGTAGCTGGATTAACACCTTGAATTTCTTCTAGGTCTTTTGGTGAAGGTAAAAAGTCTATTACTCCATCTAGCATTGGTTGTACTCCCTTATTACGTAGCGAACTACCGGCATAAATTGGTACGACTTTGTAAGCAATAGTGGCACGCCTAATAGCTGCCATTAATTCTTCGGTGCTAATTTCTTCTTCATTAAGAAATTTATCTACCAAAACTTCGTCGTTTTCGGCTATGATTTCAACCAGCTGTGCTCTTTTGGTTTTAGCCAAGTCAGTCATTTCTGCCGGAATTTCGGCAGTTGTAAACTTGGTACCTTCTTTGTCTTGATCCCAAAATAAAGCTTTCATTGCCAATAAATCGACAACGCCTTTAAAATCATTTTCTTGGCCTATTGGAATAGTAATTGAAACCGGAATTACACCAAGTTGGTCTTTAATTTGATCCAGTGTTGCCTGATAATTCGCCCCAAGTTTATCCATTTTATTGATAAAGCAAATACGAGGCACTTTATACTTATCAGCCTGGCGCCAAACTGTTTCTGATTGAGATTGAACACCTTCTTCTGCGTCAAACACTACAACAGCACCATCTAATACTCTTAACGATCGCTCAACCTCGGCTGTAAAATCTACATGGCCGGGGGTATCGATGATGTTAACACGAATATTACGCCAAAAAGTAGTAGTAGCTGCCGATATAATGGTAATACCCCTTTCTCTTTCCTGATCCATCCAATCCATTTGAGTAGTACCTTCGTCGATATTACCAATTTTATAGGAACGACCTGTATAAAAAAGAATTCGCTCTGTTGTGGTAGTTTTACCAGCATCAATATGAGCAATAATTCCAATATTACGAATTTGGTCTAATTCTACTTTTCTGTTAGTTGTAACTACTTTTTGCTGTACCATTTTTATTAAAAAACTAAAAAGAAGAGATTAAACAGCAATTAGATAACTGTTTATAATGTCACTTCTTTCTAATATTTTATAAAATTACCAAGAAAAGTGAGCAAAGACTTTATTAGCGGCAGCGAGTTTTTCGGTTTGTTCTTTTTTTTCTGCTGCAGCACCTTTTCCTTCATATGCGTCCATTATTTCACTAAATAACTTGGCTTCGAAGGTTTTGTATTCTTTGTTACTTCTGGCTCGAGCAGCATCTATTAACCACTTAAGGGCTAAAAACATTCTGTGCTTGGGTGAAATTTCTTTTGGTACCATATAAGAAGCACCACCAATTCGGCGAGGTCTGACTATTTGAGTTGGGCCAACTTTTTCCATTGTTCTTTCAACTACTTCCAAAGCGGGTAAACCCTTTTCTTTTATTTGGTCCAATACATTGTAAACAATAGTTTCGGCTGTTTTCTTTTTGCCATCTTTCATAATAATATTTATCAATTTTGCTACCAAAATACTATTATAAATTGGATCGGGCTTGTATGTTCGTTTCTTATAACTTCTTCTGGGCATGTCTAATTATTTAATTTTTTTTAACAGCGTTGGGATTTTTAACACCATATTTTGACCTTGAGGTTTTCCTACCTTCAGCGCCAGCGGTATCGTAAACACCTCTAACAATATGGTACTTTACACCTGGAAGATCTGGTACTCGACCACCTCTTACTAAAACCACCGAGTGCTCGGCCAAGTTATGCCCAATTCCGGGAATACAGGCAGTAACTTCCATTTTGTTTGAAAGCCTGACTCTGGCTATTTTTCTAAGCGCTGAGTTTGGTTTCTTTGGTGTCATGGTACGCACCACTGTACAAACACCCTTTTTCAAAGGGGCACTATGCTGTTTGTAGCTACCATCGATGTGGCTATACCACTTTTTTAGGGCCAAAGCTTTTACTGAACGGCTTTTAGCTTTTCTTGGTTTTCTTATTAGCTGATTTACTGTTGGCATTTACTTATTAACTAACTATTACTACTGATAATATTTCTCAATTAATTTCTCGGTAACAGGTATTAGTCTACCGATTATAACATTTTCTTTAAGCCCATACAAATGGTCAACCTGACCTTTAATCGATGCTCTGGTTAAAACACTGGTTGTATTTTGGAAGGAAGCAGCCGATAACCAAGATTCGGTATAGATTGAAGACTTAGTAATTCCCATCACCTGAGTTTTACCTGTTGCCGGTTTACCACCAACAGCTGCAACTTTTTTATTTTGTTCTACAAAAACATCTTTACTAACGGCTTCTCCCGTTAAGAATTCTGTGTCTCCTTCGTCTTCAATTACAATTTTATCAGACATTTTTCGAATAATAGTTTCGAAATGCTTGTCGTGAATACCAATACCTTGCGATTCGTATACGCTTTGTATTTCGTGTAACAAGTAGAGCTGTGTAGCCCTAATACCTCTAATCTCTAGCACTTCTTTAACATTAAGGTAACCTTCACTTAACTGTGTACCTTTTACCACAAGTTGGTTATTCTTAACATGGAGCTTCTGTGTAGTTGGTATGTTGTAAGTCTTTGTTTCTTCACTTTTTCGAGATGAAACTTCTATTTGATAAATTTCTGTGTCTTCGTTTTCAATAATCTTAACTTTTCCATCTATTTCTGCAATTGGAGAAATTATTTTAGGTGTTCTGGTTTCGAGTAGTTCTTCAACCCTTGGCAACCCTTGGGTAACGTCTGAAATAACAATACCACCAAAATGCCTAACACGCATTGTTAGCTGTGTGCCTGGTTCGCCAATTGATTGAGCGGCAACTACTCCAACAGGAGCCCCAATTTCCACTGTTTTATTGGTTGTGAAGTCTGTTCCGTAACAGTGGGCACATAACCCTCTTTTACTCTTACAAGTTAAGGGTGAGCGTACTTCTACACTTTCTATTCCTGCTTTTTCTATAGCTTTTAACTCTGCTTCTGTGATTAGCACATTAGCATCAATAATAGTTTTGCTACCTTTTTTAATTGCTTTTGCGCTATATCGATTAACAATTCTATCGGAAAATTTTTCGCCTCTGATTCCTTTGTTGCGAATTTCCAAACCTTCAGTTGTATTACAGTCTTCTTCTTTGATAATAAGGTCATGTGCTACATCTACCAACCTTCTGGTTAAGTAACCAGCATCGGCTGTTTTGAGAGCTGAGTCTGCCAAACCCTTGCGGGCACCACGAGTTGAGGTAAAGTATTCAAATATTGTTAAACCTTCTCTATAGTTAGATTTTGTAGGCATCTCGACAATCTTGCCTAATGGATCATAAATTAAACCCTTAATACCAGAAATTTGTTTTAACTGTTCTCTTGAAGCACGAGCTCCACCGGATTTAATAATAACTTTGACCGGGTTATCTTCTTCATAAGAATCCCATGTTATGTCTGCCAATTTTTCTGTTGTTTCTATCCAGGCATTATTTGAGAGTTCTCTTTTTTCGTCAAGTGTAACCAAGCCCTGTTTGTAATTCTCGTCTATCTCGACTGTTTCTACTTCTGCCTCTTTAACAATCTTTTCTTTGTCTTTGTGAATAATTGTATCTAGAATAGAAAATGAGGCACCACCAAATTGAGTGGCAGCCCAAAAGCCTAAGTCTTTTAATTCGTCAATAAGGCCCGCAACCTCTTCGGTTGGAATAATCTTAATTGAGTTGCTAACTAATTCTTTAACATCAGCTGCCTTTAGTTCTTTATTAATAAAGCCTATTTCTTTAGGAAGATGCATGTTTAACAGTGCTCTTCCAACTGTTGTTTCAATAATTTTACCTCTGTCTTTTAATAATATTGGTTCTCTTAAATTAACTTTATTGCTTAAATGTGCCATTTGTACTTCTGCATAATTGGCAAACGCCTTCATCTGTTCTTTTTTTATATTCAAATTAGGGTTCTGACTGGTTAAAAAGTATAAACCAAGCACCATTTCTTTATTGGGAACTGCAATTAAAGACCCGTCAGCTGGTTTTAACAAGTTCTTGCTTGGAAGCATATATTTTTCGGCCTCGTCTTTGGCTTCTTTTGATAATGGCACAAAAACACCCATAGCATCACCATCAAAGTCGGCATTATAACCCTGACAAACTATAGGATGAAGACGAATTGCAATTCCATCTGTTAGTACCGGGTGAAAAGCTAAAATACTTAGTTTGTGTAATGTTGGTGCACGATTTAAAAGAATTGGGTAATTTTTAACCACTTTTTCTAATATGTCATAAATCATTGGGTCTTTACTTTCAAAAAAGTTTTTAGCACTTTTAATATTTGTTGCAAAACCTTGAGCAATGATATCTCTTAAAATAAATGGCTTAAAAAGTTCGAGTGCCATTTCTTTAGGCAAACCAAATTCGTTCAACTTTAGTTCTGGTCCAACAACAATAACCGAACGACCGGAATAGTCTACGCGTTTACCAAGTAAATTTTGCCTAAACCTTCCTTGTTTTCCTTTTAATATCTCGGATAGTGATTTCTTTTTCTTAACGCCGGCTCTACCGGTTCTTCTGCTACTTCCAGAACTTTTACTAAGATCTATTAAAGAATCGACTGCTTCTTGAAGCATTCTTTTTTCATTTCGTAGAATAATGTTTGGAGCACCCAATTCTATTAGATGCCTTAAGCGGTTGTTACGATTAATAACCCGTCTGTAAAAATCATTTAAATCAGAACTAGCAAACTTACCTCCTGTAAGCTGAACCATTGGGCGAAGATCGGGTGGTACAACCGGTAAAACCGTTAATACCATCCATTTTGGTTCAATTTTAGCCTTTTGAAAAGATTCTAAGGTTCTGACTCTTTTTAAAAGCTTTGAACGTGTATCGCCCTTGCTGTTTGACAATTTTTTGTTTAATGCTTCTAATGTTTTTTCAATATTCAAACTTGCCAAAGCTTCGAGTAATACTTCGGCTCCCATGCCAACTTCTACAATGTCTGATATGCCCAGTTCACGAAGTGCCAAATAGTCTTCTTCTTCAATAACTTCCATTGGTTTAACAGTCCGTACAATTCTTGCTAGTCTGTTGTAATAATCTTCTTGAACTTTTCTTTTTTCGTTGTATTCGTTAGTAATCGAGAGTTTTTTTTGTTTAAATTTGTGCTGAGCTTCGGATAAGGCAATACTTAACTGGTCTTTGCTGGATATTCTTTTATTTAATGCCTTAACTTCTTTGTCTTCTTTTTCTTTCAGATCTTTTTGAATAGACATGTACCACTCTTCGATGCTCTTTTTCATTTCTTTTTCTCTGTCTCTGATTACTTTTTCGGCGTCTTTTCTAAGATCAGTTTTAACTGTTTTTGTTAAGTAAAGTGCAAAATAAATGATTCTTTCAAGTGCGTTTCCCGGAAGTCCAAGAGCTAAAGATAAAGGAGCGCTGGTTGTTTTAAAATACCATATATGAGCCACAGGAGCTGCTAATGTAATATGACCCATTCGTTCTCTTCGAACCGAACTTGAAGTTACTTCTACTCCACAGCGATCACAAACTATACCCTTATATCTAATTCTTCGATATTTACCACAGTAACACTCATAATCTTTTGTAGGACCAAAGATTCTTTCATCAAACAATCCGTCTTTTTCAGGTTTGAAGGTTCTATAGTTTATTGTTTCTGCTTTAGTAACTTCACCATGAGATTTTGCCAATATTTGTTCTGGCGAAGCCAGTGAGATCTTGAGGGCTCTGAAAGGAACTTCTTGCTCATCTTTATCTGTGTTTTGGGCCATTAACTGATCTAAATTCAATTTACTGGCATTTAGTTCTAATATTTGGTCGTCCATAATTTACTTGATAGTTTCAACTTCTAAACTAAGGGCGTTAAGCTCTTTCATAAGCACATTAAATGATTCAGGAATACCCGGATTTGGTATTTCAAGCCCTTTGATAATTGCTTCAAATGCCTTATTTCTACCCTTTATGTCGTCACTCTTAATTGTAAGCATCTCTTGTAAAGCGTTAGATGCTCTATGCGCTTCTAATGCCCAAACTTCCATTTCTCCGAATCTTTGACCACCCATTTGTGCTTTACCGCCAAGAGGTTGCTGACTAACAAGAGAATAAGGTCCTGTTGATCTTGCATGAATTTTATCTTTTGCCATATGAGCAAGTTTAAGGATATATTCATAACCAACAACAATTTTGTTTTCGTACTTTTCACCTGTTTTTCCGTTATAGAGGTCAAATTTGCCACTTGCAGGAATTCCTGCATCTTTCATAGTTTTGGTTAAAACTTCTTCTGAAATTCTGTCGAAAACAGGGGCAGCAATTTTATAACCAAGTTTTTTACTCGCCATACCAACTTGAGTTTCAAATAACTGACCTAAATTCATTCTTGAAACAACAGAAAGAGGTGAAATTATTACATCAACCGCAGTTCCGTCTTCCATATAAGGCATGTCTTCAACAGGTACAATTTTTGATATTACACCTTTGTTACCGTGTCTTCCCGCAAGTTTATCACCAACCATTATTTTTCTAATTTCAGCCAATCTAACCACAACTCTTTTAAGTACACCAGGCTCCAGTTCAGCTCCATTTTTTTCTGTTAAAACCCGAACATCAATAACAACACCACTCTTACCATATGGAACCGTAAGAGAAGTATCTTGAACGTCTTTAGCTTTCTCACCAAATATTGCCTTAAGTAGTCTTTCTTCTGCGGTTAGTTCTTTTTCTCCTTTTGGAGCTACTTTTCCAACTAAAATATCGCCTCCTTTAACTCTGGAACCAATAATTGCAATTCCTTCGTTATCAAGGCTTGCAAGTACTTCTTCTCTAACGTTTGGAATATCTCGAGTTATTTCTTCCGGCCCCAGTTTTGTATTAACAATATCCACTCTGTATTCTTCAATTACAATTGATGTTAATAGATCTTCTTTTATCACTCTTTCTGAAATCACTATAGCATCTTCATAACCTAAGCCTTCGTATGCCATATAAGCTACCATTAAATTCTTGCCATAGGCTATTTCACCTTTACTGGTTGTTGGTCCATCAATAATTAACTCACCCTTTTTTACTACCTGTTTGTTGGAAACTGTTGGCACCTGTGAAAAACTTGTATCTTTATTTGTTCTTTGAAAAGTTTGTAAATCATATTTGTATTCTTTTCCACTTTTACCTTGAAGAATAAGTTTGTCGGCATCAACATAAGTAACTGTACCTGCCTCAGGAGCGTTTACAGAGCGACCGGCTCCTTGAGCAATTAACTTTTCCATTCCCGTTCCAATAAGTGGAGTGTCTGCTTTAATTAGAGGAACTGCTTGTGCTTGCATATGAGTACCCATAAGAGCACGACTTGCGTCGTCATTCTGAATAAACGGAATTAGAGAAGCTGACAAGCCAACAACTTGACGCGGTGAAATATCGATAAAATCAATCTGATCAACCGGAGCTTCTATAAACTCACCATTATGCCTTGCTGCAACTCTTGACTCGGTAAAGTAACCATCTTTATCTCTTTTAACACCCGAATGCGTAATATGAAATTCTTCTTCGTCGTCTGGCTGCATATATACAATTTCTGATGTCTGTCTAACCTTAACTTTACCGTTCTTCTCGGTCTTTTCTACTTTGTAATATGGCGTTTCTAAAAATCCATAATCGTTAACTTTCGAGTACAATGCCAAATAGGTTACTACACCAATATTAGGACCTTCAGGAGATCTAATGGGACAAATCCTACCATATTGTGAAGGTGAAATATCACGAATGGAAAACGAAGCCCTGTTTTTCTGAATTCCACCCGGACCACCAACGGTAAGACGTCTAAGATTATCAAGCTCTGAAAGAATGTTTGTCTGGTCAACAATTGTTGATAATTGACTTGTTTTAATAAATGTATTAATCGAAGCAATTAAAGGTTTTGGATTAAGCATTTGGGAAGGAGTTGCTTCATTGTTTGGTGAAAGCAAACTCATACGTTCTTTTGTGTCTCTTTCAACTCGCATCATTCCTACTCTTACCCCATACATTCCCAGCAACTCACCTACTCTTCTAATTCTTCTGTTTCCCAAATGATCAATGTTATCAAAGCCGGTTTTGGTTTTAGTAATATTAACCAGATACTTAACAATTTCCACTAAATCTTCTTTTCTGAGTAAAAAATTTTCTTTAGTTGTAGGCACATTCAAATTCAATTTTTTATTCATTTTATAGCGCCCAACATTGGCTAAAGAATAACGTCTGGGATTAAAGAAAAGATTATTGATTGTATCTCTTGCGTTTTCTAAAACCAGAGCTTCGCCCGGTTTTATTTTTTTATATAGCTCAAGAATTGCTTCGTCTGTTGATTCGGTTCGGTCCCGATCAAGTGTATTAAGAATATAATCTTTATATAACTCTTCATCTAAGTCACCAAATTCTCGTAATATTTCTTCTTTGCTCATGCCAAACACTTTCAAAATTAAACTTACAGGAAACTTTCTTCGTTTATTTATTTTTGCCTCTATCTGCTTAGTTTTGCCTATAAAAATATCCAGCCAGGCGCCAATATATGGCCTTACTTCTGCGTTATACACCGTAATACCTGTTGTTCTATCTTGTTCGGCCGTGTAGTATAGGCCTGGTGCTCGAACAATCTGGCCAATTACGGCTCTTTCAATACCATTAATAATAAAAGTGCCTCTTTCGGTGATCATGGGTAGATCACAAAGGTAAAGTTTTTGAGTTCTGGTTTTGCCTGTCTGCAAATTTTCAAGTTCTAAACTTAAGTAAACTGAAAATTGATATGTTAATTGTTTACTAAAAGCTTCGCGTTCAGTTATTTTGGGTTTTTCAAATTCAACTGTATTTAAATGAAGAAGCCAATTTTTACGAGTATAGTCTTCTACGGGGAAAAATTCTCTAAGTATTTCTTCGAATTCGCCGCTTATAAATTTTTGATAGGATTCATTTTGAAATTCTAGAAAATCAATGTTCTCAAAATCTTTGCTTTGGGATTCAGTTTCTAGTCTTTTACGGATGTTGTATTCTTTTGGTTGGGTTTGTTTTTTAGTTTTTTTATCCATTTAGTTCTAAATACTAATATATCTAAACAAAAGAAAAGCGTACAAAAAAAGTACGCTTGCTAAATTGAGCAAATGTGAGACACCAGTATACACAAACTATGTGCCGCTGTCAACAGTTTTTTTGGCACTCCTTAGCTCGGTTTTTAGTTTTCCAATAATATTATTTATTTTAGTCCCGGCGGCTTCTTTTGTTTTGGCAACGAGTGGTGTTTCCATAAAATTTTCAAAATATTCCTCACCTTTTTCCCCGAATTCTTCAGCATGTTTGAGTAAACCCTTAGATATTTTTCTTCCGGATTTTGTCATGGTTAAGTAAAAACCAGCTGCCGAAATTATGCCTCCTAAAACAAATCCCGTAAAAAAATTTTGGCTTTGATTTTCATCTTTATTACTATTTTTTGCCACTTGATTCTTTTCTACTAATAATTCTAGAAATTAAACCGGTAATAAATTTTGCCCCCCCAGCCAAGTTATTTACTTCGTTAAGCGACTTTTCAAAAGTCTTCGATATGTGTGCAAATCCTGTTGCCACATAATTTACCCGTTTAACAGTTGTTCTTAACTCTTTGATTAAAAGTACTAACTGTACCCCAATGATAGTAATTAATACCGTAGAAATAGATAATGAAGCAACAATAACAATTTGCAATGTTTCTAAACTCATCAACAAATATATTGCACTAAAAAAATGTTTATGTCAACACTACAAAACTATTTTTTCACTTGACTTCAACTTCGATCACTTGCTCGTTTTCCTGCCCATTTTTACTAAGCACTTTTATCACGATGGTCTTTTTACCTTTTTTTAAATATAGCTCTTCTTCAAATTCACCCTCTGTATTCTGGTATATTTTTTCGTCATTCAAAAAAAGTAACCCACCAGGTTCTGTTTTACCTTTTATCACAAGCGGCATGTTCGCCTTAACGGTTTTGTTAACTGTTTCAATTACAAGCTTTGGTTTTTGTGAAAATATAACCAATTGTATGATGAAAAACGACGAAAATACTATTATCATTAAGTAAAATAAAATATTAGGAGAAAAAAGACGACCTTTTTCTTGATATTTTGAAATTCTAATAAACTTAACTTCTTCGTTCTCTAGCTCTCGATTTAATAAGGCTTGTGCTTTTTTATCATCAATTTCTATTGCTGCAGCATATTTTTTAACAATTCCCTTTAAATAAGCAGATGAAGCAAAAGCTTTCCAATTCCCGTTTTCAATGTCAATTAATTGCCAAATTGGCACTTTGATATTTTTGGAAATTTGCTCTAAGGTAAACCCCAATGACTGTCTTTTTTCCTGTAAAAAGTGTGAAAATTTCTTCATATTATTGAGTTTGTTCCATTACTTCCGAAGGATCATGAATTAAAACTTCTCTTGGCTTAGAGCCGTCAGGCGGCCCTACTATTCCAGCTTCTTGTAACTCATCTAATACCCGAGCCGCTCGTGAATAGCCAATAGAACACCTTCTTTGAAGGAGTGAAGCCGAAGCCTTTTTGGCTTCACAAACAATTTGTATTGCCTGTTCAAAAAGTGGGTCTCTGTTGTCTGACTGAATAGATACATTACCACTCGTATCCATCATTGTTTTCACTTTTTGTTCTGTTACTTCTTCGGTGTAATGAATTACCTGGGTATTTTTTTTAAGGAAATCAACCAAGTTGTTAATTTCTTTATCATCAATATAGGGCCCTTGAATACGCATTGGTTTAGAACTGTTGGGAGACAAAAATAGCATATCACCTCGGCCCAGAAGTTTTTCGGCGCCGGGCATATCAATAATTACGCGCGAATCGATCATGCTAGACACATTAAATGCAATTCTTGCCGGAATGTTTGCTTTCATTAAACCGGTAATCACATCAACCGAAGGCCGTTGAGTAGCTATAACTAAATAAATTCCTACTGCTCTGGCTTTCTGGGCAATTCTGGTAATTGAGTCTTCAACTTCTTTTGAAGCGTACATCATAAGGTCGGCTAACTCGTCAATAATAATTACAATAAAAGGCATCTTTTTAGAGGCATCGGTTTGTGCGGTGTTGTACGAAATGATATCGCGACTTTTTGCGTCTGATAGTTCTTTATACCGGTTTTCCATTTCTTTAACCGACCACTTAAGTGCGGAAATTGTATCTTTTGGATCGGTAATTACATTAGTCAATAAATGAGGAATGCCATCAAAAGGCATAAAAGTAACACGTTTTGGATCGATTAATAATAATTTAAGTTCATCTGGTGTGGTTCGGAAAAGCAGCGTTGCAATCCAAGAAGAAAGAAGTACAGACTTACCAGAACCGGTTGTTCCGGCAATTAATATGTGAGGCATTTCATTAATCTGAATTGATTTTGGTGCGCCAGACACGTCTAGCCCCATCGGCATTAATAAATGCTTACTTCTATCTGCAAACTCAGGCAAACCAAGTATGGTTTTTAATGTAACAATTTGCGGTTTTATATTTGGAACTTCAATACCAACCAGTGACTTACCCGGAATTGGTGCTTCAATTCTGATTAGTCCGTGAGGCGAAGCTAAAGCAAGAGCCAAATTATTAGAAAGCGAAGTAATTTTATTTAACTTTACCCCCTTAGCAATTTGCAAAGCGTACTGTGTTACTGCCGGGCCGTAATTTATATCTGCCACCCGTGCCTTGATCCCAAAACTTTCCAAAGCACTTTCAATTTCGTCGGCATTGTTCTTAACGTCACCTCGTTCAGCTTCTTCCGCTTTCGTAATATTGAGCAAAGATAATGGAGGAAATTTCCATTCTCCGGTAACCATTTTTGTAGATGAACTAATTAAGGGTTCGTCTGAAGAATGAATATTTTTTGCACTTCCCTGCCCTGGATTAATTTTTATAGGTAAAGGTAATTCTTTTTTAACCCCACCGCCAACAAATTCTTTTTCGGCTTTTAAAGCCGCCTTTTCTTTCTTTTCTTTCGCAGATATCATGCTCTTTTTAAGTTGTTCAAACATAGAGCCAAGTACTGTCGCTATTTTTTTTACAAAATCAGGCAGAGATATTTCAAAGGCAATCAAAACCCCAACCAAAAACAAAAATGAAAATGTTGCTATAGTTCCTGGCGGAGACAAGAGTTGTTCAAATTCATAATACAGTGCCGCGCCAACGTCGCCGGTACCCAGCACAATTAAGCTAGAAATAAAAACCAAAATATAGCCTAAAAACCAGTTGGGTTTAATTACTTTAAATTTTTTGCTCTGAACCATAACACCTGCCCCAAACAAAAAAATTACCGGAAACAAGATTGCTACCCTACCAAAAGAATTATTAAGCCAATTATTTAGGAAACTTAAAAGTGTTGCTTCTTGATTAAAGGATAGTATTGAAAGCACAAAAAAAAGTAAAAATATAAGCGAAAAAATACCATAAATAGTTTTTGACTTTAATTTTATTTTAAAAAATGGAATTTTAGTTACCTTTCGCCTTCCCATAGTAGAGTCATTATATAAAATTTACAACTTCTGCAAAAAGTAAAAGTTAAGGAACTACAGATGCATAACCACTAAATTTGAATTCCTTTTATATGTGGTTGGCTTTCGGCCACTGCAATTGGCGAAACTTGAACAAAAACAGCCTTTTCCTTTAGTTCTTTCAAGTTTTTAGCCCCAACATAAGACATGGCGCTTTTTAAACCGCCGCTAATTCCTTCAACAACCTCAGATACCGAGCCCTTGGTTTCAACCAATTTGGTTACCCCCTCTGCCGAGCGATGAATACCGGTATCAACATTGTTGTCTTGCATATAGCTTTTAGACGCCTGGCCTCGAACGATTTTTTTGTTGCCGTCTATTATTTCGCCCGGCGTTTCGAGTGTGCCGGCAAACATCGAGCCAATCATTACCATATTAGCACCAGCTGCCAAAGCTTTAGCCACGTCGCCATAATACCTTATTCCCCCGTCGGCAATCACATCAATTCCGGTTTCAACAGTTTCAAAAACAGCCGATAACTGGGGAAAACCAACCCCAGTTACCAATCTGGTAGTACACAACCCACCCGGACCCACCCCAACTCGGGCAGTATTAATACCAACGTCTTGGTAAGCCTTGGCCTGAGCCGTAGACACAATATTCCCAGCTACCAACCAAATATTTTTTAGCTTTGTCTTTATTTCTTTGGCTAATGTTTTTACTTGTCCCATACCGCCGTGAGCCACATCTATCAGAATTACTTTTGCCCCACTATTGTAATACTCTTCAGCCGCATTAAACCCATCTCTTATACCAATGCAGTACACACAAGGAATATCTTCTTTACTAAATTTTTTGCAATAAGATAAGTTTTCTTGCAAATCTCCTCTTGGCAAAGTACCAATTGCGCCAAGTTCGGCTAGCTTTATTACCATTTCCGGCCCCGAAACAGTATCCATTGGTGCCGAAATTATCGGTAAGCCCAATTTATAAGGCCCAAATTGCACTTCTGTTGTTACTTCCGATCTTCTTTCTATATTAGTGTTATTGGGAACAAGCAAAACATCATCATATGAAAGGCCCGTAGCTCCGCCATGTTCGGGGTAATTAACGGTATTGCCAAAGCCACTATAAAACTTTTTAGACATAAAAATAATTAATTTATAAAAAGCCTGAGGTACTTAAAGATTATATACAAATTTGGTTAAAGACTATGTATGTTAAAATATGTAAATTAAAACTATCTACTAGTATGACAACAGAAAGAATATCACATAACTCTGATTTATTACGGCTCCCAACAAGAGAAGCTCTGCATTTGTTTTTAAAAACGCTACAGGTTAGGCATGCAAAAACAGCATTAAACGAAGCGGGAATACTACAAGGCTCTACAGACCCAGAACTTTCGGCAGGGGGAAAAATAGAAGCAGCACAATTAGGTGAAACTATCAGGTTACAACATTCCGATGTTGGCTTAATTGTAGTAAGCCCAATGATAAGAACAAAGCAAACAGCAAAAATAATTCAAGGTACTCTAGGTGGAAATATTCCAGTTTTTACAGCTCCACAATTAAGAGAATACCTATTTGGTGAATTTGAAGGTCAACATATAAGCGCACTTAAAGCCAATAAAGATCACGAATCGTGGCTAGAAAACCCTTATCAATATCAATTGGTGACTGGTCATCCAGAAAACGCTGAACCATTTCTTGATTTTTTACAGCGGGTGTCAGAGGCTATAGACATCATTACTACTTACCAACAAGAATTAAGAAGTGGAAGAGTACTAGTTGTGAGTCATGCAACTATCATAAGAGCATTCAGATTTATTGCTAGTCTAGAAACAAAAATCGAAACACAAGAACAACTACAAGCCGCTACAGCTGGTTTTTTTTACTATCAGAACGGTAATTTTATAAAAATTCCTCATGGAATGGTAAATATTAGGTCGATGCTATAGCTTGTAGTTTACTAGCTAACTTTGTTATAAATTCATCTGTAACCTTAGCGCTTCCATTACCGTTATATCTAGCTCTTGCTTCAGTAACAGTTAATAACGGAATAAGTGTTATTGGATCAATTCCCGTAAAATTGAAAAGCGCTAACATTACTCTATTTAACGGTAAAACATTTAGTTCATATTGCTTATTAGCATCTTGATTATTGTAAGGCTCAGTTGATAAAAGTTTTGAAGCCTCTACTCCCCATTGCCATACAGTAACGCCAACGGCATCACTCGATCTAGTTTCAATAACGTCTCCAGTTCTTATATCAAATCCTAAAATACTTTCTTCAACAGGAAATACATAATGACTAAAATTTGGATCGGCAGGAACTAAACCATTCTCACTAAATATAAATGGGCCACATTGTGGAGTAGCATTAACAACAGCACCTCCTTCTAATTCCATTTGAGGACAAGTAACTTGATATAATAAGTAATCACCTGTTTGCGACAATCCAGACATAATATATTTGCTTCTACCATTTCCACCCTTTGGTTGTAATCGATATTCAAGCGCAATTGGTTTTGTCGGATAATGATTTCGAAAACTTGGTTCTTGAACGTGCAAGCTTAAACACCTTCCCGTACCTACTCCAGTTACCTTTAATGACATATAATCTACACCAGTTAATCTCCTAGCATCTCCAATACTTAACAAGCTAGCAATATGATCAGGCATTGCCACAGTAGGACCAATAACAGCAAAATCGACATCTGATTTTTTCTCAGGATGACCACTTATAGCAGTACCATGTACACTTACTGAATAACCATTTCTTGCTAGTTGGTCAATAACTTCTAGATCTCGGCTGTCGACTATTCCTTCATCAATTAATCTACTTTGTATACTTCCTTCTATAACCTCTGTCATTTTTCAATAAAAAACCGCGCAAAAATTGCGCGGTACAAATATTTTTAAAATAAAAAAAGAGCTGCTTGTGCTCCATATTTTATTATGTCATTCGTCACAAAAAATAGCAAGAGTATTTTTTAGAAAAGTTAGTGTAGTTTTGCCTTTAACACAGAAACTAATGTATTGTAAGCCTCTACATTTTCCCCACCGGTTGGCACAATAATGTCGGCATAAATTTTATATGGTTCAACAAACTTGTTATGCATTGGTTTACACATAGTTATATATTGATTAAAAGAGAAGTCTAGTGTTCTGCTCCGCTCTTCCATATCTCGCTTTATTCGCCTACCCAAACGAATATCGGCTTCAACATCTATAAACACTTTTAAGTCTATTAAGTTGCGTAACTTAGCAATTGTAAACAAAAATATGCCATCTATAACTATTACCGGTTTAGGCATTACTTTTTTATACCTTCCGATTCTGGTACTTGTATTGTAGTCATAAATTGGAACTTTTATTTCTTTTCCCTTTATTAGTGTATGCAAGTGATCAATTAAAAGAGAAGTTTCTAAAGAATTAGGGTGATCAAAATTAACCTTTCTTCTTTGCTCTAGGGTTAAATGATCTAGATTATGGTAATAGCTGTCGTGAGTTAAAAAAACAACCTTACTGTTAAAGTGGTCTTTTAACTTATTAATAAACGTAGTTTTGCCCGCACCCGTTCCACCACAAATTCCAATAATATACGGCTTCTGTTTGTTATAATTTTTCAATGCTAAATTCCCAATCTGTTAAAACTGTTAATAGCTCTGTTTTCAGCAAACACTTCACTAAACCTACTTACAGCAATTATTCTTTTGCTAACATTCCAGGAACTATTTTAAATCTTTTGGGTGTAAATTCAACCAAAAAGCTACCAACAAATACAATAAAACAAAATAGAGCAGAAAAGATAGTTTTTTTATTTATGGATAGCTTTGGTTGGGTATTTTGGGAAAAGCACTACAAAAACTACCCCTTTTTAAGTAGGTTTTTAAAAGAAGGAATTGTTTCCAAACTTACCAGTCAATTCCCTTCAACCACCGCCGCTCACGTTACTACAATTCACACAACCGAAGATGTGGGGCAAAGCGGTATACATGAGTGGTTTTATTATGAACCGTATGTAGACGCAATAATTGCTCCGCTTTTGTTCTCGTTTGCAGGCAAAAAAGAAAGAGACACCCTACTACCAACCGGAATAAATCCCAAGCAAATCTACCCAAAAAACACTATTTATAAAATGCTTAAGAAACACAAAATTGATTCTTATATTTTCCAATATAAAGACTATACCCCCTCACCTTATTCAGATATTGTTTTTGAAGGAGCCACTAAAACTATTCCCTACCGAAGTTTAGCCGACGGTTTAACTGCGCTTACAAGAACAATAAATAGCACCTCCGGCCCAACATATTATTTCTATTATTATGACCTAATAGATACAGCCGGTCATGTTAACGGGCCCGATTCCCCCACACACAACGCCGAAATTCATAACCTATTTACCCAACTGGAAGACCTTTTTTACCAACAAATAAAGAACAAAAAAAACGTAACTATTCTACTTTCTGCCGATCACGGCATGGCAAATATTAACCCAAAAAACACTATTTACTTAAACAAAGAAGTACCTGAAATTAAAGAATTAATTCAAACAAACAAAAATGGTGAATTACTTGCGCCAGCTGGTGCTTGCCGTGATATGTTTTTATATATTAAAGAGAATAAATTAATTAAAGCTAAAGAAATACTTATAAAACACTTGAAGGGAAAAGCCGAAGTATATACTACTCAAGAAATGCTGGAAAAAGGTTTTTTTGGCAACAATGTTACCAACCAGCTTTTAAATAGGCTGGCTAACCTGATTATTTTACCTTACATGAATGAATCGGTTTGGTGGTATGAAAAAGCCAAGTTTGAAGTAAATTATTTTGGTCATCATGGCGGATTAACAAAAGAAGAGATGGAAGTTCCATTCTTGGTCATTTAGCTTTTACGAGTTATTTCTAGCCATTGAATCGTATACAGCTACTACTAGATTGTCTAAAACTTTGCCGATATCTTCTGAAGACATCCTAAGACTTCCATCTTCTCTCTTTCTTGCTTCAGCTAATGCAACTAAACCAGTATGAATAATCCTTATTACTTCTGGAATGCTTAGATTAGTGAAACCAAGAAGTTCTCTAATATTTCTGAATATCCTTGACCCTACCAAATCCATATAAACCTCCTTATCTCCTTCAGTTAAAGGTGTGTCCGTTAATGCCTTAGCTAATTCTAGGCCTTCACCAAACAAAGTATGATGCTCTAAAAGTATTTCTGCTATATCTCTTCTGTCTTCGACCACATCCGTTTGCCCGGTTACCCCATCCACTTGCCAAATACGAGCTACGTCAAATCCCATAACTCCAGTATGAGATACTGGTCCATTTTGCACATGCAGTCTTTTTCCAAATACATCTGGGGTAAAATAACCTGTCTGAGGTGTAAAATTAACATATAAAT
Organism: uncultured Gammaproteobacteria bacterium; assembly: GCA_964414145.1. GTDB lineage: Bacteria > Patescibacteriota > Microgenomatia > UBA1406 > UBA1406 > UBA1406. The sequence continues at coordinate 106,238 of CAYPVH010000006.1, forward strand.
ATCGATCGTCTACAGGAATAACTTGTTGTGGACAGACCATATCAACCACAAGTACTTGGCCAGTTTTTGTGTAAAACACTCTCTCATATCTACTTTTTCCGCCATTAGTCTTGGGATGCGTCCTTAACTCTCTTCCATATGGCATTCCATTAAATCTAAAACCTCTTCTTTGAGGATGAATACTTACTTGCCTACCGCATTCAGCCATTTGTTTAAGTGATAAATAGTCTATTTCTTCTAAAATCGAAGCTGGTACTCTTATATTTCCATTCGCTCCCATAAGGGCCTCTACTGCTGGAACAAAATTTCTATCAGGCACGATAACCGTAAAATCCACATCAGACTCAGGCTTAAGATTACCGTTCACTGCAGTACCATGACAAAATGCCGCACCATTAAAATCTACCCTTAATCTATGCATAACTTCCAAATCACTTTCCATTAACCCAACTGTCCCCATAATATCAGCAAATCTAGGTGTATATCTATCAATCCCAGTACTACGTTCATGATTTTTCATCAGCGGCATTAAAAAGCCCCGCATTTCTGCGGGGTGTTAATTTTAGAGTCGATTAACCCTAAAATAAGACTAGTAATTATTTTGCAATACATCATAAATACTTTCAAAAAAACTCCATTTCTGGAGTTTCAAAAAAACATAATTTTTTTGGCCCTTATGTGAATTCTATCACAAGTTATTATTAGGTCAAGCTTAGTTTATAAGCGCTCAATTAATTTAAGTTTTAGCCTGCCTCTTTCGTCTTTTTCTTCAATTTCCACTTTTACCCTATCGCCTTCTGCAAAAATTTCGTTAACATCTTTAACGTAACCCATGCCCATTCTGGTTACATGAAGTAAGCCTTCTTTGCCCGGCGCAATTTCAACTACAATTCCAAAAGGTAAAACTTTAATTGCTTGCCCTTCAAAAACATCACCCACATCGTACACCTTACACATACTTTCAATTCTTTCAACCGCTTGTTTCACAGCTTCCGGGTCAATACCCGAAACCGAAACCTTGCCGTCTTCGCCAACGTTAATTTCACAGCCTGTATCGGCAATTAGTTTTTTAATATTTTTACCGCCCGGTCCAATAATTTCACCAATTTTTTCCTCAGGTGGAGTAAGCATTTCCACTCGTGGCGCATATTTAGATAACTCTTTCCTTGGTTTTTCTAGGGCTTTGTTCATAACTTCAAGTATTAAAAGCCTGGCTTTTCTGGCTAACTCAAGTGTCTCTTTTACCATGCCGCTCGTTAAACCGCTCTTTTTAACATCGAGCTGAATAGCGGTAATACCGTTCTTGGTACCGGCTACTTTAAAATCCATTTCTCCAAAAAAGTCTTCGATACCTAAAATATCGGTCAGTAATTGGTACTTATCATTGGATTCACGAACAATGCCAACGGCTATGCCGGCAACCTGTTCTTTAATAGGTACACCCGCATCCATTAAGGCTAAACTAGAACCACAAGTTGACGCCATCGAAGTTGAACCATTAGAAGACAATACTTCTGAAACTACCCGCACCGTGTAGGGAAAAGCTTCTTCTCTCGGTAACACTTGTTCAATACCTTTTTCGGCTAAAGCACCATGCCCAATTTCACGTCGAGACGGAAAACCGATTCTACCGGTTTCGCCAACAGAATATGGAGGCATAAAATAATGATGAATATAGCGTTTTAAATATTCGCCGCTTGGTACTTCAATCATTTGCTGCAGCGAAAGCGGCCCAAGAGTGGCAATAGACAATACCTGGGTTACACCTCTGCTAAAAATTGCCGATCCATGAGTTCTTGGTAATACGCCTACCTTTGCCTCTATCTTTCTAACTTCATCAAAACCTCGCCCATCAACTCTTTTTTTGTCTGTTAATACTTTTACTTGCATTAGTTTTTTAAATATCTTTTCAAAAATTCCGCCCAGTTCTTTGTCTTCAAGTTCAAACTCTTCCTTTATTTTGGTTTTTAATTCGTCATTTCCGGAATTCGAACTTTCCTTGTCGGCCATTTCTTCGAGCATTTTCATTAACTCACCTTTATACTTTTTCAATATTTTTTCAACTAATTCTTCTTTTTTGTTATCTACCTCGCCTTTAAACGGCAAAACGCCCAATTCTTTTCGAATATCTGTGTAAAACTTAATTATTTCTTTAATTTCTTTTCTAGCCAGTTCTATACCATCAAACACCACGCTTTCACTAACTTCCTCACCTTCAGCTTCGATCATTACAACCTCGTCATTAATGCCCGAAACCACTAAGTCTAGGTTTGACAAATCTTCTTCGTCAGGTGTCGGGTTTACCACAAAGTGGGATTTACCATCCTTACCGTCTTTTAAATACCCAAGCCGAATTGTGGCTACTGGGCCTTTAAAAGGAATTGAGCATAAAGATAAAGCGCATGTTGAAGCCAAAGCAGCAACAATTTCTGGAGAATTAACACCGTCAATAGATAAAACCGTATTTACAATTTGAACTTCATTTCTGTAGTAATCGGGAAATAGGGGGCGAATTGATCGGTCTATTAGCCGAGCTGTTAGTATAGCCTCGTCTGTTGGTTTTCCTTCTCTTTTAACCCATCGAGAACCCTTTATTCTACCGCCAGCGTATAACCGTTCAACATATTCAACACTGAGTGGAAAGTACCCAAGTTCTTTGTTTTCCCTGCCAATAACTACCGTTGTTAATACTGTTGTTTCGCCATACTTTGCAATGATCGAAACTGTGGATTGCTGTGCAACTTCGTTTATCTGGAAGGTTAGTTCGCGACCTCCTAGTTCTATTTTTTTTGTAATTTTCTTCATACTTAGCTGGTTTGGTATTGCTTTATTTTGTTTTCAAGAGTATTGAAACGTGTTTCGTCTTTATCTTTCAAATACTTCATAATTCTTCTTCTTTTGGAAATTATTTTCAAAAGCCCTCGTCTTGAGTGATTGTCTTTTGCGTTTTCTGCCAAATGTTCTTGTAATTTTTTTACTTTCCAGGTTAATATTGCAACTTGCACTTCCGGCGAACCGGTGTCTCCTTGCCTGGTAGCAAATTCACCGATTATTTGTTGTTTGCCCATGTCGTCAGCAACTTTATTGCTATCTGCGACTACTTTTTTAGCGGTTTTTTTTTCAACTTTAGCTTCTTTTTTAGGAGCAGTTTTTTTTGCTGTAGTTTTTTTATCAGCAGCTGTTTTTTTTGCCACAGCTTTTTTAGTTTTTTTTTCTACTTTCTCTGCTTTTAATTTTTTTGGTTTTTTGTCTTCTGTTTTCGCCATAGAATTAACATTATATCAATAAATTTTCATTTGTAAAAGTTATTTATTTATCTGCTTTCCTAATTGCAACTCTTAGCGCTTCAAAAAATAGCAAAGCGCACTTTTGCCTTGTGGGGGTTAACTTCAAATTCAAAAAGTCTAAAACCTTATCATTACTCATCTTTAATACTGTTTTCACTTTTTTTTCTTTTATGGCACTAGACATCATACTGGCAGCGGCTATAGAAACAGCACAACCCTCGCCCTGAAAAGAAACTTCTTTTATTTTTGTTTTTTCAATATATATGTAAACTGTTAAACTATCACCACAAAGCGGGTTATTTAAGCTTGCATGCATAGTTGCATTTTTTAGTTTATAAAAGTTTTGCGGATTTCTATAGTGTTCCAGTATTTCTTCTCTGTAAATTTGTTTATCCATTTTTTATATATTTATTTCTGCTTCTATTGACTTTTCAATTTGTTTTGCTTTGTTTTGATCTATTCCTGCACTAACAGCTTGCTGCAATACCTCGAAAAAAAAGGCTTTAACCAGCAGTCGCTTTGCTTTGTCTTGGCTTATACCCCGCTTCATTAAATAGTTTATCGAATTTTGGTCTAAATATGCCGACGACGCGCTGTGGGAACAGTCAATCTTTTTAGCTAAAATTTCTAAGTTTGGGCTACTTTTCACAATAGCACCGTTACTAAAAAGCAAATTATTATTTTTTAAGTAACTTTTAGTGTTTTCTGCCCCACGACTTATAAAAATATTGCCCGTAAAATCAAATATTGATTGGTCAAATAAAACGGTACGGGCATATAGCTGTGAAAAGCTATTTTTCTGAGTGTGTTCTTGGGTTGTTTTTAAAGTTAAACAAGCTTGCCCTTTCATAAAACAGATAAACATTAAATATGCCGATGAGCCTGTTTTTAAAAAAACATCTAAGCTTACTTCCATATTACCCTCGTCCAGTGAATAGCAAAACAAAAAAACTTTTTTTTTATTCTTAGGCAAAATAATGCTAATACTTTTCTGGTTCTTAAATATTTCTATTTCTGTTTGTGGTTTTTCCATTTATCCCACCTCCCCTACCAACTCATTAGTTATTAACCTGTTTATTTCAACTGCGTATTCCAGAGGTAATTTTTTTACAATCGGTTCAATAAAACCATTTACTATTAACGACTCGGCGCGCGTTTTGCTAATTCCCCTAGACATCAAATAGACCAATTGTTCACTAGACAGCTCAGATACTTTAGCTTCGTGTTCAATAATTGATTGCTCTTCATAGCTGACTATTGTTGGGTATGTATCGGAACGTGAATTTTTGTTTAGAACTAAGGCACTACAATCGGCACTGCCATGGGCATTAACAGCCCCCTTATTAATTTTAATTAAACCTCGGTACGAACTTCTTCCCGATTGTTTTGAAATTGATTTTGAAACAATCCGAGAAGTTGTATTTTTTGCCAAATGAATCATCTTAGCCCCAGTATCCAGCTCTTGATTATCTGAAGCGTAGGCTAAAGATAACATTTCCCCCTTGGCTCCTTCACCAGCTAAAATACAGGCTGGGTACTTCATAGTTTTATAAGAACCTAAATTGCCGTCTACCCATTGCATTAATCCCTTTTTTTCTACCCTAGCTCTTTTGGTTACTAAGTTATAAACGTTTTTGCTCCAGTTTTGAATAGTTGTGTACTGAACCCGGGCGTTTTGCCCAACAAACACTTCCACAACTGCCGCATGAAGCGATGCTTGGCTGTAAATCGGGGCGCTACAACCTTCAATGTAATGAACTTTACTACCTTTCTCAGCTATGATAATAGTTCTTTCAAACTGCCCCATTCCCTCACTGTTGATTCTAAAATACGCCTGAAGTGGTAATTCAAGTTCAACGTCTCTAGGAATATACAAAAAACTACCTCCAGACCAAACAGCAGTGTTGAGTGCGGCAAATTTATTGTCGTCAATACTAACCAGCCTAGTAAAGTATTTTCTAAACAGACTGGGGTAATTTCGAAGCGCAGCATCTGTATCGGTAAATATAATCCCTTTTTTTTCCAACCCCTTTTTTAACGACTTGTACATTACCTCGGACTCATACTGTGCCGTTACTCCAGCTAAAAAATCTCTTTCCGCCTCCGGTATACCAATTTCTTCATATGTTTGCCTAATTTCATTGGGTAAATCTTTCCAGCTTCTAACCGCTTTTGTTACAGCACGAATATAATAGCGAATGGTATTAAATTTTAGCTTGTCTAAATCTGGGCCCCATAGCGGTATAGCTTTTTTATAAAAAACTTCCAGTGCCTTCAGCCGTACTTCTGTCATCCAGGCCGGTTCTTTTTTAATTTTCGAAATCTTTTCAACAATAGACTTATCCAAGCCGCGCTTTAATTTTTCCTCTGCAGTTTTTTGCATAATTTAGATTTGTTTATTTAGTTATGTATTCTCTATTTTTGAATAACCGTATTTATCAATTAAATCAATTAATTCTCTTTTTCCTGTTTTTATAACTCTTCCTTCTTTCATTACTAATACTTTACTGACTTTCAATAACTTTGTTAATTTAGTTGAGTGTGTAATCAGTAAGATTCCTATTTTTTTCTCCAGCAATTCCGTTATCTTCAATGCTATTTTTTTAATCGAGTCTGCGTCTAACCCTGCATCAACCTCATCAATAATTAAGTATTTGTTGGCTAGAAAGTAAGCCTGAATAAATTCCATCTTTTTTTTCTCTCCCCCCGAAAAGCCAATATTTAAACTTCTTAAAAACAAACTTTCTGTTAAGTTCAATTCTTTGCCAATTTGTCTTAGTTGCTTCATAAATTCGCCTGGTTGTTGAAAAAGTGCAGGCTTTACTTCTCTGAAGATTTTTGTAACACTTACTCCGGGTATTCCAACAGGATTCTGAAAGACTACAAAAAGCCCACTCTTAACCTTATCCGATAAGCCATGAGTTGTAATTCTGGCACTATCAAGAAAAACATCACCCTTGTTGATAATATAATCAGGGTCACCGCTAACAGCATTAACCAAAGTAGATTTCCCCGAGGCATTCGGGCCCATTAAAACAATTAACTCACCCCTCTTTAACTCTAAAGAAACATCCTTAACAATTTTCTTGGTTTTAAAGCTTACTTCAAGATTCTTCAACTCAAGCATTTTTTAGGGTCTCCGTAACAAGCTGTAAAATATTATTTTTAAACATGTTTTCGGTATATTTTTTTGCAGACTTATGGGCATTAGTCGACATAAACTTAAAATTAGATTTTTCAAATTTTTTAATCACACTTATGAAGTCTTCAACTTCTAAAGACTCAACCAGATAACCGTTATTACCATCTTGAATAATCTCTTTTAAACCACCACTCTTGTAAGCTATTACCGGAATTCCATACATCATTGCTTCAACCGGTGCAATACCAAATTCCTCATCTTCCGACGCAAATAAAAATCCTTTTGCTCCCAAATACAACCGCGAACGCTCAATGTCTGAAATTTCACCGGTTAATATCACATTTTTTTTAGCAATCGACTTTAAATAATTGTATTCTTGGCCACCACCAACTATATAAAGCGTAATACCAAGTTTATTTGCAGTCTTGACTAGTACTTCAACATGTTTTGGTTTAGCTAATCGATTTACATTAATGTAATAATCCTCTGTTCCCTCAAGTTTCTGACTTATTTTAACTTGTGGGTCATAAACAGGTGGATATATAACCTTAGCTTCTCGGCGATAATATTTTTTAATTCTTTTTTTGGTTTCATTTGAGTTAGCTACCAATATATCCGGTCGCTGTGAACCCAAATAATCCCACATTCGAAGAGGTGTGCCAACGACATATCCATAAATTCGCTTAAAAAAGTTATTTTTCCAATTATTGGGAGTTTCGTAAAATGTAAGATACTTATTCTGGTGGTGAACATAGGAAATATGTACAGTTTCCGGTCGAGTTATAATTCCTTTACTCATAAACCACCCAGAAGACGAAATTACCAAGTCGTAGTTTGAAAAATCAAAACTTTCCCAAATATATGGGGCCAAAAATCTAAAAAAAGAAAGATACCGATTAATTATAGGAATTTTTCCAAACCAGGAAATATTAAAGCGCCAATCTTTTAAGCGTTGCCAATGAAATAAAAGTCGCTTTTTATTGATCACCGACGTATAAACATTCGCCCCTTCAAAAATATTATAAAGCAATTCCGTTACTCTTTCTGCACCTCCATATTCATTAAAGGCGTCGTGAACAATTGCCACTTTCAACTTATTAATTCTTTGTTTGTTCATATAGTTTTATGTAAATTAACCAAAAACGTATTGAAGAAAACAGAGAAAATACAAAACCGACAAACCCATCTTGAAAACCAAGGTGCCTAAAATAAGTTTTAAAAAACCACCACTTTGGTTTTACTATAAAAAAATTTATAAACATTGTAAAAGATATTTTCTTACCTGATTGCTTCAAAACAGTTGCTTCAAAAGTACAGTACCTGTCCCATTTTTGAATATAAGAACTCATATTTTGGTACGGATAATGGTATAGTGGTGACTTTAAATATCCAACCTGTTTGCCTTTACTAATTTCAACCTGTTCATGAATTGATTTACAAGGAAAATGAGCTACTCCATTTTTATAAAGCCTTAATGTATAGTCCGGGTATTGACCACCCTTTCTTAAAGGTCGGTTCAAGAAGTAATTTAACCTGGGTAACCAATTTGCCTCAGGTACAGAATTTTTTATTTCAGTTTCTGCTATTGCTTGTTTTATTTCTTCTGCTAGTTTGGCGCTTACTTCCTCATCAGCATCGAGCTGCAGTATCCACTCTCCCCTAGCGTTATCCAAGGCAATTTGTTTGTTTTTGTGAAACATAGCAACATTTTTGGCATGGATAACCTTAACTTTACTACCGAAAGATTTAGCGATCTCAACCGTTTTGTCTGTAGACTCACCATCAACAACAATAACCTCGTCAGCCAATTGGTATACCGACTTAATGCAGCGACCAATGTTGGCTTCTTCGTTACTAACTGCCATACATACAGACAAAGTTTTTTTAAACGTCATAGGTTGTATTATAGATTATAAGGCTTGTCTTTTGCTATACTATTCATTCAATGTTAAATACCTATCGCGCCATTGTTAATAAAGTTGATACATTGATTCCTAATAAAATTTATCGCTTTTTATTTAGTCTGGAAGCGCCAAAAACCATTCAATTTTTAGCCGGCCAATATTTTATGCTTCATGTTCATAATGTTTATCGACTTTATTCAATCTCTTCGCCGCCCTCTGAAAAAACAAAACTTGAAACAATCGTAGACATTACACCCAACGGTATTGGATCTAAATATTTGCACGGTTTAAAAGTGGGTGATTCTGTTACCTTTCGGGCACCAATTGGTCTGTTTACACTACAAAATACCAATCGGCCAAAAATATTTATTGGCACAGGTACCGGAATTGTTCCCTTACTTTCAATGATTAGGCATTTAACCGAAAACAAATTTAGTAATCAGTATTCCTTGCTCTGGGGTTTATCAGATATTGGCTGCATTTATAATAGGGAAATACTTAGTAGAATAATTAAAGAAAATAGTTATTTCAGTTATACATATTGCCTTTCAAGATGTTTAGAAAAAGGTACAGACATTCACAATGGTAGAGTCCAGAATTATCTACAATATTTGTCGGGGAAAATATCTCTTAAAGATACTGAATTCTACGTCTGCGGCAGACCAACAACTGTTGAAAGTGTAAAGCAATTTTTGCAAAAAGATTTAAGCATAACACCTAAAAATATTTTCTTTGAAAATTTTACATAGCTCTTTTTTTATAAATCATTCTTAATATTTATTGCTTGTTTTGATTTCAACAAACTACTTTCTTGCAAATCTTTTTTCCAGTTATATACAATGGGCTTACTACAACTGTAGAGCGCAAAATACTGTATGTCATTGTTTAATAAGGGTGATGAGTGCTTAAAGTAATATTCATAGACTTTGTTTGATGACGTTATGCTAAACGGGAATTCCGCTAAAAAATGCCATTTTTTATTTATATAAAAAGAAGGTAACACCATAATGTTGTAAAACGATGGGCTTTTCAGTAATTCCAAAAAAGCCTTCATTCGGTACCATTTTGAATAAATACACGCTTTGTTTTTGCAGCTATTTTGCCTAACCGGTAATAATGAGTCTAGTTTTAAAGGGACTAATATAGCATTTTGGCTAATTCTTAAATCTGATTGGCTCTTCACTTCCATTTGCTTTATTAAGTGGCTAATTTCATAGATATTTTCCGAAACAAAGTGGAGTGGAATTAGGTGAGTTAAGTCACGAGAATCTTCAGAAAAAATAATTGTAAAATATGTTTCTTCTGGGTATTTAGGACCACCGCCACATGGTATTCTTTTATTATTAGTTGCCATATAACTTTTTTCGATTATAACAATTTAGAAGGCGGCTTTTCTATATTTGTTTTCCAGCTTTTCTTTTAAAGAATAAACACAACCACAGTAGTTTTGTTTATAAAAACCCTTTCTTATTGTTCGACACTTAACTAAACCCGGAACAAAAAATTTAAGTGAATAAATATTGGCCAGATTTTTTCCAATTTCAATTATTTGCTTTTGATTTTGGTATTTACTTTGTAGCAATGTAGTTGAAACAGAAGGATATTCGTTCTGTGCGGCATAAGCAAATACTTTTTTTAGTCGCAAAGCCCAACAGTTGGCACAACGCTTATCAGTCATTATGTCAGCATTATTTAGTTTTTTTTGTGCCTGAAAGTATTCCTCCGGGCGGTAATCTGCAACCACCAACTTCTTGTTTAATAATTTATTTACCTTCTTTATTGCTTCTAGCCGGGCCAAATATTCCGAGCGTGGATGAATATTGGGATTATAATAATAAAGAGTTAAGTCTGGTTTTTTGGATAGGTTATCAATAAAATCAAGAACGCAATTGGCACAACAACAGTGTAGTAAAATCATATTTTATATATTAACAAACCAACCGCTTTCAATATGCGATAATAATAGGAAATTAACAACTATGAAGAACGTAATACTTGTATCTGTCACGATATTCATTGACAGATGTATGATATAGTACTAACCATGAA
>CAYPVH010000007.1:0-93479 GCA_964414145.1 uncultured Gammaproteobacteria bacterium
CAACGTAACTACAGCACTTAGGCAACCGGGAAGTTCGATTAAGCCGATAAATTATGCTATTGGAATTGACAGGGGTTTAGTTAATCCCGCAACGGTATTTCTAGACACTGCAACTTGTTTTAATGTAGCCGGACAAAGGCCATATTGCCCTAAAAATTACGATGGTAAGTTTCATGGACCGGTACAATTGCGTTTTGCCCTTGCCAACTCATTTAATATTCCAGCGGTAAAAATGCTTGCACTAAATGGAGTGGCCGAATTTATAGCCTCAGCTTCAGCTTTTGGTATTACTACTTTTAATGATCCCTCTAATTATGGCTTGTCACTAACATTAGGCGGCGGCGAGGTAAAGATGGTTGATATGGCTAAAGCTTTTTCCGCTTTTCCTAATCAAGGAGTTCCGAAAGATTTGGTATCAATAATTAAAGTTACAGATCGGCATGGGGAAATTATATATCAGTATAATGATCCCAACTATGTAAAAAATATTAGAAAACCGCTTGAATTTCCAAATTTCTTAACTATTGAGGGTGAACGGGTAATAAGTAAATCGACAGCTTTTCTAATATCGCATATATTGTTAGATAATGCTGCTAGAACCCAAGCCTTTGGCCCAAGCTCTGCTTTGGTGCTCCCAAAACACAAAGCAGTTTCGGTAAAGACCGGAACGACTGATGAGTTAAAAGATAACTGGACAATTGGTTATGCTCCTAATTTTCTTACTATTGTATGGGTTGGTAACAACGATAGTGAAAAGATGAATCCGTATTTAGTTTCGGGCGTAACGGGAGCGGCGCCGATATGGAATAAGGTTATGCAATTTGTATTGAAGGATCAACCTGATTTATGGCCACAGAAACCGGAAGGGGTGATCGGTAGAGAAGTGTGCATAGATACAGGTAAGCCGGTGTCTACTGCAGAGGGTGAAGAAAAACCATGTGAAGTGCGTTTTGAATATACTCAAAGAGGTACAAATGCCTTCGACATTAAAGTAACTAAAAAAAAGGTATTTATAGACAAGGAAACCGGAAAATTAGCCAAGCCGGGTCAGACAGAGAATGTTGAAGAACAAGAAAAGACAATTATGGAAGACTCATTTAGCAGTCACTGTGTAGATTGTACTCCGGAAGACTAAAACCAGATTTGTAAATAAAGAAAAATATGTCAATAACAAAGCTAATTAAAAACGATTTTCCAATTTTTAAAAATCACCCCACATTAGTTTATTTGGATTCAACAGCAACAACATTAAAACCACAGGTTGTTATAGATAAGATTACTGAATATTACACAAATTACAGTGCTAATGTTTTTCGAGGTGTTTACCGACTCTCGGAAAAAGCCGGTGAAGAATTTGAGAAAGTGAGAGAATTAGTTGCTAAACATATCAATGCATTAGATAGTAGTGAAGTAGTCTTTGTTCGGGGTACTACCGAAGCGATAAACTTAGTTGCGTATACCTTAGGTAGGCAAGTAATTAGCTCGGGTTCTGAAGTTGTTACATCTGTTGCTGAACATCATTCTAACTTTATTCCTTGGCAACAATTGGCTTTCGAAAACAAGGCGTTTCTAAAAGTGGTGGATGTTGATGAAAACGGTAATATGCCTATGTTCAATAAAAATCGAATAGAAGAATTAATAAATAAAAAAACAAAAATTGTTGCCCTTAATTATGTCTCAAATGTGCTGGGGACTATTAATCCAATTAAAAAAATAATCAAGGACATTCGGGCGATTAATAAAAATGTTTATATAGTTATCGACGCTGCGCAAGCGGTACCGAGCCTAACAATAGATGTAAAAAATCTGGATTGTGACTTATTGGTTTTTTCGGCACACAAGATGTTGGGACCAACCGGAGTTGGGGTGATGTGGGGTAAAAAACATATACTGCAGCAAATGACTCCTTTTCAATTTGGTGGCGAAATGATCGAGAAGGTTTCTCTTTCTCAAACTACATATAAAGATGCTCCTTATAAATTTGAAGCAGGAACACCAAATATTGCCGGTGTAATAGGGTTGGGCGCAGCTTTGAATTATCTGGAGAAAGCTGGTATGCCTAGTATTTTAGAACATGAACAGAAGTTGCTAAAAGTATTAATCAGTAAAATTATAACTGAAACAGACTTTAAAATTATTGGCCCGTCAGACATAAAAAACAAAGTCGGAATTCTTTCTTTTTATCATGATAAAATTCATTCACACGACATTGGTCAGGTATTGGCTTCGGAAAATATTTGTGTTCGAGCCGGCAGTCATTGCGCTATGCCGCTGCATCAGCATTTTAACCTTTCCTCGACAGTTAGAGCTTCGATTTACTTATATAATAATATGGTAGACATAGATAAACTAGTCATAGCACTAATTAAAACACAGAAAATGTTTATTTGATAAAATCAAATTTATGAAAAGCAATGAAAAACGAAACCCATCCGGTCCGATTAATATTCATGGTTGGAAAGTTTGGGTTGATAGAAAATTATGTATAGGTGTTGCAACTTGTATTGCTGTTGCCGAGAACACATATAAATTAGATAAAGAAGGAAAGGCGGTCTTTTTAGATACTGCTGAAAAAGATTCAAAAGAAACAATCCTAGATTCTGCTAAGGCTTGCCCTGTTGCTGCAATAATTATTGAAGATGAAAACGGAAAAAGAATCTACCCAAAAAAATAACCAGCCTACTTTGCTTTGGAAAATTGGTGGAGAGGCAGGGCAAGGTATTATGACAACCGGTTTACTTCTTGCAAAAGTAGCTACCCGTTTGGGGTACCACATTTTTGATTATGCCGAGTATCCGTCACTAGTTAGAGGCGGTTTAAATACTTATGAAGTGGCTATTTCAAAAACACCCATTTTTTCTACTATTAAAAACATAGACGTATTGGTTTGTTTGAATCAGCAAACCTATGCGTTAAATAAAGCCAGACTAAGTGAAAAAACTTATATAATTTTTGATCCAGAAGAATTTGAGCCCGGTGCTTCTCAATCTAAATTAGTGGCTGTGCCATTACAAAAACTGCTAACAAAGAATGATGCCTCGGTTGTTATGACCAATATGTTGGTACTAGGGGCTTCAGTTGCTCTACTTGGTATTAATTCAAAGACAGCTTTAAAATTAATAGAAGAGCAATTTGAAAATAAGAGTAAAGAAATAGTTAGTTCTAATCAGCAATTGTTTATAGAAGGATATAACTATATACAATTAAACTTTCCAAAGTTATTGCTATCACTTCCTAAACAAGAAGTAGTAAACACGAAATACGTAATGACAGCCAATGATGCTTTTTCTGTGGCGGCTGTTGCAGCAGATTGTAGGTTTTATGCCGCTTACCCAATGACACCAGCTTCATCTGTCTTATCAACTCTTGCTGCTCTACAGAAAGAAACGGGTTTAGTTGTAAGGCACCCTGAAGATGAAATTGCCGTGATTAATAATGCTTTAGGAGCATCTTTTGTTGGGGTTCGATCTGCTGTTGGTACTTCTGGCGGTGGTTTTGCTTTAATGACAGAAGCAATTTCTTTAGCTGGAGTAACAGAATTGCCTTTAGTAGTATTTTTGTCTCAAAGACCTGGGCCTGCAACCGGTATGCCAACCTGGACCGAGCAGGCAGATTTACTTTTTGCAGTTAATGCAGGCCACGGTGAATTTCCTAAAATTGTACTGGCTCCGGGGGACGTTCATGAAACTTTAGAGCTTGGGCTAAAAGCCTTTAATTTAGCAGATATTTATCAGACTCCGGTAATATTATTAGTAGATAAACTGCTTTCTGAATCTCACCAATCTCTTAACCAAGAGAACACGCTAAAGCTATTAAAAGATTATCAACCAAACAGGGGTAAAACAATTACAAAAAGCCAAGAAAAAAAATATCTCAGGTACAAATTGGTAGAAGACGGAATTTCACCACGTTTAATCTTTAACAACTATACAGCTTATTATCAGGCTAATTCTTATGAGCATGGTGAAGATGGACATACTTCGGAGTTATCAAAAGACAGGGTTGAACAAGTTGATAAAAGAAGTAGGAAAATACAAACCTATTTGAAAACAGATTTTCAAATGCCCAGTATTTATGGCAATATTGAGCAGGCAAATTTTGTGTTTATAACTTGGGGAAGTGTGAAAGGAGCAGCTTTAGAAGCAATTAAACTAATAAAAGAGCCGGTAGCATTAATTCACTTTTCATATTTGTACCCAATGGATAAAAATAAATTAAGAAAACTTTTTTCCAAAAATAAGAAGTATATATTAATTGAAAATAATGCAACTGGGCAATTTGGAAGGCTATTATTGGCGGAAACAGGTATAGAAATAGGTAGTGTTTGGCTAAAATACAATGGCAGACCTTGGTGGCCAGAGGAGATTGTTAATAAATTTTATAGTTTCAAGAAAAATGGGAAATAATATATTTGATGCTCATAGCCCAACCTGGTGCCCGGGTTGTGGTAATTGGGGTATTTTAGCTTCAATTAAAACAGCACTTATTAAAGGAAAATACACCCCGTCGAGTACCTATATTATATTTGGGATTGGTTGTTCGGGCAATATGAACGATTTTATTAACGCTTTTGCTATACACTCTCTGCATGGTCGAGCTATACCAACGGCAATTGGTGTAAAAATTGCCGACCCAAAAGGTTTGGCGGTAGTGATTGCGGGGGACGGGGATACATATGGCGAAGGCGGTAATCACTTTTTACATGCCTGCCGAGGCAATCATGATATTAATGTTATTGTTCACGACAATAAAACATATGGCTTAACAACCGGTCAGGTTTCACCAACTTCTTTAAAGGGCACAAAGTCAAAATCGACTCCGGAAGGAATTGTCGAAACCCCAATTAATTCATTATCATTAGCTTTAACACAAGGTGCTACTTTTATTGCTCAAGCCTTTGCTGGCAATATTCCTCAACTAATTGAGATTATCGAAGCGGCGATTGCGCATAAAGGATTTTCGTTAGTTAACATTTTACAACCATGTATTACTTTTAATAAAAAAAATACGTTCAAATATTACTTAAGCAGAATTTTCAATCTTCAAGATCACGATATTACTGATAAGAATAAGGCTTTTCAATTAATTGAAGAAAGTAGTAGGCAAGAACGTTACCCGATTGGTATTATTTATCAAAAAAAAGACCAGCCGGTTTTTACAAGTCAGATACCGGAAATACCTTCAAAAGGTTTGCTAGCTAATAAAAGATTTACCGATTTTGAGCCAATATTAAATCGATATAAATAGTTGAAAATTAGCAATCAATATTATATACTGCTAAGAAATGGCAATAATAAGTACAACTAACAAACTAACAGATTTACCGGTAGTTCCAATTAGGGATGGCTTAGTCTATCCTTATACCGAGGCTCCATTAATTTTTGGTAGAGACAAAACTATCAAAGCGTTTGAAGCTGCATTAAAGAGTGGTAAAAAACTTATTTTAGTCCTCCAGAAAAATTCGCGAATAAACGACCCCCAGGCCGAAGATACTTATAAAATCGGTGTCTTAATCAATATTGAACGCTATGCTGCGCTGGAACATGGAGAACTTCAAGTTTTAGTCAGAGGAATGAAGAAGGTTTTGATTAAAAAATATACACAGCTTACACCATATTTAGCAGCTGAATACGAAGAAGTTAAAGACAATATAGAGACGAGTGAAGAAATCAAGGCAATGGTATTAAACTTGAGTAACGAATTAAAAAAAGCAATTAACTTAGGGAAAAAAATAGACTTCATTGCTTTAATGAACGTATTTTCAGATTTAAACCCTCTTGAGTTTTCATACCAAGTTGCGGCGGTACTTGATATTAGCTCTAAAGAAAAACAGGATTTATTAATGGAAAACAGTACCAAGAATAGATTAGAAAAGGAAATTGATTATCTTTCAAAAGAACTTAAAGTTTTAGAAATAGAGAAGAAGATAAGTGCAAAAACACAAAAACAATTTGAAAAGGGAATACGAGAAAATGTTTTAAGAGAAAAGATGAAAACGATCGAGAAAGAACTGGGCGGCACCAAGGAAGACAAGGAAAACACAGAATACCGTAGAAAAATTAAAGAGGCAAAAATGCCAAAAGATGTTGAAGAAAAAGCTTTAAAAGAGCTGGAACGCTTAGCTAAGATGTCTCAGTACAACCCCGAAGCTTCATACTTAAGAACATATATTGACTGGCTTGTAGAGTTACCATGGAATAAGTTTTCATCGGACGACATTGATATAAAAGACGCAGAAAAAACACTAAATGAGGATCATTATGGTTTAAAAAAGATTAAAGAAAGAATCCTTGAATACTTGGCTGTTATGAAATTGAGGAAAATCAATCAAGAGAAAGAATCAACAAAGCAGCGCAAAGCCAAGGATATTCAACCACCAACGATTATTTGTTTTGTTGGCCCGCCTGGTGTGGGAAAAACGTCGTTGGGTAAATCTATTGCTCGTTCACTTAACCGAAAATTTGTAAAAATTTCGCTTGGTGGAATTCGGGATGAAGCAGAAATAAGAGGCCACAGAAGAACATATGTTGGTGCCTTGCCCGGTAGAATTATACAAGGAATAAAGCAAGCCAATACTAAAAATCCTGTCTTTATGCTTGATGAAATTGATAAGTTGGGAAGAGATTTTAGGGGTGATCCTTCGTCTGCTTTGCTTGAGGCGCTAGACCCGGAACAAAATCATGCCTTTTCCGACCATTATTTGGAAGTGAGTTTTGATTTATCTAAAGCCATGTTTATTACAACGGCCAATGTATTAGATACAATTCCGCCGGCTCTTTTAGACCGGCTAGAAGTGATTCACTTTCCTGGGTACACCGAAGATGAAAAGTTTGCTATTGCCAAGAACTATTTAGTTGAAAAGCAAAGAGAGGCGCACGGGTTGGAAAAATATGGGGTGAATATTAATGACAAAGCATTACGTTTAATCATAAGGCGGTACAGCCGAGAAGCAGGAGTAAGAGAATTAGAGCGGCAAGTTGCAAAAGTAATGCGTAAAGTTGCGAGAGAAATAGCCGAAAGTCACGACAAAGGAAAAACCTTAACAGAAGCCAAAATAAAACCAACTATTACCGAAACAGATATTGAAAAATATTTAGGTCCATACAAATACAGCAAATCAATGGCAGAGAAGCACGACGAAATTGGTATGTCTACCGGACTGGCCTGGACTCAGGCCGGAGGCGAGATACTTTTTGTAGAAGTTTCGGAAATGCCGGGAAAAGGTAATTTAACACTAACCGGGCAATTGGGGGACGTGATGAAAGAGTCGGCAAGAGCTGCGCTAACATACGTGCGAACAAGATGGGAAAAACTGGGTTTAAAAAAAGACTTTTTTGAAAAAATAGATATTCACATTCATGTTCCCGAGGGGGCAGTGCCTAAAGACGGCCCTTCAGCTGGAATTGCAATTACAACTGCAGTCATTTCTGCTCTTACAAAGCGATTGGTTAGAAAAGATGTAGCCATGACAGGTGAGGTAACGTTAAGAGGAAGAGTACTGGAAATTGGCGGTGTTAAAGAAAAAATAATTGCAGCGCATCGTGCTGGAATTAAAACAACAATATTACCAAAAGAAAACAAAAAAGATCTGGTGGAAATTCCCAAAGAAACATTAAAGGGCTTAGACTTTAAATTTGTTGACCACATGGATCAAGTTGTAGAGATAGCGCTTTCCAAAATGAAGAAAAAACCAAAGAAATAATTAATAAGAAAATAAAAGTTTTACTCTAACTTTTTTTAACTGCCGATTTGCTTTTTCTGCTGTTGATAAATTCAATAAAAATAGGCATAAGCGATAGCACGACTATTGCTAAAATTATGAAAGTAAAGTTGTCTTTAACCTGAGGAATATTGCCAAAAAAATAACCGAGAAGTACAAAGCTAAAAACCCAAACTAAACCACCGAAAGCGTTAAATGTCATGAAGCGGCTGTACTTCATTTTGCCTACCCCCGCAACAAATGGAGCAAAGGTACGAATAATAGGGGCAAAGCGAGCCATGAAAATGGTTTTTCCGCCATATTTTTTATAAAATGCTTGAGTTTTGTCTATATGTTCCTGATTAATAAAGGGAATTTTGGGGTTATCGATTATTTTTTGGCCAAAAAAATGACCAAACCAATAGTTTACTGTGTCGCCTAAAAAAGCTGCAATCCATAACACTATTAACAAGACTACAACATTGAACGAACCCAAGGCTGCAAACGCGCCTGTCGCAAAAAGCAATGAGTCGCCCGGTAAAAACGGAGTAAATACAAAACCGGTTTCGGCAAATATAATCAGAAACAGAATAACGTAAGTAATTGTGCCATAAGCGGCTATGATTTCGCCAAGGTGCACATCTATATGAAGAATAAAATTAACTATCCCCATGATTATTTCCATAGAATAAAAAGTATAGCAATTTAATTTAATTTAATAAACAATTAAGTTGAGGAATTAATCAATGTTTCATATTATATGACTATGCTTTTCCTTATTAGACATTGTGAATATGATAACCCGAACAATATTTATGCCTTTCATTTACCGGTCACGTTGTCTGCCAGGGGACGCGAGCGAGCCAAAAGAATAGGCTTATGGCTTAAAGATCGATCTGAAAAATTAGTAGTTTATTCAAGTCCAATTATTAGGGCAGTGCAAACGGCAGAAATAATTGCTTCGTTTACGAACTCTCATGTTTATATTGATTCTGATTTAATTGAAGTTAAAGAGGCTAAATTGCAGGGCAAAAAAATGCCGCCAAGTAATCCATACAAAGATATATATAAACCGGGTTTGCAGGAAGCGCCCGAGCTTATGCTAGAGCGAATGCGACGGGTTTTTAACAAACATATAAAAAGCAATAACGATATTGCTCTTGTTTCGCATGGTGACCCATTAACAATTCTATTATATGAGCTGTTAAATGAGGAAAGACCAGTCAACCTAACGTTTAGTAAACATTACATTGAAAAAGGGGAAGTAGTTGTTTGCAAGAAAAGCAGCGACAAAAACTATGTAATTAAAAGATTTCAACCCTGACTGTAAAATCGAATTCTGTAAATAAAAAAATTGTCTGTTAAAATTGGAATCAATGAGTTTTTCAAGTTATTTATTAGATACATTGAAGCTACTCTATAATAATGCTGGTTTAACTAAAGTAGACTCTAAATTATTATCTATCAACCATAAAGAGATAAGGGTAGCAGGTGAGCCACTTTCAAGTTTTATTAAGAATAAATCAAAGCTTAAAGATGCAGTGGTTGATAAGGAGTTATTAATGAATTTTGTAAATTTCTTAAATAAAGAAAGTGCAGTACTTGATTTTTGCCATATTGGTATTTGTTATTTAACTAACAACTTTTCAGAAGAAAAAGAAAGGATTACAACACTAGCTAAAAGGATAGATGAGCCAATTTATACAATGAAATCAACGGATTCAGCGCTTTGGTATTTTTTAGGAAATAAGTACAAATTACCTCAGATCGAATTTTTACCAACAAAATATGTGGATGATTTTTATTTAGATTATTGGCTACCTCATATTCACTTGGATTTATTTACTAACCTATCTTCGCAAGTAATCAAATATTCAACTCACAAAATATTCAAGGGAAGCCAACGAGCGCACCCAGTAGTCGTTTATGGTAGGAATATATATCAAATGCGGATTTGGTTAGGAGTTGTTGAAGGGATTAATCTAACTTTAGATTTAAAAACTGACTTTATTACTAAAGACTCTTATTCTAGAAAGTTGATTGAAATTGAATAGGATGTTAGAAAGGTCTTAAGCGAGTTTTAATAAATTGTAAGTCAGCTTCTGTCTGTGTTATAATTTCCCTGTTCTTTTGGAATATATGTTTTGTTGGTAAAGTATTAGTGGGCTAAGGGTAATTGGTTTGCGTTTTTAAGAAATGGTCGCGTAGCTCAGTTGGCTAGAGCGTCGCATTGACATTGCGAAGGTCCCTGGTTCAAGTCCAGGCGCGACCACAGTTCTTGAGTAGCTCTTTGAAAATGAAGTGTGTGGTTCCCCGATTTATGCTTTGCATTAATCGGGACTAACTCAGTCTAAGCCGCTACTAACGTACCGGCAAGTCTGAGTTGAGCAAGTCCAGGCGCGACCACTAAAATCGGGTTCATAACTTAATGGTTGTAGTCCCGATTTATCGGGATTGGTTCGGGATGAATGTATAATATTTACATTTTAAAAAGTCAGATTGATGATACATATTACATAGGTTATACGGATAATTTGGAGCGAAGAGTATATGAACATAACTTTGGTAAGAAAGGTTATACAAGAAAGAAAAGACCTTGGAAATTAGTATACAGTGAAGAGTGTGACAATAAGACTGAAGCAATTAAAAGAGAAATATATTTAAAAAGAAATAAGAGCCGAGTTTACATAGAAGAGTTAATAAAATCGGGTCCATAGCTCAATGGTAGAGCAGCGGCCTTTTAAGCCGTTGGTTCGGGGTTCGAATCCCCGTGGACCCACCAGCCCCATTATTATTCAAGCATTCTCTTTTATTGCCTTAATTTATAGAGCAGTCCCGATTTATCGGGGTTGGTTCGGGGTTCGAATCCCCGTGGACCCACCAGCCCCATTATTATTCAAGCATTCTCTTTTATTGCCTTAATTTATAGAGCAGTCCCGATTTATCGGGGTTGGTTCGGGTTAAATTTCAAAACACACCATTCTTAAAGGCGTGCTAGTTATTGTTATAGCAATCCCTTGTACAGGGTCCGACCCTGCAGGGTCGGACCCTGTAACGCTTATGTAATTATAGTGAGCTTATTTTATGCTTGTTAAGCTGATGATTGGTATAATTTTACAGTGTTTCACTCATTTGTTAATAAACTAAGAATCTACAAATTCTTTGATGATTTTGTAATTATTTATCCACTTTACACGTTAATGTTTGAAAATAGTGGATTAGATATTAATAAAATTTCTATTTTACTTTTGGTTTGGTCTATTACCTCATTTATTCTAGAAATTCCCTCGGGTGTTTTTGCGGATAAGTATGATAGAAGAACTATACTGATTTTGGCTCAATTGATCAGAGTGGCAGGGTATTTAATATGGCTAATATTTCCTACGTTTCTTGGTTTTCTAGTAGGATTTCTTTTTTGGGGGGTAAAAAGTGCCTTCACATCTGGAACATTAGAAGCATATCTGTACGACGGGCTGAATCATATTAACCAAGAGAAATACTATTCAAAGGCACTAGGAAGTTTAAAAAGTTTATCATTTATAGCTATTTTAATAGCTTCAATTCTTGCCTCAGTTTTATTTCCATTTGGATATTCGGTTATCCTTATTCTTAGCGTTTTAGCTCTATTAATTTCTCTTTTTGCTCTAATAACTTTAAAATCAATAAAAATAATAAAATCATCTAGTGAAATAAAGTATTTTTCAATATTGGTTGAAGGACTTAACCACATAGTTGAAAATAGGCAGTTATTAATATTTGTGCTTGTTAGTTCGGTTGTAGTTGGGGTAATGGCAATTGATGAATATTTTGCGCTGTATATTAATTACTCACATATATCACCAAGACTAGTAGGTTATTTATTTGCTTTATATTCACTTTTACAGATTTTTGGTTCTTTTATTGCTTATAAGTTTGAGTCACATAAATACCAATTAATTTTTCTATTTTTAGTTAATATTAGTTTATTAATAATTGGACTATTATTTGGCTATATAGGAGTATTAATATTTATGTTACTGGCTCTTTTTTCATCTATTGGTCAAGTAATTAGTAATTCGGCTATTCAAAAATCAACAAAAAATCATATAAGAGCTACTGTAACTTCTGTATCTGGTTTTTTTGCTGAGATTATTGCTTTTTGTGCCTATATTGTATTTTGGTTAGTTCCATCAAACGATTTACAAGTGAGTTTCTTGGTTTATGGAGTGTTTATTTTAATTATTACAATCATAATTATTACAATTTCTATCGCAAATCGTAATAAATTATTCTCTAATGCTATAATTTTTAAAAATGATTAAAGCAATTTTATCTGACTTTAGTTATGTGCTTTTGTTTCCCAAAGAAAAATCATACAGTGGTACATTAAATGGTTTATATAGTAAATTACTACAACAGAGAAGCTATAATTACTTTGATTACTACCAACTTAACGAAGAATTAATCCAGGCGTACCAAAAATATAGAAAGCCCGGGTTTAGCGTGAATATTTATACAAGCGGCACGGTACAAGAAGACCCACAAGTTAAAGAAAAAATTACACCTTATTTCGACAATATTTTTTCGGCAGAAAAATCAAATATGAGTAAAGAGAATAAAGATTCCTACATTAAAGTTGCCAGTTTACTTAAACTGCAACCTAAAGAAATAGTATTTATTGATGATCAAGACCGGTTTATAAACGGCGCTAAACAGGCAGGATTAAATATAATTAAATACAAAAACAACTCAGACACAATAAATAAGCTACATAGTCTACTTTAGGAAAATATATCTTACTAATTTCTTACTTTTTTTATGAGTACTTCTTATTAACTCTGGGTAATATTAAGCATCATAAAAACATAGGCCCTTAGTTATAAACACTCAACAACTTCGTTATGTGAGGCTCTTAAACAAGAGCCTCACTCTTCTTTCTACAAAAATCTTGGTACCTTTTGTAAATATTGCAGGTATTTTTTACCAAAGTGTTTTTTTAATAACTCTTCTTCTTTAATAATCACTTTTTTAAAGTGAAAATAAAGAAATATATTGAGGGGTAAAAAAATACTTATATTGGCAATTCCGGTACCAAAACAGGCAAGTAATAACCCCACATATATTGGGTTACGTGATATTCGGAAAGGCCCGGCAGTAACCAGATTATTTTGTTTTTCAATGTTGTGCTGTGCTGGAATACCCCAGTTGCTTTTCATGGTTAGTTTTGCCATTATGGCTAGTCCAACACCAATAGTTACAAGTGTTAATCCGGCAATTTCAACAATATCCCGAAACATAAAATTTAGAGGAAAGATAGTCAAATTTACCATATTCAAAAGAAAAACCGCCTGCCATAATGCACCAGTTCTAACTGTTCTTTTAGTGTAGTATATTACCCTTTGTTTAACAGTTCTGGTATCGGTAAACAGCCATATAACATATAGTGGAATTAAAATAAAAATTAAATAGTACTGTACATAGCTTAAAAACATATTTCAGTATTATACAGGAATACTGTGCTTTAATAGCAAAGATGGCGCTAATTTTATAGAATAGTAGCAATGTTTGACCCGCTGGTGATATTACCAATACTACTAATTCTTGGAATTATTTTTCTGGCTTATTTTTTTGTAAAGAAAATTAAAGAAGTAGAAGAAAGACTAAAGCCTTCTAATGAAATACTGGAATATCTGCGAGAAACAATGAGCACAGTTAGAGAAGCCAATCAGCGGCAAGATAATATGACCAAGCACATTGCCAATAGCCTAAATCAGCAATCGGAAAGCTTTGTTTCGATTCTTCAAAAAAATACTGCCGATATGAATCAAAGACTAGATAAGGCAGCACAGGTAATTGGCGGAGTTCAGAAAAGTTTAGGTGAAATGAGCGAAGTCAGCCGAGCAATGAAGGAATTGGAGCAGTACTTACGAAGCCCAAAGTTGCGGGGAAATATTGGTGAACAGATTTTGGGAGAGGTACTGTCGCAAATGTTACCTAAAAATCTTTATTCTATGCAGTACACGTTTAAAAGTGGTGAAAAAGTAGACGCAGTTATTAGAATCAGTGACAACCTAATTCCGGTAGACGCCAAGTTCCCTATAGAAAATTTTAGAAAAATGAGTCAGCAAGATACTAAAAAAGCCGGAAGCCTATTTAAAAAAGAATTTATAAAAGACGTTAAAAAACATATTCGCAATATTTCCGGAAAATACATACTAACCGCAGAAGGAACAGTAGATTACGGTTTAATGTATATTCCTTCAGAGTCGGTTTACTACGAAGTAATCAATAACCAGGAGTTATTTGACTTTTGCCAAGAGAAAAGAATATTAGTGGTTTCGCCAATGAGTTTTTACGCTTATTTGAAGGCAATTTTAATGTCTTTCCAAGGCCAAACAATCCAAAAAAAAGCCAAAGAAATACTGGCAATTTTGGAATCCAGCCAAAAAGATTATGAAAAAGTAGAAGAGTCATTAACAATTTTGGAAAAGCATTTTCTTAATGCAAACAACCAGCTTCAGAATGTGAATAAGCACTTTGTTGGTTTGGGTCAGAAAATTGCCTCAACTCGACTAATTCAAGACCCAGCCACGGGTATTAAGGAGCTAAAGGAATGATAACTCAGCAAAATAGCCAGACCCCAAACGAAGAACAGTTAAAGGCAATAAATTGTATAAACGGGCAGTCGCTTATTATTGCCGGCGCTGGTACCGGTAAAACATTTGTACTGACCGAAAAAATTAAAAAATTGGTACTCAGCGAAAAAGTACCTCTTGAATCAATTTTGGCTCTCACCTTTACCGAAAAAGCGGCATTGGAAATGGAAGAACGAATAGACCGGGCACTGCCATACGGCTATTTTCAAGCTTGGATTTTAACCTTTCACTCTTTTGCCGATAGAATATTAAGAGAATATGGGCTTCATATTGGTATAAGCCCTTCATATAAAATCTTAACTGATACAGATTCCAATATGTTTTTTGAAAATAATATAGCCCAGTTTAAACTAAATTACTTCTATTCAACCGGTAACCCAACTGGCTTTATTCAATCTGCACTGAAACATTTTTCGCGGCTCCGAGACGAAAATATTCACAGCGCTGATTATAAGAGATATACCTTGGCTCTTTTAAAAAAAGCAGAAACAGAAGAAGAAAAGCTTGAAGCGGAAAAATATGTTGAGCTGTCTAATATTTACTCAGATTTTGAAAAATTAAAGCTGAAAAATAACTACCTGGATTTTTCCGATCTTGTTTATTACGCCAACTTATTACTTAAAAAAAGACCAAATGTATTAAAGGAATTACAAGAAAGATTTAAGTATGTACTAGTCGATGAATTTCAAGACACGAATATAGTTCAATATGAATTAATCAAAAATTTACTTCCGATAGTAAAAAAACCTAACTTAACAGTTATTGGCGATGATAACCAGTCTATCTACAAATTTAGAGGTGCTTCTGTTTCTAATATTCTTAGTTTTATGAAAGACTACAAACAGGCAAAAATGTTTGTGTTAAATAACAATTATCGCTCTTCTCAGGCAATTCTGGATTCGGCATACAAATTAATTGTTAATAACAACCCAGACACACTAGAATCAAAGTTAGGAATCAGTAAAAAATTGGTTGCCTATTCGGATAATAAAGATGAGGCAATTAATATCGCTGTATATAATAATTCCGAAGTAGAAGCGGAAAAAATAGTAACGGAAATTTTAAAACTGGTTGAAAAAGAAAAGTATAGTTTTGCCGATATTGCAATTTTAGTTAGAGCTAATGATCACGCAAAGCCAATTGTAAACGCGCTAGAGCGCCAACGAATTCCTTTCCAATTTTTGGGCCCGGCGCTCTTGTATTACAAAAGTGAAGTAAGAGACTTAATTGCATTACTAAATTTTGTTAATAATCCTTTTGATTCGGTTTCCCTGTACCGGGTTTTATCTATGTTTTTATTCAAAATAAACCAAAAAGACTTACTTTTGCTTAATGCATATGCCAAAAAGATAAGCCTTTCGTTATACGAAGTACTGGATTTAATCACTAACATTAGTCATACACAAACAAGGGAAAAGTTGAAGGCGGCGAATATAAGTTCGCCACTTCTCAGCAATAACACAAAAAATATCATTAATAAAGTTAAACAGGTTTTGGATGAATTAATTGAAAAGAGTGCAAATCAAAGCGCACCGCAGGTTGTTTATAATTTTTTGGATTTAAGCGGTTATTTGAAAGTCTTGTCTTATGCTTCAAATAGTGAGACAGATGTTGAACGCCTGAATAATATAACCAAGTTTTTTGAAAAATTAAAAAAAATGGAAGGCAAGGCAGGGGAAGTAACAGTGAAGGAAGCCGTAGCCAGTATTGCTTATTCGTTGGAACTGGGTGATTCGCCAGCCTTGAATGAGGAATACGAAGTAACAGATGCTGTTGGTGTTTTAACGGTGCATTCTGCCAAAGGCCTAGAATTTCCGGTAGTTTTTATGCCTTCCCTGGTAAGCGAACGTTTTCCGTCACGAAACCGAGCCGAAAAACTAACAATACCGGAAGGATTAATTAAAGAAACATTACCCACTGGTAACTCGCATCTTCAAGAAGAAAGAAGGCTATTCTATGTGGGTATAACTCGGGCCAAAGAAAGGGTTTATTTTTCATATGCTAACTATTACGGCACTTTTAAAAGACGTAAAAAAATATCTCCGTTTATTTTTGAAGCACTTGGTGAAGATGAGGTTAACAAAGCCGTGGCGCAAAAAGAAGCGGAAAAAAAACAACTGTCAATTTTTAGTGCGGTTGAAAACGAAAAAGTAGTTAACGAAACGGCAATAAAAATTGTTGCAAAACCAAAAAAGCAATGGAAGCTTTCATATTCTCAGATAGAGTTGTATAGACGATGCCCGAAACAGTATCAATATAGGTATATTTTAAAACTACCCGAACCCGAGTCGTCGGCCCTTGCCTTTGGTAGTAGCGTGCATTTAGCGCTAGAGCTTTTTTACAACGATGTTAAAGAAGGTAGAGAAGTAGGAAAAGCAGATTTGCTTAATTACTTTCAAGAAAATTTTATTAATTATGGGTATCAGTCGCGATTTTATCAAAACAAAGCTAAAAAACATGGTGAGCAAATCTTGTCTGGTTACTATGATTTATTTCATAATCAACGGGGGCAAGTAATAGAGGTAGAACATAACTTCAGTTTAAAATTGAACTCAAATGGCGAAGATTATGTTATTCGGGGCAAAATAGACAGGATCGATCAAAAAGGTAACATTGTAGAAATTATCGACTACAAAACAGGTAAAATGCCAAAACCATCAGAGTTAAAACGGTCACTGCAACTTAATATTTATGCTCTGGCTTTAAGAGAAACAAGAAAAGATGGGATAGGCAAAGAAGAGCTACGGCTTTGTTACCATTATCTAGATCACAACGAAGTGTTTTGTATGAAGGCAGACAGCGAAAAACTAGAAAAAGCGAAAACAGATATTGCCGACGTTTTTACCAAAATGCAAAAAGAACAGTACCAGCCAAACAAGGGCTATCATTGTTCTTGGTGCCCATTTAAAGTTGTTTGCCCGGCATGGGATAAGTAAAATAATTAAAAGTTAAAAATGTAAAATTAAAAAATTATTCCATTCAAGTTCAAATAGTTGATTCTGAGGATAAGAAAATTAAAAATTTAGAATGAGTATAAGAATAAATTAAATATAACTTCTTTATGAAATATAAAATTGCTGTTCTTGACAATATTAATCTCTTACCAGAAGGAGAAGAACAACTTCAGGTTTTTGCAAACAAGCAGTTAGCATTCCCAAAAAACAATAAAGCATCCGAGAAAGAATTAATACATAGAACAGGTAACGCGGAAGCCGTACTAGTTAGTATTGAAGCAAGTATAACCGAAAGTTACTTAAGTGCTTGTCCTTCTGTTAAATATATTGGTTTGTGTGGCACATCAACTGCAAATATTGACCTAGATGCTTTAATGAAACGGCAGATTGTTTTAAAGAATGTTGTTGATTATGGTGATGAACCGGCGGCGGAATACATGATAATGCTACTTATTCAGCTAGCTAGAGGTGAGGATGTTTATATGTGGAAAAAAATGCCAACTGAACTGATGGGTAAAACCATTGGAATAATAGGTTTGGGTGCTTTGGGTAAAACAGCAGCTCGTCTTGCCTTAGGATTTAAAATGAAAGTTACTTATTATAGTCTTCATCGAAAGCCTGAATGGGAGAAACAAGGGGTGCTTTATCAAAATAAAAATGTGCTTCTCCAGAAGTCAGATGTTATAGCAATAACAACGCCAACTAACGTAAAAGTGCTAGATAAAAACAGATTTGAATTAATAAAGGCAAATTCTGTTTTATTGTATCTTAGCTCTGGCGAAGCGTTTGATAAACAAGTTTTTATTGATTGGATTTCAAAGAAGGAAAACTTTGCGATTTTTAACTATTCAGCAGGCGACGATTTTTATCGGGCATTCAAAGATTTATCAAATGTAATTTTCCCAAAAGTGATTGCTGGTTATACTCGTGAAACTAAGGAGCGCTTAGGTCAAAAAGTTATTAATAACTTAAAAGCTTACTTTAATGCGCACGAGACATAAGCAAGGGTAAAATAATGTTTTATATTATAATACCCATATGAAAAAACTCCTTATTATAGATGGGGCTGCGGTGTTGCACCGCGCCTTTCATGCGCTTCCCCCATTTACTGCCCCAGACGGTACGCCAACAAATGCACTTCACGGCTTTATAAAAATACAGCTTTCATTGGTTGACCGTATCGAACCGGAATATCTGGCAGTTGCTTTTGATACTCCCAAGCCTACATTCCGCAAAAAACTACTCAAAACTTACCAAGCTCAGCGCCCTAAAGCATCTGAAGAATTTAAAGTGCAGGTTCCATTAGTGCTTGAATTTTTAAAATTAATCAATGTTCCGGTTTACATGTTGCCCGGCTTTGAAGCCGATGACGTTATTGGCACGATTGTAAAGAAAAAGATAAAAGATTTACATAAATACATAATTACCGGTGACAAAGATATCTTACAGCTTGTTGACGAAACAACAACGGTTGTTATGCCCAAAAAAGGCGTATCTGAAATGGGATTTTATAACGAGCAAATAGTTGTGGAAAGAATGGGTGTTTCGCCAAAACAAATTGTTGATTTTAAAGCCTTGGTAGGTGACTCGTCAGACAATTATAAAGGTGTAAAGGGGATTGGGCCAAAAAAAGCGCAAACATTATTATATAAGTATGGCAACTTAAACAGTATTTATGAACATCTTGATGAGCTTGATAGTCGTACTCGGGGGCTTTTGCTTGAATCAAAAGACAATGCATATTTGTCTCAAACTTTGGCAAAAATCCGTACCGATTTAGAAACAGATTTTAAGTTAAAGGATTGTTTACTGGACTTTAATACAAAAACCGAAGAACTAAATAATTTTTTTGATAAATGGTCACTGCGCAGTATAAAAAAGCAGGTTGAACGAAAACAGAAGAATAAACAGAGCTCTGTTGACAAAAGCGATGACAATCAACTATCATTTTTCTAATGACTAAAAATAAGCAAACAGAAACAAAAATAGAACAATCGCTGGCAACATGGGGTATTATTGTAATACTTTGGAGTTTGTACAGAGCTAATTTCCCTCAGCTTCCTTTATGGTTTAACGAGCTATTGGCAAAACCGGTAGTTTTTATTGTTCCAATTTATTTTTATTTAAAAAATTTTTTGAAAGTAGACAAATTTTTGCCAGCTGTTGGTTTTCCTAAAAAAAATATCTTGAAAGAAGTTTTGTTTTCCTTGTTTTTAGTTCTTTTCATTGTTGGTATTGGTATTCTTACCTTTATTTATAGTGATGGTATTAAATTTACCTATTTAAGTTCTGTAAACATAAACAAGTTGGCAGTAATATTTATATTGGCAGTTGCTACCGCTACAGTTGAAGAAATTTTGGGCAGGGGCTTTTTGTTTAATTATCTTTATAAATTCTCAAAAAGTTTTATAGCCTCACTTTTATTGTCATCGACCCTCTTTTTTATTCTATATTTGCCGGGTGCTTTAAGTTCGAATGTATCGGGACCAGATTTATTCTTAAATCTTGTATTTAATTTTAGTTTAAGTTTTGTTGCCGGAACTTTGTTTTATTTACGAAAGAATATATTTGCAGCAATTGCAGTACATACTTGCATACTGTTGTGGTTCGATATTTTTTTAAATGCGCTTTAGTTTTTAGGTGTATACAACCAAAAAATCTCGTGATTATTGACTATAATTTTTGAAATATTCTCTTCTTCAACTTTCTCGCTTTCGGGTAGGCTGGTAAAGTCGTCGGGGTAACCAACAACCATAGAATTATTGATGTTTGCTGGACTAACAAAATTAAATTGGTACTTACTGAACGATTCCACTTGACCAAAACCATATTCATCGGGCTTAGATAAAGAAGCTTCTGCTTGATATTTGCCGGGAAGATATTGATTGTAGAAGAGAAAAAATATATAAGGCTGGCCGTGTTTTTTGGTAATGTAGAAGTTGTCATATTTATTTAGGTTATTGTTTACCGTTGTAACCAATTCTTTATAACCGGCTTGCCAAGCTTCTGCTACAACTGCTTTTCTGGGGTAGTGAACAAAGTAGTAAAACAGAGATGTTAAAGAAATAAAAATACTTATAATTACCGTGATCGTTGCCAAGTACTTTTTTTCTCTAAATGTTTCATATATGCCGTAGCTGGCAATTGGAATTAAACCAAGTATCATTGGGTGAACTCTAGTATAGGCGTATTCCTGCCAAGCAAGTGCTCCACCAAATGGCACTACAAGTAGCAGAATTAATAGATACATTCCTTTTTTTTGTTTTTTAATAAATATTTGAAATACTCCAAAACCCAAAAAAATAAATTGCACAAAGGTAATTAAAGAAATATTTGGGTAACCAAATCTGGGATTCGGGTCTCCTTTACCAATTAAAAACTCGGGGGAAAAGTATGATAAATAGTTATTTATAACTTTCATACCGGCAACAAAATCTTTAATAGCAAAGGGGGTAAACCTAAACTCGGTAGCGGCGTCTTTAGTTGTGAGCGAAATGCTACTATGGTTAAAAACAAGCAAATTATTAACCCGCTTAGCTGGCATTCTTAGTTCTGAGTAAACAAATAACCCAAGAATTAATAACCCGGTTAAGGAAAGTAAAGCTAAGAGCAGGTTAAACTTAAATTTTATTTTCTTAATGGTATGATGTTTAATCAGAGTGTAAAGCAATATAACAATCATCGGAAAAAAAATAATTTTAGTGGTATGGTAGGCAAAGAGAGATGTGGTTATTAATAAAAAAGAAAAAAGCATATCCAAAAGCTTCTGGCTATCTACAAACCGGAGTAGAAAATAAAAACTTAAACCAATAAGTAGTGTGGCAAGCGTTGTTTCGTGCGCGTGCTGAGAAGTGATCTGTACCCAGGTAGAAACAGCGGCAAATATTATCGAAACATTGGCGACCCATTTTTTTTTGAATGCTTGTTTAGTAATTAAATATATAACAAAAACAAGAAATATTCCCGATAAGTGGCCGACCATGCGGGTCGAAACTTCATTCAAACCAAAAAGCATAATAAAGGGAACAGACAAATAGGAGTAAAGGGGTAGTTTATAGTCACCAAAAGACTTTAGCCTGAGGGGTAAAAATGTGCCGTACTCGTCTTTACCGGTTTCAAGAATAGAGTAGGCATTGTAGCCAAAAGCTGCTTCATCTGCATTAAAACCGGGTAGGGTTTTGCTCGATAAAAAATAGAGTAAAAACAACCAAACAACTACTAAAATAAAAATCAGTTTGCTTTTCATTGTTTTAGAATAAATCGATTAATTGCATTTAAAAAACCATTAATAAAATTTTTATTTTTTCGGTTCTTGAATAATATAACAGGTAAATAAATAATATGTTTAACCAAGTCTAGTCCTCTAATATTTTTCCAGATAAACAAAAATTGGTTTCGATAGGCGATTTTTTGCACAGCTGCCTTTGTAAAATGTTTACCAATGGTTGTTTCGTGGTTATGATTAACAACAATACGTGGGTCAAAAAAAGTTTTATAACCCAGCCTTTTAGCTCTGTAGCCCAAGTCAACATCTTCCCAATAAAATGGGGAGTAATCTTTGTCAAAGCCACCAAGTTCTAAATATTTTTTTTTGCTAACTATACAAGAACCACCTTCTGGCCAAAGTGTTTCACAAAAATCTGAACAGGCTTTGCCCTTATGGTGATACATACCATTTTTAAAATAACCACTATTGGCGCCAACAACGTTACCATTCTTTTCGATTTGGGCAAATGAAACGGCAAAGGTGTTTTTATTCTTATTAAAAACACCTAAAGCGTTTAAAAACGACCCGTCTTTAAGAATAACATCTGAATTAAGAAGCATTACATACTCGCTTGATGCGTTTTTAACCCCCTTATTAACACTTTTACCAAAGCCTAAATTAGAAGTGTTTTGTATCACTTTAGCGCTTGGGATTATTTTTTTAATTTCTTTTTCAATAGAAGCTGTTGGGTCGTCATTAACAATAATAATTTCATGTGGCAGTAAAAACGACTTATTCTTTACAAGGTTGGTAACAAATTCCTTGGTGCTCTTATACACTGGTATTACAACAGATAAGTTACTTGCCATAGAGCTTATTTTATCATTACTCTTGTTTTCTAAACAGTAATAAGATTATTGATTTTTTGTAAAAAAACACTCTGACTGAATTTTGCCGTTATGGTAGCTTTTGCATTATTGCCAATTTCAAGCCTAAGACCACTATTATTAATAAGCTTTTTGGTAATTTTAATTAAATCGGTTCCGGTTAAAAAGAAAAAGCCGGTTTTATTTTCTTGTATTATTTCTTTTGGTCCACCGGCTTTATAGACAACCGGAACTGCTCTTTCCAACATGGCTTCACAAATTGAAATACCAAAATGTTCAACCCTTTCCGGATTAGTTTTTTCATTAACTTTATAGCCGGCGGCATGCCAGTAGATAACGGCTTTGCTGTATAGGCTATTCATTTCTTGCTTGGAAATATTGAGTTTAAATTCAATAGCAGGGTTTTTACTAGCCAGTTTTTGTAAATAATCAAGATACTTACTGTCTTCTTCTTTATAGCTGCCGGCTAGAATAAGTTTGTAATCTTTAAATTCGGCATGATTTTTTACCGCGCTATTAAAGGCCTTTATTAAAACTTCTTGTTGTTTGGAATGAAGATGCTCAAAAAACCTTCCCACCGAAAGGATAATTTTTTCTTTATTGATAGCGACGGTATCTGTGCTGTCAACAAGTGGGTGTATTACAGCTGGGCTTTTCCAAATATTATGCTTTGCAAAGTATCTTTTCACAAAGCTGGAAAAGACAAAGGGTTGAAAGTTAAAAGTTTTGGCTTTTTGCCAAAATGTTTTGGGTAATAAGTTATTTTGTGGAACTTGAAGTAACACAAAATTTTTCTTTGCTAAGCTAAAAAAGTAACTGCCGTCTGTTATAAAAAATAGGTAATCAAATTGCCTAGTAAAAAGTAATTTTTGAAACGGCGACATATTATCCCATTTGGTTGAAAGTTCAATAATCCTGTAATTGACTCCGTATTGCTCGACAATTTTTTCTTTAATATTATTTTTCCAGAAAAGTGTTGTTTTTATACCTAATTTTTCCAATGCTAAAGCAATATCCAAGAAATATTTTTCACCACCACCTAAAGTATCAAGATATGGGCTAATTAAGGCTGCTTTTTTCATTAAAGTTGATTTTAACATTGCTAATATGGATTGCCAACGTGATGTACAAGTAAGGTAATACAATAACGAAATATCTTGTAAAAGGAGCTTGAACTCCTAGAAATAGTAGGTATAAAAATGGAAGAATACCTATTATTAGTTTATTGTCATTTTTCTTTTCCCTAAGCTTACTAAAAACATAATAGATACTTGTTATTAAAGAAGCAGGCCATAAAAAAGACCAGGGGGTTGAAAAAAGCCAATTACTTTTTCCCCACCAAGATTTAAAGTACCCAGATAAAAAGAGTAGTAGCGAAGCCCCAGGAATTGAAGCAACTGAGTGATTAAGCCAATATTTAACAGTTTTCAATTCAAAGAACAAAATATTGAAAAAACCATTTTTCTGAATAAAGGTTGGAATATAAAGTACTGAGAACATTACAGCAGCGCTCAGCAGTTGAAATGACGCCTTCTTCAAATTAAATTTATGTTTATATATAAAAAACAACTGAAGGGTCAGGTAGAAAAATAATGCAGCTCCCCAAAATTTTGAACCGGCAAGCAACCCAAGTGCAATTCCGGGCAATATTGGGTTTGATGTATAAAACAAAAAAGATATAACATAAAAAATTGCAAAAACTGATTGGCCCAAATCTAAGAGTGCTTGAGATGTTAAGTCTACTAAAAGTGGATCAACTGCAAGTAAAAGACTACTTAGCAAGGCTACTCCAGAACTTTGTGTTAATTTGATACTCAGAATGTATGTTAAAACAATATAAGTAATTCCAAAAATAATTTGCATTATGAATGGATTTGAAAATATTTTAATAGATATTCCAAAAAGGTACTTGATTAGAGGTGGGTGTTGAAAGTTGAACTCGGTTGGTTCAGCACCATTGAGGTATAAGTAAGCAGAAGCAATATGAATATCACTGTCTGAAAGAAATAAACGACCAGGAACTTCTTTAGGAATGTCTTGTGAACGCTTATATTTTTCAATTATATTTTTATTAAATCTATAGTTAAAAATATTCTTCTTAAAATTTAAAATTAAAGTTAAATAAAGAAGAATCGGGAGCAAAATCAGAATATATTTAAACTTATTTTGCTTTTTATGCTTTTCTTTTTTGTTTCTCATATAAAAGTAGCCATGTAATAGTTTTGCTATACGCTTGGTAAACAGATTCGATAACTCCATAAGTCTTGTCTAGAAAGCCTTTATTTTTTACTAGTCTCCTAAACAGTTCCCCAAAAAACTTGCGGAAAAAGGTAAGCAAGTTAACCGGTCGTTTGGCATTTTTGAGCATTTCAGCCTCTATATTTTCAAACTTAATGGTTTTACCGACCATGTTTTCAAGAGCACTGTGAAAATGGTGTAAAAATGGCTGCTTTAAGTAGCCCATAGAACCGTTAATTTGGGGGGAGGAATGAATCCTGTTTGGCCACTCAATAAGTGCAGATCTTTTAATTAATCTGGTCTGGTGATCTGGCCACCAGCCGCCATTTTTAAGCCATTTTTTACCGGCAAATATATTTTTCCGTGGTACTTTAAAATAACTGTGCTTTGTTGTACCAATAACGTTATTGATTTCCTTAGCCAGTTCGGGTGTAATTTGCTCGTCGTCGTCGAGAATAAAAATCCAGTTAGCTGTTGAGCGAGTAAATGCCAATTGCCGAACCGGTTCTACATATGAAAACCTTGGGATTTTAATAACCTTAGCGCCGGCTTCTTTAGCAACTTTTCGCGTTTTATCGGTACTATTCATATCCATTACAGTAACGTGATTTGTTAAAAGTAATGCGCTTTCAACACAAGCTTTAATTTGGGATTCTCCGTTATACGCCTGAATAACTACTTCAATCATAAATTATTTATTGTTTATAATGTCTTGTAAACATGAAACTACACCTAAAAGATTGGCACAAAGTTTTATTAATCTATTTTACTACTTTTATATTTTTTAGCGTGATTTACCTGCTCCTTTTCCACACAAAACTGTTTTTTTACCAGAAAGTTCTATTTTATAGAGGGATATATTTTTTAGTATTTACAACTCTTTTATTTTTAATATTAGATCTATTATCATACTTTTTATTGTTTAAAAAGCACTTGGATTCTTTAATTGCTGCAACATTAATTATTGCCTCGATTCATTTAAGTATCTTCGTTGTGTTTCCGGTGACATTTGAGAGGTCGGTAACAATGTTTCTGTTGAATACCTTGTCTAATGCAAGTAGCGCTACATGCAAGGGCTTATCTAAAGAAGAAATGCAAAGTAAGCTGATAAACAACTATGTAATCAAAAACAAAGCTATTAATAAGCGAGTTAATGAGCAGCAGATAATTGGGTTTTTAAGTGGTTCTAAAGATTGTATTCAATTAACGCCCAAGTCGCGACAGTTTTTAGACATGTCAAAAATAATTAAAAGAATATATGCGATCAACTGATTTGGTTAATTATGGAAAAAAGAAACCCTTGTCGAGAATTGTTTGGTTCTGATTCTTAATAATAACGCCTACCTTATCGAAATCAATATCTTCATAAAAACTAATTGTCCTTCCAAAGGTAGTTTTGCCAGAATTTACCAGCGGGTAGGTATCGAAAAGTTGTTTATGACGGGTAACTCTATTGTTTTTATAAAATACCAAGTCAATAAGAATCATTTCTTGATCAATGTTTGCAACTGTGTGTTTTGACTTATTTTTATAATCTATATTAAGAAAGAAGCGTTTATCCAGGCCATACGCAATCGCATCACTTTTTTTAATTAAAACAGATGTTACACTCGATGGGTTTTGAGAAGGGGTATTTTTTAATAATATAATTATTGAATTGGTATCCTCATACGAAATTTGACTCTTATAAAATCTTCTAATTTTATTAATTGTTGCGGGTTCTACATATAATTTATTAACTTTTACGTAGTCAATTCCCAAGCTATTTAAAGATGCATTAATTGAGTTATTTGGAAATGTTCTTTCCATCATTATTCTTAATACTCCAGGGTCATTTAAAAATAGACCGGTGTAGCCGTTGAACAATTTATAGTTATGAAAGGTTGAAGCTAGAAGTATTCTTGTTTCGTAATCGATTGGAACTTCTTTTTCTAAATTAAGAAATGGGTATTCCAGCAAAGTATTGTGTTTAGTTGGATTATTCTTAATATAGACGTGACCCTTATCAAGATAAGGCTTTGCTGTTGCCGGAATATTAAATTGAACACTTTCAAATAGAAAAATAACAGCTATAAAAATAATGAGGACTTTGGGTAAATGACGATAAAATTTGGTCGCGAAATAAACCAAAGCAATAATTAATAAAAATGCCCAACGATGTGTTAATCTTATTGAATTTAATACAGATATTTTTGAAATAAAAATTAAGTATGGCAAGGGAATTTCTAAATATTTACCATTGCCGTTAAGTCTTGGGCCCAGCGAAAAAATAAAACCAATTAAAGCTAATATTAAAAAGAAAATATCTAAAAATCCTATCTGATAACTTATGCTTAGCATATTCTTCTTTTGAAGCTTTATCTTCTTAACAAAAAAACCTAGAAAAGCACCGCCAAGTAGTATAAATCCGGGGAAAAATATCATTTCAGCCGCGTGGTGATTATTAAATAAGTTGTAACGTTTAATAAACCCCAGAGAACTAAAAAGTGTTTTGGGTAAGAAGAAAAAATAATCGGTAAAATGAGTTGAATTCATCAAGATTTCGTTGATATCTCTTACCTGATGGTATATTTTGCCAAAAAGCAGATAAAACTTAATCAAGAACGGGTATGTAATAACAGCAAAAACAATTCCGGTAACAAAACCTGTAAAAATTGCTTCAAACAAATTTACCCATCTATTTTTAGCTGACAAGAGATAAAAAACCAGCAAGGTAAAATAGAAAATGGCTAGTATAAATGTAGCAAAAATACCCAAATAAACTGCCATATAAAACTGAACCGACAAAAATATTCCTGCAAATATAGCTGATTTAACTTTACCAGAAAGCCTTTTCTTTTCCAGAAGCTCTAATAAAAAATAGATCATTATAAAAATTGGCCAGTAACTTAAAGTTTGTAAATGAATAATTTGGTCAAAAAAGTAAGCGCTGTTATTTATTAATATTGACGCAATTACACCTGAATTTTTACTTTTAAAGATTTTTTTAAATAATAGATAAGCGAAAATATAGTTTAGTAGTATTGTAAAAAGATATATTATGTTGTGTAAAAGTATAGGATTTTTAATAAAAAATAAAGGCACAGACATAATTGCTTGACCAATAAATGTATCAGTAAAGAAAAGAGAGTACTTATAAGGGTAATGCGAATTGGTGTGAAGAATCTCAGAAAAATTTAGCTGTAGAATTTTGTTCCGTGTAATAAAAATTTGCCAGGCAATAAAAGTTGTATCACCCCAATCAATAAAAGCATGACTAATATTGAGAATTAGATTTCTGAATACAAAACCAATTATAGAAACAAACAGTAAAAGTGTAAGTAAACCCTTATTTTTTAACCACGAAATTAGTTTTGCCATAACTCTAGTTTTACGTCGCCTACTGTTTTTGTTTTTAACAATTGTGCGCCTTGCGGAATATTTTCTTTAATCCAAATTTGTTGCCTTTCTTTAAAGTCGTCTTTTTCAATAATATACCAACATTCATTGTTTACAAAATTAGATTTAGGCTCCGGTTTATTTTTAAATTTGTTTTGGTAAAGAAACAAGTAGTTATAAGTGTGGGGAATAACGGGTGGGGTATAAATTTTAACACAATAGTCATTTTTGCTGTTTTTTTGAATATACTCAACTATTTTCGCTTGTACAATTAAGCCTTCCTGATTTTTTGCCTCTGTTGTAGCGATTGGTTTTAGTTTAAACAAACCAATTATTAAAAGTGGAAAAATGAGTACAACCAAAAATGCTCTATGCATTTTTGGTTTTAACAAAGGAGTGTTTAAAATAATTAGCATTCCCAACAGAAAAAGATAATGAATACCCTCGTAGTAATTTGCCCAAAAATTATCTTTGTAAAGTAGTGTAAAACAAAAAAGTATTAGTAATAATAAACCAAAGAACTTAAATTCATACTTTATTTTTTTTTGTTTAATTTGAACAATTACTAATACAATTAATATAAAAGCAATTACTAGGGCAATATTTTGATTAGGAAAAAGTTCGGTAAAGTAATTTTTAAATAGCCCCACTCGGTCTTTAAAAACGTCAACAAATGCTTTTGGGTTATGTAGTTTTGGCTGGAAAAAAAAGTTGAGTAGAATTTTTGTTTGTTGAAAGTTGTATTTTAATTCAAATAGAATTCGTGGTGTAAATGCAATCAAAAGCCCACTTAAAAAGAAAACCAGATTCTTTATATTCAAAAAATATTTTCTTGAAACCTTAAAAAGCGTAGCAGTAATAAAAAAGGCAGGAATTAGAAATAAGCCAAAAGACAGTTCAAATTCCGAAACTAAGCCTAAAAAAAGCCCTAAAAGAATTGCTATTAAATATTTCTTATTATCAACAATTTCTTTTTTGGTAACTAGCAAATAGTTTAAAAGCAAAAATGCCATAAGACAGGGTAATACCATAATGTTATTGCCCACAAAAAATGAAGTGAAAATAAAGTAAGGCGACAGAACAATAAGTAATGCCGCAAAAACACTAATCAAGGGGCTAAAGTGTTTTATACAAAAATATACAAAAACTAAAAGTGAAATAAATTGTATAAAAAAGATAAAATAATAGAACGAAATAGGCAGTCCACTGAAAAGAATAAATGGTATTGAAAGAAAATAGTACCACCAAGCACCGTGATAAAGCCCCATGATTCCTGTTGTTGGCCCAATAAATGTTGGGTTTTTAAAAAGAATAACTTCTGCTGTTTTTAAAAAGTCTCGGCCCTGGTCATAAGTATAAGGAACGGTTTTGTTAATAATTGGTCCAAGGCGGGTTAAGAAAAACAGCATAATTGCCAGCAACAGAGCAAATAGTATAAAATTCTTGTTATGCTTAAGTTGTTTAAAAAACATATTGGTTTAGTTCTATTGCTATTGCCCCTAGCTTTTTTTTATTTGTATAGATTAGATTATAGCACGTTAGTAAGTTGGGATGAAGGTTGGTATGCAAGTATTTCAAGGAGCATGCTAAAGACCGGTGATATCTTTAATTTAATCTGGAATGGTAAACCATTTTACGACCACCCACCAATGGGTTTTTGGTTAATGGCATTAAGCTATAAAATCTTTGGTATTGGTGAATTTGGTTCCAGATTACCATCGGTAATTACAGGGCTTTTGGCGGTAGTTTTTGTTTACAAAACAGCTTTACTTATTTTTAAAAATCGTGTTGTTGCTGTTGTTGCCGGATTAATGCTTGGTACCTCTGCTTGGTTTGTATTAAGGGTACGTTCCGGTAACTTAGACGCTCCTTTCATTTTCTTTTATATACTTACGGTTTATTCGGCATTAAAAGCTAGAGACAACTACAAATATTTTATTATTACTATGTTAAGTTTTACTGCTCTGCTTTTAACAAAAACTTTAGTTGGTGTTTCGGCACTTTTTATTATTTTATTATTGGTTTTTAAAAACATAGTTAAGTCTAAAAATATAAAAATTACTTTAATTGGAGTATTTCTTTTTTTACTCTTGTTATTGCCTTGGTACTTGATTCAATTTATTAAGTATCCCAACTTTTACTCCAGTCACTTTATTCAGGTTGGAATGAGAAGTAAAACTTTAATGTCTTACTTTAAACTCAACTATACTCTGCCCCTTTTCTACCTTCATATGGGAGTAAGAAAATGGTATTACTTGTGGCTTTTGGGTTTGTTTTCTGTAGTTTTTACGCTTTGGTGGCGAAAATACTTGATTTTTGTGGTTTTACTTTGGAACGCCTTGGTGCTTTACCCGTTCTTAACAACGGACCAGACTCATATCTGGCACCTAATACCGGTTTACTTACCGATGGCACTAATTATGGCCGGAGGAGTATACCGGTTGGGCTATTTGGTTTTTAAGAATTTAAAGAAAATTAATCTTTTAAAAATTAAAGCGATTAAATCGGTAATGTCAGTTAGTTTGCTAAATACCGTTTATTTAATTTGTTTTGTGTTAATTGCGGCAATTCAAGTGAGGGGGCTTTTTGGTGAAGTTATCCCTGGTTCCAGGTATGTTCCCGATGACGTGGCAATTTCAAAGCAAGCCACCAACTATAATAAACCGCTTTAC
Source organism: uncultured Gammaproteobacteria bacterium (assembly GCA_964414145.1). GTDB lineage: Bacteria > Patescibacteriota > Microgenomatia > UBA1406 > UBA1406 > UBA1406. Next base: position 30,671 of record CAYPVH010000007.1, read on the forward strand.
CTGGATGACGACTTTTTACCAATTGCTGTTTTTTATTCAGGAAAAAATGTTAACCCTCTTATTTATCTTCCCGATAGCAAGAAAAATTTGGTGGGATTTTACCAAAACACCAAAGATAACAATTTCATGGTTATTACCCGAAACTATGCGCTGGATAATTTGGATAAGCTGGGAATTCAATACAAGATTATCGATCAAAATAACTCTTTTTCAATTATTACCCGCTAGGTAATTAAGCACAAGATGAATTTTGGTTCGTAGCGGGGCGTGTTTTAGCCCAAATAGCAATCTGGAATATCTTTGTTTTTTAATGTGAAGAAGCGATCCCGAACCACCGGTTGAGCCGGCATTTTTGTGCCACATAATAAGTTTTGGGTCGTAAATTAAATCAATACCTTTCTTGATTGCACGAACAGAGTAGTCGGCGTCCTCATAATAAAGAAAAAAGCGACTATCCCAATAACCTGCCTTGTTAATAACTTTATTGTTGAAGCAGGCAAGTGTACCGGGAATAAAGTTTGTTTTATTTACTTTATCAAACTGGCCCTTATCAACCATATCTACTCCTGTGTGTTTTACCAGTGCGTTCTGCCAGTCAATAGTGCCGCCGGCATACCAAATAACATTTCCAAGCTCATTTTTTGCATATCTGTTTTTATGAAACTCATAACCCTTTGAGTAGTAAATTTTACCCGTAAAAAAATCATACTTTCTAAAATTTTCTTTTACTTGTTCAATAAAATTATTACTAACGGTAGTGTCGTAATTTAGTACACAGAAAGTATTAAAAGTATCTTTTTGTGCTTGTTTTAAACAAACATTTACCCCGTAGGAGTAGCCCTTGTTTTTAGCGGGTAGAATAGTAATTGGAAATATATATTTTTTTGAAATCTTAAGGCAGCTGGTAAGATCGGCAACATAAAGGGTAAAATTAGGATTGTTTTTATTTAATGAGTCTAAAAAATCGTGCAAATTTTTGGGCTTATTATAATAGACTATTATTAGAGCAAGCATGTGATTAATTGTATCAAAAGCAGTTAAAAGTTCTATGTTAGAATTAGGCTAAACATGAAATATTCAATAGTGATTCCGGTTTTCAATGAAGAGGAAAATATTAATACTATATTTAGTAGAATTCAATCCAGTTTTAATAAAGTAAAAGAACCATATGAAGTAATATTTGTTAATGATGGTTCAACCGACAATACTCAAAACATACTCGAATCTATTCATAAAAAGAAAAAGCATTTCAAAGTTATTAATTTTTCGCGTAATTTTGGGCATCAAACAGCAGTTAGTGCCGGTTTGAAGTATGTAAGGGGTGAATATATTGCAATTCTAGACGGTGATTTACAAGACCCACCAGAAGTGTTGCCCAAATTTTTTAATAAATTGAAAGAAGGTTTTGATGTGGTTTATGCCATTAGAAGACGAAGAAAAGAACCGTTGATAAAAAGAATAATGTATGCCGCCTTTTACAGAGTTTTAAAAGCTGTAGCCAACATTAGTATTCCCCTAGACAGTGGAGATTTTTGTGTTATGACGAAAAGAGTAGTCAATACAATTAATAGCTTGCCTGAAAGAAATCGGTTTGTTCGTGGCTTAAGAAGTTGGGTTGGTTACCGTCAAGTTGGACTTGAATATGAACGAGAAGAAAGGTTTGCAGGCAGTAGTAAATATTCTTTTGCTAAGCTGTTCAGACTGGCTTTCGACGGTATTGTTTCTTTTTCTTATGTTCCTTTGCAAGTCGTAACCATAATTGGTTTTCTAATGTTTCTGCTGTCGATTTTTGGCAGCATAATGACAGTTTATTTTAAATTGTTTACCGATGTTTATATTCCTCGTGGTTTTCCAACAACAATCATTATAATCATGTTCATTGGCGGTGTTAATATGCTGTCTCTGGGTATTATTGGTGAGTACATTGGGCGAATATACGACGAAGCCAAACAAAGGGTTCCATTTGTTATAGAATCTACACTAGGGTTTAAAGATTCATAAATATTTATATGTTATTTATTTACGCTTTAGTCTTGTTTTTGTTTACGGTTTATTCCTATGATTTAGTTGACCCCAATATGACTCTTTTTTCCAGTAATATTTGGACAACATTCAGAAACGCAATGGTGCAGTTGGGTTATTACCAGCGAGAATTATCATTTGCTATATATATAACGCTAATAATTGCGATGTTTTTACTGAGTGTATATTTTGTGGTTAGTAAAAAACATAGCGCTATAAAACTAGGGCTTATCAGTGTAATTATCTTACTTTTTTCATACCCCTTCTTATCTCATGATTTTTTTAACTACTTGTTTGATGCCAAAATTTTAACCTTTTATCATAAAAATCCTTACTTATTTACACCGCAATACTTTGTTAACGACCCGGATTTGCGATTTATGCACTGGGTTCATAGAACCTACCCCTATGGTCCTTCTTTCTTGTTATTTTCACTCATTCCGTCGTTTCTTTCATTTGGTAAGTTTGTTTTGTCTTTTTTCTTTTTTAAACTGATGTTTTCTTTTTTTTATCTGACAGCGGTCTATGTAACTAATAAGTTGAATAAAACAGCAGCTGTATATATTGCAACATCACCGTTAATATTGGTAGAGGGATTAGTTAATTCGCATAATGATTTGATAGGTTTGTCATTATTTATGATGGCATATTATGCATTAAAGAAAAGAAAAAAAGCCGCTGCTTTTATAACTGCAATGTTTTCTATTGGTATAAAATATGTCACCTTTGTGTTATTACCTCTTTTTTCAAAGAACAAGCGTGCTCGGTTTATATCGTTGTTTTTATTTTTTGTCAGTCTGCTGTACATATATTTCAAACTCGGGGTTCACCCTTGGTATTTTTTAACCTTATTTGCTTTAGTGGTTTCCTTTGAGAAAATTATTTATCCCTTGTATACCTTATCTTTTTTTCTACTTTTATCGTACTACCCATATATTTATTTTGGCGGCTGGGATACTGTAGACAAGATACAAGCAAAAGAGTTGATAATAGGTGTTGGAATAGTGGTTTTTTTTGTGCTTTTAATTACAAAACAGAAGTTAAAAAAATTAGTCGGCCCTTACTTTTAGAGTATTGATTATCTCAGGTATAAACTTACCCTTCGTTAAAATATAGATCATTGTAGAATAAACGCAAACTCCAACCGTTGCTGTTACCAAAAGTTCGGTCCATGGTTTGAGTAGTAGTATTTGTTGTATTATATAAATTACCAAACTCATCACTGATGTCGACAATAGTGGGGCACGAATTGCTTTTAAAAATTGAAAATTAACATAGTCTTTTAATTTTAGAATAACAAGAATAAATGATAAAGAATTAAAGGCAAAAGCAATACTAACTCCGGTAAAACCAAATTTAAAAATCATTAAGGGGACCACTGTCCAATTAAGTGCAATCCAAAGAAGCATAAATTTAACCGAAGTTCTAACCTTACCAATTGCGTTAAAAACGTTGATAAAAGGAGAAGTAAAACTTACGAATAAGGTAGAAAGCAGGAAAAAATTAAAAGAAGTAAGGGCTGTTTCCCATTTTATATACTTTGGAATGATTACTATCATATATGGCATGGTGAAAAATGCTCCGGCTAATATTGGCATAAGAATTAAACTACTAAAAAAAACGACTTTTTCGATCATCAGAGCAAGTCTTTCTTTATTGTCCTGAAACTTAGAAAATATAGGAAATAAAACTCTGTTAACGTTATCCATAATAATCTTTAGTGGGGTTTCTGCCCATTTTTTTGCCCAACCTACGTAGCCCATAGCTCCTAATCCCAGCTGACTGGCAAGGAATAAATTTAATAGATCATCTTTTACAAAAGCGAGAAGTACATTTGATTGAAAAGGAATACCATAGCTTAAAATCCGTTTAGCATATTTTTTGTTGAAGGTAAATTTTGGAACCCAACGAGTAAAATAATAAATAAGAGAAGTGCCAACAAAAGAGCGGGCAATTACCGCAAAGGTTAAGGCATATATTTTAAAACCGGCTAAAAGTAAAATTATACTGATTGCATAAAAGGTAGTGCTTTCAACAACTTGAGTTAAAACAATTTTTGAATAAGCAAGCTGTCTTTCAAGACGGGTTGAGGGAATGGACTTGAAGGAAAGAATAAATAAGGAAAAAATCATTCCCAAGTATAAGCTAATTCCAGGAGAGGTAAAGCTGTAGAGTTTAATAATTATCGGTGTTAAAAGCAGACCGACAATAACAATAGTGGTAACAAGAGTTAGTTGAATAGTAAAGGCGGTATGGAATTCTTCTTCTTTTGGGTTTTTGCTTTGCACTAGTGACGCCGCTAACCCAAGATCGGTAAAATAACTAAAGATCATAATTATAGACAAAACAATAAAGTAAAGTCCGTATTCTGCCGGAGACAGATAAATAGTAAAAACAAGGTTAGCAATTAAGCCAAGGAAAGCCGAGTAGGCGCTATTGCCTAAAAAATACATAATACCAAACAAACCCTTTCGTTTTATTTCGATTTTATCTTCCATATTAAATTACTATAATAAGAAAATGAGGAAAATTATAGTTATTTTTTCCACGATTATTCCCATATTTGCTATTGTAGCACTTTTTTCTGATCAATACTTTTCAATGCATGACAGGCAACATATAGTTAGGTTGTTCTTGCTCGACAAGGGCCTCGGTCAAGGACTTTTATACCCTCGATATGTTGACGGCTTGGGTTTTGGCTTTGGATACCCTTTATTTAATTTTTATCCGCCTCTGATTTATTATATTGCCGAAATTTTTAGACTGGTGGGGTTTGGATACGTGGTATCTATCAAGTTAATGTTGATTTTGGGTTTCTATATTTCTTTTACGGGTATGTATTTGCTTCTAAATAAGTTACTTAAAAAGCCTTATATTGCCTTGCTTGGAGCCACTCTTTTCTTGTTTGCTCCTTACCATGCTGTTTTGGTTTTTGTGAGAGGGGCTTTTGCCGAGTTTTTTGCCTACAACCTAATTCCCTGGATATTTTGGGCTTTCTTGAAATTAAGCGAAAACAATAAGAGATACTATTTTTCAATATTTATTGCCCTTTTAATACTGGCGCACCCATTAGTGGCATTCCCTTTTTTATTAATTTTTGGTGTTTTTTTCCTTGTTTATCTTTTGTGTGCGAATAACAAGTTAGATCTGATTATTAAAACAGTCTTTGCCTTTTTAGTTGGTTTGGGTTTGTCTGCTTTTTTTTGGTTACCGTCTTTGTTTGAAAGGAAATATACACTGGTTGACAAAATTCTTACTAATCAATTAGCCAATTATAACCTTCACTTTGTTTACCTTCGGCAATTTTTTAACTCGTCTTGGGGTTTTGGCGGCTCAATATATGGCTTGTGGGACGGGATGTCTTTTGAAATTGGCAAAATACACTTGGCATTGTCTTTAATTAGTGTTGTTGGTCTTTTTGTTTGTTTACTGAAAGGGGAAAAGTCTTGTGGTTTAATATTAAAAAAGGCATTGCCATACTTAACGATCTTTGTTGTTGCCGTATTTATGAGTTCGTTTTATTCAAAAATAGTCTGGGACAATGTGCATTATTTATGGTATTTGCAATTTCCATGGCGGTTTCTTGTTTTTGCCACATTTGCTTCTTCGCTAAGTGGGGTTTTAATTTTAGTGTTCATAGAAAACAATAAAATAAGAGGCGTGTTAGCTGGATTGATAATTGTTTTATCAATAATGTTTTATGCGCCACTTTTTAAACCGGAAAAATTTATTGATGGCGCTGACGAAAGTTATATAACTAAGGAACAAATTAACTGGGAAGTAAGCAAGACTTCTTATGAATTTATGTACAACGAGGTGAGTACAGTAGTTAACGATGATAATACTACAAGTCTTAAGTTACAAAAAAATGAAATTCCAACAATTTCTTATATTAAAAACGAAAACCTTAAGGTAAAACAACTAGAAGATAAATATATTCAAAAAAAATATAAAGTTAAGGCGAAAAAGAAAACAAAGTTTGTTATTAACACCAGTTATTTTCCAGGTTGGAATGTGTACGTAAACGGAAATAAACAATTTTTGAGTAAAACGGGAAAAATAAAACTGCTATCGGTTGAGCTTAAGCCGGGATTATCTGAGGTAGAATTTAGGTTCGAAAACACAACACCAAGAACTGTTGCTAATTTATTGAGTATTTTTGTGCTGGTTTTATTAATACTTGTTGCCGTGAAGAATTTATTGTTTCACCGAAAATAAGAATATTTTATTATTACCATAAGGTTTACCATAAGCCCTTATTAATTTTAGCGGCCAGTTGGTGGGAAAGCTGGTTCTTTCATGAAAAACTAAATAAACAGGATGGTTTTTTGCTAAATTAACAGCGTATTCCAAATCTTCGTCTTTCATAGGCCACCTGGGTTCAAAGTGCAACCTTGGGTCGTCATAGCTGAAATAAATATCAAGAGAGTAGGGCATTAGACCAAAAGTTCCTTCCGTAAAAACATATATGTCTCCCTCTTTGTTGGCTTTGTTATTCAGGAAGGCTACTATTTCGTTAACTCCCCAGCCAGCAGTGACTCCTTCAATGTACTGGCCACGATCGATTTTAGGGAAAGGAATATCTTTGGGTGAAAACAAAATTGTGTAGTTTAAATAAACAACCGACAAGAGGTAAACAGTAAGTAATAATATTTTGTATTTAGTGGCTTTTAGAAGATGGATAAAGCCAATAAAGAAGGGAATAGTTAAAAATATTAAATAGCGGGGAAAAATAACCCGGGCGAGGGCAGAAATTGCCAAGAAAGGTACAATAAAAAAAAGAAACAAATAACTGGCTAGTTCTTTGTTATTTTTAAACATTAATACTAAACCAATTATTCCAAGCAAAACCAGAATATAGCTGCTCTCGCTTAAAAAGTAAAAAGGTACGGTAATAAGATTATGTAGAAGCGGATTAAAAGGGGAACTAAAATAGTCCATGGGTGACATAACAAATGTTGTATTTTTTTGCTCGATGTAGTGCATGAAAGGGGACAGGCGCTGTACATTGTAAATTACAAAAGCAATTAACAAGGCTATAGTAAAAAGGAATAGATAATTAACAATATTCCTGACTTTATCTTTCTTTTTCAAATAAAATATGAATGGGGCAATTAGGGGTGGTAGTAGAAAGACTCTGATTGTTGATTTGGCTAAGGTACCAAGCCCGGCTATAGCACCAAATATTATAGCTATGTCGAGGCGCTTGTTTTTTATTAGTATTAAAGACAATAGAATTATCCAAATATAGAAGCCGTTAACAGTTGCGTCAACAAGTGCCATTCGCTCATAAAAAAGGTAGTAGGGATTAACAATATAAACAAAGGCAGCCAGAAAGGCCAATTTAGTATTTTTATAGAGGTAATAAACCAAAGAAGATATGCCGGTTAAGGCAAAAAAGCCACTAAAAACGGCAAACATTCTTCCTGCAAAAAGCGGATCCTTAAAAATCTTTAAAAAAGGGATTGTTCCCCATGTTTGCAAAGGTTGTCGGCCGTCTGTTAAGGAAATAAAGCGCCAGGAAGCATCTCGCCAGGCTTGTTTTGCCCAGTGAATGTATATTGCTTCATCAGTGAATATTGGTAAATCAGTTAGATTAATCAAACGAGTCGTAAAGAAAATAAAGATAATTAGGGCTATTATCACAAGGTCGGTTTTTGTTAGCTTTTTCTTTAATTGAGTAAAGATGTTAAATATATCAAACATATTTATTACTTTAATAAATAAAGATCCATTGAGTCAAAGGATATCATTTTTTTAATGGTTCTGTTAGGTTTTAACTTTTCTTCGGAGCTTAAAGCAACACATTGATATTGGCTTATTTCTGAACCCAGATTAGTTTTTGAATAGAAAAACTTAACTGGTTTTTGAAAATAGTAAACCATACTTGGGTGTTCACCCCACCAGTTGGTAGTTGTGATTGTAAGACCCATATCTTTTAGTGTTTTATAAGTTGTTCTGGCGTTTGGCGATACTAAAACTGCTAAGTTATTACATAAGTTTTTTGCAGACATGGAAAGTTGAATATGAGCGTCGTTATTGGAGTAAAACGTTTTAAAAAACTGATTTTTTATAACCCCATTATAAAGTATAAATGTTATTACTAATATAAACAGTAAAACTTGAATAGTTCGTTTTTTAAATAGAACAAGTGGGTAAAAAGCCAAAAAGATAAATTGGGGAATTACCGGGTATAAGTACCATGATATTTTGGTTTTGGTAAGGTTAAGAAATACAAACCAAGGAACAAAAGCAAAAGCTAAAAAAACAGTTTTAGCTTTTATTTGTTTTTTAAAAAATTGCCAGATAATTAAAAGCCCGCCAATAATAGATGGAAAGAGCCAGATACCCAGTTGCTCTACTAATAAGTCCAGGTAAAATGTACGTTGCCCAAAGTGCGATTCGATCGATGCTGACACTCTTCTAAAGTGACTTTCAATTATATGAGCCTGCCAAAACTCTTTACCAAACAGTACGAGCATCAAGATGTACCATAAGCTAAGAAGCATTATTTGGAATAGAATCACTTTTAATTTTTTTATTAGTTCTTGCCGATTAATTTGTTTTAGAAAATATAGATAAAAATTAAATAGAAATAACACTCCAAGGGGGTAAAAGCCAAGTAACGACTTACTTTGAATACTTAAAAAAAGTACAAGTGTAGAAATAATTGGCTTTTTGTAAAACAAAAAAAACCCAAGCCAACCGATTAATAAGAACACGTCTAAGCTTACTACTTGAGAACGTTGTAAAAAAATGGGGGAAAAAGCTGTAGCGGCTGTTGTAAGAGTTGCAACTAGTTTGTTGTTGCTGACCTTAAAATAAAGAAGGTAAATAAAAGATAGGGCAATAATAGATGTCGTTAAAGTGAACAGCCTTAAACTTATTTCTGGTGGCACTGTGGGTATCTGTAAAACAATGCCGAATATTAAAATAATTAAAGGTGGCTTGTCTAGCCATACTTTTCCTTGCCAAAGTGGCGTTAAAAAGTGTTTGCTTTTTATCATTTCAAGCCCGTTTTGAACGTACAATGATTCGTCCCAATCAAAAAATGGTTGAGCTTCTGTAGTTAGTTTAAAAGCGGAAATAGAAAAAAACAGAAATATAAAGGCAAAAAATAAAGAATGTTTTTTAATAGTTTCTAAAATCTTCAACTTAAACATTCTCGGGATACTTTTTGGTAATTTCGTTGTATTTAATTTTGGCAATATCAAAGAGCGTTTCTATAGAATCTTTAATAAAGTTAACATTCTTTGTTTCAACATGACGCCAAGTTACCGGCACTTCTTTAACACAATAATATTTACTAGCTAAATAAAGAAATTCCAAATCGAAGCCGGCGCTAACTGAAGAACCACTAATTATTTTTTCATTATTAAACACCTTAAGGTGTTTAATAATGGTTAATGCAGCTTCTTTTTCAAATAGTTTAAAACCGCATTGTGTGTCATTTATTCCTTTTAAACCAATTAAAAAATTTCGTATATATATAAAACCAACTGCCATCAACTGGCGTACTAAGGGGGCGTCTTGTCTTCTTGAGCTTCTTGAGCCAATAACAAAGTTATTTCCCTCATTAGAAACACTAATAAGTTTATCGGCTTCTTCAATTGGGGTTGCTAAATCAATATCGGAAAACAGTATGTGAGTTGTTTTTGATTGTTTAATCCCTTCAATAATGGTATAGGCTTTACCGGAGTGTTCTTTTTCTATTAATTTTAGCTTTGGGTATTTACCAATGTAGTTTTGACGAATGGTTTGACTACTTTCATCAGTTGAGCCGTCGTCAACAACAAGAACTTCTTTAACAAAACCTTTATTCAGTGCATAATTTAACACTTTATCAAGGACCCCTTTTTGAAGATTTTTTATTTCATTATAAACCGGCAATATAATTGTTAAAGTCATGTTTTTTTGTGAACAACTTTGTAAACTCTGATACCTTCAATTACCCAAGATTTTTCCACTTTTTTATTACTAAAGGCTGCTATTTGCCATTGTCCATTATTTAATATTTCACACTTATTTTCAAAACACAAAACAAAAAGTTCATCAGGGTTATCTATTGTATCCTCGGGTAAAGGGGTTTTACCCATAATTTCTATAAAATATCTGTATGGAGCATCGCTTTCGGTGTATGGTAAAGCTACCATTTGAAAAGAATCTTTCTTAACTTCACTAAATATACTGCTGGCTATTTTTCTGGCTCTAGGTACGGGGTTACTTCCCTTAACTAATATGTACTTTAAAGATCCTAAATTTGTATAACTTAAGAAGAGTAGCAGTAATAGTATAAAGTATTTACAGATTTTACAACTTTTCCATCTCGTTGCCAGTATGAATGCGATAGAAATGAAAAAACTTAGGTAGATGGGTGTAAAGTAATGAATATGTCTATTGCTGGGCAAAATCGAAAAAACAAGTATGTAAATAATGCTACAAGAAGCAAAAATTGCCGCTAATAAACTTTTGCTTCGATAAGCCAACATTATGGCGGCAAAAGTTATTAAGACAATTAGTAATAAAGCTATGCTTCCGCTCACATTAACGTTAAGAGAAAGTTTAACAAAAGCTGTTGCAGTTTCAAAAAGTCGGTTAAAGTAGGGTATTACTGGTTCATTAGTAGAGTTAAAAATTTTAAGAAAACTTTTACTGTTAATAAAATCGTGTCTTAGGTCAAAAATAATCAACGGAGAATAAAATACAAAGAAAGAAATAACTGAAATTATGTTTTTTTTAAAAAGAGTAAGTGGCGACTTAGTTTTAAAGTATTCAGCTATAGTGAATAAAGCAAAAACTACAACTAATGCTGAAACCAAGTAATGAAGTTGCATTGATAAGGAAAAAAACATCCCGAAAAGAAACGGAAAAAAATATCCTTTACTTTTTAATGATTTATAGAAGAAATAGAGAGTGAAGAATGAAAAATATGGTAATAAGTTTGGATTCCAAGAGTATCTCGATAGATCAGTTAAAGCAGCCGATATTGTTAAAAGAAAGGTAGATATTGTGGCAACAGCCTTATTAGTTTCCACTCTTAGAATAAAATAAATCAAAATTATAGAAACAACAGAAATAATAGCAACACCATAACCCAAACCAATAGGATTAAAATTGAATAGGAAAAGGAAAGGTGACATTAGATAATAATAGAAAGGCCCTAGGAAAACGCCCCCAACAGACATTGATGGTCCAATCAATGGCAGGCGTTCTAACTTAACGATTCTTTTTATTATTATAGCGTCTCTACCCTGGTCACCAAGGAAAGTTATATGCTCGCTTAACGCATAGAAACGAAGAAAAATGATTACAAATAAAAATAGAACCAATGGTTTGTTATCTAAGACTAACTTTTTTACTTTTGCTAAAATGTTTCTCATGTGGAATAGGTTAAAACCATATTTTATTATAACTTCTTTAATTTTGCTAAGTACATTTATTTTATGGCTTCCCTTCCTGTCAAAGTGGGATAGTATTGGTCATCTTGTGTTTAACAATCCCCTGAGTATGTTTGATATTTACAAGCATTGGGACGGAGCGCTTTACGTTATAGTTGCTAAAACTTTTTATAATCCAAATAACTCGGTTTTGGCAAGTGCGCCACTTGGGTTACCGGTTAACTATTTTGTTGCCCACTTCCCGCTTTACCCGCTGTTGATAAAAATAGGTGCATTTTTCGTTGGTTATTTAAAAAGTATGTTAGCCTGGCCTGTGCTGTTTGCCGTTTTATATGGCTCCTTCTTTTACTACTTTGTTAAAGAGTTAAAAATTACCAAAAAACCTTTACTTCTTGTTTTGGTGGCACTTTTTTTTACCCCTCGTTTCTTTGTGATCCGGTCGGTACCGGCTCCGGAAACCATTTTTATGTTTTTAACTTTGGCCTCCGTATTCTTTTTCATTAAAAAGAAATATTTACTAGCTGGTTTAGTCGGCGCTTTTGCCGTTTTTACCAGAAGCCCGGGAATGCTTCTATTTACAGGTTATGGCTTATATTTTTTAACGAAAGTTTTAAAAACAAAAAAAATAAAACTAGAGTGGTTTGGTATCTTATTAATACCAATAGCACTATTGTTGGTATTTTTACTCTTTTACCTGCAAACCGGTAACTTTTTTGCTTATTTTTATTCCGGCGATAATATACATCTGCTATTTCCTCCTTTTCAAGTATTCAATCATCAGGCAACGTGGGTTGGGACGGGTTGGCTTGAAGACATTATGTTTATTTATATGTTCTACTTTTTAGCACTTCTAAATTTGTGGCAAAAAAAAGAATTAAAACCGGTCTTTTATTTCGTGCTTATTTATTTTCTTGCCATAATTTCTGTGGAGCACAAAGATATTGCTCGCTATAGTTTACCCATACTCCCCTTTGCTTTGATGGCTTTTGAAAGATTTTTTACGTCTCGAAAACTACTAATAACAGTATTGGTGGTTTTACCGGCGCTTTATTTTTATGCCTGGAATTTTATGCTTCACAATGTTGCTCCAATTACAGAGTGGGGTTTGTTTATGTAACTCGTTGTTTTTAATCTATTTTTTCCAAACCACCTTATTGTACATTATGTATGAGTAGGGAATAACTAAGAAGGCAATCAAGAAAACTTTATAAACAATCCAAGAAGGTAGGCTAATGTTTCTAATTGAAAATGAAGTATCGCCAAAAATGCTTAATGCTACAAACATACCTACTCCTTGAATTAATAGTGCGCCTGAGGAAACAAGGTTGAATAATATAAATTTTTTAATATAAACTTGGGTGTTGCCTTTAATTTGTTTATGTTTAAAAGCCCAAAAATTGTTTAAAAAGAAATTATTTATAATAGCCAGCTCGGCGCTAACAGTATTTGCCAGTGGTTTGGAAACATTAATATATGTGATCAATAGAAAAGCCATTAGAAAGTCAATAAAAAATCCGGAAAAACCAACAATCAAGTATTTTACAAAAGCTGAATTACCAATAATGTATGAAAATATATTGAGAATAAAATCAATGAAATTAATTTTTGAAACCCCCTTTTTCCTTTCTTTAAATTTGAGGGGCACCTGTTCAATTTTGGCATTCATTTTAATTGCCTTGTCAAGAAGAGCAATCTGGAAGACATAGCCGCTGTACTTATTAATTTCAGGCAAAATATTCTTAATAGTTTTTGCTTTAATTGCGCGAAACCCTGAAGTCCAGTCATTAATTTTAAAGTTCATAAAACCAAGTTGAACAATAATGTTTCCGAATCCGGAAAATATTTTTCTATGAATTCCCCAGTCTTTTGGTATGGCGCCACCTTTAATGTATCGCGCCCCAATAACAAAATCTGCTCCCTTGTCTATTCTGGCTAGCATTTTTGGAATTAAACTTGGGGGGTGAGATAAATCCGCATCCATTTCAAAAACAATATCTGCTTTTAGATTGGTAATAGCATAGCTAAAACCCCTTGTATAAGCTTTGCCTAAGCCTTCTTTTTTTCCTGTAATTAGATGGATATTTTTGTTTTGTCTTTGTAGTTTTTTTACAATAAATGCAGTTTGATCGAGTGAGTTGTCGTCAACTACCAGTATATTAATTAGCCAATTGCTTAATTTTTCTTGTTGTTTAAATATCTCTTGAATAACTTCCTTTATATTTCCGGCCTCGTTATAGGTTGGGAGCACAATTGTTGCCGTTTTCATTTTGATAGTAAATTTTTAAAGTAAAATATTGTAGCTTTTAATCCTTCCTCAAGGTTTACTTTTGGTTGCCAATCTAATAGTCTTTGAGCTTTCTCAATATTCGGCTTTCTTTTTTGTGGATCGTCTTTTGGTAAAGGTTTGTAGCAGATGGTTGCTTTTGATGTGGTTAAACTAAGAATAATTGTGGCAATTTCTTTTATTGAATATTCTTCCGGGTTGCCCAGATTAATTACTTCCCCTTTTACATTTTTTGTCCCAAGTTTATATAAACCATTAACCAGGTCAGTAACATAACAAAAAGAACGTGTTTGGCTACCGGTTCCGTTAATCGAAAGCGGCTGATTCATAAGAGCTTGAACAATAAAATTAGAAATTACTCTGCCGTCATTTTTTTCCATATTTGGGCCATAGGTATTAAAAATTCTGGCTACTCGAATATTAAGATTGTATTTTTTCAAGTAGGTAAAACAAAGTGCTTCACCAAATCTTTTTGCCTCGTCGTAACATGACCTGGGCCCGAATGAGTTTACATTTCCCCAGTAAGTTTCGATTTGTGGATGGATTAATGGATCACCATAAATTTCAGAAGTAGAAGCAAACACAAATCCTGCTTTATCCCTCTTAACGATATGTTCTAAAACATTTTCTACTCCTACAGAATTTGCTTTAAGTGTTTCAAGAGGGTATTTTTCGTACTGAACAGGTGAGGCGGGTGAGGCTAGGTGATAAACAAGGTCGAATTTTATGTTTTGTAACTGCTTTACAAAGTTGGTATTGCTTACATCTGCTTTTATAAAGTTAAACTTGGGGTTTTTATTGAATTTACTAATATTGGCAATCGAGCTTGTTAGCAAATTGTCGATTACTACAACATTTTGGTCTCCAGATAGAAACTTTTCTGTTAAATGAGATCCGATAAATCCAGCACCGCCTGTTATTAAAATATTCATTTATGTTATGTATTTTTTCGACCTACAGAATAATAGTGAAAGCCGATTTGTTTCATTTTTTTAACGTCGTACATGTTTCTGCCGTCAAATATAAAGGGGCTTCTGAGTATTTTTTTTACCTTTAATAAGTCTGCTTGTTTAAATTCATTCCATTCCGTTAGAATAACTAGGGCATCATTGTTTTTAACGGTACTATAAGGATCTGTGCCATACTTAATTTTATTCTTAAAAATAGCTTTAATATTGTTCATGGCTTCTTGGTCATAGACGGTAATATTAAAGCCATTTACAAGTAGTTCCTTAATAACATAAATTGACGGAGCTTCTCGAATATCATCTGTATTTGGTTTAAAACTTAAACCCCAAATTGCCAGTCTTTTTCCGGGTGCTTCTTTTATTATTGTGTCAACTAAATTTTGTCGGGACTGGGTATTGATTGCTTCTACCGCTTTTAAGAATTGACTGTTGACTCCATAGTTTTCGCCTATTTTTATTAAAGCTTTAATGTCTTTGGGTAAACAAGAACCACCATAACCTACTCCCGGGTATAGAAAGACTCTACCAATTCGTTTGTCCAGTCCAACGGCATTTAATACTACTTCAACGTCTGCTCCCGTTTTTTGGCAATAAAAAGAAATCAAGTTGGCAAAAGAAATTTTTGTTGCCAACATGGCGTTTGAAGTATATTTGATTAATTCCGCCGAAGTCAGATCGGTAATAACACGTTCACCACTTAAGGGACTGTGAAGAGTTTTTAGTACCGCTATTGCTTCTTTTGAATTAGATCCAATTACTACCCTATCTGGACTGTAAGTGTCCAAAAGAGCTGTTCCCTCGCGAAGAAATTCGGGGCATGAGGCAACTTCCACAGTAGATTGTTTTGGTTTTACTTGATTAATAATATTTTTAACTTTCTGATTTGTGCCTACCGGAACCGTACTTTTACACGAAACCACCGTGAATCCGCTTTTTAGGTTTTTGCCAATCGATTCTGCAACCTTGAGAACATTGGTTAAGTCTGCTTCTCCGTTGTGTTTGGGTGGTGTACCAACGGCAATAAAAACAATGTCTGATTTTGAAACCGATTCCTTGTAATCGAGTGTAAAAATAATCCTCCCGGCATTTAGGTTTTTGTGAAGTAGCTCTTTCAATCCGGGCTCATATATTAATGGATCGCCCTTTCGGAGTTTGTTAATTTTTTCTTCATTTCTGCCAACCAAATAAACCGTATTTCCAAAATCGGCAAAAACACAAGCAGTGACCAAACCAACGTAGCCGTGTCCAACAAAGGTAATAATCATAGATTTAAATGATATACTAAACTAATCACTAATTCAATTTAATGCGCTTTGATATTTCCAGTAACCCTTCTTTAAATGTTTTCATTTTATAAAAATTGTTTTTACTACTTTTAATTTCCATATACTGAGGCCTTTTAGCTTTATTTCTGAAGTAATTAGCATAAGTTGTTGGAATAATTTTATTCCGGCTAAAGCCAAAAACATCGGCGATTATTAAGCCGACTTCAAAGGGTGAATGACTAGTTGAACCAACAATATGGTAAATTTCATTTGAGTAGTTTTTGATTAAGAAGCTTAAAGCGTTGGCAATATCATCAATAAAAGTTGGAGTCATGGTTGAGTCTTCTACCATTTCAATCGTTTTTTGGTCTTTTAATAAACTTAGAATTACCCGAACAAAATCTTTCTTTTTTTCAAATTCAGATCGGTAGGGGTAAGAAATTCGAACAATCATGCCTTCTTTGCCAACTATTTTTTCGGCGTCAAATTTACTTTTTGCATAGGTTGAAATTGGATTAGGTTTAGAATTTTCATAATAAGGTGGGTTGGTACCATCAAAAACGAAATCGGTAGAAATGAAAATAAACTTAATATTTTTGGATTTTGCCACATTAAAAAGGTTTTTTGTTCCCAGAACATTAACTTGATGAGTAATACTGGCATTAAATTCCGCCTGATCAACGGCTGTATAAGAGGCAAAATGCAGTAATATATCTGGCTTTATGTTTGAGAAATACCTGGAAACTGAATCTACTTGAGTAATATCGCAATCCTTATGTAAAATTGGAAAAATTTGGAATGTATTATTTAATAATGATACTACTCTTGATCCGACCAATCCATTTGCTCCGGTCACTGCAACTTTAACCATGATAATTTATGTACTATATTGCTTTTTATAGTAATCTTGATATTCTTTTGATTTAATTTTTTTCCACCAATTTTGGTTTTGTTGGTACCACTGAATGGTTTTGAAAAGAGCCGATTGAAAGGAGTGTTCTGGTTTCCAGCCAAGTTCTTGATTGATTGTACTCCAGTCAATGGCATATCTTCGGTCGTGACCGGGCCTGTCTTTAACATAGTTTATACTGCTTTCATTTTTTTTCATCAATCTTAAAATTGTTTTAATGATAGTAATATTATTAATGTCTTCGGTTTGGCCACCGACTAAATATGTTTTTCCAACCTGCCCCTTTTTTAATATTAAATCTATCGCTCGGCAATGATCTTCTACATACAACCAATCTCTTACATACAAACCGTCTCCATAAATTGGCACCGGCTTATTTTCCAGTAAATTAGTTATTGCCAAGGGGATTAACTTTTCTGGAAACTGGAATGGGCCAAAGTTATTGGAGCAATTGGAAATAGTTACAGGTAGGTTGAATGTTTCAAAATATGCTCTAACCAGGTGGTCAGATGAAGCCTTTGAAGCTGAATAAGGGCTTCTGGGGTTATAAGCAGTTTGGTCATTAAATTTTTCCGATGAATCTAAAGGAAGTGCGCCAAAGACTTCGTCGGTAGAAATGTGGTGAAATCGTTTAATGGCAAATTTTCTGGCAGCTTCAAGTAGTGCATAAGTACCTTCAATATTGGTTTTAATAAAGGGGCTCGGGTCTAAAATTGATCGGTCCACATGGGTTTCGGCTGCAAAGTGAACAATTGTATCTACTTGTTTAACTACCCTTTTAACCGCCTCTTGGTTACATATATCATCTTTGATAAAGGTATAATTCTTATGATTTTCAACCCGGCTTAAATTTTCCAGATTGCCGGCATAGGTGAGATTATCGAAATTGATTATGCGGTCTTGTGGGTATTTTTTTAGCCAATACAAAATAAAATTACTACCAATAAAGCCGGCGCCACCGGTTACTAAAAGTGTGTTCATATTAAAATTTCAAATATTTTAAGAACTGATTTAAATTTTTAGATTCCTTTTTGGCCCAATATAGGTTGGCTGTTACCAATGTGTCAAAGGTGCCAGCGTCTAGCCAGTAGCCATCAAGTTCAGACCAGCTTAACTTTCCAGAATTAATATAAAAGTTATTAATATCGGTGATTTCCATCTCACCTCGCTCTGACGGTTTTGATTGTTCAATATAGTTGAATACTTTATTGTCATAAATATACAAACCGGTAACAGCAAAGTCTGATGGCGGGGTTTTGGGTTTTTCTATTATTTCTAAAATTTTATTGTTGTCATTGTTAAACCGTGGAACTCCGAATCTTTCCGGATCGGGGACTTTTTTTAAAAAAACCATTGCTCCGTCTTTGAACTTGTTAACGGCTTGGGAAATGTCGGCGTCTGTTGTGTTATCACCAAGAATTACGGTGATTGAACCATTATCGGCAAAGTCTTTGGCTAGGCTAACGGCGTCGGCAATACCCCCTTTTGGGTTTTCTTGATAAGCATATTCAAGATGAGTTATTCCAAGCTCTTTACCATTTTTTAAAACATTAATAAAATGACCGCTATGCGGGCCCGAAGTAATTACTAATATTTCGGTAATCCCGGCGTTTACTAGTGTAGCAATTGGATAGTAGATCATTGGTTTACCATAGATAGGCAATAAATGCTTATTAGTTGCATGTGTTAATGGGTATAGCCTGGTAGCGAGTCCTCCGGCACAAATTACACCTTTCATAAATGTTAAAGAAAAACTTTTAATGTTAGTAAACCAAATGAGGCAATCAAAATGTATTCTATGATTATCAGATAAGAAATCTTACCAATCCTTACCTGATGCAAAATTCCCCAAAGCAGATAATAAAGCACAAACAACAATAATACTTTTTGTCTGGTTTCTTTTGTTTGGATTAAAATAAAAAGCATGCCACAAAAAAAGGAATATAGTGTTAATAATAAGTATTCGACCTTATGATTTAATAACTCGTTTCTCATAATATTACTCCCGGATTTGTGGCAATTATACTTAATATTAAAAGCAGTGTAAACATAAGTTGGGCAATGTGCTTACCCGATAGCTTAAAAACTTTATTTTTTTTAGTAATATAAAAGTCCAGAGCCAAAACGATTGATAATCCAAGCAAAGCCGAAACCACTATGTATTTTTGTAATCCGGAAATATCAATTAGAGCAGTTTTTTTGATAATATCTGACCCGGCTTTATAAAATGATGATGGTGGCGGTTGATTCTTTGAAATTGTTTTAACTATTTGAACACTGGGGGTGGGTGTAAGTGTTGGTGTTGTTTGTTCTGTTACTTCCGTTTGAATATCTTCTGGAGTAGTAGTATTTAAGGGAGTGGTTGAGGCAAGGGTTGTTGCCTCTTGTGTACCAAATAATTGAACTATTAAAATTGTATTTTCACCCTGTAGGGTTCCTTCCATCACAGCAAATCCAATTTCTTGGTATTCGGGTTTTAGAATATTTTCTCTGTGTGTGGGAGAGTTCATCCAAGCCTGTACAACATCTTTTGTACTAGTGAAATCTTTTGCCAAATTTTCGCCGGCATAAATATAGGGGTAGTTATTTTTTTGAAAAAAGAACCAGGGCGAAGTACCGTCGGGGGCAAAGTGTGACCAATAATCATTGGCAAAAATATGAGCTGCTTTGTCGGCGGCTGCGTTAACTAGGTTCGGGTTTAATTGAAGTGGTTCCAAACCGTGCTGTGCTCTTTCAGCGTTTGTATAATTTAACAGTACTTCGACAGAAATATCAATGTTTTCACCAAGTATGTTGGTTGGGTAATTGGTAACCGCAAAGCGTAAACCGATATTCAGTACCAGTAAAACCAAAATAAGTGAAGTTAAAAAGTCATGTTGAATATATTTAGCACGCCATTGATTATTTTCGTGAGGAATAAATAAGTATCTAAAAACTGCCTTTATTTTGTTTATAAGCTTTTTCATAGAAAATTAATTTTGGCAATGCGTCTTAATTGGATTATAGCAATAAGTTTATTTTTTAAATAATAGCTTTTGCAGTTTGGGATTGGCCTTAATAAACCACCAGGTTAATAGCGCGCCCAGCCCATCAACAAGCGCGTCTCTAAACTTTCCTTCTCTACCACTGACAAATCCCTGATGCAGCTCGTCGCTAAAGCCGTAGATAAAGGTTAGTAAAAAAGCCAGAATGTATTGGTTATTAATCTTGATTAAATGAAAAAACCGTAACCAAAGTAGGAATAGTATGCCATATTCAATTAGGTGGAGTGTTTTGAACATGGCAAAGCTTTTAACATAATCATCAGTAACAGCGATTTTTTGTACACTAGACATTATAAAAATAAGTCCCATCCACAATACCAGCGGTAAAAGCGAAGTAAAAAAAATTTTAGTTGAAAAGATAAGTTTTATTTTTTGTTTCATTGTAAAGCAAAACTAATAAATAAGCGGTAAACAAAATCGATGAAACAAGACTGGTTAAAAATAAATTCTGGGTAACTTGAACAATTTTTAATAAATTATTTTTATTTTTACTAGACTGAATTGGTCCAGTATTATTTTTCATAGCCCGGTTTTTGATCGGATAATAGTTTAGTGTTATAAGAATATTATTTGAACCAGACGGAAAAGGAATATCGGTATTTGATAGATGCTCTGTACTTATACCCATAATGTTATTGCTGCTACTACCCCCATCTGTCGACGTGGTGGCTGAAATATTTTCGGAGTCACTTGGGCAAGCCAAGTTGGGATTATTTTTTGTATGTTCGGTTTGGCACCACCAGATACTTTTGGCTGAAACATCTTGGCGGCTATAGCTTAAACCCTTAGTTGTTACTTGATAGGAGAAGGAATCTACTTCTAAGCTTTGAGAGTTTAGTAGCCGTACTTTATCACCACTATTGTTTAATAGGGCAATAGGTAATTCGATAGCAACATAGCTAAGAGGCCCCAGATTTGCAGTGAAGTTTTGTGGTTTGCCACCCGCGTTTTCAGTGTCGTCTATATACCAATCTTTAAGTTCTACTGTGAAAGTATTACCGTTGTATATTTCTACCCATTCTTTGCCCTCATTTGGGTTAGCATGTACTTCGGATAAGAATATATTATTAAAGTTTGTGGGTATATCTTCGGCTAGTGGTTCTGTAGGGGTGGGAATTATATCGGCAAGGGTTGGTGAAATTAACACGATTGTAGGGCTAGGGGTTGTGAATAAGCAGCTGCTATTTTCAAAATTATTAAAGCCCAGAGTGGTTAAGCCGACAATCCAGTTTAGTGATCCATCTGTTTCTCGTTGAAAAGACAGGTTTTCTCCCGGGCTTTTTTCATAGTTGAAGCTGTCGATGAGTATGGCTTCAGTTGAGGTTGGTGGGGCATTATTATTAAATAATCTTGCTACATCGGGGCTGGTTTTATTGAAGTAAAAATTACTTTCAAAGACTAAACAGCTATTGCCCTGCAATAAAGTTTCGCTTGGTATGGTGAAAAAGGTACTACCGCCACTGTCATCAATAAACCAGTTGGAAATATCAACTGCGCTTTCAGAATTGTTCCAGATTTCTATCTTTTGACTGGGTTCAATTTGTACTTCGTTGATGAATATTTCTTGATTAGCATAGGTGGAAGTGGGGATTATTATATTGATTATGAAAACAACTAATAAAGTCGTTAATAATTTAGTTTGTGTAGACATGTAAGTAATAGGTTGTAATATTGCTGTCTTTATGCTTAACCATTACATAGGGTAAGGCACATCCGCCGCCACCTGTGTAAGCGCCAGAATATAATGTTCCGTCGGCAACCGAGACAACATCATATCCAGATCCTTGAATATCAATTCCGTTATGGAAAGAATATATGGATCTGACCCAAGTATTTCTAACTGCCCATGTTTCACCGTATCCTTGAGTTAGTATTATTTTTGGATTAAGTGGCCAGTCCCAACTTCCGCTTGGATTAAAAGCATCGCCGTCCCAACTTCCGCACGAGGAGCCGGAACAGTTCTCTGAATCAACAGATTTTAAATAGCTAAATGGATTTGCTTCGCCGCTTCCCTCTTTGACTATAAAGTGCAGATGTGGCCCGCCCGAATTACATGAAGCGGTTGGAATAACTGAAGCGATCTTATTACCTTTAACAACTTCCCTAACCTCTGTTTCTGTTCCACCACCTGAAACAATAGCTCTTATAGCTTCAAATTCTGCTCTGGTTTGTGCCAAAATTTGTTGATATTTTTTTTCGTCATTTTTGGTAACTTCAAGCAAGTGCTCTTTTGCCTGTTGTTGTGAGGCTAAAGAAAGTTTATATGTTTCTAGTCTGGCCGATAGTTCGGTTAATTCTTGTTCTTTTTCTTCTCTTAAGCCCCTTTGTTCTTTAAAAGTTACCTTGGTGTTTTGCAGTTTTAGTAATAATTCCCTATCGTTTTTTTGAGATTTTTGCAGATATTGAATAGACCGAAGAAAACTAGATAGGTTATTGGCAGATATAAAAGTATAAACATTACTAACTCGTTGTTTGCGGTACATTTGGTTTATTTTTTCGGCTACAGCACTCGAAACTTTATTGGTTGTTTTATCTAGTTCCGTAATTCGCGAACCCAGTTCTTTAATTTCTTTTTTTAAAACCTCTGTTTGTTGTTTATTTTGATTTATCTGAAGTTCTGTTAAATTAATCTGAGTGTCCATAAACTGGATTTGGCTGGCTAAAGTATTTTTTTCCTCATTCAAGGATTGTAATTTAGATCCACAAGCTTCAATTACTTTTTGTAGTTCTTGTGGGTCATTACTATCTATAGATTTACATTCCTGACCAATTGCTGGGCTTGAGTAAAATAAAAATGAAGTAGCAAGAAAGAAGGCAATAAGAACAAAGAAAAATTTCTTCATATGCCTATTGTATACTACTTGCCCGTTTCTTTTCAAAGTGTGCTGGAGGGTAAACTTACTTAATGTATTTGGAAGCAGCAAGCGAGGTGGTTAGCCAAATTAAAACATAGCCAATAACAAATGTAATTAAGCTTAAAACCATAAAGAAGTAGGCGTTTGGCGGCCATAGGTTAATGCTGAAAGTGGAATATTGAAATAAATTAAGCGACGGAATTCCGGTTAAGAAAAATTGAAGGCGGGGAATAAAAATAAGAAAGGTACCAACAAATATTGCGGAACTCGTTAAAACAGCCAGTAGATTAATCAATAAATTCTGTTTTAAAAATGGTCTGGTAATAAAATAACGACTAGCGCCCAGTAATCGCATTATTTCGATTTCTTCTTTTTTAGCAACGATTTTATAGGTAATTGTAGTAAAAATAATAAAGAAAACAATTAAAAATTGGGCCGATAAGAACACAATTGCAGCCAAGCGGATACTATTGGTGACGTTGATTAAGCTGTCAATGATGTCTTTTTGGAATGCGACTTCTTCAACTCCGGGTTCTTTTTCGGCAATCTTGGCAATGTCGGTTAAGTATTCCGGTTTTAAAGTATAGGCCTCAAGTGATGGAGGCAAAGACTCTTTGTTAACCATTTCCAGCAAAAGTGGTTCGTCTTTATTTAAATTTTTGTAAATTGTTAAAGCTTTGTCTTGGGATATATAGTCAACCTTTTTTACTTTTTGTGTTTCAAGTAATTTTTCCCTAAGCTTATAAATATCGGATTCGGGGGTAGTTTTTAAAAAATAAATTGTAACTTGTGGCTGTGACTGAATATGGTCTACAATTTTAGATAAGACCATTATTGATGAGGAAAAGAAAAGCAAAATTAAAAAGCTGAACGTAAGCGCAAAAAATATGCCTAGTGTTTGGTAAGGGGATCTTCTTAGTGATTTTAATGTAATTCCCATTTTTTATATTTTATATTCTGTCTAAATTATATACACCTTCGCGGTTATCTTTTATTAATTTGCCTTCCTTTAAAACAATAACTCTCTTTTTTAGAGTATTCACAATATCAGTGTTATGTGTGGCAAAAAGTATGGTCGTTTTTTCGGAATGAATTTGGCGGAACAACCGCATAATTTCCCAACTGGTAATTGGGTCTAAATTACCGGTTGGTTCGTCGGCAAGAATAATTTCGCGACCACCAACAATAGAACGGGCTATTGCAAGTCGTTGCAGTTCACCAGCCGACAGTTGAACCGGGAAAAATAAGCTTTTGTTTTCCAGACCAACTTTTTTAAGCGTTTTTAGTGCTTCTTCTTTTGGGTCATTATGTTTTAAGATTTCCAAAGATATGAGCAGGTTTTCCAAAATATTCTTATCTTGAACGATTTTAAAGTCTTGAAAAATTGTGCCAATTTTTTTTCTTAGGTCTTCTACCTCTTTAAATTTTTTACTGCTAATAAGTTGGCTGTCTACAAATATGTTACCGGATTTTGGGATAGATTCCCTAAGTATCATTTTTAGTATTGTAGTTTTTCCGGCTCCTGAGGGACCAATTAAGAAGACAAAGTCACCTTTTTCAACTTCAAAGTTTATGTCTTCCAACTTAAAGTTACCGGCAAGATAATCTTGGTATACGTGCTCAAAACGGATCATATTTATTTTACTTCTATATAACAGGCATCCATTAACCAGCCGGCCTGTTGTGCGGCATAAGTTTTACCCCAAACTTCTACTTTTTTACCAACTAATTTATCAAGATCTATGGTAGACGATGTTAAATAAACATTTTGCGACTCGCCCCCCTTTCTGGTTAAGTGGTGCGTACCTTCATCTTCCACACCCCCTTTTCTTAAAACTCCTTCAGCTTGATCGGGACACATTTTATTGTCTTTCTTGCCGTATTTACCGCTAGTCATTTCTTTGTTTGTAGCGTATTCCGGTAGGTTGGCGGTATCTGAGTTCTTGATTAGTAGGCCCGATATTATGTTTCCCGAAATAATGGCAAGGATTATTACAGCTGAAACAACAACAATAGTAATTGCCGGTTCTGGAATTAAAACATTATTCTTATTTTCTAGTTTGTGAAAAATCTGTTTGCTCATTTGCTTTTTTTAATTAACTACATAATTAGTAATTCATTATATTTGCTTAAGAGAATTTTAGCAAATATGCTTGTATGAATTCGTCCAGTTCGCCGTTTAAAACTGCGTCGGGGTTTTTACTTTCATAATCAGTTCGTAGATCTTTTACTAGCTTGTAAGGGTGGAGCACATAAGAACGAATCTGTAATCCCCAACTTGCCATTTTACTGGTTTTAAATTCGTCTTGCTGTTTTTTGTTGCTTTCTTCTTCCAGTTGCCATAATTTACTTCGGAGTAGTTGTAGCGCGATTTGTCTGTTTTGTTGCTGACGCCTTTCTTGCTGGCTGGTTATTATAATTCCAGATGGCTTGTGTGTTAATCGAACGGCAGTTGACACTTTATTTACATTTTGCCCACCATGGCCGCCACTTCTGTAGAATTGCCATTCTAAATCATCTTCTTTTATTTCGATTTCTTTATCTTCAATAACAGGAGCAACTTCAACTAAGGCAAACGATGTTTGCCGAAGTGCGTTAGCGTTGAACGGAGACTGCCTAACTAATCGATGCACCCCGGCTTCGGATTTAAGATTGCCATAAGCATAAGAGCCGCTGACATTCATAATAACGGTTTTAATTCCGGCTTCTTCACCGGCAATATGATCAATCATTTCTGTTTTATACCCCTTCTTTTCAAAAAAGCGGTTGTACATTCTCAATAGCATAGAAACCCAATCCATAGCTTCTGTACCGCCTTGCCCAGCGTGGATTGAAAAAATTACATTACGCTTGTCGTATTTTCCGGAAAATAAGAGTAGTTTTTCGTATTGGCGAACCAACTTTTCCAGTTCTTTATTGTCGCCTTCTTGGTGAAGAAGTTCCATAATTTCAAAATCCTCGATTTCTTTAGTAATGTCGCTAAGCTCTTTTAAGATTTGAGCTGCTTTTTTTGGGTCTGTCCAAAGATTTGGGTCTTTAGTTTGTTCTTCAAGTTTTTTTGCTGCCTTTTTCTTTTCCGTTAAGTTTATTTTTTCTTTTATTTCACTATATTTCTCTTCAAGATCAAAATTATTCTGTAACATGTTTTTTAGTCAAGATTAAGATCTTCACCAACGATGATGGTAGTGCTTTCTGAATCGGATTTTTCAAACTTGGGATTGATTGAGCCAAGTGTTTTTAGATCTTTTTTAATTATATTGAATACGTTTTTGTCTGTAGCAATAACAGTGGTTATTTCGTAGTCGTAACTATCTGCATTTCCGACTTCACCAACAGTGTAGCCAAGGGCGGTAAATTTAGTCTTTGCTTTTCCGGCGAGACCGGCTGTGCCTACTCCGTTTAAAATTGATAAATCAATTTCCTCTTTTTTAATTTGGGGGGCTGGAGTTGGTGACGGCTTTAAAATTTTAGTTGGAGCTGGAGTTGGTGATAATTTTGAGATGTTAATTTTTGGTAATGTAGGTAATTTTATGTTTTTGAAATTAGCAATTCCATAGTTAATTACTAATAATGTTAAGCTGAATGACAAAAGGGCAAAGAAAAGAATTTTTACATATTTAGCAAAATTAAGTTTCTTATATTTTTGCGAAGTTAATGGATTAAAAGGGTTGGTGTTGTTTGCTTTGATTGGTAATGCATAATTTTTTTCTGACTTATTTTCAATCAGTTTAAGTAAGGATAATTCCCTACAAAATTGCAATACTTCGTTAGCAAGATTTATTTTACCGGCAAAGTTTTTGTAACTTGAATGTTCTAAAACTTTTTCAAGAGGATTTGTCCAGATTGTGGTTTCTTTGGTAAAGCTGTCTTGTCGGATTTCTTTTGATAAGTTACCGCCAAGTATAAGTCTGGCGATATTACTGGTTTCTTCAAGTTTAAGTTGTTTAAGTTCTTTTTTAATGTTGTCGGAATTAACAGTTATCTGTTTTTCCTTTAATAATCCGGCGCTATCAAAGAGTAAACCGGTACTTATGTTTTTTTCATATTCCAAGAAAAGCGCGGATTCTTCTTTTTTCTTGTTTAAAGTATGTTCAAAGAGGTGAAATATTAAAACTGCTTCCGGATAAATTTCGCTAACCTTAATGTTATAGAAAGAAAGGAGTGTTTTTACGCTATTTAAAGTGGTCTTTGGTAGAAAAAAAATATTAGCAATTTTTTTGCCCTTAATTTCTGAAAGGAAGAATTTATAGTAACTGTCTTGTTGAAAATCTTCAAATTTTTTAACAAGTTCAGTTTTAAGAAATTGTTCCATTGCTGTTTCTTGTACATCGGTTGGAATTTCAATACGACTGAATTTAAAAAATCGTTGCGCTAAGATAAGTCTGGTGCCTTTACCAAATTTGGCTTCTGGAATTTTGTTTAAAGCTTGCTTAAGTACAAAAGCCCATCGATCAACATCGAATTGTGTTGTGTCGTCTACAGGTATATCGGCTGACGCATGCAGTACTTTGCTTTTACCCACTAACGAACTGGAAATAGAAAGAAGCTGGATTTTATTATAAAGTAGGGTAATGATACTCATACATATAATTTTGGCACAAAAAGTTCTATTGTGCAACAGGAGGCGTGTTTAACTAATTTTAAAATCCACCTTCTACATTATTAGCAATTCTGGAACTAGACAAACCACTAATTATTGGGGTAACGGTAACAACAGTTGCTCTAACCTTGCTGGCCTGACTTTTTTTATTCTTCAGTTGAGGATCATTTTCAGATACTGCAATAATTTTGGGCTGTAGAACTTCTACTAATTTCTGATAGTATTCGTTTTTGGTAAAGTAGGGAAGCTGTATTACCCAATCAACAACACGTAAACTTTCTAATATTGTTTTTCTTTGTTCTTGGTTGTGAATTGGGTTTCTACCCTTGTTTTTGGCTATAAATTCATCTGATTCAAGTGCAATTGCCATTACATATCCATCAATATAGGACTTGTTTAAAAACTGAATATGACCATAGTGAAGAATGTCGAAACAACCACCGGCTAAAACTATTTTTCTATTTTTATATTTTGTATTTCTGACTGTGCTTAAACTATGAAAAAACAGATCAATTTTTTCCGGCATTATTTTAAAGATTTACACTTTTTTTTATGAGGAATGGTGGTCTGTTTTGGGTTTCCTTGTACATTTTCCCGATGTATTCGCCAATTATTCCAATAGTAATCAGTTGTGTTCCTCCCAGAAACATAATTGCCACAAATAAACCGGTCCAACCTGTTACCCAGTATTCGTGAGGTAGAAAGAATCGGCGATAAATAGCGTACAGAATGCCAGTAAAACCAAGAAGTGATGTAAAAAAGCCCATATATGAAGCGATTCGAAGTGGTTTTGTGGAAAAAGAAATAATACCATCCAGGGCAAAGTTCATCATTTTTGAAAAGTTATAGTTAGTTTTACCGGCATTTCTTTTGCTTCGGTCGAAGCTAACTGTACTTTCTTTAAAACCGCTCCAAGCAACTAAACCTCTTAAAAATTTATTGTGTTCGGGTAGGTTTGTTAAATATTTATTAACTTTTTTGTCGTGAAGCCGAAAATCACCCGTATCGGTTGGGATTTTAGTATCCGACAGAAAGTTAATAAAACGATAAAAAATATAAGCCGTTAACTTTTTAAAAAATGTGTCTTGTCTGGTTTTTCTTTTTGCGTAAACTATTTCAGCACCTTGTTGCCACTTATTAACCATTTCCTTAATAATTTCTGGTGGGTCTTGTAAATCGGCGTCTATTGTAACAACACAATCCCCCTTTGCATTTTGATACCCGCAAGACAGCGCATTTTGGTGACCAAAGTTACGTGTGAATGAAATTAATTTAATATTCTTGTTTATTTTAGCCAAGCTTTCAATAACGCTTTCTGTTTGGTCTGTTGAACCGTCGTCTACAAAAATAACTTCGTATCCACCGAAGGGCTCTATTACCGGAATTAACCTTTCGAGTAAAAGTAATATGTTTTTTTCCTCGTTATGAACCGGAACAACAACAGAGATATTAAAACTGTCTGTTTTTACCATACGACTATTATAACGATAATTATAAAAAATAACATAAGTTTTACTGAATCAGTGTATATCGGCAAATGAATTAATGTTGCGGAGCTGGGAGTCGAACCCAGTCTAAAAGGTTATGAGCCTTTTGTGCACCGTACACTACCCCGCACTTATTTGGAATTATAACAAATTATAGAGCTAAATTACAAACCAGACCTGCTTTTTACATAACAGTTGTTAGTACTCTATAAAGTACTTGATTTCGGCTTTTTGTTTTAGCTCTTGAATTAAATTTTGAGCCTCTGTTGTAAGCTTTTGGTTTTCAAGTTGAGTACGAACCTCAGTTTTTAACTGTTTTTCACCAAGTTCCTCCGGCAAATTTTCTTTATTTGTTTCAATATAGTTTGCAACTTCTTTGTCGGAAACTGTTACTTTACTGCTAAGCAGTTTTTCCAAAAGCAGCTGAACTTCTATTTGGTCTCGTAATTCTTCTCTGGTTAAACCTTGTAGGGTAAGTAAGCTGTCTAAGTCTTTACCCTGGTCTTTTACGGTTTTTTCGATTTCTTCAATCTGCTTATCTATATCTGCGCTTGTAACTTCAACTTTTTCTTGCCTTGCGTGTTGGAGCAATAGTTTTCGAGAAATAAGCGAATCCAGCGCTTGCTGACCGCCTTGTTTTTCAAGTTCTTTAACTACTTCAAGCCGGGTAACATATTGACCGTTAACAGTAGCTGCAACAAAAACTTTTCTTAAATAAAATAACAACCCAAAAACAAGTAGAAAAACTAATATACCACCGGCTATCATGGGTAATTTTTTAGCAAGACTGGGATTTAATTGCAGTTTGGGTTCGTTTACCTGCTTTTTTTCTGCAGGTAGTTTAGTAGTAACCTTTTTTACAGACTTTGCTTTCGTCTGTGTTTTTTTAGTGGTTTTGGGCTTTTTAGCCGTTGTTTTTTTTGTTGCCATTTGCAAAGTATAACATATTAAATTTTATTTACTTATTCTATATTGAATTTGTTTGTCGAGTTGGGCAAGTTGATTGACAATTTTTTCACCTGTTTCAAAAATAGCTATAGCTGTTTTCTTAATCATAAATATTAACGGGTTGCCAAGAATAATACTAATCGAGTTAGCCTCTTCTGTTTTATAGTTGTTTGTGCTTTCAAATTTGTGATTATCATTTGTTTCAACATACAGTTTATATGGTCCGCTGGATTGGTTAACCACAACCGAAACCGTGCTTTTCTTCTCTAGAACTGGAATTTCTTGGTCACTTATTATTAGAGCTGCTTTGGTAATTTGGCGATAAGGTTCGTAGGGGTTTTCTATATTAACACTAATATTAATACGTTTAATAATAACTTCTTGGCTAGGCTCTATTAGTTCAAAAGGATTGGTAGCTGTTGGTTGTGGTTTTGTGGGGTGTTGGATTATGTTTGTAACACTAGGGTTTTTAGGAGAAGGTGTAGGCGTGGGAATTTGGGGTGGTAGAGTTGGTTGTGGTTTTGTGGTAGGAATTGGGGTGGGTGAAACGCTTGTATTTTTTGAATAAATGGCTACAGTTTCCAAGCTGTCCAAAAGAATAGAATTTTTTACTCCACTATACACGTTTTCGCCTCTTGTATTTGAAACGGAATAATGGTTGGAAAAATCTACTGATCTACTAAAGCCAAGAGTAGTTGGCGAGCTTGCAGAGTTTGTGAAAAGCATGTAATAACCATTATTTTTATAACCAACAACACCCACAATTGTATAGTTGTCATTAATATCATAGGGGGCGCCATTTGGACCAACGGCTATTGGCCACAATACATTTGGTGAAGTCCCTATGATTTTTGAAATTGCATGATAAATTGATTTTTCTAATTGGGAAGCGGTGAAATAATTATTTATAACAATATATTTTATTGGTGCTTTTTTGGCTTTGTCTTGGGTTTGAATTGAGGTAACAATTGCAGAACTGATAACACCGGTGGTAAAAGACAGGGCCTGAGACCCAGAGGGGCTTTTGGTAGAAATACCAATCAAAGAAAGTTTAGAGTTAGCCGGATATCTTAATTTTATGTCTGATGTACCGGGTACATCAGACGAGGCATCAAATAGAGTATCAAACATGATTTTTATTTTGTCGTATTGGGTTCCTTGCAAGTCTTTTTCGTCTACATAAAAGCTAATAGCTTCAATGGTTGGCGGTGGAGTACTGTCTAATATAGACTTAGCTTCGTCTCTTTGCCAATACAAAATATTGCCTGTGTGAATATTAATATTAGGGTAGCTTTGTGCCAAATTACTAATTCCCGACCCGTCGGGTGTCATGATTTGGATAACTGTATTAGTGGGCAAACTGGAAGCTGTGGAACTTAAAAAAGCAGAGGCAGCTTGACTATTTTGAAAGTTGAAATACCAGCCAAAGCTGGTTTTTAGACTGTTAAAAGTTGGACTTGAAATAAAGGCAGTGGTAGGATTATTAACTTTTAAATACACTTTGTTATTTGAAAAATGAGTGCTTATTTCTTGAATCTGGCTGCTACTTATACTTGGAGGGATTGCAATTACCAGGTGTTGGTTGATATTTCCGTAACCGTTACCTGGGTCAAATTCTATATTAACGTTTCCGGCACAGGCTGTTTTTGGTAAAACAAGCATAATAAGAAGTAAGAGCAGCGGTAATAAGTATTTGTTTAAGAAACTCATTATTTCATTATATATAATGAAATAAGAATGGTAATTTTGAAAGACAAAAAAACACTGTTAAAATTATTTACTTTATATTTTTTTGCATTAATTTTGGCAAAATTATTTGAGGTTCGTTATGACGGCGCTGGGTTGGACTATTTTTTTTGGCAGTTAGAAAACACAATTTTTTAAAATGAAAATCGGATCGCTCTATTTTGACGAAAAAGACTTGTTAATGGTTTTTGCATTGGTTTTAATGGCGGTTTTAAAGTATTTTCAAGTAGATGTAATACCTTTCTTTTTACCGGAGCAAATTTTTATTGTGCTACTTCTTGCGTTTATTGTAAGAATATTTTTAGGCAAACGTAAGGAAGAGTTGATATTGATTACAGTTGTTATTTCGCTTCTTTTAAGTAATATTTTGTCGCTGATGGGTTTGGTTATTTTCTTACTAGTAACATATTCTTTATTTGTTTTTGTGTTTAGAAAATATTAATGACATGAAACACTCTCTAAAAAAGGGAATTAGTTTTGGCTTAACTTCGGGTGTAATAACAACGATTGGCTTAATTGTTGGTCTAAACGCCGGTACCGGTTCGCAACTAGCAATCTTAGGTGGGGTACTTACAATTGCCATTGCCGATTCATTTTCAGACGCATTGGGAATTCATGTTTCGGAAGAATCGGAAGGTAAGCATACACAAAAAGAAATTTGGGAAGCCACAATTTCCACGTTTTTCACAAAATTACTGTTTGCTTCTTCGTTTATTTTGCCTATATTATTATTTCCATTAACAACGGCGGTTATTATATGTGTTGCCTGGGGGCTTTTTATACTTGTCTTGTCTAGTATTTATATTGCCAAGCAGCAAAAAAGCAATGTTTACAGTGTAGTTTTTGAACATGTTTTGATTAGTATTGCCGTAATTATTATTACTCAACTTGTTGGCAAGTTTATTTCTGGTTATTTTGATACAATATAAGCACTCGGGACGTAGTTCAGATGGCTAGAACGCACGCATGGGGTGCGTGAGGTCAGCGGTTCAAGTCCGCTCGTCCCGACCAGTTAAGACCAGACCCTCCAAAAGCATTGATACACAAGCATTATCAATTTGATACATCATATGTATCAAATCTATCCGAATTTTTAATAAAACTGCGATTTAGCTTGATATGTAAACGTTTTCTCTGTTCAAGTCCTGTCAGGTGTCAGGCTATTTTCCGTTCGTAAATATAGTTGAATGATGATAAAATTATAACTATGAAAAGCAAATACATAAAACAAATACTATTATTAGTCGTCGTTATACTTATATCCGTCGCGGCAAGTTATTTGATTTGGGGGAAAGATAGAAATCGCGACAATGAGGTTAATAGTGATTATAATTGTAGTGTTGATAGTCTTAGAGATAATGCTAGTTTTCTTAAAACCTATGAAGAAACCCTTAATTTGGTGAAATTGTATTGTGGTGAACCAGATTCGGATATTGGCTCTGGTATATATATTCCACGATGGAATTTATCCAAGACCGAAAGTTTAACACTTTATCAATTTAGGGGGTTGATTTATTCAAAAGATGATAAATCTGAATATTTAATACAAACAATAAACTATATAATTGACAATATTTATGGGGATTACAGTATCTCTTATAATGACATTGCAAATAATCAACAAATCTGGCTTGGAACTTTAAGACTTAATCAAAATGGGAATTATGAGTATTACGAGCTGTCGAAATTTAGCGATGATGTAAAGGAAGAAATAAAGGATACTTTCTTTGTGAAGAATCCTAATGGTAATTTTACTCTTTCATTCGAGAACAAAAATATCAAAACAACAAGACTAGAAGAATTAGAAGACAATGAGATCATTTTAAGAGTTAGTTTTTCAGATCAGAACGATTCATTTGATCAGTTTATTAGAGTAGATACCGGAAGTAGAGAGTTATATTTTCACTCAACTATCAGCGAAATAGAAAAGTTACGTATTAATAAAGGATGGACCAACTCATACTATGAACCTAATATTAGTAGGAGCGAATACGAAATAACAATTCCAGATTATTATTTCAATTACAATTCTCATGGGAATAATATCGATATAAGTCCTCAAGCTTCGCTATTAGAAGATATCCAATTTTTTGATCCACAGGGTAATTTTTCTTTCTTCCTATGGGAGCCTACGAAAATAAGTGAACCAGCTAGAAATACAGTAGAAGATGAAAAATGGATGGAAAATAAAATGAAAGTATTCCTTCCTCAAGCAGCGACAAATATTCGTTCTAACAATATATCGATTAATGGCTCAAGATTTACAAGACTGACGTATGATGTATACTCTTTGCCAGAAATGGATGAATATATTGGAACAGAGTATGTGTATGGCATAGAACTGAATAGTTATTATGTATTTTTTACTCATGTATCTATGTCTGATGTAGAGTTCGAAGAATTATTAACAACATTTAGGATTTTAGATTGAGAAGTGCAGGTAGAAACCCCCACTTATACTCAAACTCTTTAAAACATGAGATAATCGTATCAATAAAGGGAAGTAGTCGTTCGTACATAGTACGATCACCCCGACATAAATTATGATCTTAACTCAGTTTGCCATAAAAACACCAGGTGGAATAGTGGTAAAGGGTGAATACGAAGGCAATATACAATCCGGGAAAGTAATTATTTTTTCTCATGGTTTTGGCGTTGCCAGAGATTCGCGCGGAATGTTTACCCAAATTGGCAATAGTATGAAAGACAAGTATTTAATTGTTCGCTTTGACTACGCAATAGTAAACAAAAAAGAGAATTGGCTAAAGATACCCTCTTATAGTAAACAAGTAGAAATGCTTAGAACAGTGCATGATTACGTTAACAAAGCATTTTCACCAAATGAGGTAAATATTATTGCTCATTCAATGGGCTGTTTAATAGCTGGTTTGGTACAACTTGAAAAGATTAACAAAACCATACTTCTTGCTGGGCCACCAACTTCACCATATAAGCGAATGAAAGAATATTTTTCAAGGCGAGCAGGAACAGTTATTAATGAGTTAGCCACAAGTGTAATTATGCGTTCTGATGGTAGTAAAACATATGTTGAAAGTGACTTTTGGGTAGAGATGAAAAGTGTTAAACCGGTTGAAATGTATAAGAAGTTGGCAAACAGGCATACTGTTAGTTTTATTAGGGCTTTACTTGATCAAGTGATTACAGAAAAAAATTATGAAAGCATAAAGCAAATTAAACAGCTTAAATATTTTGAAATTGAAGCCAATCATGATTTTGAAGACGAGGCGAGGAATAAGCTTACTTCTAGTATTCAAAAGATACTGATTCTTTAATTGTTTTTTGTTTTTCTTCAACTATTATAATCAATACCTTTCTTCTAATTTATTTATAATTAAGCCATGGATAAAATAACAAAAGATAACGAGTCTAAGTGGAATAAATTAGCTAAATCAGATGTGCCTTGCGGTCGACCTCAAGTTAATTTAACCTCACAGAAAGCTAAATTATGGCTAAATAAGGATGGAATTTTTGGCAACTTGAAAAACAAAAAAGTTCTTTGTCTTGCGTCGGGTGGTGGTCAGCAAAGTATTGGATTTGCACTGCTTGGCGCGGATGTAACAGTTACAGATTTTAGCAGTGAACAGCTTAAGAAAGATAAGGTTGTAGCAAAAAAATTCAATAAAAATGTACGTATTGTTAAATCAGACATGCGTGACTTATCAATGTTCAAAGACAATGAGTTTAATATTGTTTATCAACCGTATTCAATAAACTATATTCCAGATATCTCAAAAATCTTTAATGAGGTTGCTAGAGTTACAAAGATCGGTGGGATATATTACCTAATGTTTCATAATCCATTTGTTCATGGTACTTGGAAAGATGGTTGCTGGGGCAGTAAATGGGATAAAAAAGACTTATGGAATGGTAAGGGATACCCAATTTGGCAACCCTACAAAGATGGTTATAAAATTAGAACGAATGATCCTTACTGGAATTTTTCTGATACTAAAGGCAAAGATTTAAAGATCGAAAGTCCTCAAGAATTTAAACACACATTATCAACAATTCTAAATGGGCTTACAGAAAGAGGTTTTCGGTTATTAAAATTTGAGGAGCATAAAGAATATGTTAGTAATAGTCAACCCGGAACCTGGGACCATTATGTTTCTGTAGTAGCACCATGGTTTTACTTGTGGATGAAAAAAAGTGGCTAGAATTAGATAAATTATTCACTCTTTTCAGTTAATTATTCATAATTTAAAGCGTTTAAATGATATAGTAAAACTTTATTTGTGTTATAATTCAACGCAGGTGGCAAATTATTAAAAGTAAAAATAGCAATGCCAAAAAACAAAAAAGAAGATTATCAAACACTTCTGTGGGTTGTAATACTTGCAGCTCTTGGGGGTGGTGTACCTACCTTTTCAAAGATGGCTTTAGAAGTATTGCCTACTTTTACGTTTATATTTCTTAGATTCTTAACTGCAGCAATTATTCTTGTTCCTCTCTTTATTAAAGCAAAGGAAAAAATTTTAAAAAAAGATATATGGCCAATTATTTTAGTTTCGCTTTTTGGAACAGGAAATGTGGTTTTATTTGCTTTTGGAGTTAAAGAAACTACAGCTACAGTTGCTCAGGTATTATATGCTGCTGTTCCAATAGTAGCCCTAATAGCTTCTTTTATAATTCTAAAAACTACTTTTCAAAAGAAAAAAATAATCGGTGTTTTACTTGGTTTAATAGGTGTTTTGATTATTATTCTAACACCAACATTTGGTGACAACGGCAGTGGTATTGGTACACTCTCTGGGAATTTACTAGTTTTGTTTGCTGTTATTTCTTATTCGCTTTACACTGTTTTTTCAAAGAACCTTCTAAAAATTTATTCACCATTGATGTTAACAACAATGATGGTTATTACTACTCTTGCCATTCAATCAATTTTGATTGCTTCCGAGGTTTCTCATTATCCAGACACACTGAATGTAGTAACTTTTAAAGGTGTTGTTGGTGTTTTATATGTTGGAATTATTGGTACAGCATTATTTTTTCTTTTCTATCAGAAAATTATAAGAAAAGCGAACCCTGTAGTTGCTTCAATGACTTTTTACTTGCAGCCAATTTTTAGTTTTGTGTGGGCCTTTTTTCTTTTGGGTGAAAGATTAACACCAACTTTAGTTGTAGGAAGTATTTTGGCGTTTTTAGGAGCTAGTTTGGTGACTAAGAAAGTGGATCAAAGGAACAATAATACAAAATAATTACAGAAAACAATCAAAAACCCAATCAGTATATTTAGTGATTCGAAAAATTATTATAATTGAAAAATCAATGGATAAAAAACAAATTCAAAAAATTTCTCTTGTTGCAGGTATTGGCAATACAACCAGCATTAAGAATATAAATATTGGCTTTTCAAACAAAATTCAGTTAATAAACGATAGATATATTTTAAAAACTACCGCGAAAACTAATAATAATCTTAGCAAAGAATATGCCCTACTAACTTTTTTTAAGAACAAACTACCTGTCCCGAAAATTATACATGCAGACTTTTCAAGAAGTTTTGTAGAACCACACTTTATTTTAATGGAGAAAATTGAAGGCTTACCACTTTACCAAGTATGGAGCTCAATTACAGAAAATGATCGCAAATTAATCATTAAACAAATTTCGAATTATTTAAGGTTGATTAATAATTCAGACCTAACAACTCTCAAAAAACACTTTATTAAACCCGGAAGCTGGAAACTGTATATTAAAAATAGATTTGAAAAAACACAAGCAAAACATCTTGCTTTAAAAATTGTAAATGAAAAATTGTTAAACAATTTTAGTCGATATTTAAACAAAAAATTGTATTTATTTGATGAGGCGGTAATACGCCCAATTTATTACGATATTCATTTTGATAATTTTGTTATCAAAAACAATAAAGTTGTAGGAATGCTTGACTTTGAATCTATAAAATACTTGTCGCTAGACTATTCGTTACTGGCAATAAAAAGAATGTGTGACATGCCAAAAGAATTTGCTTCAGAAGCCTTTGAAGCCAGTGTTGTCGAAAAGGATTACAAAGAAATCTACCAATATTTTAAAGATTATTACCCTGAGTTATATAGTTTTGTTGAAGTTGAAGAACGAGTAAAAATATATTCGATAATATACGACTTGGAAATTCTGGTTAAATTCCCTAAAGCGGGTGACCGAATTGCTAGGGTTGAGAATGAGATTAAATGTAATTTGAGTCATTGACTTCTGCAGTTTGTTTTAGGACAATAGCTAGATATGCAATTTTTATCTGTTGATTGGCAGGGATTACATGACCGGGTTTTTAAGCTTTCA
The DNA here is from genome assembly GCA_964414145.1 of uncultured Gammaproteobacteria bacterium. Taxonomy (GTDB): domain Bacteria; phylum Patescibacteriota; class Microgenomatia; order UBA1406; family UBA1406; genus UBA1406. The sequence continues at coordinate 68,504 of CAYPVH010000007.1, forward strand.
GAAGCGGTGGAAAAGGATAATAATTTTGATGTAATTGTAGCGGTAGCCAGGGGCGGACTAACAATTTCGCACATTTTAAGCGATACCTTAGGTTTACCCATAACTTCATTTACCGTTTCCAGTTACCGCGACCTTAAACAGCAAGAAAACCTGAAAGTTACTTTTAAAATCGGCAATAAGCTGGAAAACAAAAAAATATTGCTTGTTGATGATATTTCAGATACAGGCACTACCTTTATTCGGGGCATAAATTATCTACATGAATTAGGGGCAACCGAAATAAAAACGGCGGCACTTTTTACAAAGCCCTGGACAAAATTTGTTCCCGATTACTATGTTGAAGAAGTGGATAAATGGATCATTTTCCCCTATGAGGGTAAAGAAACGGTACAAAGTTTAGCAAAAAAACTTATAAAGGATGGTAAAAGTCGGACAGAAATCAAAACCTTTTTAACAAAACTCAATATTCACCCCAAATATATTGATAAATTTCTTAATTAAAAAACGACCCAAATTTAGCTTTAATTTTGTCTAGTAACGACATATTCAACGCCTGAAGTGAATATAAATAAGCCAAAAAAGTAGTCCCCCCGGCAAACAGAAACGGCGCCGATGTACCTATAAATTCAAAAAGCCCTCCCCCCAAAATTGGGCCACTAATTCTGCCTAAGCTACCCGAACTTTGCAAATAACCCAAAACTTGCCCGTAATGTTTTTGGTCAACATTTTCCGAAGCTATAGATTGAAGTGTTGGTTCCGAAATTCCGTTACCTATTGCGATAAAGAAAAAAGAAATATAAATAACAAATGGAAAAACAGAAAAGGGTACCAATACTAGGCCAATTGAGCGCATTAAAACTCCAAGTTGTAATAATTTTATTTCTTTTATTCGTTTTAATAGTTCGGGCAGTATTTTCAGCTGTGTTAATACCGACAGTATGCCAATATAGGCAAATAAGTAACCAATGTTTTGCGGGCCAAAATTAAGTTTTCTTTCTGCCCACAGGGCAAAAATACCCTGAAATGAAGAAAAGGCCAAATTTAGTGCAAAAAATAAAATAATTAAAAAACCAATTGGCTTTTGCTTTAATAACGAGTAAAGTTTTTTAAAATTAATTTTTCTTCTTTGAATAGGAGCTACTTTATTGTTTTTTACTGTTTCCTTAAGTAAAAACATAGTGGCAAAAATAGACAAAAGAGAAATAAAGGCAGCAAAAAAAGCCGGTGCAGCAAAACCAAATTGAGCTAAGAAACCACCAAGGGCTGGCCCGAAAATAAAACCTAAACCAAAGGCAGCACCAATAATACCCATACCCCTGGCCCGATTTTTACTGGTGGTTACATCGGCTATATAGGCTTGAGCTATCGAAATATTACCTCCGGTTAGCCCGTCGATTAGTCTAGATAAAAATATTAACCATAAACTGTTGGCAAAGCCAAGCAATAAAAATCCGGCAAAGGTACCGATTTGCGAAATTAACAATATTTTTTTCCTGCCAAAGCGATCTGATAAGTCGCCAAGTATTGGTGCACCAACAAATTGAAAAAAAGAATAAGTGGCAGCCAGTAAACCAACCTGGAAGTCTGAGGCCTTAAATTTTTCGGCAATAAAGGGTAATAGGGGCAAAATTATGCCAAAGCCGAGTAAATCTATAAATACAATTAAAAAGATAGTATAGAGGGGCTTTTTTTTCATCAGAAAACTAACTTTAGCAGATTAGAGAATTATTTCAAGTGTTTTCATTTTTGAAAAGTATTTACAGAGGTAGTCTGGGAGCTAGATAGTCAATATTTAATTACTTGTAGTAATAAGTACGTAAGTTATTGATTCGGCATCTTCTTTTTATTAGACTGGTTTATATGCCAGATAACCAAAGCTTGAAAGATAAAACATTAGTAATTGTTTTTGCTTATGCGCCAGCCGGTCTTGGGCACTTACGTGTGACCGACGCTCTTTACGACGGCTTACCTTCTCAAGCCGCACCAATTTTGCTTGGAGCTCAAGACAAATCAATAACTTGGATTCATAGAATTATTAGTATTCACCCTATAATGAGAAGTATTTTTGAATGGGGTCAGCACGGCTTACAACAATATTTGGTTACGGCTATTTATAGATATTTTTTGCGAAGAAGGTCTAAATTAATTTATCAACAAATATCTACTATTCTTAGTCAACGAATGGAATTGCCAAAAACCATATTGATTGTTGCAACCCATTTTGGTTTAGCACACCAGATTGCTTCTTTAAAAAATAAGATACATAAAGAAATAAAAGTAAAGGTTGTATTGGCGGTTCAGGTTACAGATGATAGTCCCCAATTTATGTGGTATGTGCCTGGCGCTGATATAACATTTGTTCCAAGCCAAAGAACAAAATTAAAACTGGAGCAGTATGGTAAGCAAAGTAAATTAAAAAAAATAGATATAAGGGTAACGCCTTATCCGGTTAGCCCAGAATTAACAGTAAGGCTAACAGAAAATAAATACAGAGAAAAATTAAAACAATTCAATGATGTGGAAAAAACAAAAATTAATGTTGCAATTCCAATTTCTGGGGCGGCTGTGGGTATGGCTTTTTTCGTAAGGTTGGTTGATCAGCTTTATCAGAAGTCACCCCGATTTCAGTTTCATGTTATTTCTAAAATCACGCTATATACTTTGCCATACTTAAATGAGTTTATGAGCAGGCCCTATGTTAAGCTACACTTAGCCAAATATGATAAAGAAGTTGTGCGAAAATACGAAGAAATTTATAAGAAAAATGTGATTGGTTTGGAAATTACCAAACCATCCGAGCAAGCTTTTAAAGCTTTGATTAAACCAGAAAAAGTGGGCGGACCGATACTTTTGTTTGCAAAACCAGTTGGCAGGCAAGAATACGATAATGTTGACTTTTTAACAAGACATGGGCTTATACCAACAAAAGCAGAACACAAGTTTTTATATGATCACGCAGAAAGAAACATATCTTTAAAAACTAGCCTAGAAGGAAAAAAGTTGTTGGAAAAATCTCGTCTTTGGCGTGGAATTTTATTACCTAACCATTCCAATAAATGTGCTAATTTAGTTTTCTGGGCTTTAAAAGAATGGCTGTTTTTACAAATGGTGAAGTGTAGGATTAATGCAGAAAGAAAAGATACAAGAATTGAGGAACTTAACCCAACCGGAGTAGAGGAATTTTGGCAGTCGGTTACAAACTACCTTGATGAAAAGCTTTAGTCTTTGAATAAAGCGTAATTTTTACAAAAATGTTAGCATAATGCTATGAGAATAATAATAAACTTGGTTTTACAGGCGTTGGCGGTTTTAATTAGTGCTTACCTAATTCCTTCCGTGGTAGTTGATTCGTTCTTGGCGGCGCTTTCTGTTGCTGTTGTTTTGGGTTTATTAAATACTTTTCTTAAACCTTTGCTTTTGCTATTAACTTTACCTCTGAATGTTTTAACTTTGGGCCTGTTTACTCTAGTGATTAATACAGTGGTGGTACTAATTGCGAGCAGTCTTGTTTCGGGGTTTAGCGTTGACTCTTTTTGGTCTGCTCTATTGTTTAGTTTAATACTTTCCTTGGTTAACTTTGTCTTGTCTACATTTAAGTAAAGAAGGAGAGGTTAAAAATATACGAACAAATGAAGTTGGAAAAAGGATTTACTTTACTTGAATTTGTAATCATTGTTGCTTTACTTGGTTTGGTGCTAAGCGCTTCATATATTTTTGTACCACAGCAGTTAAAGAAAAGTAGAGATGCCAGAAGGAAGAGTGATTTGGAAAACATTAAAGGTGTCTATGAAGATTACTATCAAGACAAAGGCATTTATCCTGATTCATTACCAAGTTGTGGAGAGTCTTTCAGAATAGGGAATGAAGTATTACTGTCAAGCGTTCCGTGCGATCCTTTAACCGGAGAAGACTATTTTTACATGTTTTGTAATGGTGAAAAAACAAATTGGTATAAGATTTATACTAATTTGGAAATAGAAACAGACCCGGAAATTGGATATATTAATTGTAGCTCGGGTTGTGGCCCAGACTGCGAATATAATTATGGCGTAAGTAGTGCAAATGTGAAATTGGATACATGCGGTGTTACTTATGCTTGTGGGCCCGGTGGGGGAAGTTTAGGTGCTTGCGAAATATTTCAAAATCCAGATATGAGCAATTGCCCCAAAGTATTTTTGGATGACCCAACATGTAATAATGAATGTTCAAAAAAAATGTAAGGTGTGAAAACTCGAGCGGTAAATCTGTTCCTGTACAAAAATTACCGGAACTGTGTGAATAGTTTTGTTATTATGCTTTTATGTATACCTTTTACGTTGAAAAAACTAATGGGCAGAGCGAAGCCTTTAGTGAGGAAAAACTGGCTCGGTCATTAAAAAAGGCGGGTGTGGCGGAATTTGAATCTGCTAAATTTATTAATATTTTAAAAAAGAATTTATATCAAGGAATAACTACTGAAGAAATTGCCGAAAGAATACATAATTATTTGGAAAAATCTAATCCAAACGCTGAACGAAAATATGGCTTAAGGCAAGCTTTAATGGAAATGGGACCAAGTGGTTTTCCGTTTGAAAAGTTTGTGTCGGCGTTGCTTAAAAAGTATAGTTACAAAACTAAATGCAACACTTTACTTCAAGGCCATTGTGTTGTGCATGAAATAGATGTTATTGCTGAAAAACAAAATAGGATTTATTTTGTTGAATGCAAATATCACAACTCAGTCGGTAGCCGATCAGATTTAAAGGTAACTTTATACGTTAAAGCTCGAGCCGACGACATTATTTCAAAAATTAAAGAACTAAAAGACAAAAGTAAAGAAACTAAAGCTTGGATTTTTACCAATACCAAATTTTCAAAAGAAGCTATTGCTTATGGTGAATGTATGAATTTAAGGTTAACCGGTTGGAATTATCCGGAAAAAACCAGCTTGCAAAAAATGATAGAAGATAACGGGCTTTATCCAATAACTATGTTGTCGATGCTAAACCGTAATGAAAAAATGGAACTATTGAAAGAAAATATCATATTAGCTGCCGAGGTTTTAGAAAACGATCGCTTTGCCAAAATTTTGAATTTGTCGAAAGACAGGCAGGAAAAAATAATTAATGAAGCCAAAATGTTATTTAGCTAGAAAACATTTAACAAACCCTTGTCTTTTGCTTTTTTAAAAGACCTATTAATAAACCAAAGAGAAATTAATAAATAAATAATATTTAGAAAAAAGCTAAGAGCCACTTCTTGCATATTCACATTTCTTCCGGCAATTAGATTTCTGCCGTTTTCAAATATATAACTGGGGGGAATAAATCTGGCTATGGATTGAGCCCATTCTGGAAGGCTAGAAACAGGATAATATATGGCAGAGAAAGGAGAAACAACAGCCACAGCTGTCCAGGCTAGTGTTTGAATTCTAGTTCCATAACGGACAATAATACCCGTTATAAATAAGCCAATAGCCCAACCGGTTAAAATTAAGCTGAACGAAAATGGAATTAAGTATAGACCATAGTTTAAAAAATTGGTTTTGTAGAGTATAAAGGCTAAAACAGCGGCAAAAGAAAGGCTTAAAGTAGCCTTGATAATACCAATAATGAAAACAGAGATAACCCACTCGCCTAATTTAAGGGGTGATACAAAAAGGTTTACTAAATTTTTATTCCAAAGCTCATCTAAAAAATTAACCGTAATTTCGTATTGACCCCGCCAAATCAGTATCCAAAAAAGCAAGCCGGAAATAACCATAAAAACTATATTTATACTTGAGGTGTTGTTTTCATTAAAGAACCTACTAGTTAAACCCCAGATAACCAAATCCATTGCCGGCCAGTAAAACATATCGGAAAGACGGTCTAAACTGTGTTTTAAGTAGTACCAGTACCGCAGTACCATGGCATAAATTCGATGTATTTTCATGCTTTGTTTTTTACAACTTCCAAAAAAAAGTCTTCAAGACCGGGTTTTTTTATGCTAATTTGATCATATTCAATACCGCGTTGAGCTAGAGTATTTAACAAGAATGCGATTTGTTTTTCTTCAATTTTTATTTCAATAGCTCTTTTTTTAACTATATATTGAAAGTTTTGTTTCTGACAAATTTCAACGGTTCTTTTTAATCCGTCAACCATGACCAGCTCCAGACTGGAATGTTTTATTATTTTGGGTAAGTTTTCGGGGGTATCTTCGGCAAAGATTCTGCCGTTTTGAATAAAAATAACACGATCGCAAATATCTTCAATCTCACTCATATTGTGTGATGTAAAAAGAATTGATACATCATATTCTTCTTTTTGTAGCATAATAAATTTTCTAATATGATTGGCAGTTTCTGGGTCTAGTGAAGCGGTAGGCTCGTCTAGAAGTAGCACTTTCGGAAAATTCAGAAAAGCCTTGGCTAAGTTTAATCTGGTAATTTGCCCGGTAGACAATTCTGCAATTTCCTTTTTCATTAGAGAATTGAGCCTAAACAACGAAGCTATTCTGTTTACTCTTTCACTTCTATTTTTAATGTTGTACAAATATGACGAATATTTCAGAGCCTCAAAAACTTTTAATCTCCAGGGAAAATTTGTATACGTACTTGAAAAATTAACTTTTTCTAGTATTTCTTCTCGATGTTTTTTTAATTCTTTGCCAAAATAAACTACATTACCCGAAGTTACGGTTAAAATCCCGAGTAGCATTTGAATGGTAGTAGTTTTGCCGGCACCGTTTGGACCAAGTAGCCCAAGAATTTCACCCCTTTTTAATTTAAAAGATAAATTATCAACGGCTTTAAAAAGGCTAGAGCCTATTTTAAATGTTTTTGATAAATTATTTGCCTCGAGTACATAATTTTGCAACATAGCTAGAATTATATGCAAATAAATAAAAAGAGGAAAGTAGAAAAGATTTGTATAACGCCAAGAAAATAAAAATAGAGTTATTAATATAAAACTTATATAATAAATTTATGCAAGATTGTATTTTCTGCAAAATTGTAAAAGGGCATATTCCCAGCTACAAAGTTTATGAAGATAAGTTATTTTTTGGATTTTTAGATATTAATCCCGTTGTTCCTGGGCATGTATTGTTAATTCCAAAAAAACATTATCGGTGGGTATACGAAACAGAGCCATTTGATAAATATTGGTTAGTTGTGTTAGAAATAACAAAAGCATTACAAAGGGCGTTAAAACCTGGTTGGATAAGTTATTTTACTCATGGTTTTGTGCCTCATGCGCACATTCATATTTTGCCTCGAAAAGGTAAGCCTGGTGGTGCTCCAGTGTTACCAACAAAAACTTTAAAGATAGATTCGAAAACAATGGAAAGTATTGCCAATAAAATTCGAAAAGAGATTTAAAAAAAAATAAAAAGCCCGCCTTGCACATCGAAATCAAAATTATGAACTAATCTTTTTTGAAGGCTTTGTTTCCAAGACAGACGCTCAAAAAAGAGAGTTATACTTAAAAACCACTCAGGGTAGAAGATGCCTACGGCTAATGTTAAAATATAGTCTGAAAGAAAAACAAACCGGAATTGCCAACGTAGCTCAGGGGTAGAGCAATCGTTTCATAAGCGATGGGCCGGAGGTTCAAATCCTCCCGTTGGCACATAAACAATTATTTGTTATACAAACATATCTAAACTAGCCCGAGGTGCTCGATCTAGTTTTTCCAAGTTTTGAAGGACTATGCCTTTTTGGTATTTATAATGAGCAACAACCCCAATCATAGAAGCGTTATCGGACGACAAGTATTTTAGTGAAGGAAAATAAACTTTTGCTTTATATTTTTTAGCTAGTTTACGTACTCTCTTTCTTAGATTCATATTAGCGCTTACCCCGCCACCGAAAACAATATTTTTATAACTTTCATTTTTTAAGGCTCTTTCAAGTTTCACTAACAATGCAGTAAAAACTGCATTTTGAAAACTTGCAGCTAAGTTTTCCATGTTCTTGTTTATTTCGTCTTCAGACATTTTCCTAAGTAATCGGTTGAATGCCGTTTTTAAACCGGAAAAAGAAAAATCTAGTCCTTGGTGCTTTTGCATTCCAATTGGCAGTTTAAAACTATCATTTTTTCCATTTTTTGCCAATCTTTCAATAACGGCGCCTCCGGGGTAACCTAAACCCAACATTCGTGCCGCTTTGTCGAGTGCTTCGCCGGCCGCGTCATCTAGAGTTTCTCCAATAATTTTATACTTAATATGATCAGTGACTAACACTAATTGAGTGTGGCCTCCGGAAATAATAAAAGCCAAAAAGGGAAATTCAATATTTCTATTTGGTTTTCCGGCACTGTTTTGAACGTATGAAGAGTAAATATGACCTTCAATGTGATCAACAGGAATTAGTGGCTTGTTATGTTTTTTAGCTAGGTTTTTGGCGGTGTTTATTCCTACTTCCAAGGCTGGTGCTAAACCCGGACCGAATGTAACGGCAAAAGCATCTATTTTTTCAATACTAAGACGAGTCCTTTTTAAAGCAAGATGTATTGCCGGATTAATTTTGGTTAAATGTTCTCGTTTAGCTAGCGACGGATAAACACCGCCGTAGGGCTGATGAACTTTAATTTGTGAAAACTCAACATGTGTTATTGTTTTTCTTCCCTCTGTAATTGCAATGCTGGTTTCGTCGCAACTTGTGTCGATGCTAAGAATTTTCATTATTGGCTTACCTTAAAAACTTCTATTAGTCTTTTTGAAGGCGAAGCTTCGCTCAAATAAATTAAAAGTAGTTCTGAATTTCCACTTTTCATTTTTTCAAATACAGATCCAAGTTTCTCGCCCCACTCAATGGCTAAAACTTCATTTTTTTTAACCAGAGCTTTTATATTCAAAACCTCTAGGTCTTGACTGTTATCAACATTATATAAATCAAAGTGATGAAACTTTTTAACAGTATTGTTTTCTGGTTGATACTCGTAATAAGTCACATATGTGGGCGACACAATGTTTGGAATGCCTAAGCTGTCCCCGAGGCCTTTAGCAAAAACTGTTTTACCGCTACCCAAATTGCCGATTAATACAAAAACCAATGCTTTTTCTTGTATGCCTGGCAAATACATTTCTAGTATTTTTTTTGCCACATTTTTTGTTTGAGTTTCAGAAGTTGTAATTCTTTCAATTATTTTTTCAATATTTAGAAAGCCTTTTCTGAGTGTTTTTAGCGATGATTGAGACATATCGAGTACGGTAGAGGGGGGGTTGTGTGGAAGTTTGCCTTGGTCGATAATTAAATCAATCATTGCTTTTTTTTTGTTTGAAAGAGTTTTTAGAAAAGCACTAATGGAATAATGGGGTCCTTTTAGATGGATATTGGCGGAAGTAGCGGTGATGGGGTAATCTAAACTTTTACTTAAAGCTTGAGTAAACTTATTATTGGGTATTCTCACACCTAAGGTGTTGTTTTCTGCCTCTAGTCCTTTTGCCAGTTTATTTTTGGAAGGCAAAACAATAGTGAATGGACCGGGAAGAAGGGTTTTAATTACTTTAATCTGGGCTGGTGTGGTTTTAACAATGTTTTGCAAAGTAGTCATGTCTTTAACAATGACAGATACAGATTTACCAACCGGTCTATCTTTAAAGTCGAATAGTTTTTGAACAGCTGTTTGTGACTTTGCGTTTAATGCCAAGCCATAAACCGTATCTGAAGGAAATACAACAAGACCGTCATTTTGTAAGGTTTTTCTGCATTCTTTTATAGCAACGCTTAAGTTGTTTTTTGTCAGCTTTATTATTTTCATTAATCTAGATTATATCAACCGTAATTTAAGTTAAGACTAAAAAAGTTTTGTTGACAATGCTTTAATTTTCCTAGTAAACTTAATAATGTGAGTATAGTAACTGAAATAAAAAGAAACCTAAGTAAATTAGAAAGTTTGCTAGACTCTTATTTAATCGAAAAAATACCCGGTTTACCTTCAGCTTGGAAAGAATTAATTGTTAAAGTTTTACCCTGGTTGATTATAGTTGTTACCGTTTTGTCTTTACCCCAACTATTGGTAGTCTTTGGTTTGGGAGCAATAGTTATGCCTTTTTCATACCTTGGTTCTCCTTTAACACAGAATAGCCTCACTATAAATTGGTTATTTGCAGTTATCTCAATGGTATTGGCTGTGTTTTCGGTTCCCAAGCTATTTAAAAAAGAAAGAGAAGGTTGGAATTTACTGTTTTATTCCTCGTTAGTTAGTGCCCTTAGTAGTTTATTATTTTTAAATTTAGGAAACCTAATTATAGGCACGGGTCTTTCTCTATATATACTTTTTCAAATTAAAGAATTCTATAAATAAAACAGAGGCTTAATTCATAATTTGTTTTTTGGCTGGATACAATAAAGCAACTCTTGCTATAATTCTAAAATGGAAAAAAAATATAAGCCCAGTATTTACGAAAAATCGATCTATAATTTTTGGGAAAAAAACAACTTATTGGCACCGAGCCATAACAATAATCCCTTTACTATATTAATGCCGCCACCAAACGCTAATGCTTCACTCCACGCTGGGCACGGGATGTACACAATAGACGATATTATGATTCGCTACTGGCGAATACTGGGCAAGGCTTCTTTGTGGGTTCCGGGTATGGATCACGCCGGGTTTGAAACTCAATTTGTTTATGAAAAACATTTACGAAAGCAGGGAAAGTCGAGAATGGATTTTGACAGAGATACGCTTTATAAAAATATATTCAAGTTTGTGCAAGAAAACTCGGGATTAATTTACCAGCAATTTAAACAACTTGGGTTTCTAGCAGACTGGAATAGAAGTGTTTTTACTTTAGACGAACACGTGTTGGAAACGGTTTTTGAAACGTTTAGAAAAATGGAAAAGAGTGGTTATATTTATAGAGATGAGTACATAGTAAATTATTGCAACTATTGTGGTACCAGTTTTTCAGAGCTTGAAGCAAAGCATATTGATAGAAACGATCCACTTTATTATTTCCGTTATGGACCGCTAGAGTTTGCCACAGTCCGTCCGGAAACTGTTTTTGCCGATGTTGCTTTGGCGGTCAACCCAAAAGATAAACGCTACAAGAAATATATTGGTAAGAAAATTAAGGTAGACAACCTGTTTTGGATAAAAGAAATTCCCGTAGTTGAGGACGAAATGGTTGATCGGGAATTTGGTACCGGAGTGGTAAAAATTACCCCGGCACATGACCCAAATGATTTTCTAGTTGGTAAGAAAAATAACCTTCCTTTACTTCAGGCTATAAATAAAGAAGGACGAATGACAAAATTATCCGGGCCCTATTCAGGAATGAATGTAAGGCGGGCCAGACAAGAATTTTTGAGTGATATTGAAAAAGGAAAATATAAAAACTTTTTAGTAAAAACAGATAGTAAATACAACCACGCTGTTTCTACATGTTATAAATGCAATCGTGATCTTGAGCCAACCGTTATTCCTAATTGGTATATAAAGGTAGAGAAGTTGAAAAAGAATACTATAAAAGTTATTGAAAGTGATGAGGTAAAGTTTTATCCAGCAAGATATAAAAAACAAATATTAAACTGGCTGGAAAACATGAGGGATTGGCCAATTTCCAGACAGATTGTATGGGGAATACGGATCCCGGCTTGGTACGATATTAAAAAAGTTCCAAACCTGACAGTTGTTTTTTTAAACAATAATAAAGAATCAATTAAGGGTAAGCTTAGCAAACTAATTCATCAATACTCATTAAAGGAAATAGAGACAGGTTTACAGGAATTAATTGCACCGGTTGGCTCACCATATGTTGTAAGTAAAACAAAACCGGGAAATAACTATTTACAAGAAACAGACACCTTTGACACCTGGTTTTCTTCCGGGCAATGGCCACTTGTAACTTTAAGGGAAGAGGAATATAAGGATAGATACCCAACCGATGTTTTGGGAACGCTAGCAGACATTCTACCTTTTTGGGTTTCCAGAATGATCATGTTTTCGCTTTATGCCAAGAACAAAGTGCCGTTTAAAACTGTTTATTTGTGGTCGATGGTTGCAGATAAGACCGGTCAGAAAATGAGTAAAAGTAAGGGTAATGTAGTTAATCCAATAAGTTTAGTTGAAACATATGGAGCTGATGCTTTTCGGGCAGCTTTATTGTTTGGCGTTTCAACAGGTAATAGAGTGTCTTTATCAGACGATAAGGTAAGAGCCATGAGAAACTTTGGCAACAAAATCTGGAATATTGGTAGATTTATTTTGCTCAATGCTAATGTAACAAAAAGCCAGAAAGAAGCAGAAGTAATATCAAGTGTTAATAAACATGAATTAATAGGAAAATTAGAAACTGAGTTCAATGTTCTAGATAAAGATTATCACAAATCAATGAAAGGCTACGAATTTTCTATGGCATTTGGGATAATCTATGAATTTATTTGGCACCGGTTTGCCGATTTTTATATAGAGGCATTGAAAGAGGAAATAAAAAGTGGTAATATAGAAGTGCTTAAAGAAGTGCAGCAAGTATACTTGAACTTACTGCAGATGCTCCATCCTTTTATGCCGTTTATTACAGAAGTAGTATATAAGGAGTTTAAGGGAGTAAACGCAACTTTATTAGTTAAAGAATAAATATGGGTTACAAAGGCAATAAGACATCTAAAATCAAAAGGTCCAGAACACACGGGTTTAGAGAGAGAATAAAAACAGTAACAGGAAGGCGGGTTTTAAAAAAAAGAATGCTTAAGGGCAGAAAACGCTTAGTTGTTAAGGTTCAGAAGTGAGTAAAAATTCAGATACTCAAAATAAAAAAAGCGGCATTGTTCTTATTTTAGGCAGGCCAAACGTTGGTAAGTCAACATTCTTAAATAATATTATTGGCCAAAAAGTTAGTATTACTTCTCCTAAGTCCCAAACTACCAGAAGATCTATAAAAGCCATTTATGAAGATCCACGTGGTCAATTATTGTTTATTGATACCCCGGGAATATTTAAGAAGGCTTTAGATCCTTTATCAAAAAAAATAAACGCCAGAGTGCTTGATTCAATGGAAAATGAGTTTGATGTTGTTCTATATATGGTTGATCATACCAGGGCTAGAGGTTATGAAGAAGGTAGGGTTTTGGGATTGGTTCGAAAAATTAAAAAGCCAATTTTTTTATTGGTGAATAAGATAGACGTTAAAGAACCCAGTTTTCTAGCTGAGTACAGATATTTAGAAGACGAAACCGACAAAGTGTTTTTAGTGTCGGCGCTAAAAAAAATGCATTTAAAACCGGTTATTAATGAAATATTTAATCTTGTTAATAGAAAGTACCCAATAATAGATACAAAAGATATGCCCATTCCCGTTGTTAATGTTCATGCCAAAGAATTTCTGGAAGAACTTATTCGTGAAAAGATATATATATTTGCCAGGCAAGAAGTTCCATATAAAACAAGGGTTGAAGTTACAAAAATAGAAGAAAAAAAGAATGGCATGTTACATATTAATGCAATAATTTACACGCTGGATAAGCGCTATAAGCGAATGTTGATAGGAAGGGCCGGTCGAATGGTAGAAGAAATAGGTAGAGCTGCCAGAAAAGAAATTGAACTGTCTGCAAATAAAAAAGTTTTTTTAGATTTGAAAGTAGACGTTGATTATCACTTGCTAACAAATTTTTAAACTGATTCTAAAATTTTTTTTAGTCTGTTGAGTGTACTTTTTTTACCAATTATTTCCATTCCTTCAAATAAAGGAGCGGTTATTTTTTGATTGGAAAGAGCAAAACGAATATCCATGTATAATTTTATAGGTTTTATGTTCATTTCTTTAGCGACAGTTTCTGTTACTTTGTATATCTTTTTGTGTTGCCAATCAATTAGTTCATAAGAATTGAACAACTTATTTTTAGCCTGTTTAAGAAAGTTGAGCGTATTATCAATTATAGGCGGTTGTGTATATATAAACGATGCTAAATCCCAGTAATCACTAAGTTTTTTCATCCTTGTTTGAACAAGGGGAATGGTTTGTTCAACAATATTTTCGGGTAACTTTTTGTTTTGGTATTTGGAGTAATAATTTATTATTCTTGTTTTCAATTCTATAGTTGGTAACTTTCTTATATACTCTCCATTTATCCATTCTAGTTTTTTTATGTCAAAAATCGGGCCGGTTGAGTCGATATCATTTAAGTCAAGAACGTCTATATATTCTTTAAGGTTAAATATTTCCTTTTCTTGCGGATGCGACCATCCCATAAGCGCCAGGTAGTTTAGTACCGCTTCTGGTAAAAAACCTTGTTCCAAGTACCATGAAGACCATACCGGGTTTTTCCGTTTTGATAATTTACTTTTATCTGGATTTCGTAAAAGTGGTAGATGGGCAAAAATAGGTAATTTCCAGCCCAAACCTTCATATATCAGAACATGCTTCGGAGTAGAAGGGATCCACTCTTCTCCTCTTAATATATGGGTTATTTTCATCAAATAATCATCAACAACAACAGCTAAATGATATGTTGGAAAGCCGTCGGATTTAATTAGTACTTGGTCATCTAATATTTTGTTTTGAACTGTTATTTTACCTCTTATTTTGTCTATAAAACTTGTCTCGCCTTCGGGAATTCTTAAACGTATAACGCAAGGTAGTTTTTTTTCTAATTTTTTCTTAATATCTTCATTGCTCAGAGAAAGGCAATGCCGGTCATATTTTGGTTGTTTTTTAAGTTGCTTGGCTTTTTCCCTAATTTCTTCCAATCTTTCTTGAATACAAAAGCAGTAATAAGCTTTCTTTTTGTCTACCAATATTTTTGCGTAGTGATTATATAAGTTAAGTCTTTCAGATTGCCTATAAGGAGCATAGGGCCCTCCTTTAATACTATCTTCATCTGGTTCAAGACCAAACTGTCTAAATGTTTTTAAAATTTTCTCTTCAGCCCCAGGAACAAATCTTTTTCTGTCTGTGTCTTCTGTTCGTACAATAAACTGCCCCTTATGCTTTTTGGCAAAGGCATAATTTACAAGAGTGGTAGCCAAACTACCGATGTGTAAATTTTCACCTGTTGGTGAGGGAGCAATTCTTGTTCTAACCATAGCTACTAATTATATCTCAATTTAGATTTTAAAACCACGACGGAGTGTAAGGACTTATACACGCTAATAAAATTATGTATACTTTTAATATGACCTTAATTGAGTTTTCAAATCAAGCAAGATTGATGGGAAAGTTAATCGCCTTCATATTTGGGGTTTTAGTATTTAGTTACTTAATGATTGTTGCATTAGTAACAATTTTAAAGAAACCAGCAACAGATACTATAAGGTATAACACAACATATGGGCAAATCGAAAAGCCAAATTTTAGTTATGTTAAAGACAAAGCTAAATACAATTTTGTTCTGGATACTATTGATGGCAGTTATCCAAATACTACCATGTCGGCGCATATCTATTTTATCCCCGAAAAAAAGACGACTTTGGCATATTTAACCAGAGCAGAGTCTGTGGCAAAATATTTTGGTTTTGAAGATATTGAATCTGCAAGAGTAAATGAAGGAATATTAAAATTTGAGGATAATAACCAGGTATTGGATTTTGATGTTAAGGACTATCATTTTAATTATCAGCTAAAATATACTCCATTACTTGAGGAATTGGTAGAGGCAACTCCAGAGGCTAACTTTACTCTTTTTGAAGACAATTTTATTGATACGGCTAGGGAAGTACTCCAAGACTTAGATTCTTATCCAACGTTTCTTGCTGCCGGTAAGAGCAATATTGTTTATCTAAAGTACGACTATGCCAAAAAGAGTTTTATTCCAATTGGTTCCGGAGACATACCTCAAGCTGTTAGAGTAGATTTCTTTCGAAAAGATGAGGAATTACCGGTAATACCACCGAACTATTTTGAAAGTCAAAACTATGTAATTCTGGCACCTTTAAGTCGCTACCCAGAATTAATTGAAGCCCAATTTAGGGCATTTGATAAATTAGATACCGAACCCGGAGAATATCCATTAATTTCTTCACAAGAAGCTTGGAAAGCTTTAGAAAAAGGCAAAGCCAGGGTTATATCCATAGATAGCAACGCCAAAAAGACAATTAAAATTAAAGATATTTATCTAGCTTATTATGATCCGTTACTTTACCAAAAATATTTTCAACCTGTCTTTGTATTTTTAGGTGACTATAACTTTGTGGCATATCTTGAGGCAGTTAAACCGGAATATTTTATTACCGACTAATAGGGATTAGAATAACTTAAGCCACTATTGATTACATTAATTAACTGAATTGCGTCGTTAAACCTATCCGAACTTTTAAGGAGAATAATTATTATTGGTTTATTTTTATATCGATAAAAAGAGATTAAATTTTGACCTGCTTGCTCTGTAGTTCCGGTTTTTAACCCGCCAATGTGAGCAATTTCGCCAAGTAATTGATTACTACTATAGAGGTGGTGAAAATACTGGAAGTCTTCGTCGGAAACTGTTATTGATTTAGTTGATGTTATGTTCAGAAGAATTTTATGTTTTATAAATTCTCTTGAAAGGAGCGCTAGGTCTTTTGCTGTTGTATATTGGTTTGAGTTATCGAAACCAATAGAATTAGTAAAAAAAGTGTTTTTCATACCAATTTTTTTGGCCAAGTTATTCATTGCTTTAATAAATGCCACTTCACCTTCCGGATAGTTTTCAGCAAGGGTGTATGCTGCGTCGTTAGCCGAATAAACCAGTGTGCCATAAAGAAGGCTTAAAGCACTGATTTTTTCATTTTTAACCAAGCCCATTTTCGACTCTTCATTTATCACTTTATTGACGGTTAATACTTTGTCTAGAGAGTAGGTATTGTAGGCAACTAAAGCTGTTGCCAGTTTTACGGTTGACGCTGGAAACATCCTTTTATTTATGTTTTTACTGATTATTGGAGTAAATGAATTCAAGTCGAGCACTAAATAAGATTCTGCAGTAATAAAGGGTAAATTTGTTGAATTAAGAAATGGAATTGGATGTGGTTTGAAGTTAAAGGCAGGTTCTTCGATATATGCCTCTGTTTTTTCGTTGGGTAAGCCTAAAATATTATTGTTTCCGGAGTAGTAAATAAAGAATAAACAACAAAATAAAAAAAGGGAAATTTTAACCGTTATTTTTTTCATTTACAGTTTTGATTCCGAGTTCTTGTAATTGTTCGCTTTCTGCTTTTGATGGTGCGTTCATAACAGAAGTACTACCACTGCTACTGGCTGGGAAAGCAATAACCTCACGTAGTGAGGGTTCACCAAGAACTGCAAAGAGAAGCCGGTCAATTCCGGGAGCTATGCCTCCATGAGGAGGAACACCAAAGGCAAAGGCTTCTAGCATATGGTTAAATTGTTGTTTTTGGTTTTTAGTAAAGCCTATCAAATCAAAAACGGTATTTTGTATTTCGGATTTATGAATTCTAATACTGCCACCACCAACTTCAAAACCGTTTAAAACCAAGTCGTGCTGAAGACCCCTAACTTTTTCGGGGTGGGTTTTAAGTAATGGTATATCTTCCTCTTTTGGAGCGGTAAACATATGATGTGAAGGGGCAAAAGTAGCATTGCCTGAGCCGTGAAAATAATCTTCTTTGGATTGTTTGGTAAACAGGGGAAAGTCTAGTACCCACGTGAATGCTAATTCGTCTTTGTTATTTTTGTCTTTTCGTAAATCTGGCCTGTCTGAACCATACTTTGTTGTAGCTTCTTTGTGAGTAAGCCTGGGCCAAGGGGTTTGAGATAATTTTTTGTGAGGAAATATTTTTTTAATAAGTTGTGTGAATAGATCTTCGGTAAGATTTAAAATATCTTCCTGGGTAACAAAAGACATTTCTATATCAAGTTGAGTAAATTCGCCATAAGCGCGGTCTCGTCTTGAGTCTTCGTCTCTAAAACAACGAGCAATTTGGAAATAGCGCTCAATGCCGGCAACCATGAGTAGCTGTTTATATTGTTGGGGAGATTGAGGTAATGCATAAAAATTTCCAGGCTGGAGTCTGGAAGGAACCAAAAAGTCGCGCGCACCTTCGGGTGTTGTTTTTGTAAGAATGGGCGTTTCTACTTCAATAAACTTATTTTCTTTTAAGTAATTTCTAATAAATTGTAATGTTTCAAAACGAAAAGTTAAATTTTTCAGCATTCTTTCTCTTCTTAAATCCAGATAGCGATACTTTAAACGAAGCTCTTCATCTATTTGTAGTCCATCAGTATCTATGGGGAAAATCGGAGTTTTTGCAATTGAAATAACTTCAATCTTTTTGGCTTCTGCTTCTATATGACCGTTAATTACTTTTTTGTTAATATTTCTTTCATTCCTATTTTTTATCAGTGCAGTTATTGACACAACCGACTCATTAACAATATGATCTAGTTCTCTATTACCAACTATTTGCACAGTGGCAGTGTGATCTCTTAAATCAAGAAATGTGATTTTACCATGACTTCTTTTATTACTAACCCAGCCCATAAGTTCAACTTCTTTACCAATATGTGTCGACAGATCACTAAAAAATATTTTTTTTGTCATTTGTATTCAAATAAATAATTATTATTATTTTGGTAAATTGGTTTTCCTATTTTATAAAATTTATCTATCTTAAGCGAGCTGTATTTATCTTTTTCTAGGTTTGTAATAATAATGTATTTTATATTGTACTTATCTAGTATTTTTTTGATTTTTTTCAGTTTAGACATGGGGGACTCGTATACAAAGCGAACTTCCTCAGCTCGTTTGTTAACCAAATCTATTGAGCCTCGCCACAACCATTCATGAACCGGCCAGCCAACTACAGTAGCAACACCGGTATGGGCCGAAATAATGTTATAGTCTGTATAGGAATTTCCATGTGCCTCTAGAATAGAAAAATTATTGTCTGTTTGTTTTTTTATCTTGATAATTTCAATTATTTCTGAAATTTGCGGGTAGCTATTTTTAATCCAAGCACTTCCGTCTAGAGATTTGAAGCTTCCATTGAAATAAGATGGTACGGCAATAAAGGGATATAAGAGTACAAAAAATAGACTCGGAAAAATAACTAAAATATAGATAATTCTTTTTATACTGATTTTTTTTGTGTTTGCCAGTATAAATGTGATAACCACACCGGAAAGCAGAGACATAATAATAAAAGCTTGATATCCTAACTTGAACATTGTGTTTGCTCTAAAGTGGGCAGGATAAATATCTTTAAAATAGAAAAACTCGGCAAAAAGCGTTAGTAATATTGATTCTACAAACAGAAAGAAAATAAAGTAAAAGATTTTATCTTTTGTATTTGGAAATTTCCTTTTATTAAAAAAGATAAAAATAAGAAAAGCAATAAAGTTAAACCAAAATAATCCCCATAAGACAAATAACATCCACAAAGGCGTAGTCTGACATTTACCAGCCTCGAAAATAAATGGACCTAATTTGCCAATACTTGTTAAAAAATTTGGAGCACAGTTTACCCCGATGGTACTCGCAAAAGGTTTAAAGTTAACTGAAAACGGTAAAGTTAATAAAAGAGAACTTAAGATTATGAATGGATAAGTAATGAATATTTTAATAATTTTTTCGAATTTGATTACCAAAATAAATAAAAATAAAGATCCATATATTAGAAAGTCGGTGGAGTTTGTCATGTATGTGATAGACAGAAAAAGGGAACACAGAATAAGAATGATCTTATCTATTATTTTATTCTGATTTATTACCAATACTAAAAATAATGCTATTAACATTAAAACAAAAATTATATCTAGAACGTGTCCATGCAAGTCTGAAACAACATAGGAATATGAAGGGAATTCGTGGATTGTAAAAGGAATAAAGCGAGTAGCATTAGGATACCAATAGTCCTTGAGGTTGAATGATGAAAGAATTTTCCAGAAGGGGATTGGTTGTTCTGCCGGATAGCCTTTAGTGAAAATGTATATGGTATGCAAGTTACCACCCAGATTGACCAGGACAGCTGAAAGTATTCCGGCAACAGTGGGTTTAAACCATTGCAACTTTTCTTTTACCTGCCCAAATTTATTTCTTAAATATATATAAATGTTGTAACCCAGCGAAAAACTCATTGTCATGGAAGAGGCAAAAATAGTGGTCAGCATTAAGTTATAACTTATGCTGGGGGAAATAGAGTTTATTTTAATCATGAAAGCAGTAATAAAGTGGCCAAAATAATAGTAGTTAATTGAAAAAAAGTTGTTTTGAGTAGAGGCAAACCAGTGATCTTGTGGAGGCAAAAAACGGCTATTAAGTATGCTATTGATAAAACCAAAATCCATAAATTTTTCTAAACTTCTTATTGTTGGATCAATCCCTTTTAAATAAGTCCAGAAAGCTAATAAAACAAAGAAGCAGATTTCATATACGACGAGCAGTTTAATATTGGGTGATTTTGGCGTAAATTTTTTTTTAATAAAATAATTAAAAATTAACCATAAAAAAAGTAATGCAAAAATAGATAACTGGGTAAAAGGTAGCACCTTGAAGCTAGAAAGCAGAAACATAACGTAACCGACAACACCAAGGCTTATGATTCTAAAAAAGGGATAACCCCGATCTTTAAAGCTTGAAAAAATGAGAGAACCAACTGGAAGCGAAGCAATAGACAATACAAGCGTGCCTAAATACCAAATCAATACAACAACTCCCCAGTATAGAAAACTGTTATCCATGTTGTTTATTATATTACTAATAAATGTAGAATAAGTACAAATAGAGAAAGGATAATTTTAATATAATTAATTTATGAAAATCTGGATAAAGGGACTTGCCGAAGATGACTTATCAAAAATAAGAGGAATTGGTAGTTATGTGGATATGGCTAAAGAAGCCATAGAAAGATATGGGGAAAAATATAATTTATTTTTAGACCAAAAAGAGTCCAAAACAATTATTCAACCGGGATTTTCACCTTACCAAAGACTTAGTTATGAAAATGGGATTCATAACATAGTTGTGATTCATGACCTTATTCCAATAAAATTTCCCAAAGAATTCAAAGCTGGGCTGAAAGGTTATGTAATAAATTTGCTAAACCGTTTTCAACTAAAGAAATATAAGGGAGTAATTACCGATTCAGAAACAGTTAAACAGGAACTAATAGAATACTTCAAGTTTCCACCTAATAAAGTTGAAGTGGTATACCCGGCAGCAAAACGTGTTTTTGAAACCAAGCAATACTTGAAAGATAATATTACTGGTCACTTGTTACCAAAAAAGTATCTTCTTTATGTTGGTGATGTAACATGGAATAAGAATTTAATGAAAATAGCCAATGCCGTAATAAGAGCAAAACTAGAATTAGTGCTAGTCGGGAAGGCATTACAAAACAGCAGAGTTAACAATAATATCTGGCTTAAATCTTTTAATGAATTTAAATCAATTACTAAAAATAAACCCAATTTTCATTTTCTTGGGTTTATTACCGATCTTGAATTGGCAAAAATCTATAAACAAGCTGTAGCTTTGTTATTACCATCTATAGATGAAGGCTTTGGTTTGCCGTGGCTAGAGGCATCTTATTACGAAACAGTATCTATTGTTTCAAATATTCCTATTTTTAAAGAAATAACTAAAGGTGGGGCGATTTATGTTAATCCAACAAGTGAAAGTAGTATTGTTCGGGCTATAGAAAGCGTTTGGCAAGATAATACTCTAAACAATATACGAAAAAAGCAAAAAGCAGCAATTAAATACTACTCACAAGAAGAGTTTTGTAAAAGTTTAAAACAGGCAATATTAAAATTAATTAATTAATAAAAAACAAATAAAAAAAGAGAATATCGATATTAATTTTGCTATAGTGTAAGTATGATCTCTATTCCTTTTTTAACAAAAAAAGAAGAAAAAAGTGAGGGTTATGTTTTAATGCTTTTTTTAGCTGGTGATAAAGTTCATGGTTTTGCTTTTGAAGAGGCAGATATGAACAATAGAACGGCACTATATACTGCCCATATAGATCCTTTTTTAGATGACGCTATAGATAAAATCGAAAAGATTATTTTTGATTGTGAAAAGGACTTGGGTAAAGATATCTATTTAGTAAATACGGCACTTTTGTTGAACTCGTTATATATTAACGATGCCGGATCGGTTAGGGATGACTTTATTCAGAAAATAAAGAAAATATTTAAAACACTTGACTTAAATAATCTTGGATACATAAATTTCTGCGAGGCAGTAACATTTGGTTTAAATAAGAAAAATTTTACCTTCGTTGAAGAAACAATTTACGACTTTATTATTTATGAAATAGTTAATAATACAGTAAAAAACACCAAAAAAATTGCTAAAACGCAAAATGAGAGTGATAGTACCAGTGAGTTACATAAAGCACTAGCTGAATATGATGAAATAGTATATTTTATTGGTAGTAATGAATTTAGGAAAAATACAACTTTAAAAGGTGACTTTATTGAAACCGATCAACTAAGAGAAATTTTTATCGAAATATACAAAAAAAACAAGTGCGATGATAATCAAGATAATGTAACAATTACTGATGAAAATAATAAAACTATTAAAGAGAACACTGAGACTAATGAATCAAATAATGATAGTGTTTTTGCTGCGCTGCCAGTTATGCCTGGGTTTAGTGCAGAAGCGAGTCAAGATTTGAAGTCGACCTACGCATTTGAAGAAACCAACGTCACGAAAACGAACATTAACTTGGTTGGCAATCTTAAAAAGTTTATTAGCAGAATAAAATTTCCATCTATAGCCTTGTTTTCAAAAAAACCAGCAAACATACTTCTACTGCTTCCGGTGCTAATATTAATCATTCCAGTTTATTTGTTGTTATTTCATCGATCAGATATTACCATAACAACCAAGAAAGAGAATTTCTCTTCCGAAACGAATTTTGTTGTAAGTAAAGACAAAAATTATGTTGGTATTTTTACAGATAGTGTTGATGTTAAAGTTTCAGCAAATACTACCGGAGAAAAAGAAGTAGGCGAAAAAGCAGAAGGTGAAATAAGTTTATACAATGGCACTTTTAAAGCACAAGAAATAGTGCAAGATACACGTCTTACAACAGGTAATGGAGTAACTTTTATAATAACAGAGACTACTACCATACCCGCAGCTACTACTTCGGCTAATCTAGATGAGGGAGTGGTTACCAAATCATTTGGCAAAAAAAATAGTAAAGTTAAAGCACTGGCAATTGGAGCCGATGGAAATATTGATGATGGTGTTAAGCTGACTATAGCCGAGTTAGATGAAGATGAGATCTATGCTTTGGCTGTGGCGAATTTTAAGGGAGGCTATAAAAAAACAGTTAGTGTTTTTTCAGACGAAGACAAGGCAGATCTTGAAGAAAAAGCCGAGGCACAAGCTAAAAAAAAGTTATTGCAACTTTTTGCTGACAAAAATGGCACAGACAGTATATTATTAACAGATACTTTTGAAATTAATGAAGGAAGTAGAAAATACTCAGTTGATGAGGGTGAAGAAGCAGACAGGGCTGATATTTCTATTCAAGGGAAGGCAACAGCACTTTATATAGAAAAAGCTGAGCTGGAAAAAAAAGTACAGAATGAAGAACTAAAGGAAAAGCAGTTTGTTGATGGCACTTTTCAATTAACAGATATAAAGTTAGCAAGCAATAAACCTGGCACTTATAATTATCGGGCAATTGTAAATGGAAAGGTACAAAACTTTATTGATAAGGATGAGCTCAAACAAAAAATATCTGGTAAATTTAAGGGAACTGCAAGTGATTTATTAAAAGAAGAAAGAAATATTATTAATTTTGATATTAAAACTAAGCCAATATCTTTACCTATTATTCCCTTTAATTCTAAGTTTATTAATTTTATTTTTGAGCGATAGTTATGAGGTATGTCTACATCAAAAAACATAAAAAGAAAAAAAGACATCCTTACTTGGTAGTATTTTCTACAGTTTTTTTAATGGTTGGAACAATTTCGTTGCTGTGGTCGTTTTATCCTATAGTAGCATATAATGTAAGTAGTCGATTCATTAGTCGAAAAAGTGTTAGTCCGGTTCCATCATCATCATTGGCTTCATCGCTAAAAAAGGGTCTTACGGTTTATAATGATAAAAGTGCTCCGTACTATTCCAGTTATTTGAAGGATTTTACTAAAGTAGCCGACTGGTTTCCAGAAAAGCCCCAAAGGTTAACAAGAAAAACAAATATTTCAAAGTACTTTATTACCATTCCTAAACTAGGAATTGTTAACGAAATGGTAAAAGTAGGAGGTAACGATCTAACCGACTCATTGGTACAGTATGGCAATAAGGTATTACCAGGAGAGATCGGTAATTCTACTGTTCTTGGTCATTCAACACTACCTCAGTTGTATAAAAAAAATGATCATAAATCTATTTTTACTTATTTACCTACAACTGAGAGAGGTGATTCGGTAACCGTTACTATTAATGATTTTACCTATGAATATGTTGTTTACGATATGTTTGTAGTTAAGCCAGAAGAAATTTGGGTATTAAATGAAAAAGCAGACGAATCTGTATTAACCTTAATAACTTGTGTCCCACCTGGTACTTACTGGGAAAGATTAGTGGTCAGAGCCCGTTTGACCAAAATTTAGTAACAAACAAATTCTTACTTTACATATCCTATAAGAAGTGATAAAATTTAGCATTATTAATGATGTTAAAAATGGGTAAAATCTTACTTTTTTCTGTATTACTTTGTACAAAAATTGGTGAAATTATTTTTTTATTGGTTAAGTTGAGCCTAAATTCCTTTTATATTTTACTTTTGTACCTGAGGGGGGTTTTGTCTTTATTCTTAAGCTCTATTTTTAATTTCTTTGTTTCAGTCTTCTGGTTTATATTCAAGCGACCGAAAAA
Organism: uncultured Gammaproteobacteria bacterium; assembly: GCA_964414145.1. Lineage (GTDB taxonomy): Bacteria > Patescibacteriota > Microgenomatia > UBA1406 > UBA1406 > UBA1406. The sequence continues at coordinate 93,255 of CAYPVH010000007.1, forward strand.
GAGAAAAAAGAAATTATTCTCGCTAAATTATTATCTGCTCTTTTATAAAGTAAAATATTTCATTGTTGGTTTTACGATTGCTTTTTTCATATTTTTTATTAAAACTTCATTTGATTTTATTGATGCTCTTCCCAATCCTTCATTAATTGAGAATAATAGGGCTTTGCTTTCTACCCACATCCTCTCTCGAGACGGCAAGCTTCTCTACGAAGTTTATCGGGAACA
>CAYPVH010000008.1:0-83421 GCA_964414145.1 uncultured Gammaproteobacteria bacterium
CTATTGCATATTGACTTTTGTCTTCTGTCTACTACTTAATGTATTTTGACTAATGGCTCCTGTCTTGTATCTTGTATTTCTTGTCTATTGTATTTTGACTAATGACTATTGTCTCTTGTCTAATGTCTTTTGACTATTAACTACTGGATACTGTCTATTGTCTAATGTCTAATGACAATAGCCATTTTTCTACTTCAAGTTCGGCTGCCACCCCCATACCAACAGCTGTTGTTGCCTGGCGATAAACATGATCAACACAGTCACCGGCGGCAAATATTCCCGGAACATTTGTTGTAAATTGATAGTCATAGTTATATAAATTATGGTCAATGCCAAAGTTTTGTTCCTTTTTAGCTTGCAGCTCGTAAGCGACCCTACCGGAAGTATAAATATAGCCCTTTCGGTCGAGCAATACACCCGAATCCTTTAAAAACCCGGTAGCCGGTTTGTGACCAATGGCAACAAATAAACCGTCAAGAGGCAAATTTCTAATTTCGAATTTCGAATTTCTAAACAAATCCGAATTCTCTAAGCTTGAATTTTCTAAACCTTTTTTTTCATTTTGAACATTTGGATTTTGAAATTGTTTCGTATTTCGAGCTTCGGGCTTCGAGTTTAGTTGCAATCTAACGCCTGTAACTTTTTCTTCTCCTAAAACTTCTTCCACTGTGGCATTATAGATAGGTTCTATTTTTGGGTTGTTCAGTGCTTTGCTTTGCATAAACTTGCTAGCCCTAAATTCTGCCCGGCGGTGAATAATATAAACTTTTTGAGCAAACTTGGTAATGAAAGTTGCTTCTTCAAGGGCCGTGTCGCCACCACCAAGAACAGCTACTACCTTATCGCGGAAAAAGAAACCATCACAAGTAGCGCAAGCCGAAACTCCTTTACCTCTTAGTCTTTGCTCCGATTCCAGACCAAGCCACATAGCGTCTGCACCTGTAGCAACAAGCAAGGTTTTGGTTTGCACATCGGCTAATGTTGGGCCGCTAACTGTTATTATTCTATTACTATTTTCTCCGCTTACCTTAACACTGCTTATACTGTCTGTGATAAATCTGGTGCCAAACTTTTCTGCTTGTTTACGAAATTTACCAATCAACTCAGTACCTGCCACGCCTTCTGGAAAGCCCGGGTAGTTTTCAACTTCGCTTGTAAGCATTAACTGCCCACCCGGAGGCATACCTTCAATAACTAATGGATTTATTTCGGCTCTAGCGGCATAAATTGCGGCGGCCAAACCTGCTGCCCCACCACCTACTATCACTAAGTTTTCTACTTTTGGGTCTTTATTCATTTGTATATATAAACTGTTAAATATTTAAATTGCTACATTGTTAAAAACAAACACCTGTCATGTTGAGCGAAGACGAAACATCCCATGGGATTAATGAGATCTTTCGCTACGCTCAGGATGACATGCCGTTCACATTCTAGAAACTTCTTTAAGTACTGTTTCTAATTTTACTTTGTTTTCGGGTGAAAGTTTGCAAACTTCGCTTTTTGCAAGTTCTAACCCCAAATTACTAACTGCGGCTTTTACTGCCGAAATTTGCATTAAAACGGCACTACAGTCCCTTTCTTCTTTAAGCATTTTTTTAATACCGTTAAGCTGGCCAATGATTCTGTTAATTCTAAGTTCTGTTTTGTTCATTTTTAAATTTTCAATTTTTTAATTTCAAACTGTTACTGACTCTCAACTCCTAAATCCTGTTTTGTACTATTAACTTTAAACTCTAATCTGTAAATTATCTGTTTTTCTCTTAACTTGCAACCAGCAACTAGTAACCCGTAACTTTTTTATCTTAACTCCTAGATCTTAAATCTTGTTTTGATCTCTGATCTCTGATATACCCATACCCCCTAATGGTATACCAATATTTGGAATATGTCAAGATTATTAAATTGCTAAATTGTTAAATGGTTAAATTGCTGAAAGAAAGAGTTAAGATTTAAGAGTTAGGATAAAAAGTTAAATTCAAATTCACAAATGACAAATCCACAAATCAAATTCAAATGACAAAAATTAAAACAAAATACAAGATTCCGTGTTCCTTCAAGGTTGTTTAGAATAAACAGGCAAGGAATAACAAGAACATTAGGCAATAGTCAGAAGTCAATATCCATTAGTTAATGTACAGAATACAGAAATTAGTACTTCAGTACTATAGTACGAAAGTACCCTAGTTTTTTACTAACTTACCACTTTACCAATTTACCAAGTTACCAATTCACTATTTTGAATGCTTAACTTAAAGCTCAAAATTTTCTAATACTATTTATTCACTAATTATCTCATTTTATAACAAACAGTATCTTTATTTTTTCCTTACCGGGGTGATATTTGTGCCTTCACCTTCAAGGTTTAAAACACTCACCAATTCACCGGTTGTTGGCAGTACATATTTTGTAGCTTGCGCCAAAACAGTTTCGGAAACCTGTAACCTTTTCCAGTCTTTGGCTTGCTTGGTAAAGTATTTGTTAGCCGATTCGGCAACTTGTTTAATCGATTCTGCTTCGGCGTTGGCTTGTAGTATTTTGGCTTTGGCCCTACCTTCAGCTTCAAGTATATCTGACTGCCGTACGCCTTCTGCCTGCAAAATTCGGGCTCTTTTTTCACGTTCTGCTTTCATTTGTTTACTCATGGCTTCGGTAATGTCGGCGGGCGGGTCTACTCGTTGTACTTCTACCCGAGTTACCTTAACCCCCCATCCATGTGTGGCTTCGTCTAGAGTGTTTCTTAGGTCAGCATTAATTATATCTCTGGCTACCAGAGTTTCGTCTAAACTTTTATCACCTACTAAATTACGTAAATTGGTTTGAGCCAGAGTTGTTGCGGCAATATTAAAGTCGGCTACTTCAAATTCGGCCTTTACCGGATCTACCACTTTGTAATAGATAACCGCGTCGACAACAACAGAAACATTGTCTTTGGTAATTACTTGCAGTGGTTCTACTTCTATAACCTTTTCACGAATATCTACCTTTAAAACACTATCTATGAAAGGTACGATTATACTAATGCCCGAGTCTAGCAAATGACTGTATTTACCCAAGCGTATAACAACGCCCTTTTCATAAGGTTGAATAATAACCAGGCCTTTAAAAAAAGCCAATAAAACAATAGCAAAAAATAGGATTAAAATAATGTTCATAATGGTTTTACTGTTTCAACTTCTAATGTAACACCCTCTATTTTAATAATAACTACCTCTTCGTTTTCGGCAATGCTTTTACTGCTTTGTGCTCGCCAAACTTCGCCGTCTACCAAAACCTTGCCCGGCTTATTTTTAGTGATTGAGTCTACAACCACTGCCACTTTACCCAAAAGTGAATCGATGCCAATCTTTTGTGTGGCAACTAGCAGTTTCTTTTTTGCATACTTTCGGATGAAGATAAAGTAGATGATAATAATAACAATAGAAGCAGTTACGCCAGCTTGCCAACTGCCGGTTAAGTATTGAACAAAACCGCCAATTACCAAAGATAACCCCACGAGCGCCAAATCAAAACCGGAGATTGCCCCAAAAAGAAGTTCGGTAATAATTAAGATTAAGCCCAGAATTGATAACCACAAGTCTTCGTACATTTAAGATGTATTATATATGTTGTTATGAATACGTTCAAGTAAAGTAAATTGTTAAATTGCTACATTGTTAAATTGTTAAACACAAACGCCTGTCATGTTGATCCGCCAATAAAGGCGGAGAAACCGAGTCAAACTCATCTACGCATCCCATGGGATCCTTCACTAACGTTCAGGATGACACAAGTTACATTGTTGCATTGTTACATGGCTTCATTGTTACATTGCTGATCTGACAACTGACATCTGACAACTATATCACGCCGATTTACCCAGTTGCTTTAGGAAGTCTTCGTTGGTTTTGGTTTTACCCAACTTTTCAATTAGACTATAAAGCCTTTCGTCTTCGTCAAGCAGTGTTAGCATATGCCGTAACGTATTGATTCGCTTTAGCTTTTCGTTGTCAAACAATAGCTCGTCGTGCCTGGTACCGGAACGCTCTATGTTAATTGCCGGAAATATTCTTTTTTCGGCAAACCTTCGTTCCAAGTGAATTTCCATGTTCCCCGTACCCTTAAATTCTTCGTAAATAAGGTCGTCCATTCGGGATCCGGTTTCTATTAAAGCGGTACCGATAATTGTTAAACTACCACCCTCTTCACAATTCCGGGCTGCTCCTAAAAACTTTTTCGCCGGGTAAAGCGCCGCCGGGTCGAATCCACCAGACAAGGTTTTACCTGACGGACCAACATTCAAGTTGTATGCCCTGGCTAAACGGGTAACAGAGTCTAGAATAATCACTACATCTCTTCCCATTTCGGTTAACCGCTTGGCCCGTTCTAAACCAAGTTCGGCAACACTAATTTGGTGCTCGGGTGATTCGTCGAAGTTAGAAGCAACTACCTCGCCTTGAATTGAGCGCTTCATATCTGTAACTTCTTCTGGCCGCTCACCAATAAGTAAAGCCAATATATGAGCCTTTGGATAGTTCTTCGCTAAACCATTGGCAATTTCTTTAAGCAAGGTTGTTTTACCTGCCTTTGGCGGTGACACAATTAGTCCTCGTTGCCCAAAGCCAATTGGGGCAAGAATATCCAGTATACGAGTAGACAGAACATCCTTATCGTATTCCAGCTTTATTTGCCTATCTGGGTATACTGGCGTAAGATCATTGATTTTTTTTCGGGCTAAGGGTTCGCCGGCTTCTAGCTTAACACCATTAACTTCTTCAATTTTCAGTAAACCATTATACCGCTCGTTTTGTTTTGGTGGTCTAGCCAGACCGGTAACTTTATCGCCTTGCCTTAGTTGAAATTTTCTTATTTGCGACATAGATACATAAATGTCTTCGTTTGAAGGGAAAAAGTTTGGGCGTAAAAAACCATAAGTGGTGTTAACAATATCTAGGTAGCCACCAACCTCAAAGGATTGCCTTAGGTCGTCTTGAATTCTTTTTTCGAAGGCTTCTTCGGTTTCTTCCCTAATCGGTCTTCTAGATCTGGCTGCCGGTCTATTTGTTGACCTGCTTGTTGATCTGGTTAACCTGTATGTTTGAACCGGTGCTTCTTCTGCAGAGGCTTCTTCGCTCGAAGTTTTTTCGACCGGCTTTTCTTCGATTAATATGTCTTCTTTAACTTCTCTTTTTTTAGACGAGCCGTTAATTAGCTCTGAAACGTCTAATAGTTCCTCTGCTTGTTTTGAATCATTGGAATCTTTTACCATTGTATTAATAAAATTAATGAATTTATAATATGTAAATTTAAGTTATGTTTATATACTTTAAGATACCTAAAAACCCTTTATTCTATAGATTAACTTTCATTATAGATTTTAGTAAGAGGTGTTTTTTGTAAGTAAAATCCGGAACCAAAACGCTACCATAAAGCGATTGTACCTTGCCTTTTCCCACTTACGGGAAATGGGTGGGCGCGATTTCTGCTCTACTTATAAGGCAGGCAGAAGATACGTCGCCTTATAGCTCAAAGCCATGTGGCTTTGAGGTTACCCTTGAAAAATCTAGTGTAGGAAAATTCTCAAGGTTCTACATCTACTTTATAGTAGCATTATACAATATAACTAATCATTTTTCAAAAGTCAAGAATTTTATAGTAAATTTACCCATTTCATACATAGAGCTTGCGGACTGCTGTAGTAGTCAGTATTCAATAGACATTAGACATTATTCAATAGGTATTATTTAGTAGACAAGATCCAATATACAGAAGTAAAGTAGTAATCAAGAAACAGCAGACAATAGTCAAAAGTTAGTAGACAATATACATTAGTCAATATTCAGAATCCAAAATACAGTAGACAGTAGCTAGTATTCAATATTCATTAGACGGAAGATAAGAAACAGTAGACACTAGACAATATCTAATATTTAGTAAACAGAAGATAATGAGTTAAAAGTTATGAGTTGCTGGTTACTGGTTAAGAAATAATATAAAGAAAGATAAATCCGTAATCCGAATATCGAAATTTGAGCTTTATATTTTGGATTTACTTGACTATATTCTTGTATCAGTTTGTTATTTGTAGTTTGATATTTGTTTGCCCTCCGATTCGGAGGGTTTGGAAATTGCCTGCCCCTCGTAGTCCCGCTCAGCGGGACGAAGTGGGGTTTTTTTTATCTTGTGATTTATTAACAATTTAACAGTTTAGCCATTTAACAATTTAATTTTCTCCTGATTTCGTATAAAACAATTCCTGTTGACACCACCACATTTAATGATTTATTTACTCCATACATTGGCAGTTCTACCACCAAATTAGCCTTTTCAATCACCTCTTTGGTAACACCAAAAGTTTCGTTCCCAGAAATGAGGGCAATACCCCGCTTTCCTGTCTTCACCAAGTCTAAGTAATCAACATCATCATAAACTTTCGAATTACTGGATTGCTCCAGAACAACAACAACATATCCTGTTTTTTGCAATTCTGTTATAGCGGTTATAATGCTATTTTTATATTCATTAGGAATATATTTATCCAAGCCTACAGCCGAACGTGAAATTTTAGGATTAGGCGGTACAGGTGTTTTGCCACAGTGATATATCTTGCTTACCCCAGCGGCGTCTGCTACCCGATACATGCCACCAACGTTGAAGGTGTCGTAAACATTGTCTAGCAATAAAACTATTTCTTTTGTTTTACTATTTTCTGGCTTATCTGTAATTATTCCTTTTCTTAATTTTTTGGCAAATCTCATGTTTTATTAAATTGCTTTGTTAATAACATTGCAAGTGAAATGCCTATTATAGCCCCTGCTGCTATATCTGTAAAGAAATGTACCCCTAAATAAATTCTGGAATAAGAAATAAGGACCGCCATTGAATAATAAAAAAGGGGCCAATTAGGAATCGGTTTGTTCGTTGTTTTTTTCTTCTTTTTGTTCTTTGAGTAATAATAAGAAAAAACAGCGGCAGCAAAAAAAGAACTTGATGCATGACTTGAAGGGAATGAATAATCTGTAGGTAGCAATTCTGGGAAGTAACTCCAGGCTTTTTGAATTTTTGTATTATTTAGCCATAAACTGTTGGTTGGCCGCTCTCGCCTTATAATATTTTTAAAACCCAGGTTTACCACTAAGGTAATAAAAACCAAACCGGTAAAGAACACAAAAATAAACTTTGGGTGGCGCTCTTGTTCGTATATTACAATAATTAAAACTATTATTATCCATATTAAAGCCATCGATCCTACAGCTGAAAGGAACAAGAAAAAATAGTCAAAAAAAGTATTGTGGGGCAGAATATTAAAGAAGAATTCGGTTAGCAGTTGGTCTAATTTCAATATGGGCATACTTAAATTATTTAATAGTTTTCGTCTTTTTTGAGCGGGTCGGCCGGAACTTCGTCGTTATTAGAAACACCTTGGGACTTATTACTTTCATCTTTCAATTCTTTTTCCAGTTTCAAAGTTTTTGGCTTCTCTTCTTTTTTTGTGGGAACAGTTACAAATTCCTCATCGGCTTTCTTTTCCAGCTTGTCTTTTATTTGTTCTTCGGTTTCCATGTTTTTGGCCACTTCTTTAGCTGAAGACAATTTTGCTTTTAAGTAGGTAGCAATTTCCTGAATACTCATATTACCCAAAACAAAGAAAGGAATAATTTCGGCAACTTCTTTTAAGCCTTCGGCTCTGATTTCTTCGTTTTCGGAAACAATTTTGTTAAGTACGTTGTCTAGTTTTATTTGTTCTTTAGCTATCCAGTCTTTTCTGTTTTTAATATCTTCACTAACTGGTACTTCCCCTTTTGTGTAGTGTTCTACCCACATTTGCCTAATCTGCTCGTATTCTTCAATGCTTACGCTTTGGGCGTTTTGTACTGTGCTTTCTGCTACTTGTTGATCTGTTTGATTTATGTTTTCAAACACCTCTTCAGCAACTTCCTTTACCTGCTTCTCTTCTTTATTTTGTTCTTTGGCTACTTGCTTAATAACTTCGTCTTTTGTAGCCGCCTCTGCCGTTTCTTTGTAAACCGAGCTGGTTTTTGACTCTTCAATACCGGCTTCGGTTGAAACCTGCTTAACTGCATTTTTTATGTTTCCTTCCTGAATTGTTTTGGGTACTGAGCGAATCACATTCTCGGCTTGAGTTTCGCTAATTTGTACCCTGTTGGCAATTTGTTGAACTACTTCTTTACTCTTGGTGATTTTTTCGGTAATTGACGTTGTAATATTCCTAACATTTTCTTCGGAAACGTTAGTTTTAATAGAAACAGATTGCATAGTACTGATAACTGCCGGTCTTTGTCGGGCTAGTTCTTGTATTTTGCTACGCATAGTTAGGGGGCTGGCCGAAGTGGCTTCGAGTAAGCGTTTAGCTTCCATGTCGCCTTGATTGGCACGTTGTGAAAGTTCTGTTTTTATTTTAATAAACTGTGTTTGTTCGTCGCGGGCCCCAGCCGACATTGGATTCTTCATGTAATCCATTACTTTGCGAGCATATTCACTCTTGTTTTTCTGAGTTTCAAAACGGGCAATATCTGAAACCTTCGAAACCGACAAATCCATTTTTTTACTGATTTCTTCTGTTTTGATATTCTTGATGTTTTCAATATTCTTCATTTTCATACTGCTGGTAACAGAACTTTGTGAGGTTTGTGGCCTGGCAGTTTTAAACTTGTCGCCCAAATTTGTGGGTACTGAAGAACTGGGGCCAGTGGGTGGTTCTGGAGTTCTTTGCTGGTTAAGCATATTCATTAAAATATTTTTCATGGCATAAATGCCGTCGCAACAGTAATCCCTAAAGATTCGCAGTAGCCACCAGGGCAAAATAATTACCATCCACAACATTAATAAAGATATAACGTATTCGGCAAAGGTATCTATGTAGCTTGAAGTATTTATAGGATTCTGATGCGACAGAACCATGCCCAAACCACCTTCAATTTGCTGTGGACCGCCATAAAGAATATTAATTGCCAATGGATACACTACCCCATCTTCGGTAGCAATTCGGGCAAAGTTAAAGGGAAAGGGAATTCCCGCTTCCCAAATTTTTGTTAACGCCCCTAAAAATAAAGCAAACAAGGGGCCGTAAAACGCCCATTGAAAAAAAACACCGATCCAAATCCAGCCAATATTACGAATTAATCTGAAGGGCATTAATAACGCTAAAAATGGAGCTACGATAAGTAAAAACCACAAAACAATTTCGCGAAGCAGAATCATAATTCCCATAGCAAAATAGGTATAAGAAGAAAAGTCTATTAAAAAATGCGAAGTTTTGGCCGATTCATTAGCCAATGGGTCAAAATTGCGAAAGCCAACAAATTGCCTGTAACCAGTATCTGTGTCGCCGGCAAAAAAAATGCTAAAGAGTTTGTCGGCGTTTAGTAGTTTGATGAAGAAAGTCATTAAGATATCTGAAATTTGCACCAAACCCAAAACCAGCCAATATGAAGACAAAGCGTAAATTAACAACACTGCCGCTTTAGTTAAGATTGGCACCACATCTACCTTAACCGATATATCTTGTTTTTTGGCAATAATTAAGCCCACTCCCATAACTGCCACCGTTACCACAATTAAAAGCAAAGTGGTTACCGCCGAAATTAACCAGACCTGCCTAAAAACAGGGTGGTTGTCTATGGAAGGATGGGTTAAAACCCAATTAATGAATTGCCGTGCCCGTTCTGCCCGCTTGCCGATTTCGGTAGTTTTGGCGTCGAACATCCAGGCTTCTTGACCGGGGCTTATATCTGTTCCGACTGCTGTAGCCGGTGGATTAGCCGGGGGTTCTTGAGCTAAAGAAACAACCGGAAATACCAGCTGAACTAAAAGCATTAAAAACAATAAAAAAGCTACCAGCCTCTTTTTACCCATTACTATAAATATAGAAAGAATAAGAAAAGAAAGCAAACAAAGATTAAATTGTTAAATTGTTAATAAATCACAAGATACAAAAAACCCCACTTCGTCCCGCTAAGCGGGACTACGAGGGGCAGGCAATTTCCAAACCCTCCGAATCGGAGGGCAAACAAATCTCAAGCTACAAACAACAAACTGATACAAGAATATAGTCAAGCAAATCCAAAATATAAAGCTCAGATTTTGATATTTGGATTTCAGATTTATTCCCTCTGGTTATTATCTTCTAACCCGTAACCAGTAACTCTTTTCTCTTAAATCCTAAATCTTAACTCTTATTTAAATCACTTTCAGCGCTTTGAATACAAAAAGAGCCACGAAGAAAAACACAACAACCTGAAAAATAGTAAAGTACAAAGTTAATAAAATAGATATTAACGCTAATATAAAAAATGCTTCGTTGTGAACCGCCGGCAACAAACCTTTCGTTAGTAAAAAAAACACTATTAAGATAAACAGGTCTTGGGGGTTAAACCACTTTAAATCCCAACCAAAGTATAGGGCGACAGCTATTAAAATAGCTGCAAAAACCAAGAACAATTCTTTGGTATCAAAAAAAAATGGACCGAGTTTCATGATTAATCACCATACATTCGGTCAATCACCTCTTGTGGCGGTGGGCTCTGACCTTCTGGTATGTTAATAACAATCTCTTTCCCATTTACAACAAATGTGTACTGAATCCAGTTAACTTCGCTGTCTACCAAATCTATAACTTCGTAAGAACTATCTTTCCTAGCGTAAACCCCTGGAACTAATTTTGTTGCAGTCAGGGCATAAAGCTTTTGTAGTCTTTCATCTGAAACTGGAATATTGGATTGTTTATTAAAAACTTTAGCAAAAAATACTGATACTTTTTCTTTACCGTTTTCAAGCTTATTCTTAATTTGAGTTATAAAATTTTGGTTTACTTGAAATGTATTATTTACAAAAACAGAGCCAGTCAAGGTACTCATTACTAAAAATGCCGCTATCAACGCCAATACTATTTTTACTCTTTTTCTACCAATGTTATTAATCATGTATTTTCATTGTACTTCCACCGCTTTCACAAGCACATGGTAACTGAATATAGGGTATATTTGGACCGCTAACCTTAACTTTCTGCAATGTTGTTACGGTATAGTTTAGATAAATTCCAACATTCTCTTTACCACTTACACATAAATTACTGTAATCATAATTAACATAATTCCCAGGATGCATAATAGCGTTGCCAACAGTTCTTGTTATATAAGGATCTGTGTTTGTAATAATTATTATTTTGTCTTTAAATTCGTTAAATACTGTCCATGTTTTTTCTTTACAGGTTTCGGGTTGGGGCATTTTCGTTTCTTCTGGAGTTATGGTTTTGTCTGGTTCAATAGTTGTGGCTGGAGTTGTAGTTTCTGGCGGTTCTGGAGTTATGGTTTTGTCTGGTTCAATAGTTGTGGCTGGAGTTGTAGTTTCTGGCGGTTCTGGAGTTACCGTAACATTAGGGCTTTCGCTAGGTTGCCCAGGACCAGCGCTACCACCACAGCTGCTTGAAGCTTGGCCACTTGAACTTACACTTAAATTACAGGTAACACTGCTAGAATTATTAGGGCAGGCGGCAGAATTGGCAACAAAGCCGGTATAAGTAACGCTAGATGAACTGCCTTTGGCCACAGTTATTGGTGAGCCGGTGTATTGCGGACTATAAACAAATGGATCGTTTACACCTTTATTCCAACCATTCCAGCCGGCTACATGAGTACCGTTTTTCTCAAGGCGTATATCGCCGTCACCACCATCACTATAGAACTTGGCGGTAAAATTAAATTCTGCCCCGGAGCCGGATGAATTAACACTACTTTCAACACCAAGGTGAAAACAGCCTGGTGAGCCTTGCCCTGTGCCTTCGCCACCCCCACCCGGTGGAACACCCGGTTCGCCACTTGGCGCTTGTGTTCCTTCCCCACCTTCTACAACACATTTTTGCATACATTCGCCATATTGATTTTGATTCTTCCAAACTAAATTTCCACTTCCGTCGGCCACACATTTAAATGGTAAACCCACACCCGCGTCTGCGTTACATGGGCCTCTGTTGCCTGTACATTTTCCACACCATTCCCCTTCATTGGTACAGGATTGGTTTTCTTCTATGCTCTGGCAATTTTTTTCGGCTCGAGTATTTGAAGTGCTTCTGTAATCTAAAATTTTACTGGTTAAAAGTGTACTTATACCAAGAACAATAAGACTGCCGATTGCAACAAGGGTGGCAATTTCACCGCTATTTTTTTTATTTTTATAAAAGTTAAACATAAAACTAACTAGATTATATTACTATTTACTTTTTTGTAATAACGTTCTAAGCTCATTTTAATTATTTTTTCGCGGTTATTATTAACTACAGACGGCGGCGGCAGGGTTGTAGCAAAAAATGGTTCGCTGGTTAAACCATTGATAGCCATTTTTAGCAGTGTTTGGTATTTGCCGAGTGACACCAAGTCGTCGGCGGTAAACTTGTTACCAAATTCCTTTTCAAACAAAAGCGCGTCTTGCGAACCAATTACAAAAGTTAACAAACTACCAACATTGCCAAATATAGCTTTCTGAATTTCTTCGTCAACCTGCCCAACATACTGGTTAGCCAAAATTAAGTTCAATTTATACTTTCTGGCTTCGGATAAAATTTTTATGAAGGCATTGGTGGCAAAGTTTTGAAACTCGTCTACATAAAGGTAAAAATCTTTACGCTTCTCGGGGGGCAAATTAACGCGCTGCATAGCGGTTAGCTGCATTTTGGTTATAAACATTGCCCCCAGAAGGGCGGTTGTGTCTTCGCCAAGTTTGCCCTGAGACAGGTTAAAGATTAAGATTTTGCCCTGATTCATTACTTCTTCTAGTGAGAAGGTAGATTTGGGGTTGTCTAGTATTCGCCGAATGCGTTGGCTAGAAACAAATTGCCCTACCTTATTTTGAATTGATGACACCGATTCTACCCGTAGGCGATCTGTCATTTGGTTAAATTCGTTTTTCCAGAAATCACTGATAATTTTGTCTTTGTCGGCTACTTTGGCAATGACTTTATCCCTAAATTTTTTGTCGGATAAAAGGCGTAAAAGATCGGCGAACGTTGAATTTTCTAGATAAAGAAGTGTAATTATGGCGTTCCGCAAAATATATTCAAGCCGCGGGCCCCAAGAATCGCCATATAGCTTGTAAAACACCGAAATAATGCCGCTCGTAACCACATCCATGTGTTCAATGCCTTCCTTATCGAATAAGTTAAGCGAGAAAGCTTGAGTATCTGAAAGGGTTGGGTCTAGGTAAATTACATCTTGAATTCGGCGCTTGGGAATAAAATCTAGAATCATTTCGGAAAGGTCACCATGCGGGTCGACAACTGCCACACCTTCACCGTTCCGAATATCATTTATTGCCATATTGGCAATTAAGGTAGATTTGCCGGCCCCGGTTTTACCAATTATATAGATGTGTTTGCTCCGGTCTTCTCGGCGAATGCCAAAAATTTCTTCTTTGTTGCGCCATTCGGTTTTGGCAAAAAAATTGATGTCTTTTTTGTTTTCCCCGCCATTTTCTTCTGTGCACAAACTGGCGGCAGGTAACTTGTCGGGGGCTTCGGAAAGATAGGTTTTACCCCAATTGATGGCTTTGATTTTTTCAAACTTCTTGTCTGGTAAATGCCAAAGCGAGGCCAATTCTTCTAAATTTAGATTTAGTTTTGGTTCGAAAATATAAAAGTCCCGTTTTACAATGGCTTTGAAAAACGACTTTCGGAAAGGGCTTTGATTGTGCTTAAAGGCCAAACTATTGCCTTCCGATAAGGTATAAATGCCGAAAGTACCTGCTAGTTCGGTTAAACGCGACTTGGCCTCTGCCGCCTTGGTTGAAGAAAAAACTAATCTAATTTGTGATTCAAGAAGCGGTGTACTTAGTTTTTCTTGAATTAACTTGCTGTAGGGGTTGGTTTCTTCTTTCCCCTCTTCACCGGTTGGGGTTTTCATGGTTCCCCGAATGTTTTTTTGGCCCTTGTCTTGTGAAAAAGGCACCCTCATTAGGATTTGCATAAAAGCGGCTTCACCTTCATGCAGCCGCGAAAAAAAGCCAAGAAGGGCTGAAAGCGGTGGTAATTCGGTAAAGTGCTTATATGTTTTTATAGGGTAGTTGGAGCCATGGGTTAACCGCAAGTGCGCCAAGGCTGTTTTTTTGCCCCGAACAACATGAAATAGCGGGTCTTCTTTTTCCTCCAAGACCAACGTACGCGGGTATTGCGACAGTACTTGACTCATAAAGTAGCCTTGCAGTTCGGGGTCTGTATGCAAATAAAAGTGGGTTTTTTGTTTGATAGAGGCAATTTCCAGGCTTAAATACTTATTAGCACGAAAAAGGGCGTAGTCGAGTAGCTTTTTTTTACCAATATTTAAAAAAGAAGACAGCAAGCCAACCTGGGCTTCTACACCCACTTCCTCAGTTTTGGCTGGTCTAAGCAGTAAATAATTGCCCGGCATTCTTTCATTATAACAATTCAAATATTTTTCATTAGTTATAATGAAAGAAACAACAAATCTCAAATAACAAGATACAAACAAATGACAAATTACAAAGTTCAAACTAAAACTTATGATTTAGAAGAAAGAACCTTAAATTTTGCTAAGAAGATAAATAAACTATGTACACGTTTAAGTAAAAACCTAGTAAACAGCAAGCTTATAAGCCAGATTGTGAGATCGGCAGGATCAGTTGGAGCTAACTATTTAGAAGCTAATGATTCTTTGGGTAAAAAAGATTTTATTCATCGATTAAAAATATCAAGAAAAGAGACAAAAGAGACTATCTATTGGTTAAAACTTCTTGAAGACAACAATAAAAATGTTTCTAATGATTTTAAAAGGCTTATAGATGAAGCTATTGAAATAAGAAGTATTTTGTCGGCAATAATAAACAAAGTTTCTGTATAGTTTGTTACTTGTCAGTTCTGGTTAGTTGTTGTGATTAGTTCTAATTGTTTTTTATTTTGTGTTTTATAATTTGAGATTTGTTTGGAAATTGTTTTTTGGAATTTGTTATTTATAATACTTATATGAAACTATCAATCGTTATACCAACTTACAACGAAGAAAAGAATATAAAAAAGTGTTTAACCGCCCTTACCAAGCAAGTAGTGCCGGCAGACGAGATTATTGTTGTTAACAACAATTCAACCGACAAGACGGTAGAAATTGCCCAAAAATTTCCCGTTCGTGTTGTTAACGAGAAAAAGCAAGGCATTAGTTTTGCCCGAAATTGTGGTTTTAATGCAGCAAAGTACGAAATTATTGCCCGAACAGACGCCGACACGGTAGTTCCTCGCGATTGGGTAAAAAAAATTAAGGAAAATTTTGAAAACAAAGAAATTGACGCGCTGTGTGGCACGGCTGAAATTAGAGATGTAAAATTGGTTAATTCTCAGCTTTATAACAACCTTTACATTGACTTAATGAAGTTAATACAAGGCGGGCAAGGTACCCTGATTGGCTTTAATATGGCACTAAGTAAAAAAATATGGAACAAAATAAAAGAAAGGCTGGAAATGGACAACCAGAAAGTTCACGAAGACGTAGACCTAGCCCTAAAAGTTAATCAGTATGGGGGTAAAATTGGTTATGACAAAACTTTGGTGGTAAAAAGTTCGGGGCGGCGGATGCTAAAAAACCCCATTTCTTTTTTTATTGAATACCCCACCCGCCAACTCAAAACCCTTTACTACCACTACACTCAAAAATAACTTAAATTTTAGCCAGTTATAACAATCTACTTTTTAAGGTCCGTCCTCTTTTAGGACGGACCTCATGACCTATACCAGGTCGGCGGCATTAAGAGGGTTGGAGTCACTATTTTGATTACTACTATTACTATTTTGGTCTGTGGTGTCTTTGTTCTTATTACCTGGCTCTTGCTGAGGCTTGGTTTTAGCTTTATGTTTAGTATTTAAACTAGGTTTATCATTTACTGGGTGTGGAATGGGAGGGTTTTGTGGAATTGGTCCCTTTTCTCGTTCAAAACTAAATATTTCTTCTGTTTTCCCTTCCAATTCATCCACCTCTTTTGTGATAATTTACTTGACACACTTACCAAGCTTATTACAACATATCAATAGTATTAGAATTACTGGTTTCGAATTAACAGCCAAACTTCCAGATTGTCAGGTAAATTGTATTTATTTACTATTAGTATAGAGCCATCATTCAAACTATCTGTTAAGTAATTCCAGACCAATTCGTGCAAGTGGTTGCTCTCCTTATCTATATACCATGGATTGCCGGCACCATTGGGCGAATAAAAAAAATATTGATATGAAGACAACAACACCGGAATAGTCCGACTTGGTGCCAGCACTTCTTCTACACTCGGTTGGACCGCCATTACTGGCATATTATATAAACGAAAATACATATTTAAAGTATTAATGTTAAATAAAGGTTTATTAAAATCATTAAAAACAACACCACCACTTGGACCGTATAACGAGTTTATGTCTTCAGCTATTTTATTATAAGGATATTCTTGCATGTCTATTTGACTAACTAAATGATTACTTAAATAAGCGTTGCCCTGTAAACTAAAGGGGAAATTGAAAGACAAGCCAAAATACATAAATACAAAGTTAAATGTAATAAAAGAAATTACTGAAATACCAATAAACTTAACTTTTGAATACAATATAGAAAGCGTTCTTGAAAACAATAAGGCTACAAACGGAGCAAGTGGCAACAAGAAGCGATAATTTTTGTTTGGATACAAACTTAGCAACAAATACAATAGCAAAACATATGAAAGAAAAAGATAATCTTGTTTATTGCGAGCCAGTACTAAAAACACAAATAATACCAAAATAACGATTGAGGCAAAAAAACCTAAATAACCAAAAGTAAAATATCGAGCATAGTAGATCATTGAAACAAGACTAAGAACACCTTCTGTTACATCTTGCTGACTTTGGGAAGCTATTGAAAAATATGAATTAAGTTGGTCCAAACTCAGCAGAACCCAAGGTAATGTTAAAACTAAAATAATGCCTGTGCCTATTAATATTGTTCTAGCTGTATTTAGCCAGGTTTTGTTTTTATATGTTAAATAGGCATAATGTAAAAAAAGTGGAATAAAATAAAGAGCAGACTGTAGTTTGGTTAGTAAACTTAAAGCAATAGCAATAAAGAATAAAAGCGTTTGCCGCCAATGTTTTAAATACTGGCTCTTGACATACATATAAACTGCAAACAGCACAAAAAATGTAACACCCATATCTAGTGAAAAAACCCTTGATCGATCATAAACAACCATTAAAAACGAATAAACAAAAACAGAAAGTAAAGCAAGCCACTCACTTTTATACACCTCTTTAACAATCAAAAATAAAATATAAATTTGTCCTAAAAAAAATGCTGTTGAAACAAAAATAGTCATTCCAATACTGGGGTAAATAAATAGTGTTAAAAAACCGGTCAGCATTTTCATAAAAGGAGGGTATGGGTTTTGTAATGGGTAAAGTAATAAATCGATATTTAAATTGCCCCTAAAAGCTTGAGAAAAAAAGTAGCCAAATTCAAAAGCCCCCTGAGCATGGGCAGCTTCATCCCATGTAAAAGGAGACTTGTTAAACAATAGCCATACTATATTCATCAACAAGTGGAAAGCCATCAACAAAATCATAAGTAACTGAGGTAATTTGCTTTTATTTTCCATTATTACTACTTTTTAATATAATGATTTTCATAATGCACTATATTAATAGTATTATAAACAAAGTTAAAAAAAACCCACTATTCTTTGTTTTATTACTCATTCTTCTAATAATCACGCTTTTTAATCTAAAACCAGATTTTTATTTAATGGGTTGGGATAACTATTCTTCATACCTCAATATTAAAGATAATTTTTTTAGAACACTTTTTTCAACTTGGAGAGAATACAGAGGATTGGGGGTTCCGTCTGACTCGGAAGTTACAGATATCTTCCGTTTAGGTCTGTTTGCTTTACTAAAGCCTATTATTCCTACTCAGTTACTTGATCAACTCTACTATTTACTCTCTCTAAACCTAGGAGTCCTTGGAATGTATGCGTTAACAAGAGAATTAGTAAAAAAAATCGGCAATAGTACTCTAAAAGAAAATATAAACATATTTTCTTTTTTTAGTGCCTTTTTTTATTTATTCAACCTTAATACACTGGCTGTATTCTACTTTCCGATGACAATGTTTGTTAGCCGGTTTTTTAGTTTACCCTTGTTATACCTTGTTTTCCACCAATTAATTTACAGCAAAAAATTAAGCTTTAAAAAAAATATTTTATTTGTAGCATTGCTTTTCTTTATTAGCGGTAGTTTTTTAGTCCCCACCGTATTCGTTGCTTTAATAATCGCCCTGCTTCCTTATTTAATCACGCAAAGAAACCTGAAGAAATCCCTTCTTGTAGGCCTTGTTTTTATACTAATTAACTCATTTTGGCTCTTCCCTTTTGTTAATTACATAAAAGAACGTTCAAACAATGTCAAGCTAGCTTCAACTTTTATCGACGGTAATGAAGATTTTCTAAACAAAAATCCAGAATATTATTCTTTTCGAAGACAGTCATTAGTTACGCCGCAGTTTTTCGAAATGAAGTATACAGAAACAGGCAGCAAGCAAACCAAATTTTTTCATCCCTTGGCCGAAAAGTTAAATCGCTACCCCAATAACTTTATTTATTTATATCTGTTTCCTCTTCTTTACTTAGCTGGAGTAGTTATTACAGTTGTAAAATTTAAAAGGAAGAAAGAATGGTTATGGGTTCCGGTAACTTTACTTACTTTTCTATTTTTGTCTTTAAAAGAACATTCCTTTTTAGGCACACTTTACTTTCTGCTAACTAAATATATACCTTTCTTTGGTGTTATATTTCGTTATGGAGACACAAAGTTTCATGCATTGGTAGCGTTTTCCGGAAGCATAAGTGCCGCTATTGCCATAGTCTATCTTTATAAATACATCAACAGAAAAGAAGTAAAACAAAAACTTGTTTTATTTATTCTTAGTCTACTTATTATTCCTCACCTGGTTTTATTTAAGGAATATTTTACCCGTAACTTAGTAGGTTTCTTTATGTATAACAAAATTCCTAAGGCGTATTTTCAAGTTGCCAATGTAATTAATAATGATAAAGAAGAAGCCAGAGTACTTCACCTGCCAATCGATAAAAATAACTATTACTGGAAATCATATACCTGGGGCTACTTTGGCTCCGCCTTTTTCCAATATATGTTAAACAAACCCTTAATTGACAAAACCTTTTTACCAAGTAGTTTGGAAAACGATTACTATATAGAACAAATTAATACCTACTTCAAAAATATCAGCGGCTCAACAAATCAAAAATTAATCAACAACCAGGTTGAAGAACTAGCTAAACTAATTAGAAAGAGCAATGTGAAATATATACTGTTAGACGAAAGCGTTAGTAATAGTGTTCCTTCTCGTAATATGACCTTCTGGGGTACTAATACCATTACTGAAGAAAAAAGGGCTATAAAAGGCTTATTACAAAAAGGCTTAATAAAAAAATTAGAAAACTACACTATTAACTTAGACAAAGAAGCAAACTACAGCAAGCTTTACCCGTATAGCCAGGCTAACTTTCCCAAGGAGAAAGATAAAAAATCTAATTTAGGTTTGTATGAAGTAAAAGACTTTCAGGGAAAGGTTTCGTTCCCAGAAAAGACTGAGTTATTAGATTATAACTTCGACAGGCCCCTGAAAAATATCGCCAGCGCCTACACAACACATTTCATGCAAAAAAAGGATTGGGCAGGAACTATATGGCCATTTCGCTATACAGATGGCTTAATAAATATTAAAAACGGTGAGCTAGAGTTTAATATTCCTGCAGACACAAGTAGCAAAAAATATAGACTAGAATATGAGTTAAATAATCTGGAGCAATTAAGTAATATTGTTGATATCTACACAGAAGTTAAAGCCAAAGAATTAATAGTATCGCTCTACTTAAAAGTGTTTCCCGACATAAACGGGCAAACATTCCAAAAACCACTAAAAACATTAAGAATACCCATTAAAAAATTTAGTTTAAATAAGTCAGTTAAAGAGAGTCCAAAAAACGCCCTTAACAACTGGACAGAACTGGAAAACAACGTTTATAAAAACATTCGCCTGCGTATAGGAGAAATCACCGTACCAATTCCAATTAATAACAATCAGCCAAGTTACGCCGGAAGTGTTATGGTTAGAAACAATAATTTTTTAGTTGAAGTATTAAGCGAGTACTTAAACATCACTATTCCCCTGGAAAATTTTCAGACAATTAACAACCCCGATTGCTATAATGATGCCCTAGCCGACTATCAAAGCACCTCTCAAGCTAACGCCGACGCTCTGGCAGTTATTGCTCAAAACGGCTCAAGCTGTTTTGCAAACACCAACCTTGTGCCCGAAGAATACCCCGATGTTTCCCACGCCGAAATTCACCTTGTTGCCCAGGGTAGTTCGGAAGACTTGGATTCGCTTTACTGGAAAAACAACAAAACAGGGAAAAGCAGTTTAGTTAAAGCTTTGCAAACCTTGCCAAAGCCAAGTCATTTAAAGATATGTTTTAAAGAAAAAGGGCTTGACGAGTGCTTAAATTATAAAGATATTAATTTACCCCTAGAGCCCAAAACCTTTTTAATTCCTATTGATAAACAAATAACCGATTTAAGAAATTATGAAATATTTTTAGGGTTAAGAAATATTGGCTACCAAAGGCAAAATATGATTATTAACAATATGGTGGCCAGGCTTTTTAAAACCGAATACAGCGAAAAGGTAAGTTTTAACAAAAGTAAATACGTTACAGAAATTGATTTAACAAAAGGCAGTAATATCGTCTTTAGTATGCCGATTGTATTAAACCCAAGTTCTCAAAAAATAGATATCAAAACTAATTCTTTTTATTTTCACAACCAACTTTGTGAAAACTATTCAACTTTCAGACTGGTGGAACAACAGTTACTTGGGTACCACAACAGTTGCGAAAATGTATTATTTAGCCGCCTACCCTTTTCCAGTAACAGCTTTTATATTTGGCATATTAACTATAACCTGCTTAGCGGTCAATTTCCCTTCATTATTATGGAAGACACGATGCACCAATATAAGTACGAACGTACTTCAATCAACCAAAATTATCCAGATATTCCAAATTTTGGTTCTTTAAACTTTATTACTCCCCTAACCACACAAGAGTCACTCTTCTATAAATTCTATGCCTTACCCCAAGAAACCAGTTACAGCTACATATATCCCAAGAGCTATTTGAAAGACAGCAAAAACAAAAGTTATTTCTTTAAAGAATATAGCGAAAACGAAGGCATGTTTGCCTTGTCTGCTTTCAATATTGTTGAACTACCAAATTACTGGTCAAATCTAAAGTTGGTACCACCAAATAATGAGCAAATATATAGTGCTCCGCAGAGTTATAGTTTTAAAAAACTACTCCCTTCCCTTTGGCAAATTGACATAACCAGTGAAAGCAACGAAAAAGTTCTGCTTTTCTTTAATGAAGGTTTTGATCGGCAATGGGGTTTATATGAAAAACTTAGCGATTCAGTTGTAGGGAAAAAGACAGCTACTTCTATTCGTTGCGACGGTTTTGCCAACTGTTTTGAATTTACACCAAAAAACAATCGCTACTATATTTTTTACTCTCCCGAACTTTTGAGTATCATTGGGTGGCTTTTTAGCATTTTTGGTAGTTTAAGTTTGATTATCTTCTTTAGAAAGAAAGAAACCTTACCCGAAACCAAGCTTTGAAAATAGAATAGCTTTTTTAGAAATCGATACACATTCCAGTTAATTTGTGGTGAAATTAAAAGCCCGGCTGCAAGTTGTACCATCCAGTACAAATGAACCCATAAAGGAGCGCTATTTATTCGTTCATCAACCCATAGATGCATTTTGTAGGTGCTGATAGCTAAAGTTCTAAAGTACTTAACCGAAGCCATGCTTTTGTGCCACCTAACCTTGACCAGTACCTTTTGTAGGTTTGCCAGCTGGCCTTCTTGGCCCATTCGGATCCATAAATGAGTATCATCTGCCGGCCACATTGCCTGGTCGTATCCACCTACCTTTAGGGCAATGGCTTTAACAAACATTACCGACGGGTCGGCAAAAGGACTAACAATATGCCACATTTTGCGGATGTCTTGGTCTTTTTCAATAAATGTAATTACTTCTTGACTATCACTAAAGTACTTTATAAAAGAGCCAAGAGCCACAATTTCTGGGTGGCTTTCTAAATAATCTACTTGGGTTTTTAGCCGGTTTTTTAGCATAATATCATCTTGATTCAGCCGGGCAATATATTTACCCCTGGCTTTTTTAAGAGCATAGTTTAAGGTTCGCCCCAAGCCTCTGTTTTTAACAAAAGAATAAAAATGTATTTTTTTGGACTGGCGCACAAGTTGTTTACAGATTCTTTTACTTTCGTCGGTAGAACCGTCGTCTACAAGAATAATTTCGTATTTTTTGTATGTGCTTTTTAATACTGATTCTACCGCTTCTCTTAAATATGTGGCACCATTAAAAACCGGTATTACTACCGAAACTAAAGGTATTTGACTTTTTTTACTGATCTGTTTTTCTTTTTGTTTTTTCATATTTTTTATTCTCTTTTTAAATATTGGGAACCTTCTGATAGCTAAATTTACTTAACTAGCAAAAGGCTCCCCTGCCCACCTATCCAAGGTGGGCAGGGCTAGGTTAGCCAGGGAACGATTGGGTGGTCTACTTGACCGCGACGGCCCAGAAGGCCGTGCAGCCGGACCAGGTGTCGTCCGTTCGCAGCGGAACTCCCGCCGCAAACGGAACCTGGATGTAGACGCGGCCCAAGGTGGTCGTATCCAGCAGACTCGGGTCCATGACGTGGCTGACGTCTGCCGGCGGGTCGACGGCCGTCGCATCGGGGCACCACACCAACCAGGCGTAGTGCTGATCGAGCACGAGCGTGCCCGTGGTCACCACCGTGGTGGCACCTACCGCGACCGCTTCTGCCTGGATGGCGGCGACTGCCGCCTCAATCTGGACCTGGCTGACCTGGCCGGGGATCCGCAAATAATCCGCCACCAGCTTCGTCTGCCCGGTGGGCAGAAGGACGCCCCCCGTCTCGTCGTACTTGAGCATGACGGGGGCCCCCGGGTCGGGGGTGACGACGGGCTGCGCCGCGAGCAGCGCCTGGGCCGCGAGATAGTCCACAAACGCATTGCAGACTTCCTCAACGGCAGTGGCAAACTCGGTCGGGAGCACACTCCTGTCCATCGTACAGAGGGCGACCATGCGCTCCTCAAACGTGGGCGGCGTGGCCCCTTGGGCCATGGCGCTAGCGGGCACGATGGCCACGCACAGCATTACAACCACGATAACAAACGACAGGACCTTGGACTTGAACATGTTGCCTCCTTTCAAGGCAGTGAAATTTTTGGTTTTGGGCCCGCTCGTTCAGCTTGCCCTCCCCGTACTAATAATTACGTTTTAACTACTAATACGGGGAAAGCAAAACACGAATAGCTACAAGCCCAAATTGCCAAAAAAAGAGAGGCTTTTTCTAAATTCCCTGACTCCGC
The DNA here is from genome assembly GCA_964414145.1 of uncultured Gammaproteobacteria bacterium. Lineage (GTDB taxonomy): Bacteria > Patescibacteriota > Microgenomatia > UBA1406 > UBA1406 > UBA1406. The sequence continues at coordinate 23,516 of CAYPVH010000008.1, forward strand.
CATAAGCTCAGTTTTACAACTTCGCATATTGGCGGATAGCAATCAGTAATCCAATCCCTTACGGGTTTGGAAACTTCTTGCTACAACCTTTTAAAGAGCGACTGTTCTTTAAGAGTGGCAGAGTGCAATACCTTGCTCCCTAAAAAGAACGCTCTATATGTTTCTATTAGTGGCTGCTGCTTGTTCCAAGGAGCAATTCCTTGGATCCGCACTGCTTCCAATATATAGAAACACTATCACTATAACACACTATAGGATACTTGTCAAGTAGTATTTTTACTACACTAAATTGGATGGTAAAAGCAAGTAAATTAGACATTATGTAGTTGGTAAAACAACTATAAGTTATGTAAAATTTATTAACCGATTAATCAATTATGAATTACGAATTGCGGATTAAAAACACCACTACGTGGATTAATCATTAGTCGATTATGCATTACGAATTGAGAATTAGTGATATCACATAAATACAATACAGGTGAGAAGTAAGGAATTAAATATAAAACCGGTAAGGAGGATTTAAGAAATGCTTCGTGGATAAGGAAAACTGCTTACTAAGATTTACCTATTTGTCAATTATGAATTACGGATTATGAATTAGTTAGACCAATACGTGGACTATCTATTAATCAATTACGGATTACGCCCCGATACCAGAGCAAAGCACGGTACGGGGTAAAAATTGCGGATTAAAGAACTACTATGTAGATTAGTCAATTGCGGATTTCGAATTACGGATTAATCAAACCAATGCAAAAACAGGGAATCCAAAAATCTGTATCAACAACACCCAATCGCTAATAGCTTAATTAGTTCGTTTTATATAAAATCATAGTATGAAATACAAAGATTTTGAAGAACTGCCTGTATGGAAAGAAGCTATAACACTGACTAAGGTAATATATGACCTAACAGCAAAGAAAACTTGGCGAAAAGACTTTGGTTTAACAAACCAGATTAGGCGAGCCGTTGTTTCTATAAGTTCTAACATTGCTGAAGGTTTTGAAAAAAGAAACAATAATGAATTATCTAGGTACTTAAGAATAGCTAAAGGATCTGTTGGTGAAGTTAGAAACCAACTGCTTATTGCAAGCAATATTGGTTATATAAGTGAAGAAGAGCTTAAAGAAATAAAAGATAAGCTAATAAAGCTTTCGAAAAACATTGGTGGCTTTATTAATTACTTAAGTAAATACAAGAAGCTTAAAAGCACTTAATTTATAATCCGTAATCCACAATATACAATAGACAAATTGCCTAATATTTTCACAATTATACATTGTAACTTATAGCATTTTGGTCTTGTACATTATTTTAACAATGTGGATGAAAGGTGAACAAATTACCATTTGCTTATTCTTAAGCCAACTATATAACGCTTGATGTTGACATTGTAGAATTTGTACTGTATACTATGGGGTATTGTTATTTTATAACAAGCTTCTCTAACTAAGAATGTTTGCAAAAAGAAGAGTCAGGTTGAGTGACGAGCTCGGCTTGACTCTTTTTTTTTGGGCAAAAAAACCCCCGCCCTGTTTATGGGGCGGGGTGTAAATTTTTAAATTAAGAAGACCTATTTTAGCTATACTTTTTCTTTAAGGCAATACCGCCCAAAAGTGAGCTTAAGGAACCAAACCCTACCAGCAACCCGATTGGATCACCGGCTTCTGGCACCTTTTCACTAACCATAGCTTTCTTTTCTATACAAACTTGGGCCGTATCTTCGTCGCTACCATCTTGTTCAGAACTGGCGACAACCTTGTTGATTGGGCACAATACACTTTTTTGGGCCGGCATTTCGTTAATACCAACTACTTTTACCTGTAAAGTTAACTCTCTTCGCTCATTGGGAGCTAAATCGTTAACGGTAAAGATAACTCTTCTGTCGTTGCTATTGTAGCTACCACCAGATACATATTGTAAATAAGCTGGTAGGTAATCGACTACATTAACTTGGTTTAAAGTTGTACCACCGGTGTTTTGTACATAGATTTTAAAGAATACTGCCGATTGGGCAGAATACTTTGGGTCGGATAACCCTAAATTATCTACGTATTCACCTGTTTGTGGGTTTCTTACCAATTTATCTATTACAATTTTTCCTGCTTCAGATGGTCCACCATATTGACCGTACTGATTGTACTGCCCATCAGCGGCTACGCTTGAAGCAAAAACAATTGCTAAAGCGGCAAAAACAACAAATCCTTTTGTTAGTTTATTGACTGTATTTTTCATATTTTTTGTTACTAAACTGGTAACTAATGACGAATTATATCAAAATCCTATAGTATTGTCAAGTAGTAGATTTTAGTTTATTTTTACTACTTCAATACTGCCTGATTAATAACTGCTATTAACTTCTACAATCTGTATTATAGCATATACAGCCTATAGTTTATTTATTACATAGTACTCCCTTTTTGTAAGAAAAGTGCTAAAAAAATTACCAATATAAGTAATAGTGAATTTAGGTATTTTTGCTAAACTAGTAACTATGAAAATTGCCGTACTTGGTGCCGGAATTGCTGGTTTAACTGCTGCTTTAGAACTAAGCAAGCAGGACCACGAAGTATTGGTGTTTGAAAAAAATAAGTTGCCCGGGGGCGCAGCAGGGGGCTTTAAACAGAGCGGCTGGGATTGGTACCTAGACTACGCTTACCACCACTTATTTACCAATGACGGTGATATTCTTAATTTAGCCAATGAGATTGGTTTTGACGGGTTGATTAAGAAAAGGCCAATAACGGCAAGCATGTACAGAAATTCGAAATTCGAAGTTCGAAGTCCGAAACAAATTCCAAATTCCAAGTATTCCAAACCCTCCGATTCGGAGGGCATGCCCACCGAATCGGAGGGCAAACAAAAAACAAATTCAAAATTCAAAGCTCAAAATTTATTTAATTATCTTTTTGGGGAGGATACGGAGATATATAAGCTGGACAGCCCGGTTGACTTAATTAAGTTTAGCCGTTTAAGTTTAGTAAACCGTTTAAGAGCGGGAATGGTACTGGCAGCGCTAAAGTTTGGACCAAAAGTAGACCTATACGACAAAATAACTGCCAGCCAATTTTTAAAAACTTCGATGGGCCAAGAAGCTTATAAAGTGCTTTGGCATCCCCTTTTTGCCAAAAAATTTGAAGATTATAAAGAGAAAATAAACATGGCCTTCTTTTGGGCCAGGGTAAATAAACGCACCCCCGCCCTGGTTTACCCCAAGGGGGGCTTTCAGAACTTTGCCAACAAGCTGGCAAGTTATGTTGAAAAACGAAAAGTGAAGATACACTACGGAATAAAAATTGAAGAACTAAGGCAAAGTAATTCGAAATTCGAAATTCGAAATTCGAAATTTGACAAGGTTATTTCTACCCTGCCTTCACCCTTGTTTTTGCAAATTGAGAAAGGGGTTTTACCGCAAAATTACCGAAATCGGCTGGAAAAAATTGAATACCTAGGGGCACAAAACCTAATTTTAGAAACAGAAAAACCAATTCTAGACAAAACATACTGGTTAAATATAGCTGCCAGCCCTACTTCGCTTGAGAAATCTACCCCTTTTGGGCTTAATTGGATGGTAGCGGTACAGCACACTAATTTTATGAATAAAAAGCATTATGGCAACAAGCATTTGCTTTATTTGGCGAAATACTTAAAAGAGCCAATGCCAATTAAACAATTAGACAATTACGGATTACGGACCTGTCCTCCAAATCGGAGGATTACGGATTACAAAGACAATAATTCGAAATACAAAATTCAAAATAGATTAATTAAAATTATTCAAAATAATTTTGTTAAGTATGCTCAACCGCTATATACCCCTGAGTTTGTTAAAAACAAGCCCGACTACACAACCCCGGTTAAAGGGCTATATTTTGCCACCATGGAACAAACGTACCCTTATGACCGAGGCACCAATTTTGCCGTGCGGGTGGGGAAAGAAGTGGCCAAAATCATAGGAATATAAGAATTTGAGAATATAAGAATATAGGAATGAGCATAATAACCAAGATCCAAATAACCCCACTACGTCCGCCTGACAGGCGGACTACGAGGGGCAAGTCCTCCGAATCGGAGGACAAGCTCCTACGCTCAGGATGACATATATATAAACAAAACTCGAGATTCGATTATGTACATAAGCTAAATCTAGGCTATTAATAGTACTTAAAATATGAATCTTGAGACTGTTATAATATTGTTACAAAAATGCCGGAGTGGCGAAATGGCAGACGCGCACGATTCAGGGTCGTGTATCCGCAAGGATGTGGAGGTTCAACTCCTCTCTCCGGCACAGTCTAATAATCAACTTGCTTTCAATCTTTGTGGAGGTTTCCCGATACGCTTCGCTTTATCGGGATCCGTTTTCCGTAAGCTATTTTTTTACTTATCAGTCAAAACTGGCAACGGCAAACCTAACAATTCCTCTTTCCAACGCTCTGGTTTTTGAGGTCCGTCCTCTTTTAGGACGGACCTCATAACAATAAATCCGGAATTGTAATTTAGTTTCTTTTAGTATACTTAGGGTATGGCTTCTATATTTAGTCTTTTCAAGTCGCAACCGTCTACCAAAACCAGGCTTGTTGGACTTGTTAAAATGCTGCGGCCAACCCAGTGGATTAAAAACTCGGTCATATTCATTGCAATTCTTTTTAATGGTGAACTGTTCAACCCTGTGCTTTTTAACTACAGTTTAATTACCTTTGTTATTTTTTGCGCCATTTCTTCTGCCTCGTATATTTTTAATGACCTTGTGGACGCGCCATTTGACCGGAAACACAAAATTAAAAAGAACCGCCCCATAGCCAGTGGTCTGGTAAGTATTCCCGACGCTACTTTTGTTTTGTTTTTGCTGATTATTTTTGCCCTCAGCGCTTCATTATTTTTACGGATTAGTTTGGCAATGCTTGTTCTAACCTTTTTCTTACTTCATATTGTTTATACCCTATACTTAAAAAAACATGTGTTATTTGATATTTTCGCCATCTCGGCATCATTCATCATTCGCCTTTTGGCCGGCGAGGTTGTAACCGGGTTTCATGTACCCATTTGGCTGTGGTTAACTATTTTCTTCTTTTCACTTTTTATTGCCTCTGTTAAACGCCATAGCGAGTACATTAATCAAAGCGCCGCCACTCGCCCGGTTTTAGACGACTATACCCCTTCGCTTTTACAATTTTTAGTTAATTCTTTTGCCGTAATGACCATTTTTTCTTATTCCTTTTATGCCTTTTTGGAAGAACCGCCACACATTGAAACCCGATTAACCGAAATTATTGCCCCGTTCCTTCGAGGCGCCGAAACCAGAAAGTGGTTTACTTTAACCATTCCTTTGGCAGTATTTGCTGTAGCCCGTTATGCTCAACTTTTATATCAGTACAAAGAAGGCGAAGCTCCGGAAAAAGTAATTACCAAAGATAAAATATTAATCGGTACTATCTTGCTGTGGGGCTTTATTTTAATCAGCCTGATTTATATTCTTTAGCAATTTTTAAATTAGCATAATGGCGGACAACACAGAGGTTGAAAACAAAACCAACGAAGGAGATTTTATTGAAGAAGAAAATCAAGATTCCAAAGGCTTTAGTGATCTGTTCTTTTTAGGCGCGCTTAGCGCCGCTCAACTTGTTGCTGCCAATCACCCCAACGCCAGACGGCAAAAAATATTTTTGGACTGGGAATCAGAATTTATGAAAACAGCCCGGAGAGACGAGCGATTTTACCCAAAACGAAACGAGGGTGAAACCAGGACAGAATATAAAGTTCGAAAAAAATCTGCTGCCGAGGAGTTTAAAAAATACCAAGGCACCCTTTCGGAAGTTGCATATGAGCTTAGAACAACTCAACGAGACGGCTTATTTACAAATAATGAAGCAGTTACCGAGCATATGCAAGACTTGTTGGCTACTCACCCGGAAATAACCGAAGGCAACCTGGAGGAAATTGTTGATAAAGCCAGGCAAAAAGCAACAGCAGGGCTTAGTGAAAAGCATGAGAAGTTAATGAAGCATTCCTATTTCAAAAAAAATCTTGGCGAAATTAGGGCTGGTGAAGAAGCTTCGCTAATATTTGATGGTTATTTGAAGAATGTGGGCCAAAGGCAAAATCAGAAACTTGAGGTAAGCGGTGACTTGTTAAAACACCGAGCTGTAATTGAGAAAATAATGGCACGGCATTTGTTGGCTGGGAAAACTGAAGATTTTATGAACAGCGTATGGACTGATTATGCAAGTGTAAGAGAAACACCAAAAACTGTAAAAGAAAAGATGACTAAAAAGGTTAAGGGGGTATCTGAAGCGGAAAAACGGGAATTTAGCCATCTTAAAAAGAGCTTAAGCCGAAACAGACCTTTAAACATTATTCTAGAACAAAGAAAAAATACTAATACCGGAACGACTACAACCAATGAATCAACCAAAACTGCTCCGCTCCCCATACAACAACCTATTAGGAAAAGCGAACGAGAAGAAAGACAAACGGTTAACGTAGAAGAGATAAAAGGTTTTACCGCCAGAATTAGGCAATATACAACTCAATTTAAAAATAGTTTTAGTCAGGTTAAGTCTTTCTTGAGTAACGCCAGACCCGTTTTTTCAAAAATTGGAAGTTTGGCTGAAAACGGTTTGGGGAAAGGCATTAATTTATTAACCAATCTGTTTGGCAAAGCCAGTAAAGGAGCAAGTAGCGCTTCTCGAGCTGCATCGGCTTTAGCTAATGCCGGTAAACAACTAGTGACCAAAGTTGCGACCAAAAACCCTTACTTTATTGCCGGTATTGTTATTTTGGTAGTTGTTGTTGTGGTTTTTCTAGTAATGAGTGGTATAAACTCTAGCAGTTCTGTTACCACCCCCTACCACAGCGTTGCCAATACTTCGGGCTCTGAAGAACCCATTGGTACCGATTCGGCAACAATTACAGAACAATTAACAACTACCCCGTCTGCTCCAACCCCAACCCCCAATTTGTCTTACTTAACGCCTGGGGAAAATTTGGAAGAAATAATGACTATGTCGGCTGAAAACACTTGTACCCCAAAGGCTATGATTAAAGCTATATCGCGCCGAGAAGCATATGGCGTATGGAAATACGACAGTGCCGACTTTGATTTCTATAACAGTTTTGCCTGGTGGCAAAGCAGTGCTATTAATGAGGCGGTTGAAGAGGACAAAAAGAAAGTTTGCCGAGGTTACAGCTATAACACTTGTACGAATGTAATTGCACAAGACGCCAAATTTGCCAGCGATTACTGTGGTAAAGGAATTGTTAGTATTTGTAGAAGTGGCTTAGACGTAATGGGCCCGATGCAATTTGAACTGGGAACCTGGAAAGGTTATATCGCTCTGGTTAGTAAAGTACTGACCGAGCTTAGTGTTAACCGAGAACCAGACCGAAGAGTAATTCTAGACGCCTTTTTAGCGGCCGGTTTTAAACTGAGCGCCAGTAGTAAAGCCGAATCATGCACCGATTGGACGCCACAAGAGATAAAAAAAGCGGCAAAAAGTTATTATGGCAGCTGTACCTATAGCACAAAGAAAAAAGAAGGCAACTATTGCCAGGAGGTTTGTAACTACTATAATTTGTATAGTGATGTAAAAGTTGATTGTGGAGAGATTTAATGACTAAAAAAATAAGTATTGTCTTTATTATTATAGTTACTGCCATTATTATTGTTGGCTTGGTTGTTTTGAAGTTTGTAGAACAAAATACACCCGCATCTGAAGGAATACTACCTACCACCCCAAAGACCTACAACTACCCAACCCCAACCGCCTTTCAGTTTATTCCAACACTGGAAAAATCAATGCTAGTTAGTAAATTACCCTTGGAAACGGATGAGTACATCATAGAATACTTACCCGCAGACGACATATTTTATGTAACCGTTATGCCGGGCAACACAGAAAAAAACCAAGAGGCGGCAATAAGATGGTTAGCTGAGCAGGAAGTGCCCAACCCCGGGAATAACCAGAAAGTAAAATTTATGTACCTGTTTAATCGGTTTGGGGAATAAAACAACTTCAACTTACTAGTTAAACATTGTATAATTAGATATTCTGTGATTTTTCGGGCCCGTAGCTCAGCTGGCTAGAGCGTTCGCATGGCATGCGAAAGGCCACCGGTTCAAGTCCGGTCGGGTCCACTGATTCCATAAGCTAATTCAAGGTTAGCTGTGTCGGTTTCCGCCTGCGTTATACTTCGGCGGACTATCTCAGTCTAAGCCTCACTTTGTATCGGCAAGTCTGAGTTGAGCAAGTCCGGTCGGGTCCACTGATTCCATAAGCTAATTCAAGGTTAGCTGTGTCGGTTTCCGCCTGCGTTATACTTCGGCGGACTAACTTAGTCTATGCCACTACTAACGTATCGGCAAGTCTGAGTTGAGCAAGTCCGGTCAGGTCCACTGATTCCAATGGTATTCCCGCCAAAGGCGGGCAGGCCCTCCGATTCGGAGGGTTTGGAAATTGTTTTTTGGGTTTTAGTACTTTGATATTATTTCGGATTTCGATATTCGGATTTCGAGTTTATATTGTATATTATCTACTGAATATTGGATATTAACTCTTGTTCTACAGTCTGGCTCGCTGGTTAATTTCTTGCTCTACCAGTTCTTTGGGTTTACCGTATTTAAGACTTGAAAGCTGGGCTACGGCGTCGGCAACTTTTTTATTTCGCTTTTTAGCCTCTTTAGCCATGTCTTTGCTCATATCTACATAGAAAGGCGAAACCGGATCGTTATCTATATTCGTTTTCATATAGGCACTAAAGCGCTCAATGTTTAAAAAGTCTGTTTCGTTGAAGGTTGGCTGAAATTCGTGTTGTAAATAATTGGCGTCAGTTACCCCAACCCGGAAGCCAATAATAGTACCTACATTACCAAAAATAGCATTTTTAACTTCCTCGTCCATCTGCCCGATAAACTGATTGGCCACAACCAAGTTAAGCCGGTACTTTCGCGCCTCAGACAAAATGGTGGCAAAGTCTTGGGTAGCAAAATTTTGAAATTCGTCGACATAGAGAAAAAAGTCTTTTCTGTCTTCCTCTGGCATATCGGCTCGACTCATGGCCGCAGCCAAAATTTTAGGAATTAGCACTAGCCCCAAAAAACTAGAGTTTTCTTCGCCTAGCTTTCCTTTAGACAAATTAATTATTAAAATTTTACCCTCATCCATCACCTTTCTAAAATCGAATGAACTTTTAGATTGGCCAATAATGTTTCGAACGCTTTTATTTGTAACAAACCGGCCAAACTTAGAAGCAATGTAGTCTAAAGTTTCGGATTTGTGAAAATCGCTGGTTTGGGCAATCTGATCGGTCCAGTAGCGCCGTATAATTGGATCCTTAACTTTTGGCAACAGTTGATTAACAAACTTAGGGTCGGTTAGAATACGGTTAACCTCAATAAAAGTATTGCCCTCTTCAGCCATAACCGTAAGCATGGCGTTTCGCACTGCGTGTTCAAACCGCGGACCAACAATTCCCGTTCGTTGCGGGTCGTATAGTTTATACATTAAGTTAATAATGGCGCTCGCCATGAAATGCTGTTGTTCTTCGGTATGCGCTTCCATAATATTTAGACCCATTGGCCGTTCTGCGTTTGACGGATCAAAATAGATTACGTCTTCGGCCCGCTCGGGTGGAATAAATTCGAGTAATGCTTCGGCGGCATCGCCATGTGGGTCTATAAAACACAAACCCTTGCCATTATTAATGTCTTGGGAGAGCATCGACACTAAAAGTTGTGTTTTACCTACACCCGTTTTACCAATAATATAAACATGACGGCGGCGATCATTTTCACCAATAAAAACAGGGACTCTTTGACCTCTATACTTGGAAAAGCCGATAAAAATGCCATCATTGGGCATATTGGCTGGCGCTGCAGCCCGCTTGGCTTTTAACCACTGAATATTTGGTGTTTCGATAGTTTTATTGGGAAAGTGGTAAAGACTAGCCAACTCATCGGCGGCAAAAATCGATATACTTTGCCATCGCCAAAAATCCATTAAGGGGAATGTTCGATAGATAAAACCTAGCATGAAAAGGGGTTTAAGTAAAATCCGTACCTTAGTAAAACTATTTAAGTCTGAGTTAAGTTGGGTAAAAGCGCCTTTAATGTTCTGGAGATGCATCGTAGCCATTTGCTTGTCGGGGCTGTTAACAACAAATCTAATTACCGTTTCAAAACCGGGTTTACTGCACTTGTCATCAATTTTGTCTAGAGTTTTTTGGTCTACCTTGTATGTGGCCTTTTCCGGGTTGGTTTCTTTTTTACGCATGTCGGAAACATAATCTTTACCTGCCTTTTTCCAGGAAGGTTCGGCCGGTCGAATTAAAAACTGAACAATTGCCCCCTCTTCTTGACCCATTTTAGAAAGCGCACTAATTAGGGCAGCCATTGAATCATTGGCAAGTTCTTTGTAGGTACGAATGGGATAATAAGCGGCTTCTTTTTGCCGTACCGCGCCGTACACCACCTTGCCATTTTTGGTGAAAACATTGGGTTCGTCGCAAACGGTAATATCGGCACTGGTATAGTTGGCATAGATCTGTTTTTCCACTAAATCTTTTAGCCTACTGGGAACGTGCAGATAAAAATCAATTTTGCCGTAGGAAGAAACCACTTCAAAAGCTAACGTTTCTTCAAGATTTATTTTGTGCATTAGTTTGGAAAAATAGTCATAGCTGTTCTTAAGTGAATAAAGCGAAGTGAATAGCTGTTCGGCAGCATCGATTTTAATTTCATTGTCTTTGGGTAACCTTACCTTTAGAACTACCATGTCGAGTGCCCGCTCTTCCCGTTTCCCCATTTTATTTAAAACTATTGCCAACTGAAAAAGCAAAAATACTACTCCTGCCAGAGTAATTGCAGTAAAGAGCAGTAATACATAATACTGAGCTCTGATAATCGCTTCACCAGCTAATAATTCCATATATTCAGTATAGCAATTTTTGAGAGCAATGGGAGTTAAGAATTAGGATTTAAGATTTAAGAATTAGGAGTTAGGATAAGGAAAGATAAACTCGAAATCCGAAATAATCTTATGGATTCCTGCTTTACGTCTTTTGCAATGCATATTAGATAATGTCTATTAAATACTGTCTATTGAATATTGGTTAATGAATAATAACTATTGAATCTGTTTACCAATTCTTGCCCGGCGCATAAGTAATGCCGCCCAAAACATAAACAGGTTGCATAAAGTAAAGTGGGGCGTAAGCATTTGAACCGGCAGAAGTTACCGAAATAAAGTAATTCAGTTCTCTAACAATCTGGTTATCTAGTTCTTGAACCTGGGCTTGCGAAGTAATTTTAGTGCCTTGGGCCGGAAAAGTAGCATTATTAATACTGTTAAAAACAACTCCGACTTCGTTCTGATAGGCCGGAAATAGAACCAAATAATTATGATTAACGGTTGGGATAATGGTGGGTAAAGCTAATGTGGTTGAGTAATTTGTAGTTATTTCGCCGTTTGCACAACCACTGCTAACCCCACTTGTACCGTTTATAAACCTAGGGTTTTGAGACGCAGAACTGTTTATAACATAAGCTCGGTAAAGTTTACGTACGCCATTATCTGTATAATAATGAGCCGCAACAAAAGAAGTGTTGGGCTTATCCCAACAAAGTCTAACTTGATTTTGATTATAGCCGTTAAGATTAAAAATAAAACCTTCACCCGAATTTAACTTAACAGGTAATGTAAAGTGAGTTTGCCCGCTTTGAATATTAGTGCTAACATCTACGTTTGCTCGGCCAACATTTATTGAACCATCGGGATTGTCACCCTCTAGTATTTTTTTAAGTGCGTCTTCTATACCCGATTCTGCCGCATAATAAGCTTCTTTACTTTTTTGTTCAAGTGTAGCTTTTTTTTGCTCATATATAACTTGGGTCACCACGGAGGCCCCAATTACAGAGAATACCCCTAAAATAAGGAGGGTAATGATCACAATTTGTCCGGCCTGTTTTTTGCTATGTTTCACTTTATTTATTTATTTTTTAATTTTTAACTTTTGACTAATAAGTTCACCAGGCATTCGTATTATTGTATTTAATTCTAAATTTTTAACTTTTAATTTTAAATTAACTTAATATTCTCCCAGCCACAACTTTTGTACATCAACCATACCTACTCCAGACGCCTCTAGTGCCGCAATTATTGTTGGCTCATAAATAAACCTAACAGCTGGAGCATAGTTATTAGCGGCGCCCATAGAGCGCTCCACATTGATATAACCACCAACAGCTAAAGCGCCATGAATTTCTAACTGATCACTCAAGTCGGCTCCGTCATAGTTAGGTACATTATCGTCTAGAATTGTAACGTTGCCCAAAACCAAGAACAATCCTTCTAAACGAGTAACTGAGGCATTAACTGTCATGTTACCGCTAACAACAAAAACTGCATATTCATCACTTTCCAAATCAAAGTTTGTGTTTACTGTAAAATTGTTGTCTATAAAATAAGTATGATTAACCGCGTTGCCGGAAATTGCACTCATGCTGGTTGCTGTAGTAACTTCGGTATAGGTACCAGCATCTTCATATTTTGCCAAAACATCGCTGTAGGAAGGCAGAACAAAAACAGAAAACGGCTCACTGGCCGCTTGTGAATACCAATTATTGGGGCTACCATAAACCGAGCTGTCAAAAACTGTTATTGATCCATTAGCGACAGGCGTGCCATTTGTAACACTATCGATAACAGATGAGAAATAACAGCCGGCGCAAGTGGTTGGTTCTATATTGATTTCTATACTATTATTTAAAAATAGGTGCCCATCCACAACCTGTGACCAAACATTGCCAATTTCCTTTAAACCAAAGGCGGCTTCGGAATAACTGCTGTTGGCCGGATTAACACCACCATTTCTGTAAATTGCGTTTTGGATTTCACCTTGAATTACTTCACCGCCTGCGTCGTAGCAACTGCCGCCATAGCGCTGAGCATCCATAGAAACAATAAAGTGATCGGAATTTGAGTCTGCCATTTTATAGTTAACTCTGTAGTTACTTGAATTATAGTAGTTGTAGGGCTGGTATGTACTGCTACCCTTCCACGTAGTAATGGGGTTATCCCATTCAGCAGATACCGGATTATATGTTGCGGTAATATTGTAATTTGGAAGAGTAGTTAGAGCAGATTTATTGGCAACACAAATGTCGCTGGGCGAATCCACCTCATAAAAGTTGCCAACAACCGTAACATCTTTGCCGTTCCAGAAATCGATATTAGAGGCAAGCGTAACCTCACCGGTAGTTTGCCCTGCAAAGTCGGTCGCTTGAGCAGTAATATTACCCAAAAATTCCCCACCCTGGGAAATTGCCGACATATCTAAAATAAAATTAACGGTTAGCACATCACTTGAAGGCAAGCCCCCACTTTGGGGAATGCTGTAGGTACAAGAGCTAAAAAGACCCGAAAGCGTACCCGAAGCCACAAAAGCAGGGGTATCAGCGATACTTGGATTATCTGTGTAAGTACAAACCGCAACTGCCGTACCACCGGCATTTCTGACCCGTACAATAATTTGGTTAAGATCGGACTTTTTATTGGCTTGAGCCGGGCTGCCTTTACGCAAAACATTAGTTTCGTCGTCTGTAACTGTAAAGGTACCGTTAACCAGTCGGTTACGATTTGTGTCACGGTCAACAATAATGTCTTGATTATTACACGAGGCGCCGGTACAAGAACTGTCACCGGCACCACCGCCCAATGTTAGTGTTCCTAATGTTGGTGCGTCTTCTTCGTAATACAAGGCAACTGCTTTATCTGTTATACAGGTTGGTATTCCCATTGGGTATACAGTTTGCCTGAGTCCACCTTCGTTTAATGTGCGATCACTGTCGCCATCTTGATCATAACCAACTGAACCTAAAAAATTAGTAAAGTTAGCCCCAGAAATGTAATAACCTTGGCTTGCAGAAGTAATATTTAATGCTGTGTTATAAGGTAAGTAATATGTTCCGGGACTGGTCCGAGACAAGGCGTTATAAAGAGTTGATAAACTAGCAACTGTTGGACTGGCATTACCAGTTTTTGTTATACTGCTAGTTACCGAAACATTAGTTCCATTCCAAACTTCAATAGCTTCCCCGGCGTTTCCACTACAGTCATCATCTGTTGCTAAAAAATCACCTGTGCCAATCATTAAAGCTCTGCCTGTTTCGATAGAAGTAAAATCTATTGCTCTAGTGTATATGTTACTTAAAACAGCTGAATTATTAGGAAGCGCTGAAACATTTAGACTAAAATCAACATATAAATATTTGTTGTCTACGCTTCTGCTTCTTGAAGTAGCACTAATTGAAAGGTTGCCAGCGAGTGTACCCGCATTTGTTGGGTCTTCAACAGTACTGAATGTGCCATCACCGTTATCGGTGTAGCGGATTCGATAATAATAATCATCGCCACCATCAGCGTTGTTGTCGAAAATAATCCAGGCGTTTTGAATGTCTGTAAAGTTGCTGCCGGTTGGGGTGTTTGGGTCGTAAAATGTAGCCCTAATTGGAATAATTTTGTTGTTATCTGTATCTAGATTTTTAATAATATCAGTGCCGTCACATGAATGATTGGTACAGGCTTCGGCTTCGCCATAAGCAAGATTAACGCTTTCTAAACTGGGAATACCAATTAGAAGACCATTAAGCGGGGCCGTTGTTGTTGAACAGTTATTGGTTCCGGTTACATACCAATTATAGCTGCGACCGGCGGTTGCCGACAAGACATATGTTTGAACCCCTGAGCCACCAACCCCTATGTTGGAATTAATATTTTCGGAAATGTCCGGATTTAGCCCGGTTGACAAGTCGTCTATAACAAGGTTGTTTGTTTCGTTACATGCGTTAGCAGTCCAACTTAACACCACTTGGTAAGCAGTGCCATTACCAGAATAAGTAGGAATACTTGGGATTAATGGGGTAGCACTAGGGGCGTCATAACAGCCAGCTGAACAATAATAAGTACAATAATGAGTACTACCGTCACAGCAACTGCCACAGTTATGAAGCTGTGCCTTGGTTTGGGAAGGGATCAATGCAATAACAACCAGCATAATAACTATAACCATCAACACTCTTACTGGTATCTTCATTAATAAAAGAATAGCAGAAAAATAAAAATCAAACAATTAGTTAAAATAGTTATATTTATGCAGAAACTAACTTCTTTGCTATTTGTTGCAATTATTACAATTACCCTAATTATTGAGGGCTTGGGGCTTAGGGGTGCAAGATTCATAATCCCTTATGTTTTTTTACTTTTTCCCCTGTTACTAGGCATAATTTCACTTGAAGACCCCGTTAAACTGCCCCGAAGCCTAGCACTGCCTTTTTCTGTTTTTGTAGTTTTCCTTTTTGTTTCAACACTGTTTTCAACTGACATTACCTTATCTGTTAACCAATTTTTTGTACTAATTGGCACGCTTGCAGCTTTCATTTTGGCTTATAACTATAGAAAAAAAGAGAAAGCTGTGCTAAATATAGTTATATTTGCTTCATTGTTCTTTGTAGCTTACTATTTTTATTCAATGTTGCCTTTTACCAACACTCTACCCCAAACAAATGATGGTTATAATTTGGTTAACCCAACCTTTTTTAAACATAACCATTTGGGAGATATTTTATCTGTATTTGCCGTAATTCTTTTATTCTACTTTTTAAAAGGGAAGTTTAGAATAATAACAGCAACAGTTGTGTTTTTACTTCTACCCCTAATTTTTTATTCTTATTCCCGCTCAAGTTATTTAAGTTTGGCTATAACCAGTGGGGCTTTACTGGTAATGTATTTAAGAAATAAAAGAATTACAGTTAACAAAAATGTGATGTTATTGCTATTAAATGCAATTGTAATAACAACTGTTTTTTTGTTTGTTTCAACCAAGGTTTCAACTAATAACCTGGCAAATAGCCCCCAATTTGCCAAACCCATTTTAAACGGTCGGGAACATTACTGGAGTCAGGCACTCCGAACTATTAAAGAAAATCCCCTTTTGGGGGTTGGTCCGGGAGCGTTTATAAATGCCTCTAAAAAATATGGCGCTATACCATTTGTGTGGGTCGAGTCTTCTATTAACATTTTTTTGGATATGTTTAGCGAAGGCGGAGTATTTTTAGGATTAGCATTTGTAGTAATTATTTACTTATTAATTAAAGGGGTAGACAAAACAAAGTTGCCTTTTTATGTAATGCTTTGCCTACTAATAAACTTTCAGACCGATTATACCTACCGAATTTATTCATTACTTTTACTCTTTTTTGTTTTTGCAGCCTATGGATATAAAAAAGATAAAAACGAGATATCTATTTCCCGCAAATTAACCGTAACTGCTTCCCTGATTGCATTTATGGTTTTGCAACTGGTCTTTTTTAGTAATCTGTTTTACAACAAAGGGTATTACAGCACTGCCCTACTTCTTAACCCACTTAACCCTTCAAGCTATGAGCAGTTGTTAATTGAGAACATTACAAGAGGTGATATTCAGAGTACTTTAAAACTATTAGATAAATACAAAAATTTAAGAAAGGGTAATTCCAGTTTTAGGGCCGATATAGGCAGAATCTATTATGGCTTAGGATACAAGCAAGAAGCGCTTAAGCAATACGAGAGGGCTTACAGCTGGTTTGCCTTTGAGGGCTTAACTATTTACCAAGATATTTATGCATTAAAGAAAGAGCTTTATGGTAAAAGGGAGGCCGATAAGTTTATAGAACTACATAAACAAAAAGTAGCCCAAATTGAAAAGGGCGGGCCATATAGCCAGCAGATTGAAAATATAAGTTATTAATAATCCCTAACCACCAGGAGTTGAGATGAAATCAATTAAATCTATTCCTATGATTGCTTACATTATTCTTCTTTTGGTACTGCTGAATATTGTAATATTCAGCAAAATATACTCAATAGAAAAGTCTAAAAAATTAAACATAATATTAATCTCAATAGATGCGCTTCGGTCTGATCACATGGGAATATACGGTTACCACAAAAACACAACCCCCAATATTGATAATTTTTTTAAAGACGCTTATGTTTTTACCAACACCTATACCGGCACACCTAAAACTTACGCCTCGTTAGTTAGTATGTTTGCCGGTTTGGAACCCGCCTATACTAAGCTTTTTAACTATACCGGCACACCTTTGGCCAGTAACATAGATACGGTAACAAAGGTTTTAAAAAAAAGCGGCTTTACTACCGGAGCTTTTATTACCAATAATTTTATTGCCTATACCACTAAAGGTAAACTAACTAATTTACAGCTGGGTTTTGATAATTTTAGCTACTTAAAAGGTTATTACCAGTATAATTTTTCGCCCCTCTTTGACTACTACACTCCAGGAAAAACTGCCAATAGGAATTACTTGGAGACAAGTTTAGGTAAATTTAATAGCTGGATTGATAAAAATAAAAAAAATAAAATATTTGCATGGTTTCACTTAATAGATCCGCACGCCCCATATATTCCGCCTCAATGGCAACTTTGCCGGCAAAACAAAAAGTACTGTAATAAAGCAACTTATGAAGAGTTAGTAATCAGCAGAGAACTTCAGCGAGAAAAAAACAAAGGCCAGCCAAGCGGTTGCAGTACCAAAACCGAAAGCAAAGCAGATAATATAGCAATTATGGTCCTTTACGACGAGGAGATAGAATATACCGATAGATTGGTAGGAACAATTTTTAAAACATTGGAAAAGCAAGGCTTGGTTGAAAATAGCATTATTGTACTAACCACCGACCACGGAGAAGGCTTTGACCACGACTACTACTTTCAACATGGCACACTATATGACAGTAATGTAAAGTTGCCGCTACTGATTAAGTTCCCCGGAAAAAAAGGTTACCGGGAAGACCGGTTAATTCAAAACACAGATATTCTGCCCACGCTACTTGCCCTGGCAGGCAGGAAAATAAACAACCAAAATACAAGCCAGTATTTGTTTACAGATGTTTTTGAAAAAAATATATTTAACTTTTTTGGACTTTTTAACAAAACAAGACCATTTGTAATTGGCTACAACCACTTTCTTAAATATTTTTCGCTTACTACCGATGAGTACAAATATATCTATTCTAAAGAACCAAACTGCTTGTATACCGGTAGTACTGAAGAGTTGTACAACTTAAAAAACGACCAGCAAGACATGAATAATGTTGCCGAAATTGAAAAAGAAGTAAAACAAGAATTAAGAGAAAAATTAATGCAATATTTAAAGAAGGCAAAAATTAATTAATGTAGCTTATAGGCGGCATCTGATAGTTAAGATTTTTTCGGCAAAACGGAGCCGTTTATGAGGGTCTTTAAGGCTATCACCGAGTTCTTTTTTAAGAGTAATTAATTCGGCTTTTAAGTTAGATTCGTGTTTATTTAGCTCAAGTTTATTAAAGTCGAGTTCGGCGTGATGAATAAATTCCATCACAGACACTATTGAGATGCTTTTATTAATATAGCCAACCATTGTTGCCACCCGATGCAAATCCATTTTAATTGATTCAATAGCAAATTTTTTTTTGTTCATCTGGCTATGTATTTTTTTATTAACTGTTCCAGTTTGTTTCTGATTTTTGGGTCTGAGATTTCGTATGTTAAACGGCTCAAAGCCGGTTTATAGTTACTAAGCGCCATATATTCAGTTTCTTTTGTACTGATTCTGTAACCACCGCCATATAAGTTTTCTTGGCGACTGCCAGACTTTATGAGCACCTCTTCGCAATCTATATGATATTCACCGCCAACTGCCATAATGTTCTTTTCAATATCTATAACTACTTTAATGTAATCTTTGTAAACCTCTCTTGCTTTTTTAAACTGCTTTTCTGTAGCTTTTTGGCTGAGAACAATAATCATAGATAAATTATAACAAAGACAACTGTGGTATTTTGCATTAATACGACCGGTACCAAATATCATTATGGTGTTCTTTAGCCGAGATCCAGCCCAATAGACTGGCTAAAATAAGACCGGGAATAAAAATAGCCGGGATACCAAGAGTAGTTAAAAGCGAACTAGTAAGCTGACCCTGCTTTTTGTGAGTCATAGAGTAATATTAGCAGAAAATAGTAATAGAAGAGATAAATAGAAAAGAATCTACTAAAAAAGTTAAGGTAAAGACGACATTATTTGAGATAATGTCTTCAAATGAAAATACTTCTTATACACAACTACTATAGACAATACGGAGGAGAGGAAACATATTTCAAAATACTAGTTAAAATTTTAAGAGAGAAAAAGCACAAAACTACAATTTATACAAAAAATAGTTCTGAGATAGTTGGCAGTAAAGATAAAATCTTAGCGGCATTTAGTCTTATTTTTAACAACAAAGAATACCATAGGCTTAGTAGATTGCTGGTAAGAGAAAGACCCGACATAGTTCATATAAATAACATTTACCCATTGATTGGCCCAGCAATTTTCTGGGCATGCAAGAAAAATAAGATACCAATAGTTCAGACGATACACAATTATCGGTACCTATGCCCCAAAGGAACGCTTTTTAGAAAAAATAAGGTTTGTGAATTGTGTACAAATAGTACTTTTGCAGTACATTCAATTATCTACTCTTGCTATGCAAATTCCCGACTAGCATCTCTTTTTTTAACCATCTCTCTTTACTTGCATAGAGTAAGTGGTGTATACAAAAAAATACATTTTATTTTTCCTACAGAATTTATTTCTAAATATATTTGCGATAAGCTTCCAGAAGTAAAAGAAAATTCGATAATATTAGCTAATCCTATAGACGAATTCAAACCTACTACACAAAATATAGATCTCAATGACAAAGATTATTATTTATGTTTTGGAAGAATTAGTGACGAAAAAGGAATTGGTAGACTTGTTAAAAACTTCAGATATCTTAGAGATAAGAAATTAATAGTCGTTGGTAAAAATTCATCCATGCTCTCTACAAAAAACACACCAAATATAAAAACTATTGATTTTATAACTAGAGATAAAATCTTTCACCTAATAAAGAACTCTTTAGCTGTTATACTACCCTCATTATGGTATGAAGTTTTACCTTATGCGCTATTAGAAACTATTTCTATGAATAAAGCAGTTATTGTTTCTAATAAAGCATTAAGCATAATAAGAAGTAAGAACTTAGATTTTAAATTTATAACATACAATCCCGATAGCTTAAGCAGCCTTAAAAAGGCGATTAGTGAATCTGGTAAGAAGTCTTTTGTTAAAACAAAAATAAATATTTCGAAAAAATATTATGAAAAACTTATTAAATTCTATGAAAAAATTGTTATTGAAAATAAATAATCTAAAGTATCTAAGCTTTATATTAGTAATGTCGCTGATTATAACCAGACTTCCACCTTTCTATATCATCCCCTATAAGTACCGTTTTTTTACATCTCACTCAATTGTAAAAGTCTTTCACTTCATATTACTTTTTTTCCTCTTAAAAAATAACGGTAAGGAACTTAGTGAAATATATAGTAAAAATAAAATATATTTGAATCTTATTGTTGTGTATTTTTTAATTCAATCTATTTCAGTAATTACTGCACTTGATATTAATGCATACCTAAACTCATTTCAGACCGTTGTAATTACATATACTATTTTCATTAATTCAATATTACTTTTAAGTAAAACAAAATACCCTTTAATAAAAATAAGTTTTTTTATCAGAAAATTTGCCATCTTAATTATTTTTCTCGAAATTATATTCTTTATTTTTAATAAGCACTTATTACCCCTATCGTTTCTACAAAATGAATACTTGGATGCAATAATGTACAATATCGACAGACAAAGATATACGCTTGAGCTTAATCCAGAAACACTACTTCCGTTTGTTTTTATCTCCACCAGTAAATATACAAATGTTATCCTGGTAACGCTTGTTGCATTTACTAGCTTCCTTTCAAACTTCCGTAGTCGTTTAATACTTCTGTTTTTCTCTTTGATTCTAATGGTTCGCTTATATTCAAAGGAAATAAATCAGAAATTAATAATCACACTGACAATAATCTTAGTTCCTTTATTAGTTTTAGTTAGTAATGAAATTTTCTCTTCTAATGTATTGCGCCGTTTTTCAGAAATCATTACTAGTAAACGTCAAGATTATCGAATTTTATCTATTAATAAAACATTTGATATTATCAAAAAATCACCTCTCTTAGGAGTTGGTTTAGGAAACTATGACAGTATTTATAGAGATAATAAATCAAATAATTCTTTATTACTTCCAAAATACGCAAAAAATTATACAAACTTGGTTTCAAAGTCGCCGCATAATATTTTTTTGAGTTCTCTATCAGAAACTGGAGTCATTGGTTTTATTTCCTTATCTATATTAATCATCTATTTTTTAAAGTTTGATATTTATTTAATAAAACAAAAAAATAAACAACTAATACCTTATATAATTTCTGCTTGGTCAACTTTTATATTTACACTTTTTAATCCGTCACATACAATTTTTGTTATTGGTTGGTTCTGGTTTATGAGAGCAATAGTTTTAATTTATAATAAATAAATGATTCTTATTACAGGTTCACTAGGCTTAATTGGTTTTGAATCTACAAAATTTTTTTTAGACAAGGGATTTGAAGTTATTGGCATCGACAATAACGCAAGGGCCGAATTATTCAATATCCAAACCCACTACAATCATAAACTTAATTTTTTAAAAAACAAATACCAGAATCTTTATAAACATTTCCACATCGACATCCGAAATCAAGATGAAGTAGAAAAAATATTTACAAAATATAAAGATAAAACCAAAGCTATTATTCATACCGCTGCACAAACTTCACATGACTGGGCAAAAAAAGCCCCACAGACCGACTTCTCAATAAATGCAGTTGGAACCTTAAACTTACTAGTGTTATTTAAAAAATACTGCCCAAAGGCGATATTTATTTATACTTCGACAAACAAAGTTTATGGTGATAAAGTAAATCAACTTTCGTTTATTAAAAATAGTAACAGGTACGATTTGCCAGAAACAGCAAAATACTACGACGGGGTAAATGAGTCGATGAGTATTGATAATTCAACGCATAGCTTATTTGGAGTATCAAAAGTGTCTGCTGATCTGTTGGTGCAGGAATACGGGAGATATTTTGGTTTAAAAACAGGAGTATTTCGGCTTGGAGTTGTTACGGGAAGTAATCAGGAAGGCGCCATATATCAGGGGTATTTGTCGTATTTTGCAAAACTGGTAAAAGAAAGTAAACAGATAAACATTCTTGGCTACAAAGGAAAACAAGTAAGAGACGTTATTCATGCCCACGACGTTGCTACCGCTTTTTATGAATTCATAAAGAAACCTAAAAAAGGAGAGATTTATAATTTGGGGGGCGGTAGGGAGAATAGTATTTCAATAAATGAAATTCTTACCAAGATAAAAAAGTTCACAAAGAAAAAAATTTGGACACAATATAAAAATACACCTAGAAAAGGTGATCACAAGTGGTGGATTACCGATACTTGTAAGTTTAGAAAAGACTACCCAAAATGGAACAAAAAATATTCACTAAATAAGATTATTAAGGAGGTTTTTGTTTAAATATATGTATAAAGGTAAATTTTCAATTCTAAATAATCAAATTACGGCATGCGATTATAAATATGTAGTAGATGAAATTTTGTTAGCTATTAAGCAAAATAATAAAAAACTTATTGCACCGGTAGCTTCCCAAACAATAACTAAAGCATACTTTCAGCCAGAACTATGCAAAACACTATCCTCTTACATTTTATTACCCGACAGTGAATGGATAAAACGATCTTTAAATTGGCTTTATGGCACTAAACTAAAAGAGCGAATATATGGACCAAAGCTAATGCTGAAGCTTTGTAAGGTTGCAGAAAATAGTAGATCGCGTATTTTTCTTTATGGAACCAGCAATAAAAATCTAGCAATGCTAACAGATAGGCTTAGAGTGCTTTACCCAAAAATAGTACTAAACAGTGAGGCTTCTCTTTTTAGACCGCTTAAACCACTCGAACAGACCAGGCTAATTAATAAAATAAATAAATTTAAAAGCGACATTGTTTTTGTGGCTTTAGGTAGCCCATTACAAGAAATATTCGCCTACGACGTTTTGTATAAAAATTTAAACAAGGGAGTTATTGTTACCGTTGGCGCTGCATTTGATTTTATTTCTGGTAACAAAAAGCAAGCTCCAGAATTTGTTGGTAATATGGGATTGGAGTGGTTATATAGGCTAATTCATGAACCAAAGAGATTATGGAAAAGGTATGTGATTTATGGACCAATATTTGTTCTTTATGTTTTTCTTAAAACAGTCAGCAAGCTAAGAAAGTGAAGATAAAAGAGCATAGTACGCTGGCTTTGGTATATCTTCGTTATCAAACAGTAAAGGATCTGCTTCACTTGCATTTGGCAAACCATTTTCAGGTTTTTCTAGCCATGTTTCTCTGTCTGTTACACCCCAAACTACTATACTTTCCACTCCTTCTTCTAGGGCAACTTGAGTTATTCTATGATAAATACTTGCCTGCAACATTAGTTTTTCTTCTAGGCTTAGATCGTTAAGACCTTCATTTAACCTAATATCTAATTCTGTTAACCTTACTTGTATGCCTAACTCTTTGTATCTCCTTACTTGCTGTCTGAATCTTTCTACTGTTGGATTAAATTTGTCATTTTTGAAATCTCTGGCGTACAGATGCATCTGAAACCCAACAGCATCTATAGGTGCGCCTGCTGTAATAGCATTTTCAAGAAGGTTATATGTTTGTTGTTCTTTTTCTACAGAGAAAGTACTTGAGCCAGGAATTTCTATTCCATATTCGTTGTAAACTAATACCGCACTTGGATCTACAGATTTTGCTTTTGTAAACACCCTCTTAACAAAATCTACATCCGATATCCCTAATTCGTTTGCCTTTACTTTCCAAAATTTATATTTTGATTCATCTTTAAAGGGGTTTCCGAGATATTCGTTTAATAAGGAGTAAGACTCTGCACTACCCCGATATTGTGTAAGTAATTTTTCAATGTGCAATTCAACAACTGACCAAAATTGATCTGCTGAATTTATATTTTTAACCCACTCTGGTATTGTGCTTTCGTTTCCCCACAAGACAGAGTTGAATTGTAAATTCATATCGCCTTGCTCCGCATATCCTCTGACTTGATTAGGAATAAAGTAGTTATGTTTATCAGGAGTAGGTCGAAGATCGTATTTACCACCTTCAATCCCTGTTCTCCATGCTATATCAGGTGAAACGACAGTCGTAAAATGACGTTTGGGTAAAGCCATGTATTTTTGTCCCATATGGTTAGGATCTTTAACATGCCACCCAGTAAGCATTGTCCCTATTTGTACACTATTAGCTTCGGCAAGTTCCCTAGGAGTAGTTGAATTAATCCTCCAACCATCAGCAGTATTTGTTATTTCAAAAAGTTTAGTCGGTTGAAAGATAGTACTATATTTTTGTTGTAAAGGGGAAAGTGAAGTTAATTGAGGAATAGCAATAACAAAATATCTACCATTTTCTTCACTTACTGTTAGTGCTAGATTTTCTTCTGGAACTCTCATTACCTCTAAATATTGACTTATTCCATTTCTATAGCTTTCTTCGTCTTTTAACCCCTCAAATATTTCTTCAATTGATTTAGGCTTTTGCCACTCCCACATATTATCTTCTTCTTCATAAACAGCTGTGGCAACTTCACTACCTTCTTCATTAACGGCCACAACTTTACCTTCCTGGGTTATGACTTCTTTGTACTCAATATCTTCATCAGGATACGGCACTAATGGATTTTCATATAAAACGCCTTCCGGGTCTGTATCGGCAAAATAGACTGCTGACTCTGCTTCTAGTTCTTCTGCTAACCCTTCTTCGATTTTGTTAATTGGGGCAGTTGTATCTTGGTTAAAGCGAATTTGGCCACCATCTATTTCGGCGCCAGACTGACTAACTAACTGTTCAAACTGAGCATGTGGCAATGAAACCATAAATAGTCTGGGGGTTTGAGGTGAATCTACTGTTCTACCTGCATTCTCTTCAATAGCTACCATCACCCTATCCCCATATTGACCAACTACAAGCATATTGCTATTTGGTTTTAAAACAAACCCGGGAGGCAAAGCCCCTTCAATTACTGTTTGTTCTGGTACTTTTAGAGCCACTCTGGGAATAGCCAGGTGGTTATCTTGATCGTCTTTTAAGGCAGATAAAGATTCTGCAAAGCTAACAGGTTGGTTAGTAATTTCTGCTCTATTGGCTAAGGAAAGAATATATTTAAGCCCTTTTATTGGGCTTTCGGGCAAAGTTTGGTCAAAAACAATTTGGTCCTCACCCTTTAAATACCATGAGCTATTAGCAGCGCCAACGAGATCTGAAGCCGAAGCTTGAGTTGGTTCGACTGCTTCAGGTGTAGCCGGCAATGATACTTGGGTACCCGGATCAAAACCTTCACCACCAATATTCGCTAAACCATCTGCAATAAGTTGTGCAGTTATTTCGATTGGCTGAGGAGACCGTACTTCTGAAGAAGCTGGTGGCTCCCCTGTGGGTGGTGGCGGTGGATCTGTTGGTGGAGGAGCACCTGTTGCGATAGCAGCCCTAGTTGGTATACGAGTTGGAATTAATGGTGTAGAAGTTGCAGGAATGGAAGTTGCTTCGGGTTGCGAGCCACATGCTACTAAAAATTCAGAAGCTGCTGTAAGGGAAATACCTAATAGTGTTGCATTACGTAAAAATTCTCGCCTTGTTTGCATTGGATTTAAGCCCTGCCAACATTCTGGTTCAGAATCTTCTTTTCTACTTCGTGAACCAGTGAACCTAGTTTTAACTCTGTCAGTAAATTCACTCATATTATGGGATATTATAAACTACTATTTTTACTTTTTGCAAGTCGATATTAATTTATATCGGCAACTAGGTAATTCTCAAACTGAAAACTGGGCAAGTTTAGATTTAAACTGCGCCCTTTTTTTAGTTCTTGTTCATAACCATATACCCAGTTACCCTTACTTTGCTGCAATTTAATTTTAGCCTTTACTGTTACCGATTGCCTGGGTTCGGTATAGGCTGGGTATTCGTAGTGGTTAGTGGTGTCTTTTGATTCCTTAGCAAGAACTTCAAAAACTACTTCTTCGCCGTCAAAGTACTTTTCACCTACTTGAATTGAATCGGCTTCCCAGGGCATAGCTAAACTCTTGTAAAGAGTAACTGTTTTTTCAACCCATTGTTCTTGAGGCTTTTTTTTAGAAACAGCCGTGACCGTACCGGTAACTTCGGTTGTAGGGAAACTTAATTCAATAGGTGCCCCAACAACTAACCTATCCCGATTAAAACTATAGCCTTCCTTTTTATTGCCATTTACCTTGAGTTTTAAAATTAGGTAGATATCATATTGGTTGGAACCCCACCAAGGGTAAGAACGAACCGAAATTATTTCTGCATTATTCCCGCGCAGGCCCTTGTCGGCCATACCTTTTTTTAACCCGTCAACCAACCAAACCGGAGCATGGTTAGTATTTGCCCACCACATACCTTGTGCTACCTTCACTCGAGTGTAAACATACTTTGGTGGAACAACAAAGAGTTTATAAAAAGATACAATTGCAACAAAACCAATAGCAGCAAAAAAAATCAGAATAAAGTAGTTGTCCTTAGCAAAGAGAAGCAATTTTTTTGTGACCGATTTATTCTTTTTGAAGAACATTAAAGAGTAGTATACATGAATATAATTTAAAATTAAAAATGCAAAATTAAAAAAATCAAGCTCCAAAAAACAATTTCCAAACAAATCACAAATTACAAACAAAATTAAGATTTTAAGAATACAAGAATTTAAAACAAGAGTTAGGATTTAAGAGCTATAAGTTACGGGTTACTAGTTGCGAGTTGCGGGTTGTGATAAAGACCAAATAATTTACAGTTTAGAGTTAATAAATAGAATGCAAAGACCTGTCATGTTGAGCGCCAGTGAAACATCCCATAGGATCCTTCGGTCGTTCGCCTAAGGCGGACTCCCTCGAGGATGACGTATGTATAAACAAAACTCGAAAGTCGATTATCGAAACCAGAAATAATACTAAATCTAAGAATCTTATAGATTCAAAATAGAATGGTAAATGTTTTGATATTGATTTTTTAGTAATTTAAATTTGCTTCGGATTTTTATTACATTGGATACTTTTGGGATTCTTCGCTCCACTCAGAATGACACAGGCTAGATTGTTGAATGGTTAAATTGCTATATTTATTCATTGTTAAGTATAAACAATCAATTTTGAAGCTCGAATTTTGTCCGTCAGCCACCGAATTGAATGAATCCATAATCCATAATCCATAATTCGTAATTCATAATGGATAAATAGATTAATTGTTTCATTGCTTCATGGCTTCATTGTTGAATACCAACATATCTATTTTGAAGATTGTTCGCCAGGCGGCAAATCGATTAATTTTAGTGCTTAATTTAGAAATTTAAAAATTCCCAGACCATTGTTGCTCTAAGTTAGGTTAAAATAGATCTATGCAAAGAATAGTTGCTTTAATGCTTTTAGGCTTACTGTTCCCTATAATTGGCTTTCTTTACCTACTGGTCAAGCTAACCTCTCGCGGCCCATTTATATTTAACCAGAAAAGATGGGGCAAGAATAAAAAACCCTTTTTTATGTACAAAATTCGCACCATGATAGAAAACGCCGAAGAATTAAAGCCTAAACTAAACAACCAAAATGAAGCCAATGGGCCGGTATTTAAAATTAGGCACGACCCAAGGTACACTAGAATAGGAAAAATATTGTCTCATAGTGGGATTGATGAAATTTTACAGCTAATAAACATTGTTAAGGGCGAAATGGCTTTTGTAGGGCCGCGGCCTTTACCTATTGATGAGGCAAAAAAAGTGCCCGAAAAGTACAACAAACGCTTTTCCGTTTTGCCCGGTATAACCTCATTGTGGGTAGTTAACGGGGCTCATAACTTAACCTTTGACCAATGGATGCAAAGCGACATAGATTATATAAACCAAAAAACCAGCCAGTTAGATATGATTATATTAGCTAAAACATTGGCAA
The DNA here is from genome assembly GCA_964414145.1 of uncultured Gammaproteobacteria bacterium. Lineage (GTDB taxonomy): Bacteria > Patescibacteriota > Microgenomatia > UBA1406 > UBA1406 > UBA1406. The sequence continues at coordinate 51,556 of CAYPVH010000008.1, forward strand.
TTATAGTTGGGCAACTAACTAAAATACAGCTTAAATATGAAAAAACACACTAAACACTTTTTTATTTCGCTAATACTATTTTCAGTAACTGCAATACAGTTGCTTTACCTATTCAAAGACAATATAAAAAACAAAGCAGCCACAGATAAAACCACTGCGAATAAAACAGAAGTAGAATTTTTTAAGTTTGCCCGGCTGATGGGTATTTCCAATATAGAAGTGCTATCGCGATTGACAGGGGTTATCGACTTAAAGAGTAACTTTTTTAATGAACCTGCAGTTACGCTAAAAAATGATAAAAGCATTGCTATAAAAAATAACAGTATTAATGATTACCTAGAATATAATAGCGAGTTAATACCAGTTAATAAGCCTTTTCGGTTATTGGTTGACTTTGAAAATATAGGCAAGCGCTCGTCAATAACCATAACCGGAGATATGGGTAAGGACAACCGCCCAAGTTGGTGGGACGGGCTGGTTAGAATATATGTGCACAGATACCAAAACAACGACTTAATTTTAGAAATTAGAGATGGGAAAAGCGCTGACAGTTTTGCCTTAATTAAACTCAACACTACCAAGCAGAGTATAATTATGGAATTTGTAGACAAGAGCGGTAAACAAATTAATATACTTACCGAAAACGGAAATATGATTGAAGAAATATATATTCCAGAACTTGAAGGTGTTGATTTACCAAATGGGTTATTTATAAACGGTAGTGCATACTTTGGTATTTCTGTTGCCCCCAAAACCACAATGAAGCTAAACAGCTTTTACTTGTATAAAGAAGAGTAAGGAATTGATTAGTTAACCTTGACTACTGCTACCCCGGTTATTTGAATGGCTTTGGTTTTATCCAGTTCCCTTACAATTTTCATTGCTACCGTGTCGCCTGGTTTTAACGCTTCAAAAGCAAAAGGCTTTTCCTGACCCATTTCCAAAACATATGCCTTCACGTTTTCCATTTCTGCTTCTGTAAAATAGAAGTCTACGTTTTTGCCTTTTTCAAGCTCTAATGACAGCTTGGCATAATAACCTAAGTTTTGTAAGGTTTTGTTTGGTTTGGCAATAATTTCGGTAATTTTGCTTTGATAGCTGGTAGTAACATTGGTAGAGGTAATAATACCTTTGTAAAGCATGTCGTCGTAACCTTCAAGGGCGGTAACCGAACAAAGTTTTTCGTCTTTAGTAGCTTGTGCCAATTCTTGGTACTCGGCTATTTTGCCCCGTAAGTGCGCCAAAAGGGCAATTTCGGCGACAGCTACAACAACTAAAACCAGAACCAGAGAAGTATATTTTTTATTCATGTTATGTTCAGTATAGAAAGCTTTAAAAATAAAGTCAATAAGTTAATAAGTAAAACCTATCGCTCATACAAAATAGTTAACGCTTAGTTACTTTTTGATATAAAACCCAAAAAAAAGCAAAAAATACACTTGGTTTTACAAAAACTAAAATCCGCCGCCAAATAGGCTGAGGTGAAAAGATAAACAGGTAAGCAAAGCGCCAAACACCGGCTTTAATTCTAGACAAGTTGTCAAAAATTGGTGTTGTTTTTACTACCCATCTAACAATATAGTAGGCTAATTTCGCTTTTGGTTTTATTAGGTTTAGAAAATTATTAGGAATCTTAGTTTGGTAGTATTTGTTAAGAAGAACAAAGGCAGGATAAACAAAGTTTTGCAAAGAATAGTGTTTAACTAGTTTAGACAGCTCATTCCAATCTATATTTGCTTTTAAAGCTTCATTTTTAACAATTTGATTGAAAAAAATGTAGTTGGAATAACCACGATAATTATAGTGAAATAAACGCAGTGCTAAATATAACAATAAATAGTCTATCGATAAAACTGGTAATTGCTCGTTCTTAACTTTCATCATTTTTTTTGAATTGAAAACCTGTTGCTGTAGGCTTTGAAGAAGTTTTTGAGGATAAAAACTATTTAACTTACCCATCTCTGTCATTTGAAACACCAACTCTTGATGCAGACTAATGGTGACATTATAATTATTTATTACCTTGCAAAAAACTAACTTTGGTTGGTAATTTTCCTGTTTAACTTTAGAAGAAAACAAGCCTTTCTTTAGCTGTTTATACCCTAGGCTTTGAACTATCTGCTTTGCTTTCCCAATATTACTAGACGTAACTAAAATATCACAATCAGTACAAAGGCTATGAGGTCGACCATTATTGTAGTAAACATAAAGAGGCAACCCTGTTAAAAAAATATAACTTAATTTTTCCCTAGCAAACAGCCGGTTCAATTTTATAATATCCTTAAGGTATCGATCCAGGTAAATTGAATACAGATAGTTTATATTCAACTCTTTTTTACCTCGTTTTATTTTGGTTACCTTACCAATTATTTGATGCTCATAAACTCGACCATCGCTTTTTAGGTTATTATCTCCTTTGGTAATTGAATAGTTATTAGTTTTATAGACAAGACGGTGCACCATAAACTGCTTTTTAATTTCAACTAAAACTAGGTCATTAGTTGAGAGATCGGAATAATCTACTCCCTTAAAAAATAAATAGTCTTTATCTAGTAATAAGGGCAACATACTTATTCCATTTGATTGAAGGGGGTAGTTACTGCGGATTACGCTCTTAATTATTTCTTTTTTTTTCAAACAATAACTTAAACTTTTATGATACTACACTTAATAATACTGTCTTTTGGGTGTTTAACTAAATCAGCTTCTAACATTATTTTTATTTTGTCTCCAGGTTTTATTTGGTCTTGACTAATCACAACATGGCTGTTTCCCCTTTTTTCATAGTATGTTATTTTTTCAAGTCCCTCTTTGCTAATATGAATTTTATTTTCTTTTCCGTTATTTTGAATAAAATAAATGGTCAATTCTGCTACAAAACCATACTTTCCCCCAGTATTATGTGGCTTATTTCTGAAATTCTTCAGCGCTCCGTTGTAAGTTACAGATAGGCGAACATCTTCAATCACCTCTTCTTTTTGTTGGTCTATTAAAAACATAACAAATTCGCCATTAATTCTTGCAGCATTACTATATTCTGCTTTTTTATTTGTAAAAAAACTAAAATTACCCCAAAGATATATGATCTCGGCTATTATTACCAATGTAAAAAAGGAGATTAATAAAGTAAGGATTGATTTTACTCTCTTCATACTAAAAATTATGTTTTAAACAGCAAGTTTTGTCAATAAAATGTTAGTATATTCAATAAAAAAATAAAGCATGGTTCATAAAACTTTAATTACTTTTTCCAAATACCAAATTTTACTTAAAAGCAAATCTAAACAACTAATTAGTAAACTAGGAAAAGAAATTGAGCTTAAAAAAACAAGAAAGAGCTCTACTGTTGATGGTACAATTGACCTTGATAAAGTAATGAGGTCAGTTGATCTCAAACAACCCTCTTTATTAATAAAGAAAAAAATAACTCAGCTTCGCTTTTTTACTTATTGCTTATCGGCTTGCATTGAAGCTAAACTAACAGCAAGAAATACAGTTTTTTTACATGCAAGCTCATACTTCATAAACAACAAAGCTTATTTATTTTTAGGTCCATCTGGAGCCGGCAAAACAACTATTATCAATACAGTTTCCAAAAATAAAAGACTTAGTAATGATACTTCAATAATAATTAAAAAAAATAATTTGTTTTATGTATTTGCTTCTCCTTTTGATAAAAATGAAATTGTTTACAAAAATCAAAAAAGAGCATTGTTAACCGATATTTTTATATTAAATCAATCAGACAAATTTGAGATTAAAGAATTAGAAACAGATGCCAAAATTAAATCTCTTCTGGAAAATAATTATTTGACAATGAATATTGATAACTTAGCTAAGGTTAGAATAAGGTATGATAAGTTAAAACTTATAAAGACACTGCTGCAACTTGTTGGAAATATTCGAATTAGAAAACTAAATTTTCCAAAAAAAATCAATTTTTTAAATCAACTAGATAATTCTTAGCAATAAATGTTTCAAGAAAAACAATTAAATCCTTTTTTAATCGCTTTTCGCTAATATTATATTTTTTCTTTAGTTGAGAAGTTAGCAGGCTATATTTGGCTTTTTTTTGATCAATAATTTTTTGCCAGATAAATGACCCTGTAGCATTCAATTCCATAAGCTCACCGTTAACACCAAATAAAACGATGCTTTTGTTGACTCTCTTCCATTGAACATTGCTATTAATATAGTAGACTTTTTTTATATCTATATTTTTTACCAAGGCCCTCTGATTTTTAAATACTAAAAATTGACCAACCTGACACACATAGTTAATTAGTTGTCGTCTTTTTTTTTCAAACAGCTTTTTAAGATTTATCAATTGGGAAGTGAATATATAAGATTCTTTTATGTTGTGTTTTTGAAAGGAAATTTTTCTTAAGGTACAGCTATTGCAAACTCCGCAGTGTTTAAATAATCTTCGATCACAGCTCCAAGTATTCTTAATTGAAACACCGGCTTTACTAATAAAACTAATTAATTGATCTCTTGTGTAAAAAAACCCACTCTTGTCATCTATTGGTGCAATTATCTGCCAACGCCAATCACCTAAAACATAACAAAATTTTAATATAGACATGCGAATCGCTGTTAAGGTGGCTTCTCTTGATAGTGACCTGTCTTCGGGAACAACTCCAATAAATACAGTTTGGGTTTGTACTTTTTCTTCCAATAACTGTTGTGCATAACCAAAAGCATATGATAAATAAATGTAAGTTCTATTATAATCTCCCGGAATAAGTAGGTAATGAGATGTTTTATTTTTTTCACTGCGTTTACCCAAGTTTGCTGTGACTAGGTTAATATCTTTTGAAAATGGTACAGCCTTATTTTTTGCGGTGTCTCCATAGTCTTTCTTTCTATATTTAGTAGGATGAAATAGTGATGGAAACTTTTTTTTAAATATCTTTTCATAGTAATTTATTGCCTTTTTTTCACCAACCTTAAATTTTTGTTTTGAATAAACATGTAGTGGATATACATTTAGTTTATACTTTGTTAACAACAAATACCAAAGACATATAGAATCTATTCCTCCCGATAGCATAAGAATTACAGCGGTTTTTTTAGGGGGTATTTTGATTGCACTTCCCCTTTTTTTTACCAATAATTTATTTATTGACTCCAAGAGAGTCTTGTCTTCAATGTTATTATTGTTAAATATTAATTTAAAGTTAGTCATTAACTATATAAAGATTGACAAAGCTAGGCTAATTATATAACATGACGATAAGGTTGGTATTTATTTATAGAATTGGCAACATGACAAAGAAAAATAAGAAAAGCAAATACGTAAAGCCTTCCATCAAAAAAAATATAAAGGTTCACTTTAAGCGTAAATTATTCGACTATGATTATAGTGAACTATTATTAAGCCAGAGTAATGAAGAACAATGAAAAAAAGTAATAATCAAAAACTAATTCAGGCAAAAAAAAAATATACAAAACCCAGTATTAAGACGTCAAAAATAAAGATCAATATTCAAACTTGGTATTAATCAAAAAACCTAAACAGGGTCCGGGACATTTGTCAATTGAGTGACCATAGAAAGGACATCCCTGGCATTTCTTAAGCATTAATTTGTTCCACAAATCAAAACGTTGTTTGATGATTTTTTTGTAAACCAAACGAATATTTTTGTGATACAAGCTAATTCTTGATTTGTTATATAGCGAGAAACAATGAAAGGCTGTATTGTCAACGGCAATATCCATACTACTGGGCTTACCATAGCAACCGTAGCCAGGTAATATTACTTTGTGATAGTTAATATTCTGAACTTGACTGTCATTAAACATACATCGAGTAAAACCGCAATTAAGCACAATTTTTGTTTTGTTATTTACCAGTTTTTTAAGGCGATTCACTAGGTAGGTAAGTTTATTTCCAATTTGATTAAAGTCACTAAAAGAATACCAGTTTTTTTCCTCGGCAATTGGATTAGCTAATCCAATTCTTATAGTCTTTATTTTATCCATTGCCTTAAAATCAATTTTTTGAAGATATTGCTTGAAGTTTGTATAAGGGTCAATTGTAATTGACAATGTAACCTCAGTTTGTGCTGCAGCTTTATTTATTGTTTTAGCAATAAGTCTATGTGTACTTTTTTTGTCAATAAAAGCAGGAGTAGTAATATTTACCACTAAGCTTAGCTTTGGATAGAATTTTTGAAGCAAATCCTCTGTTTTTGGGGAAAAGAGACCATTAGTAAAGATGAGGATAGAGCTAAATTTTTTTGTTGAATATGTAAGAATGTCGTTGAGTTGAGAATGAAGGGTAGGTTCGCCACCCATTAGCTTTAGAGTATCAATTTTGTTTTGAGAGATTTTTTTTATTATTGATTTAGCTTCTTTTAAACCTATCTCTTTGTTTATCCTATTGCAGCCCATCTCTTTTTTGGCAAAGCAGAAAGTACAGTTTTGATTACAAAAATTGGTGATTAATAAGTTTGGAGAGTTCATATTGTTAAACCATAAACTCGCGGTAGTTTTGCTTGGTAACTTTAAAGCTGGTTCCTTCGTGATTCAGTGTTTTCCAGGCCACACGACGCACTACTCCCTGCACAATTCGTTTTAAGGTACGAATTCCCGAGTCGTAGCCCAGCGGGCGAATTAAAATTGGCCAAACGTCTTCGTCTACCTTTATGTTGTCGCTACTAAGACCGGCCTCTTTAATAGCAGAGGGCAGTAAATATTCTTTACCAATATGGACTTTTTCCTCATCACTATAAGAAGGCATCTGAATTACTTCCATGCGGTCAATTACGGCTGTGGCTACCTTATTGACATTGTTGGCTGTTGCCACAAATATGGCTTTGGAAAGGTTAAATGGAAAATCTATATAGTGATCGGTGAAGGCTTTATTTTGTTCGGGGTCGAGAAGTTCTACCAGAACACCCATGATTTCCTGGCGCTTGTCGTCGCTAACCCGATCAAGCTCGTCAAGTAAAATTACCGGATTGTTTACGTTAACTCGGCGCAGAGCTTTAATAACAATTCCCGGTTCGGCTTCGCTATGAACCCGGGATAACCCCCGTAAGTCCAGGGCAGACGCTAAGCCACCAAAAGGAATACGAATTAATTGCCGGTTTAGAGCTTCAGCAACAGAGATTGCCATCGTGGTTTTACCTGTCCCCACAAGGCCTACAAAACACAAAATTGGGGCCCGAAGTTCTAGCTTATCTGAGCTTTCTGTTGTTTTGTTATTTTTTAAAGAAGTAAAATTACCTTCGCTTAGGGGTACGCCACTCTTTTTTCGTTGTAAAATAATGACCGACAGGTATTCTAAAATGCGCTGTTTGATTTCGTTTAAACCATAATGGTTTTTATTGAATGTAAGTTTAGCCCTATCAATATTAAGAATATCCTGACTACTGGTATTCCAGGGTAGATGAACAAGCCAGTTTATGTATGCTACTGTTTGTTCGTAAAAACCGAAACTACTTGAAGAACCGGCTCGAAGTGCAAATGATAATCTTTCTAATGATCCCATTAGCTTGTTTTGTAGCTCTTCAGGTAATTTAGCTTGCAAGACTGTTTGCCTGAGTTTAACCACTTCAGTTTCCATATATTCAGTATACAGGAAACACCATAAAGATTAAAACTGGTTGATTTCAGCTATTGTTTCCCTGTTCCGCATAAGGCGTCACCGGCGTCACCAACTACCGGACCCCCTTCTTCTGAAAGATAATAGTGAGAATTTAGATAGGTACTTGTGTTTAGCGCAAGAAGTTGTGTTGTTATACCCATCCCATTTAAAGCTCTAATTAGCATTTCTACTCCTCCCCTGTGGGCAGCAATTGATCTGACCTGCACCGATCGCGGAACATAGCCCATTTGACAAGCCGCAACGCACAAGGCTAAAATTGAACTAGCAGTTGCTAACGCTGGATCACAAATTACTAGATCTGCACTATTCAGGCATTCAAAACTGTCTAAAGCAGTCCCATTCTCAAGAGAAACAGCAATATCGCCAGGATGTTCGCCAATAAGGTGAATTCGCTTAAGCTCTGGAACCAAAACAGACCCTAAACCGGCTAATTGTTGATAGCTTTGCCCGAATGTGTATTCTGTTGCCGGCGCGCCAGCCCGAAGAATTACAACCGGCAAACGACCAGCTTTTGACATGCTGTTTGCCTCTGCTGCCTGTTCTATCAGCCTATAACCTTCTTGAGTAAGCTTTGCATATTGATCACGAAAATTGAGATCATCGTACAATGCTGAATTAGCAACAGCCTCTAAAGCTAGGGCAGTTATAGCACTGCTTATAGCTCCTGCGCCTTCTAGACCCTGAGCAGTAAGGTCTATAATACCTCTTCGAAATGCTGTTTCTGGGTGCCATACACTTTCGTCACCAAGGTAATCAATATCACAGAGTGGGTTAAACATAGCACCAAAATGAACTAAGGCAGTAGCACGTCCAGAGCCCCTATATGAATCTTTGGAATCTGGATGTAGAAGTTTTGTAATATCTAGTTGGCCACCCTGGTCCATAAATAACTCTATTTTATCAGAATTAGTAGGAATACCAGCTAGACTGATAGGCCTTCTTTCTACCCTACCTTTATGTAAATGGCTTCGCCATTCATTTTGCCCAGGTCTTTTTGAATCGTAATACGGTTCTGGCGTTATATTTGTGTCTGCAGACATATTTGTGTTCATTCAACTTATATAGAAGTACTCCATTAAACCCACAAAAATAACCCGAAAAAAGCGGGTTAGATATATGCTGGTTAATAGCTGTACATAAACGAAGACACTATCCCATAAGGATAAGTTAATGTCAATAGAATATTCCCATTTATAAAACTACTCTTGAGGTAATAGCTTTATTAAACGCCACCAATTTCTGATATATTCTGCTCTCTTATTCTGATATCTAAGATAATAAGCGTGTTCCCACACGTCAAGCGCAATAATTGGTTTGAAGCCATAAATTAGGGGACTATTTTGATTGCCGGTACTGATAACCTTTAACTTATTACTGTCTTCAACCAACCAAGCCCAACCACTGCCAAACTGGCCCATTGCCGTCTTGGTAAACTTATCTTTAAATTCACTTAAGCTGCCAAATTGCTTGTTTATTCGCTCTATTAAATCGCTATTCTTTTTATTATCTGGGTTTAAATTTTGCCAGTAAAGAGTATGATTAATATGACCGCCTCCATGATTAATAAAGGCTTGCCTGTCTGCTTCTTCCATTTCCAAACTGTCAACTTGTTGCATTAGCTCTTCGATACTTTCATTTTCAATACTGGGGTACTTTTCAAGTACTTTATTTAAATTGTCTACATACGCCTGATGATGCTTGGTGTAGTGAATTTCTACTGTTTTCTTATCTATAAAGGGTTCGAGTTCATCAAACTCAAACTGTAATTTTGGTAATTGTTGCATAGAAATAATTTCTTAATTAATAATAGTTTTATAATATTTTGTTTAGATAAAAATAGGCAAAGAAAGAGGTTAAAGTGGTGTAAGAATAATAAATAGAGGTAAATTGGTTTTATCCTATATTATTTCTTTGTTATGATACTTGTTTGTTCTGTTTTCTTGTTCGTTTTACTGCTTCTTTATTGTTTCTTTATTCTTTTTTCTTATGCTGGTTACTTCTATTCGATTCAGTTTGTCTGTATTTTTGTAGCCTATTATATTTTTGACAACAAGACTGCATAATACATAGAGCTTGTAACCTAACTTTACTTAGCTTGCTGTGACTTTCTATTTTTATATCTGTATGTGTTGCGTCTTTGAATATATTATTCATGAGTTCACTTTGGGGCTCTATATTTATCTATTTAAGTTTTTGCACTACCAATTGGAATACTTTTGTTGGAGAGGTATTAGTGGTATTGATAACCAAGTCGTAATGCTGTTTTTTGAAAATATCACGGCGTTTGTATATTTTTTCGATTTGTTTTAGCCAACTGTCTTCTCTTTGCTTAAGTAATCTTTTGGCAATTTGCAATGATACCTTTTCCCGATTCGAAAAGCGTTTTACTCTTTCGCTATTGCTTGCAATTAACAAAACTTTAAGTACATCGTTTAACCCACCTGCCATAATTCCCGCCATCCAGCCTTCAACAAGAATATGTTCCTTTTTTTGCAGTAGTTCTTTAACTTTATTATCGACCTGTTTCGTTAATTGATCGTTTTGTTCTTCCGCCTTTTCCAGAGATAATTTATTTTTCTTAGCGATTTGCCGAAAATATGCGCCGGTTGAGAAGAGTGGCCACTTTAGATAGCTGGAAAGCGAACAGTACAATGTACTTTTGCCGGTACAAATTTGGCCAGAAATTGTAATTTTTTGGTATTTCATTCCTGCGATTACCCCCATTTAAATGCGTTCTAAGGCCGTTATTAATTGTTTTAGGTATGCCAGTACTATTTAAGCCACTTTTATTTACCCCCAATGACACCGTTTATTTTCCCGTTAAAACCCAGTTTATCCAGTACTTTACCCAAAGTTTCCATTGAACCTGACGAAAAGGTGTCTATTGCCAAAGTGTAGTACTTTGGATCCCAAAAGTTATATGGGCCGTAAAGCTTTTGCCACTTCTCAATATTTTGCTGTTCGCGTTGCTTAATCCAAATTTTTGCCTCATCCACCGTAATTCCATCTCTGTTAACAACACGATCAATTCGGACTGCGTCTTCTGAGCAATAGAGTAGAACCCGTAAAGTACTTTTGAGTTTTCGGGCAACAAAACCGGAAAGCCAACCTTCATAAACTAAGTTTTTTTCTGTTTCCAGTTTTTTTTGAGCCATGGCTTCCATTTTTCGTTCACGCTCGTCCGGACGCATAACAGCGCCTTGCATATTTTCGTGAATACCGTGTTTACGGTCAAACTCCCGCTGTAGCGCCCCTGTATTAACATATTGCCAATTTAATACCTCTACTAAATTTTTGGCTAAAGTAGAAGTACCAGAGGCAATTTTCCCTGAAACGGTAATGTTTTGAAAGTTGAGTGTAGTATTATTTGCCATAAACTATTTTAGCAATCCATTTAATTTATGGCAAACATTTTATATCAAGACTATTTTTACTATTGCCCCATAAAATCCTTACAGGCCTGCGAATCGCCACTATGACCTGTGCACCAATTTGGCGATGCTGTTCCACATTTATCACAATTAGGTCCTGGGCACTTCCAACAAGACTCTTCTGGTTCTTCACTTCCCCCTGTACCTGGATTTGGGTTCGATCCACCCGGACACACCATGTTTCCAAATAGCATAAAACAACCACTACCAAAACCACTACCAACTCCAGTCGTACCACCCCTTGTTCCTCTGCCAACCGACCCAGATATTCCACCCGTTTTTATTTGCTTACAAATATAATCTGTTGTTTTACATCTAAATCGGCCGTTATTCGGGCTACAATCTGTGTCTTGAGCCCTTTGGCCGCAAACACAGCTACTACCTAATCTTGGCCCACTACCTTGGCTTTCGTTACTATCTGCCCAATACCTGTTTTCGTTACCAATCATCCAACGGCACCCATCAAAACTAGCCCTGGAATTGGAATTTAATTTTTTGTTTAAATAAAGCACTGTAACTAAGGTAAGAATTGTTAAAACCAGGACAATAATTTTAAAAGGAGACGCAGAAATATTTTTCTTTGAGGTTAATTTTGTTCTGCTTTTCTTAACTGTTTTTTTTGCCATTGGAAAATATTATATAAATTAATAATAACTACTTCTTTTATTATTGGGAAAAATACAAAATTTGTCAAGTAGTTTAAACAAAGGCCCAAAAAATAACCCCGCCTTGGCGGGGTTATTTAGTTTTGTTCTTTAATTTTATTTACATCATTCCGCCCATGCCACCCATTCCGCCCATGCCACCCATTCCGCCCATGCCACCCGCTGGCATTTCTGGTTCTTTTTCGGGAATATCGGTTACCAAGGCTTCTGTGGTTAATATCATGCCGGCAATTGAAACAGCATTTTCTAGAGCTGTTCTTGTAACTTTGACCGGATCGATTATGCCTTTTTTGTACATTGAAGCAAACTTTAATTCGGCAACATCATAGCCATAGTCGTTATCTTTATTCTCTTCGATTTCTTTAACTACCCAACCGGCATCTATTCCGGCATTTTCCGCCAAAACACGCATTGGCTGAGAAAGCGCTTTGTAAACTATACCTACTCCTATTGCCACTTCAGAGTCTTTTTGTTCTTTTTGAAGAGGTAGCAATACTTTTCTGGCTCGTAAAAGTGCGGTACCACCACCAGGAACTATACCTTCTTCAAGTGCAGCTTTGGTTGCGGCAACAGCGTCGTTAACCCTTTCTTTCTTTTCTTTCATTTCAACCTCGGTAGCAGCGCCAACATTAATTACCGCTACACCACCCGATAACTTTGCCAACCGCTCTTGCAGTTTTTCCTTATCAAAGTCTGAAGTACTTTGATTGATTTCTCGCTTAAGTTGAGCAACTCTGGCAGTTACTTCTGCTTTCTTACCTTTGCCACCAATGATTCGGCTGTTTTCTTTGTCGACCCAAACCTTATCGGCTCGGCCACAATCTTCAAGTTCAACCGATTCAAGTTTTCTACCCAAGTCTTCAGAAATTACAGTACCACCGGTAAGAATAGCAATATCTTCGAGCATTGCTTTTCTTCTATCACCAAAACCCGGAGCCTTAATGGTAACCGTATTGAAAGTGCCCTTTAGCTTGTTGACAACTAAGGTTGCCAAGGCTTCGCCTTCAACCTCGTCGGCAATAATTACCAAGTTTTTAGAAACTTTCACCAGTTTTTCGAGAAAAGGTAATAGTTCCTGGATTGAAGAAATTTTTTTATCTGTTATTAAAATATATGGGTTTTCGATTTCAGCAACCATTTTATCGGAATCGGTTACAAAGTAAGCTGAAGCATAACCGCGGTCAAACTCCATGCCTTCTTTGTACTCAATTTCCATTTCTAAACCCTTTCCTTCTTCAACGGTAACAACTCCGTCTTTACCCACTTTTTGAATTGCTTCGGCAATAAGTGAGCCGATTTTGTTGTCTCCGGCAGAAATTGTAGCAACTTGTGCTACTTCTTCTTTATCTTTAAGATTAATTTTTTTGGCATTACTTTTTAATTCGGCAACTACCTTTTCCAAGGCAATTTCTAAACCCCTGCGAAGTACCATTGCGTTAGTACCGGCAGTAATATTACGCATTCCGGCGTTAACAATTGCTTGGGTTAATAAGGTTGAAGTGGTTGTGCCATCACCGGCAACATCATTGGTTTTGCTGGCGGCTTCTTTAACCAACTGTGCCCCCATATTTTCGAATGGATCGGGCAGATCTATTTCTTTTGCAACCGAAACCCCGTCGTGAACTACGGTAGGCGCCCCCCATTTTCTGTCTAGTGCTACGTTCTTACCCCTTGGACCAAGTGTTGTAACTACTGCTTTTGCTAAAATATTAACGCCTTCAATTAATTTTTGCCTGGCGTCTTCTGCGAATGCTAATTGTTTTGCCATATTTTTTTATATTTGAACTTTTAATTTTAAATATTAATTTTACCCTACTATTGCCATTACGTCTTTTTGCTCAACAAGGAGCCATTCTTCGTTATTTACTTTAATTTCATTACCAGCCCATTTTTTGTAGAGCACCTTATCGCCTTTTTTAACAATCATTTTCGTTTTTTTACCACTTTCTGCTTCTTCACCCGAGCCAACCGCCATAATTTGACCAACCTGTGGCTTTTCCTTGGCTGTGTCTGGTAAGACAATCCCCGAAGGAGTTTTTTTATCTTCTTCTAAGGGTTTAACTAGTACGTAGTTGAATAAGGGTTTGATACTGGAACCTTTCATGTTTGTTTTGATTAAAAACTTTTAATTAATTATTGCTAACCTTTAAACTGGTGAGAGATAAAATATCAAATTATAGATATTTTGTCAAGCGAGCTATTTGTCTGCTAATTGTACTTTAGCTTGTCTGCAAGATTTTTTTCCCTGGGAATGTAGTTAAATATAACTTTTTTTTGCATTTCTGTTAGTTGTGAATTAATTTTGAATACATATTCTCTAATATTTGCGTTCTTTACTTTAAACTTGCCGTTGAGTTGCTGAACTACTAAATTTGAATCAATAAAAAACTGAATTTGTGAGCAGTCTTTATGTAAATCAGGATTGGTAAGTAAGTCGTTAAGTGCATAGATAACGGCTTTGTATTCTGCTTCGTTATTAGTACAATAATCAAGCTTAACCCGCTGTTCACGAATGCTTTCGCTGTGAGTATTAATGCTGGCTAGTTGGTATTTTTTTGTAGGTTTGAGGATTACCCACATTGCAAACCCGGGGCCAGGATTACCGGAACTGGCACCATCGGTATGGATTGGCAAAATTAGCTCAGGCTTTGTCATTATTCATTCTTATTATAACAACCAACATTAGCAATATTAAAACTTCTCCAAAAACAGTAATCCAGCTTGAAGCCAAGTAACCAAAATAAGGTATAAAAGCAAAGTTGGCAACCGCATTAATAATAAAACTGAGCCCATAAACCCAAACTAAAGTTTTTTCTTTTTTTTGTACAAAAAGCAACCAGCTTAAAGCGCTGGTTAAGAAAAAAATAGGAAAAGATAAAACCAATATTTGAAGTGGTACTTGAGAAGGTATGTAATCTGTTTTAATTAACCCTAAGTACGGAGCAATAATTAAGCCACCGACAGTAAAAAACAATGAGGCAATGACTAAATACAATGTTGACTTTCTAAAAACCCTGTGAAATCTGGATTTATCTTCCTCATAAATTTTTACGTAGTGGGGGAAAATAGAATTGGCAAAAAAAGCAGCAAAAGCCAGGGGGAATTCGAAAAACTTATAAGCAAGCTGATATATTCCTACCGCTGTATCACCCTTTATAGCAGACAAGATAAAAACATCTACTCTGGAATACATAGTGTTTAAAAACAGCATTGTACCAAGCGGGAATGATTCTTTTAAAAAGTTAGCGAGAAAACTAAAATTTATTTTCTTTTTTGTAAGACTGAAACACTCTAATTTTTTACTAAACAAAAAAGCAAAAATAACAGTAAAAGCATAACCAACAACAATTGCAGCAATTGCATAGATTAAGCCATACTTTAGAAAAGCAATAAGGAATAGAAGACCAATTGAGCCGCCCAAAACAGAAGCGATAACTGAAAGGTCGTAGCGTAACTTAAGCTGAAAAACAATATTAAAAGTAGTGTAGTAGCCAAAAAGAAGGATTGTGGGGCTAAATAAAATTACCCATATCTTTTCTTGCTGATTAAATAATGCGTTTCCTGTTAGAGCAAACAATAAAGTAATTAATAAAAGTGAAACTAGGAAAAAAGCTGTTCTAATTGAAAATACAGACCAAATTTTGCTTAGATCATTTTTATACCGGCGAACATAAACCGCATTTAATCCAAAGTCTATAAATAAATAGAAAAAAGCAGCAAGAGTATAGATTTTAGCGTATACCCCATACTGCTGTGCTCCCAAATATCTAGCAAGTATTACGGTTGTTAAAAAACCAATAAATGAGGTAATAAAACGACCAATAAATTGAATAACCGTATTAAAAGCAATTTTTCGCTTTAGAGACATATTTTAAAATTTTATCACTTCTTTTATTATTATTGCTTCTACTTTACATTGTTACTATTTATTTGATATACTATAATACATGTCTGAATTAAAATCTGTTGCCGCGTTCTTTATTGGCCTGGTTGTTTTTGTTATTATTATTGCACTGGCTATAGGTAGATTAAGACCATCAGAAAAAAGTAAGGTTGTTATTCTTTCGCCTACTCCAACCAAAGCTTTGCAAGTTCGTAATAATAAAGACAATCCTAGTCTTTTAGACAGAATTAGGGGAATTTTTACTAGAAACACTCCAACTCCAACAAAAAGCCCAACCCCAACTAAAGGACGAAACACTCCAACTCCAACAAAAATAGAGTCGGAACTTAAAGAAGCAATTCGACCAACATTTGTTATTAGTGAAGAAGAGGTAAACCTTAATTCTCAACCAGTTAATGACGTAATAGTAATACCAGAAACAGGAGCGTCTAGCCTTTTACTTCCACTTTCATTATTTTTATCTGGCTTTGGTGTTTGGATAAAAAAGAAAAATAGCTAAAATTCAGTATCTGCTAGTCTTTTTGATAGTTGCCACGACTGTTTAAGTCGCCATTTTTTTATTTCTTCATGATTTCCGGTGAGTAAAATTTTAGGAATATTTTTACCTCTATAGCTTTCTGGCCTAGTATACTGAGGATATTCAAAAAGCTTAATTTTTTTTTGCAATAGCTTAAGAACTTTCTTATCACCGGTTATCTTATATAATTCTTCTTTATCTATATCCATAAAACTCTCGATTTCTGTCGCTTCTTTTTTCGATAATACGCCAGGTATAAGCCGAATTAGGCTGTCAATGAATACAATTGCTGCCGACTCTCCACTTGAGAGTATGTATTTTCCAATACTAATTTTTTCATCTATAAAATCATCAATTCGCCAATCAATTCCTTCATAATGACCACATAGAAGAAGCATATGTTTATTGTTATTCTTTACCGATAAAGAGATTGTTGTTTTAGCCAGTTGCTGAGTCCAAATGCTACCATGAGGTGTTAAATATATTTTGTGGGCTTTACCACTTTCGCTTTCTGCCTTTTCTATAGTTTCAACTATTGGTGCAATTTTTAAAAGCATACCACTTCCTCCACCAAAGGGACGATCGTCTACGGTTCTATGTTTGTCTTCGGTTTGATCTCTGGGATTGTAAAACTTAAAAATTACCTTATGCTTTTTCTGAGCTTTACCAATAATACTATGCTTTAAAAAGCTTTCTATAACTTCCGGAAATAATGTAACAATACTAAATATCATATTATTTGTACTCCTGACATCTACTTATTGTTTGTTTCATGTCTTTATAAACTTGATTGCCTGGGTCTAGTTTAAGTGCTGTATTTATTGCTTTTACTGCCCTTATGCAATATCTATTTTGATTATACTCTAGTGATAGCAAGGCATAAGCGTCTGGATATTGTGGATATTTATTAATTAAGTTTTTATATCTTGTAATTACTTCTTGACTGCTGTTACTGTTGTTTTTTACTGTTACATATTCTTGGTTAACTAAAGAAATATCTATATTGTTTAACAAACCCCGTTGGTGCTGATATTGAACAATGATATTAACACCGATAAATAGCACTAAACCTAACACTAATAAGTAAGATAGAATTGAGCGAATATATATGATAAAACTAGTATTCGTTTTTAATGCAAGAAAAATTCGGTATATATGCGGGAATTTTCTAGTATTCTTTTTTTGTTTATTTTGATCAGGCATTTTTTAACATTATATAACATCAATTATTGAGAAAAGTAGGTAAGATTGTTTGAATAATAAGATAAATTAATGTACATTGAATGATAAATTATGAGAACTTATCATATACTTCATAGAATATTTCATCGAAATAATCCCTCAATTAAAACCCTAACCTTACTTTACTTAGCGTTTGTTATTAGAGCAGCTATTTTTTCTTTTTTAAATATCTTTTTACCAATTTATTACTTTATGTACTTTAGTAATCTGGGCTATAGTATTACACAAAGCTGGACCTTCACCATACTGCTATATGTGTTCATTTATTCGTTTCACACATTAGGTGTTTTTTTAGGAAATGAGATATTAAAAAAATACAGTATTAAAAAGGGGCTAATATTAAGTTTGTTGCCTTTATTTTTCTTCTCACTAGTGCTTTCATTTCAAAATTCATTAACAGCTAATATTTGTGCTTCAACATTACTAGGATTACACAATGGACTCTGGTGGAAATTTTACCACTTGGATTTTTCTCTTGAAGGAAACAAAAGAGAATATGGAAAGGCAATTGGTTACCGTGAGGCCTTAGGAGTACTTAGCGGGGCTATCACGCCACTTTTTGCTGGTTACGTAATTAAAACTTATGGCTATAACGCTCTTTATCTTTCAACTACACTGCTAATTACCACATTATCCTTTACTTTAATTATCCTAAACGAAGGCAAAAAGGGACAAGTTATAAGTATAAAAGATATATACAAAACTATAAAAAAACATAATAAAGATTTTATTGCCTATATTGGTGTTGGTACAGAATTAGCCGTTGCCGACATGCTTTGGCCTATATTACTAATAATAACCTTAAAAGAACCTCTTGCTGTTGGTGTTCTTACCGCTCTAATTGCTATTGCTGCTTTTGTGGCAAAAATAGTCTCAGGAAAAATTTCGGATAAGTTTGAGAAAGAAAAAATTGAAAGATTCGGTGCTGTTACAGTAGGAATTTCTTGGTTAGGAAAACTGTTAACACAGTCTACTGTTGGTTTTATCTTTTTCGATATTATTCACAAAAGCCTTAGTTCATTTTTTTATATTCCAATGGTAGCGCTTAGTTACTTTCGTGGTATTATCGAAAACAGAGCAGCCTACTTGGCTGGTAGAGAATTAAGCTATATTACCGGAAAACTTCTTGTTTGTCTTTTTTCAGTTGCTTGGTTATATACAGGGCTATCTTATTGGTATTTACTGATATTTGGTATTATTGGACCAATCCTAACCTTGTTTTTCAAAGAGAAAACCCAAATTATTCGGGATTAAATCGGTAATTATGCGGTTATTATTGGTTAGCCATCAATAAGTGCTTTTTCATGTTCTGCTGCCAGCACTTTGACTGCTACATGCGACGGACCAGCAAAGAATAGACCTTCACCGACGCCAGAGGATAGTAGAAAATGCTTTTCACCACTAGTTAAGTAGAAAATTTCAGTAAGTTTATCAACCGAAACGGGGGATTGCTTTAAGAGTATTTGAATACTAGAGTTTGTTATTATTGCTCTACCCTCATTTGTAGATAAAAAGTCTTCAACATCTTGCGTTATGGTAGTTAACCCTAAGCCATATTTTCTTGCTCTTTTTGTGAAATTATATATATATTCTGCCGAGTCTTTTTGTTTAATTAAGTACCATGCCTCATCGATAATTAATAATCTCTTCTTTTTTTCATGCCTAATTTTTGTCCAGATATAATTTAAAATGATATACATCGCCACTGGCCTAAGATTATCTTCTAAATCCCTAACGCCAAAAACTGTAAACTTATTTTTAAAAGAGAAGTTGGATTGAGCATTAAAAATTCCCGAAGCCGAACCTTTAATAAATTTTTCAAATTTAAAAGCCATATTTTGAGATGCTTCTTGTTCCATACCAATAAATACTTTATACAAATCTTCCAAAAGGGGCGGTTCCTTTGTATGTGTTGTTGAATCCTGGGTTATACCTCTTTGTTGATAGGTAAGAATTAGTGCCTTGTCTAAAAGTGCGTCCTCTTCAGGTGTCAGCTCACCCATGATAACCTTCATCAGAGTATGTAGAGAAAGAACATTGTTTGCCAAGGCGTCTTCACCTTCTTCTTCAACAGGTAAGTCAAAAGGATTAATCCTAACTGGAGAACTTCCTGTAAATTCAACATAGTCACCTTCAAATTTTGTACAAATGTTTTTATACTCGTTTTCTGGGTCAATAATAATAACTTCAGTACCAACCATCAGTTCTCTCATCACCTCTAGTTTTATCATGAAACTTTTACCACCTCCCGACTTACCCAAAACCACCATATTAGCGTTTTCCAAGCTAAAACGATCAAAGATAACTAAACTAGAATCAGATTGGTTAACTCCATACAAAATGCCTTCCGACATTGTTAAAGACGATGTAATAAAAGGAAAAGTCATAGCTAAAGAAGTTGTATCCATATTGCGCCAAACATTTTGCTTATCCATAAAAAGTGGTAAAGTTGATTTAAATCCTTCCTCGACTTCTAGAATTGATCTTTTAGATATTATTAATAACGAGGAAAGCGTACTCTCAACTTCTTTTGTGATTCGCTCAAGCTCGTCTTTCGTTTCAGCCGGAACTGTGATATATAAACCATACTGAAAAAATCTTTCTGCCCCTTTGGCAATTTCCGCCTGAAGCCCTAGCGCGTCATCCAGAGCTACCTGAACTGTTGGATCAACTACTTTCCCTTTTTTAATTTCGCTTTCCAGCGTTGCCTCCATTTCGGCAATTTTTCTTTTAAGATCATCTAAAACTACTTTTGATTGTGTTGGATATATAAACATCGAAACAACTAGAGGGTGATCAAAGGTTATTAAAGAATGAAGCCAATTAGGACCAACATATCTTGGATAACCAACCACAAACAGGGTAGTGTAGTAGGTATCGTTAACCTTTAAATGTGAAAAGTCTACTTCCACATAAGAAGGGGCTACAATATCTGATACACTTGTTAAACCTAAGGCAAACTTACTGGCAATCTTATCTGTTTTTACTGCCTTTTTTTGCTCTTCGTTTGCCTTTTTAGGCACCACCTGTTTATCAACTGTCTGATCCTGAACTTTTTCTTCACTAACCTTTGCTTCAGTACTAGCTTGTTTTGCTGTTGATTTAGTTTCTTCAGTATTGCTATTTTTTTTGCCAAAATTAAACATGAATTATTCTCCGTGAACTAAGTAACTTTCAAACATACCAGCATCTACCAAATCAGCACCGGTTGAAGAGGGATTGTACAAATTGTAAAAAAAATTCACCAATTCAGTTTTGGAAAGTGTTTGGGAACGTAACCCAACCCTAGCTAACAATCTCAATAAATGGTCTTTTTTAGGATAAAGTGCAGTTTTTGCTCTTTGCATTATATATTCAGAAGAATAGCTAGAAGAAACAGCTCCTTTTGCCCCTAATTCAAGAGTTGAAAAAGAGATAACTAAAAAAAATCGTTTTTTTAAGACAGTGTTTTGTGTCACAATACTTTTTATAAACTCCATATATTTAATTAACCAATCCTTGGTTATGTTGCTTGTTTGTTTTTCCAGCTTTTTATCTAGATAGCTTAAATAATCAGAAATATTCATTCGATTTGAAGCAATTACAATTTGAATAGCAAAAGACAATGAATTTAATAATGAGCCATAAGCATAGATTAACGAGTCTTGCTCTTCTTCAGAAAGCAATGAAAAATTTATAGCTGAAGTTTCTATTACCGTAACACAAGATCCATCTTTAAGTAAAACAATATCATTATCTATTTCTTTAATTTCGATAAATTCCTGAGTAGTAGACTTTATTGGGGCTGTTTGTTTTTTTATCATGTTTTACTTGTTAAATTACAATGCAAATATTTTAATATTTTCTGCTGATTCGTTTAATTTCATTTTAGCAAAATGGTACTTTTTTTTAGGATCCTCAAGCTCTATGAAATAGTCCCCTTTTGGCAGCGGTAGATTATTTTGAAAAATCCCATTGCTAGCCGTTTTAAACAACCGAACCGTTTCAATGCCTTTCTTTATATATACTAATATATTCCCAAGCGGAACACCACCTGAAGACAAAACAACTCCCGAAACGGTAATAACACTGCTGCTATTATTCACCTCTTTGCTACCAATATTTATGGTTGTGAAATTACTTTCCAGCCTGTCGTTATGTAGATCTGGATTCACTTTAATTCCGCTAACCAAATTTTCATTTATATTTGAGGTCGTTGGTGAAACTCGCTTTTCTTCTGTTCCCTCAGTAGTAGGTGAAGCAAACATTAAGGATTGTAGTTTACTTTTTTTTTGTTCAAAGCTTTGATCTATATCTTCAAGTTTATCTTTCAAATCTTCTCTGGGTTTTTTTTCAAGATATTCATTAAGCTTTTGCTGAGCCTTAATGTGCTCAATTAACACTTCTCTCGGTGGCAAGGTTATTCCAAGTAATATTTTGGGTGGTAGATTATTTTTCTTAAAATAATACTGCGTTGGCGATGTTAACCGCTTAAATAAATTTTTCAGCCAAATGTCTAAGGGCCTTTCGTTAATTGGCACAAAGGCAAATCCAATTCCAATAGCCACCGGCACTGCAGCAACAATAAAATTCAATAAAAAAATATTTGGAATTAAAAAAAATAATATTACACCAAATACAGCCCCAAAAGCCAAATAACCGAATTGCTTTATTGTTAATTCACCAATTAATTTAAATTCAAATGTTGTTATTTGCCTTGGTACCGGATGCTCTTGCATATATACATATTAACATGTTTGTTTTTTGCATTCATATCTCAAAAGTCCTTATCTTGACAAAGCTCATGAATGTTGCCAGAATGATAAGTAATGAGAAGAATACTTCCTGGATTTCTTTTGTCAACAATATTTTTTTTGTTTTTGCCGCTTTTGTTTTCAATTACAAAAGCCGAAACGGTAGATGTAAAAATCCAGAATCGGTGGGACCTGCCCAGTTTAGGCCAACAAGAAGAAGCGTTACGTGATTGTCGTGGAGAAGGGGACGAGGGCTTGTGCCAAGAAAGAATAACCTTAAAGCAAATCGGAACCGATATTCCCAGCAGTCTTAGCTGTGCACTTGGTGGCGTTGTTTGTGGCGCTAAAAATCAAACCGAAGCCAGGTACTATATGAATAAAAGCGTTTTGGCACAAGGCACACAATTAATTGCTTTTCTCTATACACAACCCCCGGCCTCAACCGGAGAATTTCTGGCTTACACCTTTAATAGGGCTGGACTAATTCCCAAAACATATGCTCAAGGTATCACTTATTCCCGGCTATTACCTATTCTTCCTATTTGGCGCGCTTTCAGAGATATTGCATACATTTTGCTAAGCATTGTTATGTTGTTTATTGGTTTAATGATAATGTTCCGCAGTAAAGTTAACCCCCAGACTATTGCGAATGTTGAAAACACTATTCCTAAGCTTGTTGTAACAATGATTCTAATTGCTTTTTCTTTCCCAATTGCCAGTTTAATCATTGATTTTATGTATGTTTTAATTGCTGCCGGAATTGGTGTAATTGGGAATATTAACGAAATTAGTGATCCAAACGTTGCTAAAGCCATTGCAGATTTTACCACTGGTGGTTTAGGAGTATTAATTAAAAGAACATTAGCCCCGGCCTTGGAATTTTCCAACATCGGTACCGCTGTTGGTGGGGCTGTTGCAGTGGGTGGCACAACTATTGCCGGCCTTGGAATTGGTATGTCTGCCGTTTCAGGAATTGGGCTACTAGCTTTTCCAATTATTGGTTTAATTGCTGCTGGAATTTCTGGTACTGCTGCAGATGGTGGTAATTTTTTTATTAACGCGCTCAGTCCAATTTTTGTTTTATTAATCTTAGTCGTTTTATTCTTTAATATCTTCAAAATATTCTTTATGCTTTTGAACGCTTATATACAAATATTAATCAGTATTATTTTGTCACCATTAATATTATTGGTGAATGCCGTTCCCGGGCAAAACACACTAAGCAGTTGGATTAAAGGTTTATTATCTAACATGCTTACATTTGTAGTTACTGCCGTTATGCTATACCTCGCTTATGGTATTGCCTCACTGGTACAGAACCAGAATTTTTGGGTGCCGCCAATGTTAGTTCAGTCGGGTATACCCCAAATTTCGATTGGCTTGATTAGTTTAGGTATTGTTTTACTAATTCCACAAGTTGTAGCTAAAGTTAAGGGAATTTTTGGCACAAAGCCGATGTTTAATGTTGGCCCTAGCATGCTTACTCAACCAATAACCAGTTCTGCAACACAGGGAATGGGCTTGGCTGGTCAATTTCATACAACAGCCCAATTTGCTAAACCCCTTCTGGATAAACTTAAAAAGTAGTAAAAATACTATTTAACAATAACCTATTTCATTTCAACCTCTTTCATACCTTCTTGCATCGCCTTCCATAGCATCAATAAAAACCCAATAATCAAGATTGTTGCCATCATGTTACCAAAAACATACCCTTCATCAATTCTTAAGTGACCTCGAATATTTTCTACAGTCCAGTCACCAATATGTGGTTTGCTTTTAATTCGGAACAAAGTTGGAAAGGCTTTCTGTAATGGCTCAACCAAAAAAGAAGGCAGGGGAACTTCTAATTTTCTTGCGGTACCATCTTTTCCTTTACCCATAGGAATTTGGATTTTACTGCTTAACCCAGTAGTTTTTAAGTCAGATTGACCGTAAATAAACATCCCCTCCGGTTCAACAGCGTCGTACACCTTCTTCATTTCTTTTACGCTCCAATTTAAACTCCCATATTTGTCACTCGGGTAGTTAAAAGATGCCCAAGAGGCTTGCCCGGGAACATAGCGCCCTGCCAAAGGTATATCTCTTGCCAGCGAACCTCTAAAAATACCACCTACATAGGCAAACATCGTACCTGCAGCCTTAGCAGCTCCATCATCACCATAACTTTGCTTAAAGGTTTTAATTTTGGGAATTGCTTCTTTCAGTTTTGCGATCATTTTTTCTACCGACTTTTCAGTATCCCTTGTTTGAATTGCTTCAACAGCACCATTAATTATGTCGCCAAAATGTTTTGTTACTCCAATATACGCCCCAAGGTCACCAGCATTTCGTGGAAAAAGTGTCATACCAATGTGCTGAAAATGAAGATTCATATTATTCATATTTTCCCAACCAAACGGGTCTACATTACCATTCAAAATTAACTTGCTATAATAATCTTTTAAAGATGTTTCTTCGCTAAATATTCCCTTAACCCTACTTTTTGCCATTAAACTATCTTTGTCATAAAATATTTTTCTAGATATTTTTATAAACTCTCTATAAAGTTCCTCCTCTGTTCCTTGGGCGTCATAAACTTTTTTTATGTTACCAACTAAATATGCTTTTGTTCTTTCTTTTAGCGTTTTAAATCTCTCATCATCTGGATTAAGAATAAAATCTTCAACTGTAACGTCACCTGCTTTGAATATATCTATCCTTGCCCGTTCAACAAACTCAAGTCCAGACATGGCGCGTTCAAAAATCCTTCTGGCTCGAGTTAAATCATCGTTTTCACCAAACGTGAGCGGATTAGCCTCTGTTCCTCTAAGCGCTTCTACTTCGTCATGGGTTAAAAAGGCAACCAAGCCGTTATTCCTATAGTTATCTCTAATCCAGGCTTCAATACTACCCCGAAAACTTTCGTTGTGTCTAAAATACTGTGGCTGTTCGTGTCGGAAAAAAAAGGTTGGCCGATTTTGAAAGAAATCACTCACAATAGAACCAACCATTTCTTTATCTCTTTTTTTACTGTCTTCTGTTTCCCACTTAATTCTAATGTTTCCAGGTGGCTTCTTTAAAAAGTTATATGCAGCAGTTTGGCCGTCCCTTTTTAAAATTTTGGTAAATGTAGCCTCTCCGTCAACCACTGAGCTACCTGGAATAAAAATACAATCTTCTCTTGTATAGAAAAAGGACTCATTTCTCCAACCTGCTCTTCTGGAAAGACTGGCGTGTGCCCCTAGTTTCTCAAGCATAAAGGCTGGTATTTCTTGTTCTCTAAAAGCCTTTGCCGTTTTTTCATCATCGGTGTTAATCCCAAATACTGTTGCATTCCACACATCTACCGCCCTGTTCCACCTTTCAGAAACTGGTGGCATCCTTTCCTCAAGATCTATTGGAGCAAAAGATAATAAATTTAAATTATAAGGGTCATGCTTAATCCAGAACCACATCCATTTAAGCGGGTTAAGCTCAAACAGAAGTTCTCGAAATGGAAAATCATTGTAACTTGGCCCGAATTGCTCAATTAATGCACCCTTTATGTGTTCAAATTCAGACTGCCTTATTCTTTCACCTCTTTCCATTTTTCCTATTACTATTGCCGCTGGCGTTCCTTCCTGTGCTTTTATTTTTCCCAAAGCAACATCCATCGGTGGCGTTGCTTTAGACAATAACCACAATAAATCCCCACTTGCAATAGTTAAACCTCTACCAATAGCGCTATACACCGACTTTTCCTGGTCATTCATATCGGGGTACAAAAACTTCAGTTCCTGTTCTAACTGATAGTCTATTTCCAATTTCTCAGAATTTAGTTCTTTAAACAGGTCTGGCGTTAATGCGTAATTATTGGCAACCAACTTTCTTTCAATAATCGAAAGGTATGTGGCATAGGCCTGCATCACTTCTCTTCGGGCAAATAACTTTTCTGCTGTTGCGTTGTTTAACTGCTTTGCCGCCTCACTAAAAGCTTCCGAATTACCCCCTTTTGCTTTTTCAGTTATCTCTTTTAAAGCTCTGTAGCCCTGTTCAATTGCCCCAATTTCAGACGATATATACAATGGAGCAATATAAGCGATACTTTCCTGGCGTTTCACCTCTGTTGTTCTAATTCTTTCCTCACCATTATGACTGTCTTGCCTGGTGTCTTCATACATAAAAGCAACTGCCAACTCTTCATGCTCTTTGCTTTCATCTGTTGTTTGGCCAAACTTAAGCTGCTTTTTCACATATGGATCGGCTTTCATCGATTGAACACTGCTGGACACGTCATGATAAAAACCCATCCATCGATTTGTTCCTTGGTCACTACCACCCAAACCTCTTAGTGCCAAAGTTCTAATATCATGAAAGATTTCGTCAAACTGGTCGTCGGCAACTCTTAACTCTTGGTTTCTGCTATTTAATGCGCCACTTATTTTTGTTTCTAGTTTTGTTAAGTCTATGCCGCTTTCCTCGTAGTAACCTGCTTCTTGCCTAGACAGTTGGGCCACTTTACCTCTGAAAAATTCGACCATTGTGTACGGGTCAGATGTGCCAACCATTAAGTACGAAGCTAATTCGGTAATATTTTTTAACTGTTTTTCGTCAAAAGAATCAAAATTTCTAACTACCTGATTTTGCTGTCTAAACATTAATTGAAAACGACCACCACCAAGTTGTGATTCATAAACTTCATGTATCCTCATCCCTAATAATGTATAGTATTCCATTAATGCTTGCCTTGATGCTTCAGGGTTATCAAAAGTAAGTTTAGATTTTCTGATCATTTCTTCCATAAATTGGTGCCTAGCAGCCTCTTTATCTGTTTTGGTAAATGTTTGTACTAATTTAAGTATTTGTAGCGGGTCCAGTGTGGTTAAAAGCATATCTGCCTTTATTTGATCCCCTTTCGAAAGAGTTTCAACAAACTTCTTTCTTAACACATCAAGCGGTTCAGAACCAGCTTCGGTTCTTTCTGTCTCAAATGGTTCAGCTTCAATTGATTGAAGCAAGTCAATTGCAGCAAAATCATCGATGCCATAATCTTCAACAAGTCGTCTATGCAGCTCAACTGAGAAATCATCGGGTAAACCATAATAATCTCTTGCATACCTAGCTATCTGTGCTACCGTTTCTAAGTTTTCTACCGACGGAACATCTTCACCCAAAAATATTTCCACTGCAGCGTTTATTTTTCTTACTCCTTCTTGTGACCCCTGTGTCGATCCTTCAGCAACTTTATTAATATATTTGGCCATTGGCAGTAGGTTATCTTCCTTAACTGCAATACCTCTGTTTATCTGACTAAAAAACTGCTTATCTGCCCCAGACGCGTTTTGCGAAAGTTCTCTAACCGACCCATTAATTACCGCTCTAATATCTGGCGTTTCTACTTTCCCTTGCCCTCCAGCCCCCCCTCTCTGAATTATGCTTTTAAGCTTTTTCAATTTACTACCGCTTTTCTCTCGCTTTGTTTTGTTTCGGTCAGTTGGATCAGTCAAATCAGCTTCTAAATACTCTCTTACTTCTCTCGACGGTTTATCGCTTGGCTTGTCTGCCTTAGAAAACAAATTTACTAACTTATCCCTTAATTTTGATGTAGTTGTTGAGGTTGCCTCAAGGTTTCTTGTTCTACCCCCTATTTCCGGTGATTCCATTTCTTATTTAAGTTTTTTAATTAATATTTTTAAAAATATACCTTTTTTAATTATTTCTTTTAAGCCACAGTCAATACATCCTTCATTAATTGTTAAAAATAATATTAAGTCTAGCAGAAAGGTAGGTAAAAACAAAGGTAGGAGTAGAAGCTTATATAAAATTCTTAGTATACCTAAATTCTGGTTTTTAGCTTTCATTAAAAAATTAACTTAAAGCAATTATACCGAGAAAGAAAGAGTGAAAAAGATTATTTTTTCTGTAGCACCGGTTTGTTGGAGCTTATATACTGCCAAATGCCAAACAAGGTAAATATATTCCAATAAAGCGCTAAGCCAACCGGAAATCTGAAAGACAACCAACCAATCATTAAGGGAAACATAATTACCATCTGCTTCTGCATCATTGACTGAAAATCTGATTGGTCATCTTTTTTCTTATTCTTATCTTGGGTTTCTTTTTTAATAGGGGTCATTGATTTACTACTTAATCGTGCCTGATATAATTGTAATCCTGCAGTTATAACCGGAATTAGTAGATACCACCAACCTACACTTTGCCACTCAGCCGGGGTTTTATGCAAATTTAAACCAAAAAAGGAAACATCAATGGTTTTAATTTTTAGAAATGTAAAGTAAACCATTTCATTTAGCTTCGCAATTGCCTCAGCTCCTGCCCCATTGGTTACTACTCTAGACAAAGCATTATATAAACCAATAAATATCGGCATCTGTATTATAAATATTAAACATCCCGATCCGGGGTTAACTTTGTGTTTTTTATAAAGCTGTAGTTGAGCTTGCTGAAGCTTTAAAGGTTCTTTTTTATACTTTTTCTGAAACTTTGCCAACTCCGGCTGTATTTCTTGCAATTTTTTAGACTGTTCAATTTGCTTCTGCATTAGGGGGTTAATCGCTAGTCTAACCCCAGCAGTTACAGCAATTATGGACCATCCTAAAGCCCCAGGTAACTTTAGATAAGAAAAGATACTATAAAAAAGTAGTAATAAGTTAACTATGGGAGCAATTAATAATGTATCAATAATATTCATATGCAAGTCTCAATTATAGCAAAACAAATTTATTAAATTATTTCTTTTTAAGTTGTTGTGGTTTTACTAAAACTTCACTTAATTCTTACATATTTTTACTTGACATAGCTAACACCATAAAATATAATAGACGTACTTTATGAGAATTTGCTAACTCGGGAAGGATGGAGAGCTGCATTCTTAGCTTTCCAAATAAACCCACAGTGATATTTTAATTGGCAAAAAAAATTGCAAGGCATGAGTGATGCTTTTTTTGCTTCATGCTCTGTTTCGTTTTGCGAAATCGGGCCTGTAGCTCAGTTGGCTAGAGCGTCCGCCTTGCACGCGGAAGGTCACCGGTTCGAATCCGGTCAGGTCCACTGCCAAAGTTATTTTATTTTTTTTAGGGTAGTAGTTAGTAGTTGCTCGCTACTACCCTTAAGAAGGTAAAGTGAAAATATTGCTTTCTTTGAAATGTTCTTTAACAAGCAAAAATTGATTAAAAAATACATCTTAATAACTCTTGAGTAGAATACAGGAGTTGGGGAAAGTCAACGCAAATGGTGGATGCCTTGGCGCTAGAAGCTGATGAAGGACGTGTGCTAAACCACGAAAACGCCGGTGAGACGTTATGCAGTCATTAACAACCGACGGTATCCGAATGGGAAAACCCGCTCTTTTAGTAATAATCGAGCACTCTGCTTTGCAGGGAAGGAACCCGGAGAACTGAAACATCTAAGTACCCGGAGGAAAAGAGACCACGAGGTATTCCGTTAGTAGCGGCGAGCGAAAACGGAGAAGCCCAAACTTTCGATTTATCGAAGGTGTTTAGGACCCACATAATAATTAATCTTAAATAGTAAAAAATCTTGGAATGGATTGCCATAGAAGGTGAAAGCCCTGTATATGAAATTTTTGATTTTTTAGGTGGAGTTCCAGAGTACCACGGAGCACGGCAACTCTGTGGGAAGATGGCCGGGCCACCGGCCAAGGCTAAATACTTCTAGTGACCGATAGTGAACTAGTACTGTGAAGGAAAGGTGAAAAGTCCCCCGGTGAGGGGAGTGAAATAGAACCTGAAACCATTTGCTAACAAGCAGTCAGAGGTCGCCTATGGCGACTGATGGCGTGCCTATTGAAGAATGAGCTAGTGAGTTTTCATACTTTGCTCGCTTAATCCCGTTTTCGGGAGTAGGCAAAGGGAAACCGAGTCTGAATAGGGCGATTTATAGGTAAAGTGTGGAAGACCCGAAACCAGGTGAGCTAACCATGGGCAGGGTGAGTCCTATCGAAAGGTAGGAGGAGGCCCGAACCCGTTGCCGGTGAAAAGGCTTGGGATGACCTGTGGTTAGAGGTAATATGCCAATCGAACCTGGAGATAGCTGGTTCTCCTCGAAATGTGTCTAGGCACAGCGTTATATCTTAACCTTTGGAGGTAGAGCACTGAATGGTTCTTGGGGGCTTTTGCTCTCAATATCAATCAAACTCCGAATTCCGAAGCGTATGATATAGCAGTGAGTCCGGCTAGGATAAGCTAGTCTGGGCGAAAGGGAAACATCCCAGATTTCCGTCTAAGGCCTTTAAATGAAATCTTAGTGGCAAAGGAAGTAAGAATCCACAGACAGTCGGGAGGTTGGCTCAGAAGCAGCCATCCTTTAAAGAGTGCGTAACAGCTCACCGAAGAAGGATTCTTGCGCCGAAAATTATTCGAGTCTAAGTTTTCTGCCGAAGACGAAGCCCTCGCTTTGCGGGGGGGTAGAGGAGCGTTCTGTAAACAGTGAAGCCAAGTTGTAAAGCGAGGTGGAGTTTACAGAAGTGAGAATGCTAGCATGAGTAGCGTGACAATCCCGATGAGAATTCAGGACGCCGCAAACCTAAGGTTTCCTACGCAACGTTCGTCGACGTAGGGTTAGGCGAATCTAAGGCAAACCCGTGTATAAACGGGGTAGCTCGATGTACAGCCGGTTAATATTCCGGCCCTCGCTAGAGATTTTGTTTTTCTTCTGACGGGCTTTTTACTTTCGATCAGGGCTAATGATCATGCTCTGTTATTTATACTTGCTTACGAGCAAGTGTAGAAACGTCCCTTTGCTACGGCAAAGGTAAGTCGAAGGCACAAGCTCCAGGAAAAGGAAGAAAAAGTCGTCTTTAGTGATTCGTACCGTAAACTGACACAAGTAGGTTCCGAGTAGTCTCGGAAGGCGTGCGGAAAAAAGTAGTTCAAGGAACTCGGCAAACAAGCTAGGCGTAACTTCGGGAGATGCCTTGCCCCGCTTTAGCGGGGCCACAGTTAATGTCTGCCAACCGACTGTTTAACAAAAACACAGGTCTCTGCAAACCCTCAAAGGGGACGTATAGGGGCTGAAACCTGACCAGTGCTGGTAAGTTAACCGCTGGGAGTGAAACTAAGTTTACTTAGACGAGCTCCTGGTGTAAGCTCCAGTAAACGTCAGCGGTAACTCTGACCGTTCTAAGGTAGCGTAATCCCTTGCCGGGTAAGTTCCGGCCCGCATGAACGGACCAACGAGTTGGCAACTGTCTTGAACTGCTATCCGGCGAAATTGAAATGGCTGTGAAGATGCGGCCTACTTACACCAGGACAAGAAGACCCCATGAAGCTTTACTGTAGTTTAATATTGAGAAGAGTTTTCTGACTGTCGAGCGTAGGAGGGAGAGCTTCGGCTCGCCAATGGAACACCTCTCTTCAGAAATCTTGACTCTAATCCCGAAATACTGGGAAACATTATTTGACGGGCAGTTTTGCTGGGGCGGCAACCTCCAAAATAGTAACGGAGGCGTACAAAGGTATCCTTATTCCGTAAAGAAATCGGAACTAGACGTGTAAAGGCACAAGGATGCTTAACTGCGAGGCAAACAGGCCAAGCAGAGACGAAAGTCGGTCTTAATGATCCTCGATTCCACCGTGGTTAGTGGAACGGGCTTAACGGATAAAAGCTACTCTGGGGATAACAGGCTAGTCGCGCCCGAGCGTCCATAGCGACGGCGCGGTTCGGCACCTCGATGTCGGCTCATCGCATCCTGGAGCTGTAGAAGGTTCCAAGGGTTGGGCTGTTCGCCCATTAAAGCGGTACGCGAGCTGGGTTCAG
>CAYPVH010000009.1:0-16054 GCA_964414145.1 uncultured Gammaproteobacteria bacterium
CAACGTAACTACAGCACTTAGGCAACCGGGAAGTTCGATTAAGCCGATAAATTATTTACTTGCACTTAAAAAAGGTATGACAGCCTCAACTTTAATACAAGACACGCCAACCACCTTTGATATTGCCGGCGCTAGCCCATATACTCCGGTAAATTATGACGGGGTATTTCACGGACCAGTGCCTTTAAGATATGCCCTTGCCAATTCATACAATATTCCAGCGGTAAAAGTATTACAAACTGTAGGAGTAGACAACTTTATTAATTTTGCCGATAAGTTGGGAATAGAAAGTTGGACTTCCGTTAAAGATAGGTTTGGCTTGTCTTTAACATTGGGTGGAGGTGAAGTTACAATGTTGGAAATAGCAACGGCTTATGGGGTGATTCGGAATTTAGGGGTGAGAGTAGATTTGAACCCAATAGTAAAAATTGAAAATTCGGTTGGAGAGGTAATTTACGAAAGAGATACTGTTGGTCGTAGAATAACAGGTGAAGAAGAAACTTTTATTATTTCCGATATTCTTTCGGATAACCTTGCCAGAACCTGGGCATTTGGCAGAAATTCACCGCTCAATTTTGGTAACGGCCGAGTGTCGGTAAAAACCGGTACAACCGATCAACTGAAAGACAACTGGACCATAGGTTTTACCAGGCCTACACAAAACAGTGAACAGGGAGACGTTTTGGTAGCGGTATGGATAGGGAATAACAACAATCTTCCTATGAATCCTACCTTAACATCTGGAATTACCGGCGCGGCACCGATTTGGCGAAGACTAATGGAAAAGTTAATTAACCAATCTTTCTTTGATGAAAAGGTTAATAAGCCAGCAGAAATTATTGAAAAGAACTGTTATTTTGGCAGAGTTGAATACTTTGTTAAAACAGCTGGAGTAGAGCCAAGCTGTTCTAACTTTAAAAATACTAGTCCCGGCCTAAACCCGGTTAACTAATTTTTTATATATTATTAAACTCAATTGATAAGGTAATTGTTATTGTTTGTACTGGCAGGTTATAATAATTAAATGATAAAAGAAAGAATAACTCGGTTATTAGAAAAAGTAGTTAGTAAAGAAAGCGCTAATTTACTCGAAATATTTGTGCCCAATAACGTTGAACATGGTGACTACACTACAAACATTGCCATGAAGTTGGCAAAAGTACAGAAAAAAAACCCAATGCTTATTGCCGCTGAACTAAAAGAAAAAATAGATATTGTAAAGAGTGAACTTATTGAAAAAATTGAAGTAGTTAAGCCCGGATATATCAATCTATTCTTAAAAGAAAAAGTATTAGTTGAAAATATAAAAGAAATATTGAAGAAAAAGGCACAGTACGGGAAAAATAAGCGTTTTAAAGATAAAAAAGTAATTATTGAATATACAGATCCAAATCCTTTTAAAGAATTGCATATTGGTCACTTGTTTACTAATACGGTAGGTGAGTCTTTGTCGCGCTTATTTGAATATTCCGGAGCTGTGGTAAAAAGAGCTGATTACTATGGTGATGTTGGAATGCATGTAGCGAAGTCGATTTTTGGGGTTTTAAAAATGATAAATGGTGATATGACTCAATTTAAAACTCTAGAAAAACAATCTTTAAAAGAACGAATTGATTTTTTAGGTAAGGCTTACGCTTATGGAGCAACAAGATATGAAGAAGACGAAAAAGACGGTGAAAATATAAAAGATATTAACTATTTAGTCTACTTAGTTGGTCAGGAATATTTGGTTGAAAATGAGAATTGGCAACCTCAAGTTGATTACAAACAATACGTAAAAGATGATAATTTATACGTAAAGGTTAAGGAGATATATAATAAAGGCAAGAAATGGAGTTTGGAAAATTTTGAAAGAATATACGAAAGATTAGATACAAAGTTTGACTACTATTATCCCGAAAGTATTGTTGGTGAGTACGGCGCAAAAATTGTGAAGGAGGGGCTTGATAAGGGTATTTTTGAAAAAAGTAAAGGAGCTGTTATTTTTCCCGGTGAAAAATATGGCTTGCATACTAGAGTTTTTATTAATTCATTAGGCTTACCTGTTTATGAAGCTAAAGATTTAGGCTTAGCGCCTACTAAATATAAAGATTTTTCCTATGACTTGTCAATTATTTCAACAGGCAACGAAATTAGCGAGTACTTTAAGGTAGTGTTAACGGCATTAAAACTACTAAAGCCTGAATTGGCTGATAAAACCTTACACTTGGGTCACGGAATGTTGAAGCTAAAAGAAGGGAAAATGTCTAGTAGAACGGGAAAAGTGATAGCTGGTGAGTGGCTTTTGGATAAAGCAGAGGAAAAAGTGAGAAAAGTATTAACGGAATCTGAAAATAGCTATTCCAGTGAAGAAGTGCTTGAAATTAGTGAGAAAGCAGGTCTCGGCTCAGTAAGATATGCATTATTAAAACAACAGATAGGTAAAGATATTTACTTTGACTTTGAAAAATCAATTACTTTTAGTGGCGATTCGGGCCCATATTTGCAATACACATATGCCAGAGCCAAAAGTATTTTAAGAAAAGCTAAAGTTAACGAAGAGAAGTTTCTATTTGAATTGAGTGGTAAAGTAGCCTTAAATAAGGAAGAGCTGAATATTCTAAAAAAGTTAATTCGGTTTCCTGAAATTGTAGAGCTTGCAACCCTTAACTATTCACCCAATTATGTTGCCACATATTTGAACGAGTTGGCCCAGTTGTTTAATAATTTTTATGTTAAGCACCAGGTAATAAATAATAACTTGCGGTTGGCATTAACTATTGCTGTTAGTGGGGTTATCAAAAGTGGTTTACATTTACTGGGAATAAAAACTGTAGAGAAAATGTAAATTAAGCTTTTTTGAATATTTTTGTGTATCCGCCGGCACCGTGATACAGCCAATGAGCTACTCGGGAAACGGTAGTTGTAGACACTCTCATCTTATTGGCGACTTCTAAGTACGAATAACCACTTAATAGTAAACGGGCCATTTCTAGACGGTTACCGAATTCTTCAATCTCGGGTAGAGTCATTAAATCCCTTAAAAACTTGGCCATATCTTTTTCACTATTTATTTTTGTTAATGCTTTTATTAATTGTTGTTCTCTTTTATTTCTGGGGGAGTAGTGTTCTTCTTTTTTAAATTTTGCTTGTGCCGCTTTTCTTTGTTTAGCCATAATATACATATTATACTACCAAAACCACTTGACATCAACATATTAACGTGTTAACATATTGAATTATGAAAAATAAAATAAGTATTTTTGAAATTAGTGTTCATTACTGCCTGTCGCAAGACGGGTAGATGTTAGTTTACAAATAACTACCCGTACTTAGCGGCACGGGTATGCAACCCGACTACATAGTCGGGTTTTTTTGTTGGTTACAAGGGCGGCTAGCTGAAGGAGCAAGGTTACTCGGTTCGAGTCCGAAAGTCGCACAAACAAGGTTAGTAAGTTAAGCGAAAGCTGCTTAACGAGCTAGTCTTGGAAATAATAGGAAAGGAGGTGGGAAAATGGCGCACATGCATATGCACCAAGCTCACCAGCGCTTTAGTCGTTGGGCATTCGCCCGGCGACTCATGCGCGCCCTCGGCCTGTAGCCGAGTCCTGGGGGGGGGGCAGGGTTGCTCCTGCTCCCCCAACCACAATAGTTAAAAAACAAAAATGAAAGAAGTAGTTAAACTAAACAGTAAATCGCCTATATGGTTGGTAGACCAAGTAAGGGAAATGTTTGGTGTGAATGGCAAAAAAATCGAATATCTTTTATCTCAGACTGAAGCTGGGCCAGTGTTTGCCTTGGGTGAAAAGGAGATCACTTATGGCAACATAGGACTATTTAGTTTAGAAGAGGCAAAAGAAAAAGTAGGCAGTACTCCGCTTGTTCTTTTAAACGAGAACGGGGGAGTTAAGTTATATGCAAAGGTGGAAGCAACAAATCCAATGGGAACAGGCAAGATGAGGGGTGCAGTAAGGTTTTTTGAACGGGCAGTTAACCAAGGGTTATTAGATTCAAGGCAAGAAATAGTACTTTCATCTGGTGGTGGGTTTGGTATTGCCATTGCTTCTATGGCAAGATTTTACGATTTACCGGTAACGACATTTTTACTAGAAGAAGCAACGGAGAAGGTTAAAGGATTATTATTAAGCTGCGGTGTAAACATTATTGATTCTGCTACAAATAGAACAGAGCGCAATCAAAGTGCTGCCGAATATACAAGAAAAGTTAACGGCCTGTTTTTCAATCAGCACGAAGACACGCCAGGGTTTTTGGCAGCTTACGCGGGAACAGCCCCGGAAATTTGGCAGCAAACACAAGGGGAAGCTACAGATATTGTTGCTGGTTTTGGGACAGCTATGACGGCTTTTGGGGTGGGCAAGTTTATGAGAGATGTGGCAAATTTATATCAGACATTAAAACCAAGAATAACGGCAGTTGAAAGTGATTCTTCTTTATTATGGTTGTTTCTTGAGTTGCAAAAAGCAAATGTAGTTGAACAAATGAGGCTTTTATGTAGCTATGCAGAGAGAGGAATAATAGAGTTGAAAAGAAATAAACGAGGCAAAATTGTTGGGTTTAGTCCTGCGTGGCAAGAAAAAGGGTACATACCCGGAACAGGTGTTTCCGGACTGTCTAGTTTTTCCCAGGATATTTTCCCTCTGAAACTAATTGATCAATCTATCCAAGTTACTCCAAGAATTGCCAGAGTAAACGCAAACGATTTGCAGAGTATGGGAATAAGTGCTGGTATATCAAGTGGGGCTGTTTATCAAACATGTGTAGATATATTTTCTCAAGCGGTACAAAGAGGAGAACCTAAAACAATTGTCGGTATATTTATGGACGACAGGAGAATGTATGAAAGTTTACTTGATTAACTATGAACAACTACAAATATCCAGCTTGGTTGGAAATCAGGAAGAAAGTTATCGTTAAAAATTTAGACGAGATAAAACGTATTACAAAAAATGCGGAAGCAATAGCAATGTTAAAGGGAAATGCTTATGGAATGGGGCTAATTGAAGTAGGTAGAGTACTTATTGAACAGGGAATCAAAATGTTTGGGGTTGTTGGAATTTCTGAAGCGTTAACTATGAAAAAAGTGAGTAAAAATATCGCGGTTATTGATTTTGAACCGTTAACAAAATATAAGTTAGAAACTTATATTAAACAAGAAATTTGCCCTGTTATTTCCAGTATTGATGACTACAAACTATTAGTGAATTCGGAAAGTATTTATTCAAAGAAAACAAAAGTAGTAGTTAAAATTAATACCGGCTTAAATCGCTTGGGCTTACTTCCTAAAGAAACTTATGAAGTACTTAAAGAATTAAGTAAATATTCAAAAATTACTATTCTTGGACTGGTTACTACTCTTTGTGAAAATGAAGAAAAAGACTTAGAACAGATCAGCGTTATTAAAAACATTCAAAGTAAATTACAAGAAAAAAATATATTTGTTTCGTTTGTCAGTTATGCAAGTAGCCAGAGTTTAATGTCTTTAAATTTGAATACATTCAATGTTATTAGGCCGGGAATATCTCTTTCTGGTATTTATCCTGATAAAGAAACCGAAACAAAGAAAAAAGTTTTGCTTAAGCCCGTATTTAAGCTGAAAAGCTATATTGCTCAAATAAAAAATATTAATATCGGCGAAAATATTTTATACAAGAATATGTACTGGACAAAAAGGAAAATGTGTATCGCCATGTTACCGATTGGCTATTATTTAGGCTACCCCTTGTTAAAAAGTAAAAGAGATGTTTTAGTGCAAGGCAAACGTTGCCCTGTGTTAGGGGTAACTATGTCGGCTACAATAGTTGACATATCTAAAGTTAAAAAAATAGCTGTGGGCGAACAGGTTACATTGTACGGAAAACAAGGTAATGAGGAAATTAAATTGAAAGAAATTGCGAGTGAAACTGAACTTTCCGAATATTATTTGTTAACTTGTCTAAAGAGTAGTTTAAAAAGAATTTATATTAACTAAGCTTTCATTATTTTTTCAAATTGGTCCTGGTCTAAGTTTTCTTTTTCAAGTAAAATTTCGGCTACCTTATCTAGTTTTTTCCGGTTAGCTTTCAAAATTTGAACTGCCTTTTTGTAGCAGCCATCAATAATGCTGCTAACTTCCTCATCTATTTTAGAAAGGGTTTGTTGGGAAACACTATCTTTTTCGTAATATCTGGACCAGTTGGTAACGTCTAGCGAGTCGCCGTAATTAACCGGGCCTAGTTTACTCATCCCGAATTCGGTTACCATCTGGCGAGCAATTGTAGTTGCTTGGTTAAAGTCGTTAGCGGCGCCGGTTGTAACTTCCTGGAATACCAATTCCTCGGCTACTCTACCTCCGAGCATAGAAATTATTCTTTCTACCAATCTGCTTTTTGTTTCGTGAATAATGTCGCGCTTTGGTGGAATTAGTGTATGACCAAGCGACATGCCACGGGCAACAATCGATATTCGGTGAACCGGGTCCATATTAGGTAAGTTGTAAGTAACAACGGCGTGACCGGCCTCGTGGTATGCGGTTAACTTCTTATCTTCCTCGGTTTGCATTCGCTTTTTTTCCGGCCCCAGTTTTACTTTAATAGCCGCCTCTTCCAGTATTTCTTCGTTAATTTTTTTCTTTTCTTGCCTGGCGGCCAAGATTGCGGCTTCGTTTAATGCGTTTTCAAGATCAGCGCCCGAAAAACCAACAGTTCTTTTGGCTAATCGGTTCCAGTTTACATTGTCTTCAAAAGGCTTACCTTTGGAATGAAGTTTCAATATTGATTCTCTTTCTTCAAGGTCTGGGTAATTAACAGTAATACGGCGATCAAAACGACCAGGCCGAAGGAGTGCCGAATCAAGTAAATCACCCCGGTTGGTAGCGGCAATCACAACAACTTTTTCGGTTGGCTCAAAGCCGTCCATTTCTACCAGAATCTGATTTAGTGTTTGTTCGCGCTCGTCGTGCCCACCCATGGCGCCCGAAGATCTGGCGCGGCCAATAGCGTCTATTTCATCTATAAATATAATTGAAGGGGCACTGGTTTTGGCGTTTTTGAATAAGTCTCTAACACGGGCCGCTCCAATTCCAACTAACATTTCCATAAATTCAGAACCGGCAATGGAATAAAAAGGCACATTGGCCTCGCCTGCCACCGCCTTAGCTAAAAGCGTTTTACCACACCCCGCTGGCCCAACTAAAATTACTCCCTTGGGGGTTCGGGCACCCATTTTGCTATATTTGTCTGGGTTCTTCAAAAAATCAACAATTTCATGCAGTTCCTCTTTGGCTTCTTTAATTCCGGCAACATTGTTGAAGGTTACACTGGATTTACTTTTTACAAATCTTTTGGCACGTGACTGACCAAAAGAAAATATAGAATCCTGTGCGCCGCGAGCTTGTTTAAATAGAAAAACGAAAAAGGCAACCATAAGTATTGTAGGAACAATATTAATTAGCAAGTTGGCAAAGAAGCCAAATTCTGACGGGTTTTCGGTTACAATTTCAACAGACAAAGGGTCTATTCCCGAACGATCAAGCACTTCAAACATCGAAGCCTGCGGTTCTTTTGTTGTTTGTGCAAGCTTTTCATTTTTATATGTAACAATTACTTTTTCATTCGTTACTTCAAGTTTCTCTACTTTGTTGTTTTTAACATCATTCAAAACGGTTGAAATCGGTTTTTTGGGAATGTTTTCTTCAATGTAACGTTGACTATTTACAAAAAAAGAAACTATAAAAAGCCCTACAACTAACAGGAAAAAGATGGTTGTAATATTGATTTTAATTTTCTTTTTAGTTTTTTTTGCCATAACTACTCAGGAATTATAACATTTTAAAAAGGGGTGGCATGTTATAATTTACAAAATAAGATGAGGACGCGATTAACCATTACTTTAAAGGACACTATCCTAAGCAAAGTAGACTCTGTTGTTGATAGCGTGAAAATCAGAAACAGATCACATGCGATAGAGTTCTTACTCAATAAAGCTTTCTACTCGGAAGAAACACAAGCAATTATTCTTTGTGGTGGTGAAGGTACCAGAATGCGACCATTAACATACGAAATACCAAAATCATTGCTGCCACTTAAGGGCAAACCTTTACTGTTCTACTTACTAAAGCTTCTTCGGGAAAATAATATTAAAGACGTTATTATTGCTTCAGGCGCGCAAACAGAAAAGATAAAAGAGAAATTTGGCGAAGGTGAACGATTGAATGTAGAAATTCAATACTCTAAAGAAGAAAAAAATCTAGGTACAGGTGGTGCAATTTTAAAGGCTAAGGAGAAAATTAAGTCTTCACAGTTCCTGGTTTTACACGGTGACATTGTTGCCGACATAGATATTCGTGCTCTCCTTTCATATCACCAGCAAACCGGAGGTATTGTTACCATGGCTTTGAAAGTGGTTAAAGAAACTAAAGATTTTGGCCAAATTCTTTTAAATGGTAATTATGTTACTCGATTTTATCAGTCACAAAAAAAGTCTCAATCTAATTTGGTCAATAGCGGCATATATGTTTGCAATCAGGAAATTTACAACTATTTTCCAAACCAAAAAGTTTTTAACTTTGATGACGTTATAACAAAAATGATCGATAAAAGATTAGTTACAGGTTATGTGTTCGATGGGGTATGGTTTGATGTTGAAACGACCGAAGAGTATGAAAAGGTTATTAAAGCACTGCGCTCGGCAAAAAAGTTTTAGTTTATTTAAGACCTAAAGAAAATCCCTTTCAGTATTTGTGCTGCCCAAAATGATATTGCCAGTAAGATTATTCCAATAACAGCATTTGTTAACCTTGACTGAGCTTTTTTAACCACTTGCTCATTGCCTAAATTTCGGGCCATATCTATTCCAGACCACAACAGTACCCCAAATAGCACTACCAAAACTAAAGGGAAAAGTATTATTATTGCCAGGTTTACCAAGTCACCAACGCTTTCAATGGGTTTGCCAATGAGTGCGTTATTGCCCGAAAGCGGCCCTTCCAATTCTTCGCCGGCAATTTCAAGCTTTTGGGCTAAAAGTGGTGTCATAGTAATATTCTAGACACAAGTAATACTATTTGACAAGTGAATCTAATTTATTCATAATGAATCTACATGGGTATATTTAATTTTATGAAACAAGGTAAGTCGAGTAGTGACCAAACAGCTCAGCCCCAGAATCAGGTTGTAACAACTCAATCAGATGTAAAGGTTGAAAAAAAAACAGAGATGTATAATGGCGTTGGTCCAGCGCCGGGGGGAGCTATAACAACAGATGGAATTATACCTCCCAAAAGCCAACCGATTGATTCACAAGTTCCTGTGCAGCCAAATCAAACCGGTAACCAATCAACTGCGAATGCAACCAATAACCAAACAACTGGCACCGATAACAAACCAACATCACAACCCGAACCAGATAAAGCAAGTAGTGGTCAAAAACCAGGGCTAGACATTATGACACGCCTAACTCAACGCTCAAATAGAGTTTTGTCTAATGCTGCAACAAAAGCCGCTGCTCAAAAAAGTCAATTTGTAGATAGTGAACATGTTTTGCTGGGCTTATTGACCGACCAGGAAATTAGCACTTTATTGTCTTCATTAAAAATAATTCCACAAGAAATTGAAAAACAATTGGCAGAAGCAATGAAACCGGGTAATTCAACTACTCCACCCCAAATTTCACCTCGGGTAAAGAAGATTTTAGAAGATGCGCTTATTATTGCCCGAAA
Source organism: uncultured Gammaproteobacteria bacterium (assembly GCA_964414145.1). GTDB lineage: Bacteria > Patescibacteriota > Microgenomatia > UBA1406 > UBA1406 > UBA1406. Next base: position 9,695 of record CAYPVH010000009.1, read on the forward strand.
GCTTGGTTACGAATTTATTTCGCCCGAACACATATTACACGCACTATACAATGAAGGTGAAGGTTTAGGGGCAAGAACGCTTTCAAAGATGGGGCTAAATAAAGACGAATTAGGTATAAAAGTCTTGGGTAAAAAAAGAATGGCAGAAGACGGTGAACAAGCTGAAGAAAAACCAAAAGCGCTTGAGAAGTTTGCTACCGATTTAACCCAAAAAGCTCTCGAGGGTAAATTAGATCCTGTTGTTGAGCGCTCTAATGTTATTGAACGGGTGATTCATATTTTGTCGCGCCGGGCAAAAAATAATCCTGCTTTAATTGGTGAAGCCGGGGTTGGAAAAACGGCCATAGTTGAAGGCCTGGCGCAAAAAATTGTTGCCAAAGAAGTTCCAGAAACCCTACTTAATAAGCGGGTATTGGAACTTGATTTGATGGCAATGATTGCAGGAGCGGCCCAACGGGGTGAATATGAAAAAAGGTTTAAAGCAGTTTTAGATGAGTTGAAAGAAAATACCGGTCAAGTAATTTTGTTTATAGATGAGGTTCACAATATTACAGCCGGGGGAGAAGGCGCTGGTGACGCGGCTAACATATTAAAACCGGCGTTGGCAAGAGGGGAAATACAACTAATTGGTGCTACAACTACTTCGGAATACCGAAAACATATTGAAAAAGACCCGGCTTTAGAAAGAAGGTTCCAGCCAATTGTTGTTCCGGAACCTACTGAAGAGCAAGCGATAAAAATGATGTATGCCCTTCGAGATAAATTTGAAGCTTTTCACAAAGTAAAAATTCCAAATGACGCCTTGGAAGCGTCGGTTAGGTTGTCTAAGCGATACGTTGGCGGTCGGTTTTTGCCAGACAAATCTATAGACTTGATTGACGAAACATCTTCTGCTGTACGATTGCCGATTATTTCGCTACCCGAGGAAATTAGTTCTGTTGAAACCAGAATTAAAAGCCTACAGCAAGAAAAAGATGAGTCGGTTAAGATAGGTAACAAAGTAAAAGCTAATGTTTTGGAAAAAAAGATAATTGACTCACAAGATGAGCTTCGGGCCAAACAAGAGGAATATCAGCAAAGAAAAGCTCAGGCGGTAGGTGTGGTTACGGTCGACATGATTAAAGACATAATATCGCGCTGGACAGGAATTCCGGTTAATAAAATCGGAGACACAGAAAAAGAAAAAATTGCCAAACTTGAAGATATTATGCATGAGCGGTTGATTGGTCAAAATAGTGCAATTACCTCTGTTTCCCAAGCTATCAGACGCGGGCGAGCAGGTTTAAAAAATACCAAAAGACCAATTGGTAGCTTTGTATTTTTGGGCCCCACGGGGGTTGGTAAAACAGAATTGGTTAAAACATTAGCAGAGGTATTATTTGGTACGGAAGATTCGATGATTCGGTTCGACATGACCGAATATATGGAAAAGCATGAAGTGGCCAAGCTTCTTGGGGCACCCCCGGGATATGTGGGTTACGAGGAGGGTGGAAAATTAACCGAAGCGGTTAAAAGAAAACCATATAGTGTAGTTTTGTTTGATGAAGTTGAGAAAGCCCATCCGGATATTTTCAACATTCTTTTACAAATATTGGATGACGGTAGGCTAACAGACAACAAAGGACATACAATATCATTTAAAAATACGGTGGTGATATGTACTTCAAATATTGGTTCCAGATTAATACAGGAAGAGTTGATGAAAAAAGGCAAAGACCAAATTGAAGAACCACCGGCTCTTAGTACCTATGCCGTTTCACCCAGGGGCAGAGAGATACTTACAATTGGTAACTTACTTTTTATTAAAGACACACAAAGTCAAAATTGGCAGGAAAAACTAGTCAAGGATTATTTTGCCGGCCAACAAGTAACAGAGGTTAATGCAGAAGGTAAAGAAAATAAAGTAATCATAGATTCTTTCTCGCTTAACAGTCATACTATTTCACCTCAGGGATCGGAGTATATATCGGTTGGTGAAAACATATACATTAGAACAGCAACAACAGCGAAAGAGTGGAAAAAACAAAAATTATTAGAATACTTTGCTAATCATACCGTTATTAACGCGTTACCCGATACTCCCGAAGATATGTTACCCACAGTTCAATTATCAACTCATGCCTTTACACCTCAGGAAGAAGAAATAATTACCTATAAAAACAGGTTATGGAAACGCAAAACAAATACAACCGACTGGCAAACAATGACACTGGCCGATTACTTGAAAGAAGAAAAAACTGAGGGTAAAAAACCATTGCCTACAGCTAATTGGGATATTCACTTGTTTAACTCGAAAGGTGAAGAAGTTATTATTGTTGGCGAAAAACTATACCGTAAAACAAAAATGGGATGGGTTGTGGAGGAATTAGTTAATTATTTTGGTAATAATTTTCCCCTTGAAGAGAAGATAAACCAAGTGAAAGAAATTACCGAAACAGCAGATGAGCAAAAGTTTGCTAAATTAAAAAAAGTTGTGATGGTTGAGTTATTAAAATTCATGCGACCAGAACTTGTCAATCGATTTGACGAAGTGATTGTTTTTGAACCACTCAAGTATTGGCACATGTTGTTGATTGTGAAATTACAAATAAAGAGCCTAGAAAAATTACTGGAAGAACAGAGCTTGGGCTTGGAAATAACAGAGTTTGCTCAAAAAGAAATTGCTCGACTGGGGTTCGATCCGGTATATGGTGCTAGACCATTAAGGCGAGCAATTCAGCAATATGTTGAAAATCCAATATCTGAAATTATTATTGCTAATAAAGCAAAAGAAGGAGACGTTATTGTAGTCGACTTTGATGGCGTAAAACTTACTTTTACAATATCGGAAGCAAAACTGAATAATTTACAAGGCAAGGGAGTAACGAAAAGACTAAGTTGTACTTCTTGCGGCAATACTTTTGAAACCGAAGTTTTACCACAAAAAAGTACAGCAATTTGCAATAAGTGTGGTAAAGAAATAAAAGGTGTAAATAACAGTTTGGAAGAAAAAGACAAACAAACTAAAGAAAATATAGCGGTAGAAAATGACCCAAATTATAACCAGCAATCCAATCATAAAACAGAGCCAACAACGCCTACGTTAGCCGCGCTTTAAAAGCTGTGATGGGTAATTTAAACAAAATTTCAGAATTAGAAGAGATTTCTAAATCGGTCAGGTATTTAATTCTAACTTCAACGACTCATGCCAAATCTGGTCACCCAACAACTTGTTTGTCGGCGGTTGAGTTAATGGTAGCATTAATGTTCACCGGATTTTTTAAATACAATATTCAAAACCCAAAGTGTATTACTAACGACCGACTGATTTTTTCCAAAGGCCATGCTGCTCCCTTACTATATTCATTGTGGGCAGAGGCGGGGGGGATTGAGACGGGTGAGTTATTAACTTTAAGAAAATTCGGAGGTAGATTAGATGGTCACCCAACTTTTCGATTTCCGTTTACTGAAGCAGTCACGGGTTCGCTGGGGCAGGGGCTATCAATTGGAATGGGAATGGCAATTAATGCTATGTATTTAGATAAATTACCCACAAATATTTATGTTTTATTGGGTGATGGGGAATTGAGCGAGGGTAGTGTTTGGGAAGCAGCAGCTATCGCCTCACATTACAAATTAAAAAATTTAACAGCTATAGTAGACGTTAATCGACTGGAACAGTCCGGAACTTCGCCAATTGGTTGGCAGTTAGATATATTGGCAGATAGATTTAATTCATTTGGGTGGCAAACTATTAAGGTAACAGATGGTCATGATATTGCCAAAATTATTTCTGCTTATAAAAAAAGATTTGCCTTTAAAACAGATAAACCGGTAGCAATAATTGCCAAGACTATTAAGGGTAAGGGGGTTAGTTTTTTAGAGAACAAAAATAATTGGCACGGCAAAGTGTTAACAAGTAGCGAATACAAACAAGCGACTGAAGAGTTAGGTACTGTTAACGCAAATAAAAAGCCGAAAATCAGTGAACCGGAAGGAGTAGAAAATAGTGTTACTAAGCTTACCAATAGACTTGAAGCAATTAACAAGCCAGCTATCCCGGTGTTATCAGGTATTAAATTTGAAGACACACAAGTTGCAACAAGAAAAGCATATGGCATGGCATTATTAACTCTTGGCAAGAAACAGCTAAATGTTGTTGCTCTAGACGCAGGTATGGAAAACTCGACCTATTCGAAACTATTTGAAAAAGAAATCCCGGAGAGGTTCTTTAGAATGTTTATTGCTGAACAAAATATGGTTGGAGTGGCTGAAGGATTGGTGCTTTCCGGCAAAATCCCATTTATTTCAACTTTTGCCGCCTTTTTCACCCGGGCTCATGACCAGATTAGAATGAGTAGTTTAGCTGATTCTAATATTAAGTTTGCAGGCTCTCATGCTGGTGTTTCAATAGGTGAAGACGGGGCTTCTCAGATGGGGTTGGATGATATTGCCATGTTTAGAGGCATTCTCGATTCGGTTGTTTTATACCCATCAGACGCTGTATCAACATCTAAACTGGTTGAAGTTGCAGCTAATCACAAAGGTATTACCTATCTACGTTTAACCCGAGCTGAAACACCCATAATATACAATTATGACGAAGAGTTTAAGATTGGTGGTTTGAAAGTATTAAGGAAAAGCGGTAAAGATATGGTAACTATTGTTGCCGCCGGAATAACATTGCACGAGGCACTAAACGCTTATAACCAATTACTAGCCAAAAGTATAAGCGCTAGAATAATTGATCTTTATTCAATTAAACCACTAGATATTCAAACACTGAAAAAAGCGGCGTTTGAGACTGGTAAAATAATCACGGTTGAAGACCATTATAAAGAAGGGGGCTTGGGTGAAGCGGTAAGCGCTGCTCTTGTGAACACAAACGCAAAAATTTATTCGTTATGTGTTGAAAAAGCCCCAGGAAGTGGAAAGACGAGTGAACTTTTAATGAGTACAAAAATTTCTGCGAAATTTATAACAAAGCAAGTATTAAGTATTATTTAATTCACTTTTTATTTCACTTATTGCCTGTATGTAATAACTATCAAATTTACTTTTTCCAATAAAATGATGATAGATATGATCTGCATTATAAGTTATCTTTCTAGAAGTGCAGACATACTGCTTTTTAGGTAAACCAGCATATTTTGTAAATGTTCCAACTAATAAACTAAATATAGTCTGTTCCATTAAATCGTATCGGGGAGTTTGGGGTGCATATCCAAGGAAACTTATAGAAGTAAGTAATTTTTCTAGTACTTCGATTTTATATAGATTTGGGTATGTAGCAATAAGACCTGAGTTGAGTTCTGGTGCAAATCGAACCTTTCTCCCAAAAAGTGTGCTTAATTTTTCCAGTTCTAACGTGTCATATATGCCTACTAGTTTAGTGCCAGAGTATCTCCAAGGAAAGTCACCTTTTTCATAGTATTTTGTCTTTATTGAAAAATCTTCTATATTAAATAATGTGTCAAACTTAGTTCTATTATTAATCCAGTCAGTTATTTGCGTAGGTTCTTTATAAAAAATAGTATCGGAATCTAATAAAATTATCTTTTTGGAGTAAAGATAATTTATGAAAGGAATTAATAGTTTTCTATTATATTGTCGCCCATTCGGTAGTTTTTCATTATAAAACTTATTTATGCTTTTAAACTTGCCGAATTTCTCTGTAACAATCTTATTAAGTTTCATTTTAGAAATTACTACGATATTTTTTAGTTTTGATTTAGTAAAGTTAATATCTTCAGCTGTTAAAGTACCATCGTCATACATCACTACTGAAGGCTTACATCTTAAATGAAGATTTTTGTATAGAGAATTAATGGACAATAAGTATAAACCTACAGAATTATGATCAACTAAAGTGTGAACAGAAGTGTTTGTATCACTATTCAATTGCAGGCTAGGTATTTGTTTCGTGATACTATTAAGGTAATCAATATTTTGCAACTGATTTTTTGATAATTTTCTTCCTGGATTTTGTTGCCAGCTTAACAATCGATTCTTTAAAGTATTATTTTCTTGTAGAGATAATATTAATTTTTGTTTATATTTTGAGTCGATATGAGTAACGTACATGATTAGTTTTATTGTAAATTTATTTTACCGGGTCGTGACCACCCTGGCTTAATGGGTTACAACGAATAATGCGTACCATGCCTAAAAATAACCCCTTTACTGTTCCGTATTTTTCAACTGCTTGGTAGGTGTATTCGGAACAGCTTGGAATAAAGCGACAACTGCGCCCACCAATTGGCAAAATTGAAGCGAAAGGCAGTTTGGTAAAATTGCTCTTCTGAAACTTGGTAATTAACTTAAGTATTGTATCTGTTACCTATTTCGTTGACATAACTTTTAATAAATCAATTGGTTTTT
>CAYPVH010000010.1:0-6469 GCA_964414145.1 uncultured Gammaproteobacteria bacterium
TTGAAAACAAGGGACCATGAAAGTGGTCCGTGAGTTCGAATCTCACCGCCTCCGCCAAGTCGTGATAGCACGACATACGTGGAGTATTTAATAATATAGTATTTATCATAAAAAGCACTCATATGAGTGCTTTTTATGATAGTACAGTAAATATTTAAATAATTTTAATGGATAATTGTTGTAGTTGGTAGTTCTTCTTTTGTATGTTTAGCATGTATTTTTGGTTGACGTAAAAATAATGCTACGATAACACCAACAGCCATAATACAAGAAGCAATAATGAATACATCTCCATATGCCATTACTTGTGCTTTAAGAATAATAAGAGCACTAACTGTCTGTACCACTTGCGGATTAGTAGTGTTAATAATTGCATCTTGACCAAGTTGAAGTACATTTGACTCAATAATATTACTTAAGACCGTACTAAAAAAAGCAATACCTACAGCCCCTGCAATATTACGCACAAGGTTAAGTAACGCAGAAGAAACACCAACCTCATTTGTAGGTACAGAGTTAGTGGCGGCAGCCGTCATTGGTGCCATACCTAGCCCCATACCTAAAGCAAAAATAACGAGAGGTATAATGAGGTCAAGTGCAGTTGTTTTTACATCCAACCCAGAAAAAAGATAAATACCAAAAGCCGAAATTGCCATTCCAAGACTTACAAGATATTTCAAAGGAATTTTACGTGACAAATAACCTCCCAATGGAGCTGCTACAAACATAGAAAGTGCCATTGGAATGAATAAGAAACCAGTTTCCGTAGCATTAAAACCAAGATAGGTTTGTGCAAAAACAGGCAGAAGGAACATTGCTCCCATCATACCTCCAAAAGTTATAAATGAAAGCAAAAGAATATTTGAAAAAATTCTATTACTAAAAAGTTTCAAATCAACAATTGGATCTTTGGCTCTTTTCTCAATAAAATAGAAAACAATTAAAGCTATCGCTACTAGAACATAAAAAATAATACTTTCCCAAGAACCCCACCCCCAATCACGACCTTTCTCTAAAACAAGAACAAGAGAAGTAAGAGCTACTGCAAGAGCACTTGCGCCCCTGTAATCAAAACCAGATTTTTTATCTACAGGTTTGTCGTGTGGTAAATACCAAAGTGTCATAAAAATACCTATAATACCAACAGGAAGATTTATATAGAAAAGCCATCGCCAAGAGAGATTATCAATTAACGGTCCTCCTATTAATGGTCCTAGTACTGCCGAAACAGCAAACGAGGCAGACCAAAGACCAAGGGCTTGAGTTCTCTGTTGAGGGTCTTTGAAAGTTTTTGCGATAAGAGCCATAGCGGTTGGATATATCGCAGCTCCAACAAGTCCTTGAAGTGCACGAAAAAATATCATAGAAGATAAGTTCCAAGAAAGCCCTGCAAATACAGAGATAATTACAAAAGCAACAAAACTCCATAAGTAAATAATTCTATTACCAAGTTTATCTCCAAGTTTGCCAAAAACTGGCACAAAAACTGCGTTTGAAATTATATAGGCAGTTGCAATCCAACCAGCAGCAGAAACAGTGATATTAAAATCGCTAATCATTCCAGGTAATCCCAAGTTAACTACCGTACGATCAAGACCAATAAGAAGAGTGCCTACCATTACAGTTATAAGTACAATCCAAGGAGAATGTGTTGGTTTTTTTACTTCAGAGTTTGTCATACAGTTGGCTATCTGATATATACTAACAACTTGGCAGACATACCAGATTTTAATTCTGGATATTTAGTTACATCAAATGTTACATAGACGTTAAACTTATTGACGGGTCTTTTGTCTGAAATAGAAAATAAAATACCGCTATTATTTGACACTGGACTTATTTCATCAACGATACCCTCATATTCATTGTTAGGAAAAGTATCGACAGTAAAAGTAGCGCGTTGTCCGACTTTTATACTATCTAATCCTTTAGTTTCTTCTATTTTCCCGACAACTCTCATTTTCTCGTCACTAACGACAGAAACAACAGTTTGTCCAGGAGAATAGTATGACCCCAAAACAAGAGGGGCACTAGAAATAATACCGCCTTCTTTGGTGTAAATTATTTGTGAACCAACTAATGCTATTTGTGAGTTCGCCTGCACTCTGTCTCCCTCTTTAACATATAATGCATTTAAGGTTCCAGGTGAAGTTGGAGTAAGATTTACAATTGGTGCATCTAAATATGAATTTTCAATAGATATACTACCACGTTCTGTTTGCCAAAAGAGAAAAATACCCAGTAAACCAAAAATAACTACAAAATATATTGTACTTCGTATCCATGGTGTTTTTAATATATGGGTTTTTTTAATTTTTTCTTCAACCTCTTTTTCTACTTCAAGTGTTTTTTTAATATTTGTTTCCATATAATTTAATTTAAAGAATTATTAGTTTTTAATTCAATAGCAGAAGCATTCGGTATTGCTATTTGTCCAGGATTAATAACAATAGAGGTAACTATCCCATCAGAAGGGGCAGTAATTATAGTATTTTTATAAGCAGCTTCTGCAATTTGAACAGAACCCAAAGCGCTATTCATTTGTGCCTGTGCTACGGCAACATCTTCAGGTCTTGCACTAGAAACCAATGCTGCAAGAGAAGCATTTGCTTGGTCAAGAATTGCTTGTGCTCCATCAACTGCTTGATTTTTTGTTTGAAGAGCCAATTGATAAGCATTATAATTTGTAAGGTAATTTGAAGCCTTTTTATTTGGAATTTCAATGATCCAGTCTTCTGTTTCTATTTGAGTAAAAGTAGATTTTATAAATAAACCTGAATCACCTATAGGCTGAGAAGTAATGCTATTCATTATACCAGTGCCATTTGTAAGTCCAGAGGCTTCAAAACTTATACCACCAGAACTGTTATAGAAATGAAGATTAATTACTCCTTCTTTTCCTAAATTATAATTACCACTAATTATTGGGGCAACATAGTTTTTATCACTATCCTTTGGAATTGCTTCCGGGCTTGAATTAAGAAGATTACGATAAGCATTATCCACTAAAACATTTTGCTGATTAGTGATCTGTTCAAAATTTATTTTTGCGGTATTAACAGCCGCTTTTGCAACATCTATAGTTGGACCAGTGGCACCATTTATAACTTTTTGATAATTAGCTTCGGCTGTGGCATATAGTGCTTTAGCTTGAGTTAGTGCACCAACAGTATTTCCCGCATCAAGTTCTGCAAGAACCTGTCCTTTTTTAACAGTATCACCTACTTTAACTGAAACAGATTTAATTCTGCCACCAGCTAAAAAACCAAGCGTTAAATTTTGAGGAGACAAGGTTTCTCTATTAGTAATAATGTTTGAATTATCTTTTACGACTGTAGTAATTACTTTTTTGTTTATTTTAATATACCCAAAAACACCAATTGTTATTGCAATAAGTAAAGAAATTACGATGACTCTTCTAGGATGATGCGGTAATGATTTAATATGTTGTTTCATAATTTTTAATCTTTAATTATAATATTTATTATTTTGATAAGTTGTTTCTTGTTTTCATTGCTCAATTTTGAAAATAAATTTTTCAAAATTAATAGTTTTTTATCCTTAAATACAGAAAAAAGTTTAAATGTTTTTTGAGTAGCAGTCATCCTTATGGTTCTACGATCTTTTTCATCAAATTCTCTTTTTAATAGCCCCCTATCGTAAAGAGATTCTATAATGCTTGTAACTGAGGGCGGAGTAATTTGTAATTTATCAGCTATGTTTTTCATTGTTGGATTCCCTTTTTTTATAACATAGTACAGAACTTCTAATTGAGAAGTACTGAAATTTAACAATTTTGCTTGTTTGTGCATTTCGTCCGTCATTTTACGACGGAAAGATAGCATTGCATTTTCTAAGTCTTTTTCTAAAATCATATTACTGAGATTGTTTAGTTATAATAAAATAGTTAGGCAAACTAACTATTAGTCTAACTTATCATATCAGTAATAAAATAGCAAGTATTTTAAAAGAAACACTGTGTTTATACAATCAATTTAATTTTTTTATTACTCAAAACTATTTTACTCTTCAAACATCCCAATAACTCTCTTTTTTCAATATCACTCCCTTCCCTCAATACATATCTAGCATAACCACGTATATCTACACTTGGAATATCAACTTTTTCTTTGGTTCCTAAAAAGAATTTTTGTAAATTGCTAAACTTCTCAACATCAGCTTCAATCTTTTCTTTAATTTGGATTTCATTAATATCTATTTTTTCAATTAATTCTTCAAATTGCTTGAGAATGTCTTTCTCTTCTGTATAACCACATTTACAATCGGCACCTCTGGCTTTAGTACACCCATAATATACATATCTTGTGATAGTGCCATTTTTGTATTTCTTAAACTTCTCATCAGCACATATTCCAGAACCACAAAGTCCACAGGTCATCATTTTTGTGAAAGCAAACTCTTTGTTTTCAATTCGGAGTACATTACTTTTGATTTGATCTTGAACTAGGTTAAATAATTCTTTAGTAATTAATGGTTCGTGTTTTCCTGTATACCAGTTACCTGATTTTTTGGGATATTCAAATACTCCATAATAGAATGGGTTATCTAATATTTTATATAGATTTCCTAAACTTAAATGTTTCTTACCAATTGCCGTTCTAAAGTTTAAATCAAACCGAAGCCAGTTGTATAATTTTCTACCACTCCAATGTTCATATGCTACTTTCTCAAACATTTTTTTGATAGTTGATGCTCTTTCTGGGTCAACCAACACTTCACATTTTTTATCTGTCATTTTTTGATTTAAATAACCTGTAGGTGCTACCCCTGGTCTTAACCCCATTTCACATCTAGTCCTTAATCCACGTTTTACATTTACACTTTTGTTGTCATTTTCAAGTTTTGCTTGAGAACAGAGAATCATTAACAAAAACTTTTCATTTGGAGAGTTTTTAAAATGTTGCCCGTATGTTCGTATTTCCAAAAGTAATTGTTGATCCATTAAATCAACTACACTTCCTAAGTCGCCTGCATTACGAGAAAGTCTATCTGGTGCCCAAGTCAGTATTCCGTTAAATCTATCTCGTCGTATATCTTCTAGTATTTCTTTATATACAGGTCGTTGACCTGATTCTTTGGCACTATGTGATTCTCTTCTAATTTCTACAACTTCTAAGCCGTCACGTTCAGCAAGTTGTAACATTTCCTTAACCTGTGAATCAATTGAAAGAACCTGACGTTCTTCTGACTCAGTTGATTTACGAGCATACAATACATATTTGATTTTTGGTGCTTGAATCAATATTTCCTTATTAATCCTAGCTGTTGTATATGTTTCCATATACCAATGGTGTCAGAGAAAGAGTCCTTTGCTAAGTCTATGCAGAGCTAAAAATATGTAGCATGGTCGCGTAGCCCCTTTTGATTAATATTGTTCAGCGATAGAATAGGCTTTGAATAATAAGGTTGAAGTGTTAAAATCAAGCAATAACTATGCAAGCTAATACTTTTTTAAAACAATTATTATTTTCTACTGTCAGAATATTAGCTGACACAAAAGAACCAACCAAAAAGAGTGTTGGAACAGGTTTTCTGATATCTAAAAAGGTAGATGAAACAAAACAACAAATATTTTTAGTTACAAACAAACATGTTATTGCTGAATCAAATAGTGATGGAAAAATAATTGGAAAATTTTTAAAAGGTTCCTTTTCTTTTATTAAAGATGATAATGGTAATCCTAAATTAGGAGATTCTGTAACAATAAATACTGAAAATTTAACAGATATGTTTTTACAGCATCCAGACGAAACAGTTGATTTAGCTATCTGTAATATTTCAAATATTTTTAATCAACTAAAACAAGACTTGAAACAAAATGTTTTTATTAGAACAATACCCGTAGATTTAATTCCAAATGAAAATGAGAGTTTTGATGCTATTGAAGATGTAACTTTTATTGGTTACCCAAATGGAATTTTTGATCAGAAAAATCATCTTCCAATAACAAGAAGGGGTGTAACAGCTTCACCTTTTGAGGTAGATTTTAATGGAGGTAAAAAATTTATAATTGACGCACAAGTATTTCCTGGTTCAAGTGGAAGTCCTGTTTTTATAAAAGAACAAAATCTAAAGAATGGTAGTTTAACCTTAGGAATAGAAAGATACTTTTTTGTTGGAGTTATTTCAAAAGTTTTTCATAGGGACCAAATTGGAAATTTTAAAGAAACTACAGTCCCAACAAAACTTGAAGATGGAGAATTTTCAGTAAAACAAACAATTGGGCTTGGGATATGTGAAAAGTCTAATCAGATCTTGTCTTTAATAGATTTATTAAATAAAGAAGTAAAATAATAGTTACAAATGACTGTAACTTTATATGCTCAAGTAGTGTCACTTTTGTCACTTTTTTAATTCGCACGAGATACGTCGTTATGGTAATATAAAATTATTAGAAATAACGTTACAGGGCTTGTCAGTGAAAGGTCCTAACACGAGTGTCCCCGCA
>CAYPVH010000011.1:0-6252 GCA_964414145.1 uncultured Gammaproteobacteria bacterium
AGCAATATAAAATGTTTATTAACTGCTAGTTTCAAATCTATATTAAGTATTTAATTTTATTGTTTAACAATTAAGCCATGAAACAATCGATATTCTTTAGTTTCTTAATTCTAGCTTCTAAATTTATTCAATCCGCCTCTCTGGCGGACAAAATTCGAGCTTCAAAATTAGCCATTGTACTTATTGAGAATTGATACTTATATCTTGACTGAAAATTGATTAAATGAAAATTGGTAATTACTTATCTAATTGGTTATTGGTAATTAAGATTATTCCTATATTCCTATCGCTTATCTACTCTGCACGCTTCCGTTAACGGTTTTCCAATAAGCATCTATATATCTCTTTACCAATTCATCAGGAATAGTTTTATTTTCCAAACTTATTATTCCGCTTTTTCTTAAGGCATAAGTTAAACTTAAAAAGTTATTATAATTACAGCTCGTTTCTTTACAGCTTGCTTTTAATTCCTTATACCAAAAAGGTTCAAAATTAGAAGCAATTAAAATTGCACTGTTTACTTTTCGATTAAAGTTAAGTTTAAAATATGTTGAATTATTATAATTATCGGCATACTTTACCATCGAACTATTAAGGTATGTATTATTTGGATTCCAGTTAGTTGTACTGGCAAAATCAATTCCCCGATAAACATTGAATTCATACATGTCAGACCAATATATATGTTCGTTGTTTAATACTCGTTTAATAAAATTTTCATGCTCTTTCTCAACTTGATTTAAGTTCTCACTAATTGAATAAACATTACTTAACTTTTCCCCTTTGTAAACATAGTATTTGCTTCCTTCATACACATATTCATTAACCAAGTTTTCAAATTTCTGGTCTGTTAAAAGTTTTTTTATGTTCAATATATCTAATCTTACTGCTCTTTGTAGCCTTGTTATATAAACCCTTGCTCTTTCTTCTTGTTTTACCTTCGTGTTTTTCAAAAGTATCAGTGCCATATGGTTATCCGAAATATATTTATCACCTTCCAGTCTGTTAATAAACCATTCGGCTTCGTTTTCCAGTTTTAACTTGTGCAAATACTTATAATCCGTATTTTCACCTTTTATATACTTATCAAAGTGCCAGTTGTAAATAATGGCATTATTGGGTAATGCAAATGCAAGTACAGATAAAACCAAGAAAAAGCTAAGCACACTACAAACAAAAATCGTATCTTTTTTTCGAATGATCAAAATATATGTTTTGATGAACGAAACAATAAAGGCAAGCAAGGTAAACACACCAAAAAGCCGAGTGGCAGTTAAGCCAAACTTGGGAAGATAAACCAAAAATAAAACTCTGTAAACATTCCAGAGCGGTGGCACTAACCACAGTAAACTTAAGGCTAAGTATAGGTAAGTTTTTGTAACAGACCTGTCTTTCTTTTCTGTTTCCTTACTTTTTAAGTAATTGGTTAATTTACTTAAAATATAAGAGCTTGCAAAAAGCCAAAAACTACCCAATATAACAAGTTCCAAAAATTCCATTCTGGTATTTTTACCCATACTGTCAAAATAAAACTTTACCTTTTCGTAGGCTCTTAAAAATATATAAGAGTTGTAAATTGAATAACCAACTATTATCGTTGTCATTAAAAATACTGCAGTCTGCAACATACTTTTTAATGGTGGTATTTTTACTTCCGGTTTCCAATACGCTTTTGTGGGCATATAAATAAAGTAAACAAATGCAAAAACGTAATAAACTAACGACTGAAAAAAGTATTTAAAATAGTTAAACCAATTACCTATAAATTTAGAAAACCCCGGGTCTATTGCTGCAAGCAGTATCATTACAAATAATCCCCCACCAAGCCCAAGTAAAAGGGGTAGTGCAAACCATCTTTTTTCTGTAGCTTTATTGGCTTTTTCCTTACTGTTTTTAAAAGTTACATATACTCGGTACAAAAAGAATGGCGGGAAAAATATAAGAGGAAGATAGGCGATTATTAAATCAAATACACTGGTACCTACCACTTTTTTCTTGTTAACTACAGTAAACAGTAAAACCGGAAACAAAGCTTTTAAAACATAATATCCCGGCTGATAGCTCCAGATCATCGAGCCGATCAAAGCAACCATATACATAATGCTCGAAATATTTAGTTTTTTATTTTCTTTTACATAAAACCAAACGGCAGATATTAAACCAAAAAAAAGGTACGCCCAAATTAGGCCTGGAGTTTTTAGGTTTATAGCACTAGTATGCATATTGCTTGCAATAGCGGTATGAATTAACGTGGGTATTAAAAGTAGTAAGTACCAACTCATAAGTAATATTATATACAAGTTATTATTTTTAGCAAACTAGTAAGTTGGAAAATTAATAAATTGGTAGATACTAAAGTACTTTCATACTAGATTACTCTTGTACTTTAATTAGAACAATGAAGCAATTTTCCATTTAACAATGAAGTGTTTACTTAAAGTTTGGATTTTGTAATTTGTAGTTTGTTTGCCCTCCGACTCGGAGGGTTTGGAAATTGTTTTTTGGATCTTGGAGTTTTATTCATAGATCCTCAAATTCTTAAATTCGTATATTCTTCATTTGTTTTTTGGATTTTGTTTTTTCTTCTAACAATAAAACAATGTAGCAATTTATTTTATATTTCTATCTCCTCCACCACACTTTTTCCCCTCGCATTGTTTGTTTCCAAAAACGACTGACCATCAAAATAGTTGGGAACACTAACATCAAAATACTCAAGTATGGCTGCACTCAGATCTTCAATATCAATTCTTTTTGTGTTTTTAACCTTAATTTTGGGGTAAAAACCAACTATTCCGTCAAACCTGTGTTCTCCACTTTTTAATGTATGGGGCGTAGAAAACAGTTTATTTTCCAAAAATGGGCTAACAGCCGAGGCACCAAAGGCATACTCCTTGGGTGAAAAGACAATATCTGGCGCTTCACTAATATATTTACCATCGTATATTTCTTCTTTAAACCAGACTTTATCCATTACCGGTTTTTCTTTGTATTCAATTTCAAGCAATGTATCTTTCACAAGCTGTTTTGTTGCTTTATCTTTTTTCAATAAATAAACACTGCCATAATAGCCAAAAGAAAAGGCCACAGATTTTTCCCAGTCTATATCATTAATGTCTAAAAAAAATTTCATTTTTTTAGCGCTTTTCCGACCGCTTTGGGAAGAGGGGAGTAAATTAAATTTCAAGGCCAGTTTTGCCACAAGTCCCGGTGTAAACCCTAATCTAAAAAGCAAATATTTTAATTGCGTTTGCCAGTTCTTTTTTAGCTTTAACAACCCCTTATTTATAAAGTAGGTGTTTAGGTTAATATTCTTTTCATATGGCCCAGCACCATGATCCGAAAAAAGCAAATAGTGTCTATACTCCTTCTCACTTATTTTTCGCAGTAAATACTCATCAACCAGTTTGTATATAGCCAACATCTTTTCTTTTTCTTTAAAAAACCAATGTTGCACGTGATCTACTTCCATAAAGTTAATCGCAAACAAATCCCAGTCTTCATTTTTTTCCAAATAGTCAAAAGCCTTAATTTTTTCCATAACGCTCTTCTTGAGCGCTTTAAAATATTGGTTTTGCGATTCCTTGTCCATGCCATACCGCTTGCCTTCGGTAAATGCATAACTGGGAAACCTATTTTTAAACTCATCTTTTAAACTTTCCGGATATATAAAATCTTCATCTAAATTAGGGGTTAAAAACCCCGAAAGCATTACACCATCTATTTCCTCCGGCGGAAATGTCATTGGTAGGTTTAATACTGCCACTTTTTTACCCGCTCCAGACAAGATATTAAATATGGTTGGTAACTTTCTGTCTATCGATAAATTAATTGTGGTTTGTTTATCTTTCTTTAATTTGTAAAAACCGAATACGCCGTGTTTTCCCGGATTTGTTCCGGTATATAAACTGTTCCATGCAATCGGGGTTAATGGTGGGGTAGTAGACCTAAGTGGAAATACAAAACCTTCATTAATAAACTTTTCAAACCCGGGTAACTTTCCCTCTCTCACCCAAGGTATAATCAAATCCCAGGTTGCACTATCGATGCCAAAAAAGAAAAGCTTTTTATTCTTCATATGTTTATTAATTAAGCTATTTTAGCAATTATTAATTTTTATATCACCTCGGGGGTTCTAACCCCCGAGGTACTAACTGTATAAAATTTATTAGTGGTCGTGTTGATAGATAAAAGCAACTAAAATGTAGACTATAATCGCCTGTAAATATTATTTATATAGATTTATACCAAGATGTATTCAATAGTCCGAAAGTGACAGCATTTACCATGCACTGAATCTAGTTATGTTAGTTATTTCTAAACTTACACGAAATCCAAAATTCGAGTTTCGATATTCGTGCTTCGTAATTACTTAGCTAATTGGTCCGCCAACTGGCGGATTGTTTATTAGTTATTAAGCTTGTCTTTGTATTTCTAATTTTTATCTTTCTTGTCCCTCGAAGTTCGTCAGACAAGTGAACGCAGTGGGATGATCTTTGACTTTTAACTTATTTATATTTCTATCTCTTCCACCACACTTCTTTCCTCTTCTATTTTATTATTCATTAATAAAGATTTACCCGTCATATAACTGGCTTTTTCAATTCCAAAATAGCTAAGTATAGTGGGTGTTAAGTCTGCCATTTCCGCTCTCTTTACTTTATTAACTGTTTTAGGTTTTGGGTAGAAACCAATAATTCCTTCCACTCGGTGTTCGCCCGACTTATGGGTGATTGGTTTGGTAAACAATTTATTCCCCGAAAAAGCATAAATATTTGTTGAAACAACCGCACCCTTATCCATTAAAAATTGAATGTCGGGTATAGTTTTAGGTATTTCTTTTGTTTTGTAAATATTTTCCGACGTGTCTATAAATGTAATTAATTTCTTAAAGTCTTTTTTTAATTTTTTCATTACATCATTCTTTATTTCTTTTTCTTTTTTCTTTACCTGTTTGTTTTCTTTGTTAAAATATATCCCCCCATACATTCCGAATGAATAAGCAACCGTTTTTTCCCAATCAAGGTCACTGTACGAAAGAATCAGCTTATTCATAAAGCGGTTTCTTTTTTGCATATCTACCTTTCCTACCTTTCTAACAATTCCTAATTTTGAGGCTAAATTAATCAAATCTTTAGGGTTAATCCCCAGCAAAGATAAAATTCTTTTTGCATATACTCCAATATTTCTCTTAAAAAACAAATAACCATTATCAAGTAACCATTTATTCAAGAACATTGTTTGTTTTAATTCCCCAGCACCATGATCCGAAAAAACAAGTATCATATACTCTTTGCTGTATTTTTGAATTACTTCCAGCAAATACTTGTCTACAATTCTGTAAATCTCTAAAATAGCATCATTAAATTCACTATTTTTGTCTTGCATAAATTCCCAAAAAAAGTGTTGAATATGATCAACTGCCATAAAATTAACTCCAAACATATCCCACTTTTCCCGTTTAAATAACCACTTGGCGATTTCTATGGTTTCTTTAGCGTCGTCAATGTTTTCCTTAAATTTTAATTTGTAGCTTTCCGGGTCCCCTTTAGAAACTTTAATCTCCGGACCAAACCTAAAATTACTAAACTTCTTTTTAAACTCTGTTTTAAGTTTTGAAGGGTAGGCAAAATCTGCGTCTAACCCCGGTGTCATTAATCCCGAAATAAACTCTCCGTTTACCGGGCGAATCGGGAAGGTGATTGGTAAATTAAATAATGCTACTCGTTTTTTCTTATCCGACAAAATTTCCCAAAAAAAAGGGAAATTAATTTCAGAAGCTAAATTAATGGTGATTTCCTTGTTTTTGTCTAGTTTATAAAAATCATAAAAACCGTGTTGTGCCGGCGTTACCCCTGTTAAAGCTGTGGGCCAAGCAACCGGTGTTATTGGGGGAATAGTAGAGTAGAGAGTTTTGGTAAAGCCCTCTTCAATTAATTTCTTAAACCCAGGTAACTTTCCCTCTCTTACCCAAGGCATAATCAAGTCCCAGGTTGCACTATCGATGCCAAAAAAGAAAAGCTTCTTCTTCATAACTTCATTATTTTATCAATTTATATTGAATTATTTTTAGAACTATTAATCAATTATCCGATTACGAATTACGAATTGTGGATTCGGTTTGATAATTTGATCATTGAAAATTGGTTATTATTTGGTTATTGAAATTTGGTTATTGATAATTTAACTCTGTCATCCTTGTATCTGTTACCTATTTCGTTGACATAACTTTTAATAAATCAATTGGTTTTT
>CAYPVH010000012.1:0-5807 GCA_964414145.1 uncultured Gammaproteobacteria bacterium
AAAAACCAATTGATTTATTAAAAGTTATGTCAACGAAATAGGTAACAGATACAAGAATGACATTGGCTCTTGTCATTCCTGCCCTCCGATTCGGAGGGCCTGCGAAAGCAGGAATCTATTCTCCATTTTCTCATTTCTATTACCATTCTCTAATCTCCAGAAACCAATTTTCAACATATTATTAAACAATTCATAATCCGTAATTGAATAATTTATAGATATAGGTCATAATAGGATAATGTTAGATGAAATAGGAGCGCCTGAAGGAGCAATCGCTGGGTTAGGTATACAGAGTAAACCAGATGTTCCACAACCTGCCACTACAAGTTCTCAGGTAGCTACACAACAACCCGAATCAGCAAACCCTTCGACAGAGAATAACACAACAGCTATTACACCCGTTCCCGAGGCGGTTACCCCCGTTCCCGAAGCTATTAGACCTGTTGATAAGGCAGTCGCGGATGCTATCGCACAGATTAGAGCAGGAGGTAATCGAGATCAAGTTTTACAAAACCTTACAGAAACAGATCGTATTGCTACAATTGCAAGGTTACAAGCAACACAACCTGTTCCCGGTTCTCAAGAAGCTACTACGGTTGCAAAACAACAAGCGCCAACCGAAACCGGAGCAGAACCGGTTATTTCAAGCGAAGACGAGACTCTCAAAAAAACTTTTACAGCTGAGGGAGGCATCATTGCCTCAACAGAGGCTGTACAAAACTATATAGATATATTACATCAGAATGGCAGAATTCATGGTATAAATCTTGATGAAGCTTCAATAGATGCATATATAACCGGTCTTGGTATTGAACCGGGTACCCCTCAACGCGCTTTAACCGCCGTTGAAGTTGAGAAATTGCATACTTTACTCCAACAGGAAATCCAACAAGAAATAGATTCAAAAAAAGATATAATAAAGCAATTAAATCTTGATCCAAACGGTAAAGATGCTCAAATAATTGGACAAAAAATAAAACAACTAGCAAAAGAAGGAATAATCCTCGACACGCTAACACATATTTATGATGGCACAACGAACGAAAATCACCCACTCCATAAAACCCTTAGCAGTGCTTGGTCAGAATTGGAAACAGGTGAATTAACAGATCAAAGCATAGAAAGTTTATTTAAAATGCTTGAAAAAGAACTTGAAGCAAAAGAAGCAACACCAGAACAAAAACAGGCAGCAAAAAAAGAATTAAATACAAAAAAAGAAACACTAAAAAAAGCTGGTAAAATTGGTGGTTTTATTTTACTTGCCTTAATTGTTTTACCCCTCCTTACCGGAATGGGTGGCAGTGGGCAAGGTTAATTAATACATTTTTATGATACCCAAAGAACTGCAAAATATGAACAAAAAGAAGCTGGTTCTGTTTGTTTTTTTAACAGCTCTTACAGCAATACTGGGGTTATTACTTGGTAAAATTAACTTTTTTGGCTTTCTAAGCCAAACTATAGAACTTAACCTAATCTACCTGGTCTTTTCCTTCCTGGTTTGGTATCTAATTAGTTTTGTTTTGTTTTTGCTTAACCTGGAAAGCGGAGAGCGCAAAAAACAAGTTTTTTTAATTACCAGCCTTCTTTTTGGTTTGGTTTATTTTTTGGTTAACAGCCATTTTTTGTCGGCTATTTTACTAACTCTTTTTTACTTTTTCTTTTTAATGTTTGTTTTAAGGGTAATAAAAGAAAGGGAAAGGCTGTTTGTTAAATTTTACGCCCATGGCATTCTTTTTCCCGTTATCCGTACCGGCTTTATTTTTTTAGCCGTTATTTTAAGCACCATTGTTTACTTTCAAGCATATAACCGGGCCAGGCAAGCCAGCTTGGTTTCGCCTGCCGTTATCGAAAAACTAACCAGACCCTTCATAAATATATTCAATAAACGCTTTAGTAGCGAGTTGCAACGCAAGTTTGGTACCGAATTTGAACAGACAATCGGGACTCAGCAAAAACAAGACATTGCCCGTTTTGTAGTTGAAGAATCTATCGAATCAATGACCGAAGGCACTAGTCGGCAGTACTTTGGCATTAACTTGAATAACCTACCCCTTCAAAAAATAGAGGTTTATGATAACGGCGACATCAACCTAAACCCACTTATTGCAAGTATTGCCCCAAAAATCAGTAATTATATTAACAGCCAAGCGCAAACTTACTACCTAATATCACCGCTTATTATTGCCATATTGGTTGTTGCCGCAGTTTCACCTTTAACCGCCATTCTTGGAATTGTTCTTTACTTTCCCACTCTGTTAGCTATTTCAATTCTTTTAAAAACCGGCTTTCTGCACAAAGAAACCAAAACAGTAGAAAAAGAATTGCTAAGGCTTTAAACCTTGATTTACTTCTTAAACAGTTTTTTTGAAGGAAACAGCAACGCCTCGTTAAGATCTGAAAAACCCAAAAGTACCATCAGCAATCTGTCTACCCCCATTGCTGCCCCGGAACAGTTGGGCATGCCTTTCTTTAGTGCTTCAACAAATCCCCAGTCAATTTTATATACATCTCTTCCCTGTGCTCTAATCGCTTCTTCTTCACTTTTAAAGTTGGCAGCTTGCTTTTTGTAGTTTGTTAATTCTGTCCAGCCATTAATTAATTCAACTCCATTTATATATAATTCAAATCGCTCTGCTTCTTCTTTAAACAATAGATTATTAGAGTTTTTGGCTTTTGCCTTTGCTAAGGGCGACTGGTAATGCGGAAAATTGGTAACAAATGTAGGTTTCCCTTTTGTGCCTAAATTAGGTTCAACATATTGAACATACAGCTTTTCAAAATTTTCGGTTATATTATTAAGTTCTTTTTTTGGCACATATTTTTTAAAGGCTTCCTCCAGAGTTATGTACTGCCATGGTGAACTAAAATCTACCCCAATGTTTACCTGCATTTCTGTTGCAATATACCCTATCATTTGTTCAATCTCATTCATCAGCCGCATGTAATCTACACCAACCTTATACCACTCTAATATAGTAAACTCGTGGTTATGAAGCCGAGAAAAAGGTTCGTTGTTCCTGTAGGCTTTTCCTAAATAATAAATACTTTTGGGAAATTTGGTTAGCAACCTTTTCAAATACGCCTCGGGCGAGGCTGTTAAATATGCATTAGTAGAGAATCCATTAGTCTTCAATTCTGTTTCAAATGGAGTTAGGTAACTTTCGGCAATTAAAGCCGGTACTAGGGTAGGCACATCAACTTCCAAGTATTTATTTTTGTTTAAAAAATTCCTAATACTTTGTAAACACTGGTTTCGCTTGCGAATTTTATACTGAAGATTTTTCATAAATACTGGGTAAAGTTAGCCTTTTTTGATATTCCAAAAATCTTTACCGTAAAAGTCCCAACGAACCCTTTTTTCGTCTGAATCTGCTTTGTTATAGTAGTTGTTAACAAAATAAATGATATAACTATCACTGTTTAGTATATTTCGGTAGCCGTGCATTACGCCTCGGGGAATATAGAGTAACTCTGCCTTACCTTCGCCCATAACCAATTTCATTTTGGTACCTTCGGTTGGTGAATTTTTGCGCACGTCAACCAATCCCACCAGTAATTTGCTCTCCGGTGGTACAAACCACACATCTTCTTGGTTGTAGTGTAAATGCCAGGCCTTCACTGTTTTTGGTGCCGACTTTGAAAAATTAATCTGTTTTACTTCAAAATTTTCCGCTTTAAATGCTGTTAAAATTCCACTTTCCAAACGAGACAGCTCCATAAAATAACCATCTTCGGTTATGTGATTTTTTAACTGAAAGGTTCGTACACCAGAAATGGTAGAAGAAGTAGTATAATTTTCGGCAACAATTTCACTTACTACCGAGTCTGTTATATAGTTATCTGCTAAAGCTTTAGTCATAAATTTAGTATAACAAAACTTATTTTTTTACAATTTATTAGTTAACCCGTTCGGCGTAATCACCGGTTTCAGGATTAATGGCAATTGTTTCACCTTGCTTTATAAACAAAGGCACCAGCAACTTGGCTCCGGTTTCAACGGTAACCTCTTTCTTAGCGTTAGTGGCAGTATCTCCTTTAGCTGCGTCGTCGGCCTTAATTACTTTCAATTCTACCCGCTTAGGCGGTCTAATTCCAATAGGTTTATTATCTAACAGTAGTACATACATCTGTTGTCCTTCCTTAAAAAAAGAGGCAATCTTACCTACCAAATCGGTTGCCACTTCATACTCTTCATAAGTTTCCTGATGCATAAAGGCTAAAGTATCTTTCGTTGAATACAGGTATTGAACTGGAGCAGTGGTTATATCTACAATATCCACCTGCTCATTAGATGTAAAAACTTGACTCATACCTTTACCACTACTCACCGACCTTAACTTGGTTCGCATAACAGTTCTACCTTTCCCCGGATGATAAAATTCGGTAGCGGTTACTTGCCACAAATCATTTTTAAAGTTAATGTAATCTTTCTTCTTAATATTCCCCGCTGTTTTAAGCATATCTATAAATTTAAACTGTTATTACAGTCATAATTATAACACGTTTGGAAAGTTGGTAAATTGGTAACTTAGTAAAGTAGTAAGTTTACTAAAGTACGCTAGTACTATAGTACTTTAGTACTATTTTCTTGTCATCCTCGACCCACCGTTAGAGGTGGGGAAGGATCCCATACAAATAATTTAGAGTTCCCGCCTGCAACGCTTTGCATAGCAATGCGGGCAGGTACAGTTTAGAGTTAATAAATATGAAATTAGTTTCTAGAAAGCAGGAAAATGGCAATAGAAATTAGATGATAGAGAATGGATTCCTGCTTCCCGTTTTTTATAATGTATATTGGATATTGTCTATTAAATATTGGCTTTAACAATGAAGCAATGAAACAATTAATCTATTTATCCATTGCGAATTATGCATTACGTATTTTCTTGATAATTGATACTTGAACCTTTTTTGAAAATTGGTAATTGAAAATTGGTAACTAGACGTATTCTTATCTTTGTTTGTTATTTGAATATTGAAATTTGTTTGGAAATTGTTATTTGGAGCTTGGTACTTAAGTTTATATATTCTTATATTCTTAATCAAGTAAAGAGCCACTCTTTCAAAGCGCAAAACGCATTGTGCTTACAGTTGTCCGGTTTCCCAAACTTACTGTAAGTAATCTCGAACCGATATTATTCTAGTTCGATGATATGTTTCGGATTCACTCTATCTGTTTTTGAGAAAAAACAGAAAATTATTTTCTTATTTTACTTCTATCCGCCTTCGTTCATGTTTGTTCCGTGCTTTACATGCACGCTAACAAATACTCACTTCGGTGGATAAAAAACTCTAATTCGCTAAAAAAAGCGAAAAGAGTTTTTAAAAAAAGAAAGGAGATGATCCAGCCGCTCCTTCCAGAACGGCTACCTTGTTACAACTTAGTCCCCATCGCCGAATTTACCCTAGTTCCTACCTTTGACGGTAGACTTTTCAGGTACCCTCGACTTTGGTGGCTTGATGGGCGGTGAGTGCAAGACCCAAGAACGTATTCACCGCAGTATAGCTGACCTGCGATTACTACGAATTCCGCGTTCATGAGGTCGGGTTTCAGACCTCAATCCCCACTGAGAGTAGTTTTAAGAGATTCGCTTCTACTTACGAAGTTGCAAAACTCGTTGTACTACTCATTGTAACATGTGTGCAGCCCAGGGCATAAGCGACATGATGACTTGACGTCTGCCCCTCCTTCCTGTCCGATGGAAATCGAACCTGTCTTCTGTGACACTAATAACACAGAACAGGGGTTGCGCTCGTTGTCCCACTTAAGGGCACTCCTCACGGAACGAGCTGACGACAGCCATGCA
>CAYPVH010000013.1:0-65 GCA_964414145.1 uncultured Gammaproteobacteria bacterium
GATCAAAAGTACCACTAATAAAAATGAGTCTTGAGTAATGTTTGGTGTATTCTGTATTTTGGATA
>CAYPVH010000013.1:165-5630 GCA_964414145.1 uncultured Gammaproteobacteria bacterium
CTGGATACTGGATACTGGATACTGGATACTGGATACTGGATACTGGATACTGGATACTGGATCATGACTATTAAATATTAGATAATGAATTTTTATAAGTTTAGTCTATAGTCTTATTCGCTTAATATAATGAATATTGTCTATTGACTAATGAATATTAATATATGACCAATCAAATGCTGGAATCGGCGAGAAATGTTATTGAAAAAACAGGTAAGCAAATAGGTTTACCAAACAGTGTTATTAAAAGAATTATTGAACCCAACAAGGTTATCGAAGTCGAAGTTAAGGTGGGTAAAAAAAGCTATAAAGCTTACCGCAGTCAGCACAACAATAACTTAGGCCCCTATAAAGGTGGTATTCGGTTTCATCAGAATGTAAGTAAAGAAGAAGTTATTGCCTTGTCTACTTTAATGAGCCTTAAGTGTGCCGTAGCCAACCTTCCATATGGCGGTGGTAAGGGTGGTATTATTGTAGACCCAAAAGAATTAACCAAGGCAGAATTGGAAGAGCTTTCCCGAAACTACGCCATACAGATAAGCAAACACATTGGCAGTTGGCAAGATGTACCGGCGCCAGACGTAAATACCAATCCAACAATTATGGCCTGGATGTTAGATGAATATGAAAAACAAATCGGGTACAAGTCACCAGCTACGTTTACCGGGAAACCTGTAGAGCTCGGTGGTTCATTGGGCAGGACTGCAGCAACTGGTAGGGGCGGAGTGATAGTTCTAAAAGCTTTACTTTCTAAAATGAAATCTAAGTTTTCAAGCTCACGTCCTACTGTTGCAGTACAAGGATTTGGCAATGTTGGCTATTATTTTGCCAAAATTGCCGAGTCGGAAGGCTTTAAAGTGGTGGCGGTTTCCGATTCAAAAGGTGGGGTTTATGTTAAAGAAGGTTTAAGCGTAGACACAACTCTCGATTGTAAGAAGGAAAAGGGTAGTGTCGGTGGTTGTTATTGTAAGGGTTCGGTTTGTGATATAAGTTACGGGCGTGCAATTTCTAACGAAGAGTTACTGGAATTACCCGTAGATATTTTGGTTCCGGCCGCACTAGAAAACGCCATTACAGCTAAAAACGCCGGTCAGATTAAAGCCAGGGTTATTGTAGAAATGGCTAATGGGCCGGTCTCTTCAGACGCATACCCCGTACTTAAAGAAAAGAATATTGTAACAATACCCGACATACTGGCAAATGCCGGTGGTGTGGTTGTTTCGTATTTTGAATGGGCACAAGGCCTTCAGGGATATTGGTGGACTGAAGAGGAAGTAAATGAACGGCTCGAAAAAAAGCTAAATATGGCCTTCGAAGCGGTGTGGCAAAAGGCTAACGACTTAAAGACAGGTTTAAAAGAAGCCGCCTTTGCCGTAGCTTTGGAAAGAATAGCGTATAAGTATACGCTTTAAATCAGTAACTTAGTCAAGTGTAATAGTATTAAAGTATTATGGTGTTATGGTAATGAGATCCTTTGTATACGCTCAGGATAACATGAATATATCTGTCATGATGAGCGAACATAAGTGAGACGAAACCGAGTCAAACTCGGCTACGCATCCCATGGGATTCTTCTCTACGCTTAGAATGACGTGTAACAATTATTCCATTATGAATTATGGATTACGAATTATTCATTGTGGATTTGTTCTCAAATTCCCATATTCCTAAATTCTTAAATTCGTATATTCCTGTCTTTATTCGGGTTTCGATATTCGGATTTATCTTTCTACATTTTATCTCTTAACCTGCAACCCAAAACTAGCAATCCGGAACGCATAACTCCTAACTTCCCCTTTTTGCTATAATTCATATTGCAAGCCTATGTTAAAAAAAACAACTCTAAAGGAAGAGGTTGGTGAGTTTATTGTTTTTATAAGCCAGTACTTAAAAACTAAGGTAATTGTATGGGCAAAACATTTTGAAAATGCTAAATCGATTCTTGTTACCATACTGATTAGTAAGCGGGGTAAATATCAAAAATCATTTTTGAATACATCATTCTTTTTACTTGTTGCCACAATCTATATGGCCGGACCAATCATAGCCGAAAACAATCCATTAATCGGTAACAATCTAGAAAACTCACCAGATACAGGTAGTGCGGTTATATCAATGTATACGCTTGGTGCCGAAAATACAGCAACAACTAAAATATCCCAGAAACCCAGGGATGGCATTGTTAACTATACAGTAGAAAGCGGCGACACGCTTAGCACGATTGCCAATAAGTTTGATATAAGTATCGAAACAATCAGATGGGCTAACGACTTGGGTAACGACACCATAACTGCTGGCGACACAATTAAAATTCCACCCATAAGTGGAACTGTTCATAAAGTTCAATCAGGTGATAATGTTTATACTATTGCAGAAAAATATAGTACCGACGCTCAGAAGATTGTAAACTTTCCGTTCAACGAATTTTCAGATTTAGATACATTCGCTTTAGTTCCTGGCCAAACTTTATACGTACCAGACGGTGTACCACCTTCAAGCGCTCCGGCTAAACGAATCCAGCCAAATTATCCGCAATACGTAGCCGGTCAGTCTGGCGGTGGCTCGGGTACCTTTATTTGGCCAACCACCGGAGGCATTTCGCAGTACCCGGTTTGGTACCATATGGCGCTTGATATTGCCAATAGTAGCTCTCCGCCCGTAATTGCTGCCGATTCGGGTACCGTAACTTATTCCGGTTGCTTAAATTGGGGCTATGGTTGTCATGTAATTGTTAATCATAATAACGGCTACCAAACCCTATATGCTCATTTATCCTCACTTGGGGTTAGCGCTGGTCAGGGAGTGGGTAAAGGCCAAAGTGTGGGCACTATGGGTTCTACCGGTCGTAGTACGGGTACACATCTACATTTTGAAATTAGGCAAAATGGCGTTCTATTAAATCCGCTCGATTTTTTACAATAATTCAGTAGACAGTAGTCAATATACAGTGTTCAATATCCAATATTCAATATACAAAATCCAAAATTCAATATCCAAGAGCCAATTATTTTTAGATTCTTGATTTTATTTGTTTTGTTATTTGATGTTTGAACTTGGTTTGATGTTTGTCATTTGTAATTTGAAATTTGTTTGCCCTCCGATTCGGAGGGCCTGCCCTCCGATTCGGAGGGTTTGGAAATTGTTTTTTTGGAATTTTTATTTGTTATCCTCAAAGGAGCTCGCTAATTGGCGGACGAAGTGGAATTTTTTGGATTTTGGTACTTTGATATTGTTTTGATATTCGAATTTCGGATTTATCTATTATCCAACTCGCAACTCTTGTCTATTTTCTTCTGACTAGTGAATACTGTCTCCTGTCTAATGACTTTTGTCTACTGTATATTGTCTATTGGATAATGACTAATGTTTAATATTTTTATTAAATATATCTTCTTGACATTTATAATTATTTTTTTAACAATAAGTAAACATGACAACCATAAAAAACCTTAACAAACTTGAAGAAGTTGCAGAATTTTTGTTCTTTTTACTTTTTCCTCTTTTCTTCTTGCCAGTGTTACCAAATATGTTTGCAACAGCCAAGCTAATTTTATTGGCAGTTACTGTAGCCGTGTTTTTGCTGATAAAGGCAGCCAAAGTAGTTGTAAGCCGTAAATTAACATTACATCGCTCCGGCTTCGACAACGCTATATTTTTGTTTGCCATTTCCTACCTTTTGTCTGTGCTGGTAGTATCACCAAATAAGGTTGACGCACTCATTGATCCTTCTCGAGGCGCCTTGTTAATGGTTTTACTTTCTTTATTGGTATTTCTGGTACCAAAAAACAAGCAGAATATATTAGTTGCAAGTACTATTTCTTTGTTTGTTATGTTTTTGGTAACTGCATTGTCTTACTTTTCCGTTCTTTCGTTTTTGCCTCAAAGTTTGGCATTTATGAACACTAGGGGCTTTAATTTAGTCGGTAACATTATGGGGCAAATATTTTACGGTTTGTTTTTTATTGCTATTGTGCTGGACTCGCTAAAAGAAAAAGTAAATCAAGAGCAAAAAAACCAAACCGCTTTTTTGCTGAATACAGTGTTTATTCTGGCTCTATTAACTTCTGTTTTTAGTATTTTTATTTTGGTCAAAGACATTAAGCCTACATTTATGCCCTTTGCTTATGCCTGGCAAATTACCGTAGATGTACTAAAATTAGGTAAAAATGCCCTTTTTGGCGTAGGACCAGCCAACTATGTATCTTTGTTTACGGCAGCAAAACCATTTGGAATCAATAGTATAGAGCAACTATGGAACGTAAATATTGAGATTTCTCGAAGCACCTTACTTCACATTATGACAGAAGTAGGCTTGGTTGGTTTGTTGGGCTTTGGTTTACTGTATCTTAATTTATTTTTTACTTCCAAAAGACTAAGAACTACTTTAACATTTGCAGTTCTGGCCTTGTGGGCTTTGCTTTTTCCACCTTCCCAGATGTTCTTTTTTATTTTGTTTTTGGCAGTATTATTGTTTAGAGAGCAGAAAAAAGTACGAGAGTTAGATTTAACCGATCTAGACCTATTTGCATATGCCACAGCAGCTTTTACAGTCGTAATTGTTGTTGTTGCCGGTTTCTTCTTCTATAAAACAGTTAAAGCTGAATATTTGATAACTGCTTCATACAGAGCATTAGAAAATAACCAGCCGCAACAGATGTACGATATGCAAAGGCTTGCGATTGTTGAAAACCCATATAACGAACGTGCCAGAGTTAGCTTTTCCCAAACCAATATGTTACTTGCCAATAATTTGTCTCAGAAGGAAAAATTAACCGAAGAAGATAAACAAACCATTACAACATTGGTTTACCAATCAATAAACGAAGCTAAAGCACTGGTATCGCTAAACCCACAAAAAGCGGCTTACTGGGCAAATTTGGCCGAAGTTTACAGGGCATTACTTGGTAAAGTACAAGACGCAGAAGAATGGACAATTTCACCTTACCAAAAAGCTATTTCCCTAGACCCAAAAAACCCAACTTATTACTTTAATTTAGGCTCGGTTTACTATGGTTTGGGTAATTTTAGAGAAGCTTCAGCTCTCTTTGAACAAGCCATATCTTTAAAGCAAAATGTTGCTAACTTTTACTACAACTTGGCTTGGGCAAGTGCTCAACAGAAAGATTTTGTAAAAGCGGTTAACGTAATGGAAATGGCAATGCAATTGATTGCCGACAAAAAAGGTCCCGATTATAAAAAGGCGAGTAAAGATTTAAGTGAATTTAGAAAACAGCTGCCACCAGAAGAAACAGAAACAGGTAAACAGCCAAGTAGTGAATCAACGCCTCAGGAATTAACCATGCCCACCCCGGTACCAACAGGAGGTGAGCAAATAGAACTGCCAGACGAAGCGGCGCCAGATATTACTGTTACTCCAACGCCGGAGAAGGAATAAAACATTATTCAATAGACAGAATACACCAAACATTACTCAAGACTCATTTTTATTAGTGGTACTTTTGATC
>CAYPVH010000014.1:0-2117 GCA_964414145.1 uncultured Gammaproteobacteria bacterium
AGATTTGTCAATAAGCGCTTTCTTAGTAAAAATCTAAAAAAATGAATTTTGTGGTCATAAAGTAACTTAAAGTGTGCTAATATATTCTTTATGTCAGGACATTCTAAATGGGCGAATATAAAAAGAAAAAAGGAAGTTACAGATTCCAAAAAAAGTAAAATATTTTCAAAAATGAGCAGACTTATTACAGTTGCTGCAAAAAACGGAGCTGACCCGGACTCTAACGCCACTTTAAGACTTGCTGTTGAAAGAGCAAAAGAGGCGAGGATGCCGAAGGAAAATATTGATAGGGCGATAGATAAAGGATCGGGTCAAGGTGGCTCAGTTAGCTTTTTTGAAACAATTTATGAGGGTTTTGGACCAAATGGCGAGGCTTTTTATATTAAAGCTCTTACCGATAATATAAATAGAACGGTTGCCGAAGTCAGAAATATTTTTAGTAAACACGGCGGTTCGTTGGGCGGTTTAGGTAGCACAGCTTACATTTTTTCATCAGATCCTGATAATCCCAGTTATATTGTTGAGGTTAGTTCTTCAGCTGTAAAAAGCTTAGAAGGAATATTGGACGAGTTGGAAGACCATGATGATATTCAAGATGTTTTTGTAAATTTTCAATTACCGGAAGAAGCCGAAGAATGATAATTATTGGAATAGACCCAGGTACAGCCAAAATGGGTTATGGAATTATAGAAGTTGATAAAAAGGGGAAGAAAATAAATCTTATAGAAAGTGATGTTTTGATTACTCACCCCGACCTAGAGCCAGAAAATAGGTTGAAATTTTTATACAATAGCTTAACTGCCATTTTGAAAAAACACAATCCCGATGTTATGGTGATAGAAAGATTGTTTTTTAATACCAATGCCAAAACCGCCATTGCAGTAGGGCAGGCCAGAGGAATAAGCATGCTTAGTGCTGCTAATAAAAAAATAAAAGTGAGCGAATATACCGCTTTGGAAGCAAAGTTGGCTCTTACAGGGTATGGAAGATCAGACAAAAAGGTTATGCAGGAAGCGGTTAGGGAAAAATTTGGATTAACTGATAAAATAAAATCCGATGATGCTAATGATGCTGTGGCCATGGCTTTATGTTATGTTAAAAAAACTCTACTAGCTCCCTGTCCTGGCAAGGATTAACATGTTTAAGCCGATTAAATTTGAACTAGAGAAGAAAAATAAATATCTTATCCAATCTATTCTTATAGGTATATTTATCTATATTTTCACTCAGGGCTTAGTAAATATTAGTAATTTTAAATTGATCGCTTTGTCGTTGTTGTTGGTAAGTTCCGGATCTTTAATATCCCATTCTTCCGGCATAACAAAGGAAAATTTTTTGTACAGCATAATAATGCCTTTAGGGGTTGTCGCCGGGGGAATATTGTCTCTTCGTTTTTATCCAAATTTAGGTACCGTTTTTAAA
This sequence comes from uncultured Gammaproteobacteria bacterium, assembly GCA_964414145.1. Taxonomy (GTDB): domain Bacteria; phylum Patescibacteriota; class Microgenomatia; order UBA1406; family UBA1406; genus UBA1406. The sequence continues at coordinate 1,423 of CAYPVH010000014.1, forward strand.
TTGATGGTAGTGGCTTTTTTTTCAGGAATCTACTACTTAGTATCTTTAGCGGACAATATCTTTTTGGTAGTTCACGATAGAGAAGAGATAATCCCTCTTTACAGAGTTGCTGTGACTTGGAGTCAAATATTGCAAGTGGTGGTAGCAATTCCTTTATTTGCAGGAATATTTAAACTAAATTTGGTAGTTTTTCTTCAATCATTAATAGTTTCTTTGGTAGCTTTTTCATTTACTTACTATCAATTGTGGGTGTACCGCTTCGAACCTGATGCCAAAAAGCTGGGGGCGGGGGAGAGGTTTTATATTTGTTTCATGTCATTTCTTATTATTTATGTTTCATCGGTAGCCGTATCGTTTTTTCCTTCTGAAGATTTTCTTAGAGCTTTGTTCACATCATCCGTTTTGCTTTTTGTACTAAACTATACTTCAGCTCACTTAAAAAACGAGATATCCCGCAGGATAATCGTAAGGTACTTGCTTATAATTTTGGTTTTTTTAATATTCTTTTTGTTTTTTAAACCTTAACTTATTTCCAAAATAATTTATTTTTAATTAATAATCTTATTATTTAACACAGTTAAGTGTTGTTACAACAACTAATAGTAGAGGAGTGGGGTAGTAATAGTGCAATTTGGGTTATGGTATGTTTGTCATACTACAGGTTAGAGTGCTAATACTATAGGACTTATAGTAAA
>CAYPVH010000015.1:0-1914 GCA_964414145.1 uncultured Gammaproteobacteria bacterium
TATCTGAAGCATTAATAGAAATTGCTCCAGCAATAATTGTTTCCAATATGTGAGAGGTGGTATGGGTTGAATTTTTTTCCATTAAAGAAACTGTATTTTTTATATCATCAATGTTATTTAATTCTTGAATTGTTTTTTTCAATACTTCTCCAGAAATAGAAATGCTTCCCATTGCTGATTGCGAAGCATAAGAAATTTCTTTATATCTTTCCCAGGCTTTTTCTAAACTAGCCAAAGAAGACATGTAAAAACGAGGAGTATAACCGCGTTCATTAAAAAACGTTTTTAATTCATCTAACTTTTCTTTTCTCGGAGAACGAACAGCTACATGAATATTTTTTCCTAATATTTTAAAAGGAGCAATTTCTTGGGAGATAGCATCTTTTTCCGCAATAACCCGCAGAGCATTGCTGTCAATCGGTAAGGTTTGTAAATTAATCGGCAAAACTCCATAGCGTGTTTCAGCTAAAAGTTGAACTAAATCTTCTTCTTCTTTTTCTCTAATTTCTTTTAATTTTTTTTCTTCTTTTTCGTCGTCAAAATGAATACTCATACAAAGATATTATAACTTACTTAAGAAAAATCTGCCCTTGACACAAATAATATAGTATGATAACATACAAGCGAGTTTAAAAACCTTAAATTTTTAAAAGAATACTCGTTCTTACTTTTTATTAATTTGTTTTTGTCGAATTATTATTAATTATTAACATAATTTTTAAATATGAAAAAAATATTTGTTGCTTTGTTAAGCCTAGGTGTCCTTTTGGCAACAAACGGAGCACAAGCTTCTGTTTCTTGGAATACAGCATCTAATGATTGTCGTGGTTTGGCTATAGTCAACCAAACAACTAATGTTGGGTATTCAGATCCATGTTGGCCAAATTCTTCTGTTTCAGCAGAGCCAGGTCAAAGTATTAATGTTCGTTTGTATTATCATAATACAGGTGATCAAGCCGCCACAAACGTTAGGCTTGTCTTAAATGCATCAACTATTAACAATACTTCCTCGAATCATAGCTTTACTGGTCAAATTGTATCTGACCAAGGTGGGGTATCTTTAGGGAGTGTAAGTGTTAATCTTTCAAGTGCTCAAAAATTAAATTTTGGTGGAGCTCGTTGGTATCCTAACCAAACAAAAACCCAAGCAGGTTTTCTTAATGGACAAGATGGGTCTGAAGTAATTGGTGGAGGATTAAACATTGGAACTATAGAACCAGGATGGGCAACCCAAGGATCAGTCGTTGTTGCTTTTAAGGTCAATAATCCAAGTCCAACAGGTCAAATAACAGCTTCAAACTCCTCATGTCAGGTGCAGGCTGGACAAAATTCTTGCCCAATTCATTTTACTTGGAAAACAGAAAATCCAGTTTCTGGAGTAACATCAAATGTTACCAATAATAACGGCCAAGTTGTTGCTACTGGAAATTCTGGAAGTCAATCATTTAACATTACTGTTGGTTCTTCAACATATAGTCTTAATCATAACAATAGTGTTTTGGATTCTGAAACTGTATCAGCTTCATGTGCAACAGGCTCAAGCTTAAACAGTACTTCTGGTTATTGTGAACAAGTTAAACCTACTGGAAATATTAGTGCAGCAAATCCTTCTTGCCAAATTGAAGCAGGAAAAGGATCTTGTACTATTCCATTTTCTTGGAACACAAATAATCCAATAGGAACATCAGCGGTAACAAAAGATGGAGGTTCAACTGTTGCCACAAGCAACTCAGGATCAAATGTTCCATTTTCAGTTTCTTATGGCTCTTCAACGTTTCGTTTATACAACAACAGTTTAGAGCTTGATAATGAAACGGTTTCCGCTTCTTGTGCTTCTGGTACAAATTGGGATTCTACAACTTCAACTTGTAAAGCAGTTGTCTATGACTGTAAAATTATTAGTTTTACAGCAAA
>CAYPVH010000016.1:0-1651 GCA_964414145.1 uncultured Gammaproteobacteria bacterium
GGCTCCCAGAGTTCGAATCTCTGCCTCTCCGCCAGAATTTCAGCGGTTTACACTACAAATTCTAATATTTAGTTGTTTTGTAGTGTAAGGATGATGTTTCTTATGAATTCTTCTTGAAGCGGCATATGTTCTTTTGCTTCTTCTAAGCTTTTAAGAATATATCTTTTTGCTTTGTTAGGCAGCTTCAGAAATTCATCTTTAAATTTTTCTGGGTCAACTACTTCAAGGGTAAAGATGGCTTGTTCAATGTCCTTTATCTTTTTTGATTTATCCTTTCTGCGTTGTGCAATTAATAATTTATGTAACGAAAAATTAAGAGGAGACGGAACAGAGATGTTTAAATCTCCCTCTTTTATAGAAACTTTGTCTTTAAGCAGGATATCCATATAGCGAAGTGGTATTGTTTTTAGGGAGAGGTTCTTTATGAGGAAAACTTTATCACAACTGCGCCCGAGCTCTGGGGAAAGGAAATCAATCCTCATTTCTCCATTTGTTAAATAAAATGAACCGTCAGAATTAAAATTAACTCGGAACCCAATCTGTTCAAACTTCTCAACGAGATTAACTTTTGTTCTACCCCTGTAGGGATATGGCACCAGAAAATCTATATCTACGGTTTTTAACGGGTATTTCCTGACGTTGAAGTTCTTTTGGTATAATTCAAAACACCAGCTACCGATTAGTTCAACACCCTCGTCCCATAACTCGTAATTATCAAAAATCTTTAAAATATTTTTTACAATTTTAATCATTTTACTTTAGAAAGTAGTTTCAATGAGTCCTGTACTTTTTTAAGTTCTTTTTTTAATGCCTTGCGCTTTTTAATTTTTTTATCGAGTTCTTTGGGCTCTGATTTTCCCAAGTAATCGTGTATAATCTTTTTTTCTTTACGATACTGAAAGTAGTAGTAATAGGAATCACCAATTTTTCGTTTTTTTATACTGCCGTTAGGGAGCTTAGAGAGTTCTTTTTCAATAGATTTTTTTTCTTGTTCATAGAACTCTTTACTGTCTTTTAATATTCCTTTGAGTACTTTTCCCACTTAGGCCTCTTACACTACAAATCTTGTAATAGCTCATTTTGTAGTGTAAGGGAAATGAGTGTTGCTGTCAATACCACTTCTTGGTTTTTATAACATAGTAGGTGTAGGTCCTAAATCTTGACTTTTTATGGGGGGGGGTAAAATGCTATCAACTTAAACAGGAGGTCTTCATAATGAAAATAACCTTTTTAGTAATGATGCTTTGTTCTTCTCTGGCTTTTGCGGAGCGAGTTTATTATGGCTGTGACATAGTAGGCGATGTCTATAAAAATAGTGAGGATTGTGTCGTTAAAGCACAGGAGGCATACGATAAATGCAAATTTATCGATAGTAAGTGCAGCAAAAATACGTATCCACAGGGTGGTGAATACTGGGACTGTTATATTAATACCGCCAACTGTGCTCTAATTATACCTTGTGCAAAGGCCAATAATGAGAAGAAGTGCTGTCCTGTTGGCTATCCAAAAATGGTTAACACAACTTATGGTGGTTATTGCTTAGCAAAATAAGTGTATAAAATTCCTACGGCGACTGAATAATAAAAAAGTGTAACAAAAAGTGTAACGAGTGTATCAAAAATAGGGGTATTTGGAACAACTTGAAGTAAGA
>CAYPVH010000017.1:0-1587 GCA_964414145.1 uncultured Gammaproteobacteria bacterium
GTGTCGTTTACGATGCTCATGCCTAGCTTTAGCTCTTTTTTTAGCCCGTATTGGGTGAATTCTTTTTTCTCCAGTATTTTTTGGAGTATTTGGAAACGTTTTTTTGAGACTATGTTTATCACAAACAACCACCTATCCATATTCGTGGATATATCCATAATTATGGATATATGTCTTTTTAAACCTGAGTAATCAACCAAACAAACCACCTACACAAACCAAAACTGACCAAACCTATTGAACCTAGCATGTCCTTCAAGCCAAGTTCCTGTGTTATCACTGATTCTAAGCGCGCCTGCAATCGCAGTGATAACTCTGAAATTAAAAGTTATCACTGAGTTAAGTTTAAATAGTTAATCCAGTGATAACTATGTATGAGTCGAATAATTAAGAGAAAGGTTAAGGGCATTGAGTACTTTTACTTAGAAGAATCTTTCAAGATTAAGGGTAAATGGGTGAAAGAAAGTATTTATTTTGGTTCAGAAAAACCGAATAATGAAGAATTATTGAAAGCTTTTAATGAATTAACCAAAAAATGTTTGAAAAAAGGGCATGAAGTTCTAGTTCTCCCTTTAACCGAGTTTGTTACGCAGGCCCAAGCATTAAAGTTAAAGAATGCTAAAGAAAATAAAAAACATTTGTTAAAATCGATGACTTCTAAACAAAAAGAAGAGTTTGTTAGAAGGGAGCGAATAACTTTCATCACTGAATCCAATGCAATAGAAGGGAGTACATTAACCTACACGGCAACTGAGAGGATTGTGGAACAAGAGGAACATTTCAAAAGACTTAAGAAAACAGAAATAATTACAGGAACAAATCGAGAAGAACAGGAAGCAATTAATTTAAATGATTGTTTGGCTGAGTATGACAAACTCTTAGAAAAAAAAGCACCAATAACTGATGAAATGATTCTTCGTTTGCATTATATGTTATTGAAAAAGATTAGTGGTTATGAAAAGTATCAAGGAATTTATAGGCCAGTTCAGGTTTACATTACTGGTTCAATGCATGAATTTCCAATTCCTCAAGAAGTACCAGGTTTAATGAAAAAATTATTAGATTGGTACGTGGAAAACCAAAATTTAGTTCACCCCGTAGAGCTTGCAGCAAAATTTCACACACAATTCACTACAATCCATCCTTTTGCTGATGGAAACGGACGAATGGCTCGATTATTAATGAATTATATTCTTCAAAACAAAGAATATCCATTTACTAACATTCCTTTAAAGAAAAGAAGTTCTTACATGAAAACTCAAGCAGAAGGAAATCAAAACAACCACAAGCCTTTTACAAACTTCTTAACAAAAGAAATAATCTTACAGCATACAAAAAATAGTTAAGTATTTTTTTAAAGTCTAAATTAATAACACTCTTTTTGGGATTCGACTATTTTTTGCCCTCTAACCGGTAGGGGTATATTTGTAAAAAGTTCTTATTATCTCCCTGTTTTTTTCTAATTTATTTGAGTGTTATTATTGGTTGTGGGGGTATAATCAATTTCAGTAATAACTTTGAAATTAATATTCATTATTTTTTTTAAAACAGAATCTTTAAATAATAGGGGGGTTGTTATTCTCTTTA
>CAYPVH010000018.1:0-1556 GCA_964414145.1 uncultured Gammaproteobacteria bacterium
CTGGCGACTGGGACACCGATTTGCTTTTGCAGGATTGGGATGCTGATAAATTGGCAGATTGGGGCGTGGATATTGAGTTAACGGAAGACAAAGAAGAATTAAAAGAAACGGCAAAAAGGAAGTTAAGTGAAAAGTTTATAGTACCCCCGTTTTCAATACTTGATACAAGACAGGGTTATTGGCAGGAAAGGAAAAGATTTTGGCGGGAGTTGATAAATGACAATGGGGAGAGCAGATTTGAAAGCATGGGATATTTTAATCCAGAATATAAGGAGAAAAATAATTTACAAACAGGCTTTAAAAGTATTGGTCAAAGTGTATCATTATTAGACCCAGTGTTGTCCGAAATTATTAATAATTGGTTTGGGCTTCCAAACTCAAAGACATTTGATTGTTTTGCTGGGGATAGTGTTTTTGGTTACGTTTCAAGTTATTTAGGTAACCAATTTACAGGTATTGAATTAAGAAAAGAACAAGCCGATTTAAATAACAAAAGAATAAAAGGTTTTAACTCAAAATATATTTGTGATGATGGGCAAAATGTATTAAAACACATAGAAAAAAACAGCCAAGACCTTTTATTTAGTTGCCCTCCCTACTTTAATTTAGAGGTTTATTCAGATTTAAAAAACGACGCAAGCAACCAAAAGGAATATAGGGACTTTTTAAAAATACTTGAAAATGCTTTTACCGACTCTATAAAATGTCTTAAAGAAAATAGATTTGCAGTAATAGTCGTTGGAGATATAAGGGATAAAAAAGGGGCATATCGTAGGTTTGTAGATGATATTAAAGATATTTTTAAAATAAATAATACAATACTATATAATTCACTCATACTAATTGAACAAATAGGAACCAAGGCCATGACAGTCAATAAATCTATGGATAATAGAAAAATAGGTAAATGTCATCAAAATGTTTTAGTATTTTTCAAAGGCGACCCCAAGAAGATAAAAGAAATATATCCAAAAATAGAATATGCAAGCGAAGATTTGGAACCATTCGCAATGGATAACGGAAACGAACCCGAGTAAGTTAAAAAAGTATTTTAAAAAATTACTTATAATGTCAGGTTTTAATATTCTGAAAATATCACAACACAATTTTAAGCCATACGGGTACACAGCTTTATTTTTATTATCTGAAAGTCATTTTGCAATACACACATTTCCAGAGGAAGAAAAAACATATATAGAGTTGTCGAGTTGTGTAAAAAAGCAATTTGATATGTTTATAAATAACATCGAAATAACATAGAACAATGAAACGTATAAAAGGTGGTCGAGGTGGAATAATAGTACAGGCTGAAAAAGGCGAAACGGCAAATCCTAACGGCAGGCCACGCAAAACCATTAACTCCGTCAACAAAGAGCTCGAAGAGCAGGGTATAAAGCCAACGACAGCCAACGAGATAAAAGACATTTATTTGAGGTTGGTTAATATGGAAATGACCGAGTTGAAAGCATTAGTCGAAAATCAAAAGCAACCTGCATTAATACGTATAGTTGGTAAAAAGATACTTTCAGAAAAGGGGTTTGATATTATCGAGAAGA
>CAYPVH010000019.1:0-1531 GCA_964414145.1 uncultured Gammaproteobacteria bacterium
GTTTTTCAAAGGCTTTTCCTAGTGCAACAGCTTGATCTACCCCTACATGTCCTACTTCACCCGGTGAAAATTCAATTATTACCGGTGAGTGTAGCTTAGAAGCAGCATTAACTACAGCCTTCATACTTTCGATGCTTACCGCATTAAAGGCACCAATTCCAAACCCTTCGTTTTTTGCTTTTTCGAGATATTTTTTTGCTTTCATAGGCAGTGTGTTTATTAATTAATACTAACTCATTTTTACAGATTATTAAATGGTTGTGAATTTGTACGTGTATAATTTACTTTATGTATTTTAATCACGCTACAGCCGGGGCTCTAATAATGAAGCCAATTATGAAAAAGTACGATGGCCTATTTAGTGCAAAAGAAAAAACTATTCTCTGGTTTATCGGTATAACGTCCGGTGTGTTACCTGATTTTGATATCGCTTATTCTGTTATTAAAAATTTGGAAGATCACCGAAGTTTTGTAACCCATGGTTTCTTTGTTTATTTGTTGGCTTTTTTAGTTATATATGGATTTAGTTATTTTCAAAAAAAGGACGAGTTTGGGAGAAAGTTTTTTAAAGTCGCCGCAGCGGTATTTTTGTTTGGTATAACGACCCATCTTTTAATAGACTTTATAATCGGTGGAGTTGCAATTTTTGCCCCGTTTTATACAAAGGTTTTTGGTTTTGACCTAAATATTGAACAAAATGGTGAAAATCGTCTTACTCAATATTTATTGTCAAAATATATGATTTTGGAATTTGCTCTTCTATTTATGTTTTTGATATTTCTGAGAGGAAGGGAATATTTTGTTCCTAGGATTCTATCGATTTTTTATTTCCTAATTGCCGCCGTGTCCTTTGTCTTGGTAAGTGTAAGTTTCTTCTAGTTTTGATATACTTTTAACATTAATTTACCGGCGTAGCTTAGTGGTAGAGTAGCGGTCTCCAAAACCGTTGGTGGAGGTTCGATTCCTCCCGCCGGTGCCATCTATCTATTTTTCATTACGTGGATATTCATACTTTCGCCGTATTAGTTTTTTTATTAAAGCAATAGTTAATAAAATTATCCTACCCTACTCTATCTATAATAGTGTAAAATTTAAATATGGTTATAGAAAACCAATCTAATTTGAAAAGAATAATGACAGGTATAAGACCGACAGGCCCTTTGCATCTAGGTCATTATGTTGGTGCTTTAAAAAATTGGGTCGAACTTCAAGATAAATACGAGTGCTTTTTCATGGTGGCGGATGTTCAAGCTTTAACTACTCATGCTGAAAATCCAAAATTAATAGAAGAATCGGTTCGAGAGGTAGTTTTAGATTTTTTAGCTTTAGGTCTTGATCCTCAAAAAGAAAATGTTCATTTTATATTGCAAAGCGCAATGCCCGAACTAACCGAGCTTACGGTGTATTTATCTATGGTTACACCTTTTACTTGGATGCAAAGTAATCCCACGATACAAACAGAAGCAAAATACCTTGGAAAAAATATTTCCACAGGTTTTATGTATTACCCTGTTAGTCAAGCTGCGGATAT